>JADMLA020000046.1 GCA_015482705.2 Prosthecochloris sp. | reverse complement strand
CCGAAAAGAATCTCTCCTTCGTCAACATCCCAGAAACGGGAAATAAGATTCACCATCGTGGTTTTTCCTGATCCGGAAGGCCCCACGAGTGCGGTCATTTTCCTGGTGGGAATCACACAACTGACTCCTTGCAGAACGGGAGTATCGAGATAACGAAAATGAACGTTTCTGAACTCGATATCACCGGCCTGCAAAGGCATTCTACCCGCCTCTTCCGGAAGCTCCTCAGTGGAAAAAACCTCTTCTATACGAGCCGTCGAAACCATAGCATAGCGGAGTTCCACAAGCATGATCCCCAAATTCTTGACAGGAGCGAAAAAATAGTACCCGAGGATGGCAAAGGTAAGGTAGTTTACGACACCAAGTCCACCGTTGGGAATCATCCAGGCTCCCACTAAAAGCATCAGGAGATATCCCAGATCGAGGATCATGAGAAAAACCTGTACGGGGATTCCTGTAAACACTTCTACGCGAAAGCTCTGCTTCTTCAACTCGAGCATCGACAGCTTCAGGGAATCGAAGTGCTCGCCTGTCATATCGTACGCCTTGAGCAGCCTGAGTGTACGGGCATATTCAAGCAACCGGGAAGACGTGGACGTAATCGAGGCGACATGCTGCTCACCCAGACGCGACACGATTCGTGAGGCAATCAGGAGAAACACCGATGCCACGGCTATGGTTCCGAAGATGACCCCGAAAAGAGAAGCATCGATAAAAAACAGGAACCCGCCAAGCAGAAACGGTACGACCATCGCGGAAACGATATCGGGGATCTGATGGGAAAGGGTGTTTTCAGCCTTGGTGACATCATGAAGAATACGTGACGTGACATCGCCCGGGTCCTTCGCCTTGAAAAATCCCAAAGGCAACTTCCGCAGTTTCTCACCCAGCTTGAGGCGCAACGCCGTCGAGATTTTATATGACTGCACGAAACTGTTCGTCTGCCCCCACAACGAAAGCAGAAAATATATTAGAAAAACAATAGCGTATAAGCCCGAAAAATACCACAGGCTCCGAAAATCGATATTGACGTTCATTAGTAGCGGTACCGACAGGTACATAATGATCACATAGAGACCGCCGGTAAACATGCCGCGGGGAAGGTTGCTGATAAAATTCCCTACAAAAATGCTGAGGAGCGCACGAGGCTGTTCCCTGAACAAACTCCATTTTTTTACCTGCTCCGTGTTCATCCGTCACACTCCTTTCGTCTCTTTTTCCATTTCCTGAAACCGCCAGTCATGAGCTTTACGGCGAGCGTTCCACATCCGGCAGTAGACCCCGCGATCATCACCGATTAGCTGATCGTGCGTTCCCCGCTGAACAATGCGCCCCTTATCTACAACAACGATCTCATCGGCATGCATGATCGTCGACAAGCGATGTGCGATGACGACAACGGTACGCCCCTGCATCAGAGAAGAAAATGCATGCTGCATACGGCTCTCGTTTTCCGCATCGGCATATGACGTCGCCTCGTCGAGCAGCACGATCGGCGGGTTTTTCAGAATAACCCTCGCCAGAGCGATACGCTGCTTTTCCCCTCCCGAGAGATGAACCTCTCCACCCTCACCGATAACCGTGTCATATCCACGGGGAAGCGCTTCGATGAAATCGTGGCATGCACCGGCTCTTGCCGCCTTCTCGAGCGCTTCTTGCGAAACATCCTGCCGACCCATGCAGATATTCTCCCTCACGGTCGCAGTCAGCATCTGAACATCCTGAAACACCATGCCAACAGCATCGTTCACACCCCGTGACCCAAGTTCGGCAAGGGACTTGCCGCCTATACGTATTTCGCCGTCCGACACCTCCCACATCCGCGCAAGAAGATGCACCAGTGTAGTCTTGCCGGCACCGCTCGGACCGACCAGCGCCACGAACTTCCCCTCTTCAATGTCGAGACTGATATCACTCAGCGCCGGCTCTGCATCGGGAGAGTATCGAAACGTGATGTTATCCACCACGATATCATGGCCCGACGGTCGGGCAGGAGTATCGGGTTCAACAAGCGGTTCCTCCTGAAGCATTGCCTGAATTCTCTTTGCCCCTTCGGTAATCATCATCACTTTGGAAGCCATGGTGACGAAATTCACCAGGCCGACCAGGCAGCCGGTACCCAGAAGCAGAAAAAGGATGATCGTGGGAATATCCACCTCCCCCTGCTGTAACAGTACAATAGCAACCGGAAGGATGAACACGCCGCCACCGAGAACGATCGAGGTGAAACCAGCCCAGAAGGGCGTCATGATCTTCGACCATCTGGTCACCAGCATACCGTAAAGGGTCACCGAATCTCTGAGGCGATTGAACGAATCGACCGTCAGATTGAAAACCTTGATCACCGGCATCCCCTGAACGTACTCGACCGTGCGTGAATGCATTTCTTCCAGAGCCGTATGATAGCGCTCCATGATCTCCGACCTTTTTCCGATCAGACCGAAACCACCCATGGAGGTATAAACCAGAACCAGCCCGAAAGGTAGCGGTACGGTTGCGGCAAGAGCCAGCCGCCAGTCAACCACGTAGAGAAATACCAGGGTTACCGCCGGCAGCACAAGACCGGATACGAAATCAGGCACATGATGTGCGATAAAATTTTCTATCGCCTCGACATCTTCCTGAATCACCTTGCGAACCGCTCCTGAATTTTTCCTGTTCCAGTACCCCATAGGCAGTTTACCGAGATGTCCGGCCAGGCGGGAGCGAATATGATACAAAAGATCGAAGGCCGCGATATGGCTGAAGACGAACGCCGAGACACGCAACACATAGTGGAGCAGTATGGCAAAGAGCGCCCATCCGACAATACCCGCAACAGGCTCTGCGACGGCTCCCTCTCCCTCTTGCAGATAGTACTGCACGATGTAGTATATCAACGCATAGGGAACGATCAAAAGGATCGAACTGAGTGCAGCGAGTACAACCGATACGATGATCTGCGTTCGTTTACTCTCGGCAAGCTGAAAAACAACCTTCATATACTATTTCCATAAAACGTTTTCATATCTCACACAACCAACTATCGACAATCACCTCTGTTTCAACATGCAACCGACAAACAAAAAACATTCGAAGTCTGAAGAGCTTATAAAAAAGCCTCTCTGCGGCACATACAGAGAGGCTTTAGCAAGGAGAATCAACAATGGTAGTAACACAACCAGTGTTGATTCAAATATAACAACATTTTTATTTAGACAAAATAAAAATAAATAAAATTCTCAAAAGCTATCACCAGTCCGATTTTTTCCGAACCTCCAACACCCGGTTATTATCATCTTCGCCATGTCTGACAATCTTCAGAAATATCAACGATCATTCATCCAAGATAGCCGATAGAAAGACATTACTCTTTTTTTTAACATAGTATCTCCAGACCGACAGACAATCCCATGGACTTGGAAGCGTCATGCAAGCAGGCATCTCACTACACTAAAAATCGTCTTGCTTTTCAATAACCTGTCCGTAATGCATACTTTGTATATATAAGATATAACCATACAAGAAGAACATCTTCTTTACCAAATAATTATGCCGGAGTACAAAAGACAGCGTATCCAACGAACCAAGCATGCAAACAAGCATCAAGGTAACGGAAAGCCTCATATATCGAACACTACCCATAAGGAAAACAAACAGCTTTATCTCAGGGAGACATTTTACCGAAAAAGAACCCACACCAAGCATTATACGGACTGGGATTTACAACAGATAGAACTGCATTCCGATTTTTGGATCAGCCTCCTGACAGGTCCTCCCGATCGCAACATGACGATCAGCTACCATAAAAAACCATCCCTCATCGACTTCGGCTTTATTCTAAGCGGCTGCCTCAAACACAGGTTACACGGTAACGGCACAGAGCGCATCGAAGGAAGCAGCGGTCTTTCCGGTATCGGTTTTTTTCCGGACAGGAAAGGCATTGTAGAAATCTCGGGAAGCCAGCCGATACAAGTCATGCATATTCACATCTCGCCAAAACGGCTGTACGAAATGGTTTGTGACGATCTCGACGCCATGCCCCCAACGTTCCGGAATGTTCTAACCGAACATTCCGATGACTGTTATCTGTCGAAAGGCGTTATAGCTCCTTTGACTTGGTCTATCGCGCTGGACATTTTCAATGACGGATTTCAGGGACTGCCGAAAAAGCTTTTTCTGGAATGCAAGGCCCTGGAACTGCTCACCCTGCGGTTGGGTCACCTGATGACTGAAAATGAGAAATGCCATTCCAGGAACGGTCTGAGCCTTAACGAAAAAGAACGTATCCGGGCCGCAAGGGAATGGCTCATACGGGATCTATCAGCTCCCCCCTCCCTCCGTGATCTCGAAAACCGGTTCTGCCTGAACCGAAACAAACTGCAAGCCGGATTCCACGATCTTTTTGGAAACAGCGTCTTCGGCCATCTGCGTGAGCACAAGATGCAAAAAGCTCTTTTTCTTTTGGGAAAAGCCGACATGAACGTCAGTCAGGTTGCCTGGTCAGTCGGTTATGAAAATGTCAGTCAGTTCACCAAAGCTTTTAAAAAGAGGTTCGGCATCCTCCCGAGACACCACCGGCAACTGTCCCTGAACAAATAACTCGAGGCTGTCTCAAAAGAACTGCTTCACGACTATCGATCACCATGCATACGTTTCCGATAGAGAGTCGTGCCGCACTTGATGCGGCATCCATACTGACTTTCTTTGGAAGATGAACCCCCGGGTCAACCCCGAGGATGACTACAGAAAGATTCATTGTAGGACTAATGAGACAACCTCTTCCTCATCCTTTTCTCCCTCCTCTCCTTCAGGAAAAAGCAAACAATCATTGCGCCCTTTCAGATTGACTTCTCGGCAACAATACCATTCCGGCACAGTCCTACGTATTACCGTATCAGCTGAACAAGAAAAAACAATCCTGCTCCTTCATTGCGAAAACTTTCAAAAACGGGTCCTAAAAGATGCTGCTTGCGAATTTCAGGCGAGCGGGAGCAAAAAACGGGCTTCCAGGAGCAAAGATTTGAGTCGAGACAGCTTATGATTAACAAGATTAATTAAAAATAAATACCATAAAACAGGCACGACTCAAAGCCGGTCAAGGCATTGAGTGCCACAAGCGTATGGAGGTAGTTCCCAATGAATGTTTTCTGCAGAAAAAACAATGATAAGGTTCTGAAAAGAACCCTCATGATTTGCCTCGTCATCACTATCGGTTTGTCGCCGTACCATGTATCTCGAGCAACAGACAATCCAGAAGCATCGATCCTGCACCAGCTTGGCCCAATCACGGTAACCGCTCAAAAGCAGTCACAGGATGTACAGGATATACCCAATAGCATCACCGTGCTGGACGATATAGCTATTGAAGATGCGCGCATCACCGATATGGAAAGTCTCTCTGATAACGTACCGAACCTTGAATTTTACAATTTCGGCAGCCGCCGGCACAGCCTGACCTTCATGCGGGGCATCAAAAGCCTTCACAATGCTGAACCTGCTATCGGTTACTACGTCGACGGGGTCAACTATTCCAAATCCTATATGTTTGATTTTCCACTCTTCGATGTGGAACGCATCGAAATCCTGCGCGGCCCCCAGGGAACCCTTTACGGGCGAAACACCATGGGTGGTGTCATCAATATTTATACAAGAAAGCCCGATAACGAAACAGCTGTATGCCTCGCCGGCTCGCTCGAAGACTATGATACTCGGGAAATAAAGGGATACCTGCGTACACCTCTTATCGCGAACACGTTATTCCTCGGTATAGCCGGACTCGTCTCGGCCAGTGACGGCTACATTGAAAACGATTACGGCACAGGCAAGGACGGACGGTATACGGATGGACAATCCGGCAGGCTGCAACTGCGATACCTGCCGAACACCAAATGGGATATCACGCTCGGTATTGACGGTCAGCAGCACGATGATGGCGTTTTTGTATTTCGCAGAACGGAAAGAAACGCTTTCGTCAAAAAAGGCATGTTCGCTGCGGACAGGAAGTACCATTACTCCCACGATTTCGAAGGAAGATCGGAAAACAGTTACTGGGGATCTTCACTGAACGTGACTCATGATATGGAATTCGGACGTCTTACCTCCATTACTGGATACCGTGATTACGACAATGACGAGATGATCGATACCGATTTCAGTCCGCTGGACATGACACGAATGAGATACGTCATGGGCGAAAAAACCTTTTCGCAAGAAGTACGGCTTGCTTCACCGAAGCAGGATCATTCATTACAATGGCTTACGGGACTATCCTATTTTCATGCCGACAGCGAAAACAAGGCAACCACCTGCTACCGCCCGGCAATGGCCCAAAACCCGGCCAATCCATTTCAGCCGGGTACAGGTTCACGGTTAAAAGCCACAAAAAGCAGCAACGAGGGGATGGCGGTATTCGGCCAGGCAACATATCCACTTCTTGAAAAGCTCGACCTTACCGTTGGACTCCGCTACGAATATGAACGTGCGGAAATGGACGCTACCCTCCTCGACACGCCGGAGGGAGGGATCACTACGACAACCATCGCACCAACACTGGATAACGACTTCAGTGCTCTGTCTCCCAAAACCAGCCTTGCGTGGCATTGTAACGATGAGCGCATGCTCTATGCCACCTTTGCCGGAGGTTATCGAAGTGGTGGATTCAATGTTTTTGGAGACAGGGGAACCTATGACGAAGAGCAGAGCTGGCTTTACGAAATCGGTGCTAAAACCAGGTTTTTTAACAGACGCCTTATCCTTAATCTCGCCGGATTCTATACCGATATAGAAGATGAACAGATCGCCCAGTTCGACGCCGACACGAATCAGCCGTATATAAGCAATGCCGGCGCTTCCCATCGGCTTGGTTTTGAAATCGAAGCACAAGCCGTTCTCTTGCCGGGGCTGGACATGAGCACTTCGTTCAGTTGGATCGAAGCCGAATACGACAGCTACAGCGATCCGGTTACCGGCTGTGATTATGAAGGAAACAACGTCTTCGGTGTACCCGACCATACGTTCCACGTAGCTTTGCAGTACCGAAGACCGCTTTGTGCACAATGGGATCTGTTCAGCCGCATAGAACTCTCCGGCGTGGGAACCCGCTATTTCGACGACGCCAACACCGTCAAAGATTCCTCCTATGAACTGCTCAACCTCAAACTCGGCATGGAAAGCGATCACCTGGACTTTTATGTATGGGCAAAAAACCTTCTGGACCGGCATTACGTGCTCTTCGAAAATGTAGCGAAGGGTATTGCCGAAGACGGCGAACCGCTTACTGCCGGAATATCGCTGAACTACCGCCTCTGAACGTTCCGAACCACTGTTCTGCTTAGAATGAAGTAACCCATTAACGTGACCATGAATTTTTTTTCCATGTCTCAACCGCTACGCCACCCAACAGCAGCCAAGGCAGGGCTCCTCATCTCCATGTATATGTGTCAGACACTGTCACTGGGCTATGTATTCGGCAGTCTGCCGGTCATAATGCGCCAGCAAAACATGTCGCTCAAAAGCATCGGCGCACTCTTTCTCCTGCATCTTCCCTGGGCCTTCAAATTCCTGTACGCATCCTGGATCGACCGTTTGTACATCCTCTCCATCGGCCGGCGACGGTCCTGGATAGTTCCCTTGCAGTGGTTGGCCGCAGTGATTCTTTTGTGTCTTTCTCAAACACCTCCCGAGACACATTTCAACATGATGTACCTGCTGGTTTTGCTGCTCCATATCGTTATGGCAACCAACGATATTGCCGTTGACGGCTACGCCACCGATATCCTGTATCCCCATGAACGAGCGTGGGGCAACACGATCCAGTCAGGCGCCCGTTTCGCCGGTATGATGCTCGGTGGCGGGCTCATGCTTTTTCTGCACACCTCGCTCGGCTGGCAGAATGTCTGCTTCATTCTATCCTGCACCGTGTTGTTATTGAGTCTCCCGGCCGTACTTCATCGGGAGCTGCCGCCCGTAACTGAGGATGCAACTATCAGGAACGATGAAACCATGGGCACCTTTTCCTTTCTGAAAACCCCGTCGGTCCTGAGATTGCTGCCGATACTCATCCTTCCGACAGCTTTTGTTTTTAACAGTTTTCAAATGCGCATGCCCCTTTTTACCGATCTCGGCCTCGACTCACGGGTTCTGGGAGCCATCATGATGCAGTGGGCATACCCGGCAGGCCTTGCCGGAACCATTTTCAGCGGGTGGCTGCTCCAGAGGATCGGGGAAAAAAGTTTCCTGCGTCTCTTCAGCATCACTGCCCTGATGCTTACAGCATATACCCTGCTGTGCGCCGTCGAAAAGAAGATCGGGCTCGAACAAGCGGCAGTCATTCTTTCTCTGGATAATATCTTGACGGGCAGCATCCATGTCTGGGCTTACACTCAAATAATGAGCGTAAGCGCTGGAAAACAGGCAGGCACCGGTTTTGCCGCCCTCAGCAGCTTGTTCATAATTATTCCATTGACATTTTCTCCGGTGTTCGGCGCTGTCGGCGACCGATGGGGATTCGTCACGCTCTATACAACACTTGGTATCCTCATACTTGCCGGTACCGTTGTCACAGAACAGCTCCGGAGGCGTACAGACAAATCCGATCCTTCACATTCGCTTCTCATCCATCGCGAGCACCGTCACGGACGGCAATGATGACGAGAGTCTCGGAGGCAAACACAAACCCCGATCCCATGTATGACGTCTTCGAGACCAGATGAGCACGACATTGTTTCACCCCCGACTTTTTCAGGTCACCTCAATTGATTTGTTACTCGCCTTGAAACTTCGTTGGTCGGGGCTCGAAATCCTCATGTACTCGATGTGCGCCAGGCATCTGCACTCCGTCCGCCTCGTACTCAAGGCGCTCACGATAATTAATAGAATAGAAGAGCCCGTCAGAACCTGCCGTTCAAGGTGAAACCCATCGTTCTGGGATCACCGGGCTGAGCTACCCAGCCCAACACCGGAAATTCAAACGCTATCGCTTCGTACTCCTGCTCGAACAGGTTCTTCACCCAGAAATACACATCGAAATGTTCGAACTCGGCACGACACGTGCGTTGACCAACTCATAGGAGCCCTGCTTCTCACTGTTCGCATAATCCCAGTATATCTCCCCTACGCCGTGCAACTCGACACGACTGAAAAGCGTCAGGGACGGATTCAGTACATACCTGTATCGAGCTGCGAGCAGATAATCATGCTCGGGAACCATCAAAACCTTATTATCCTCATAGACCGTGCCGGCTGCCGGATCGCGATATTCGTCGAAAGCAGCGCCCGTATAACCTTAGTTGGCTATCAGCTCGAGCCCCTGGACCGGTTTCGCTGCCAGCTCTATCTCAAAGCCTTTGGAAGTTGACTTCGCAGCATTTTTGGTAATGGTCTGACCGGCACCTATAAGCTGTAAAACCTGCTGGTCTTCGTAATCGATGTAGAAAACAGCGGCTTTCCCTGTGCTTTGCATCTGTGGCATGCTCGACAATCGCTCAATTGAGGAGTTGGCAAACTTGCTCCCGAGAACATCTCGTTGCCTATGAACACTCCGGTAAAGGTGCCCAATCAATGCTCATACTTTCCGTTTTGCCCTCGTTCACTACTGTCCCAACGGTTGTGGTTTGCTGTGCGGGCGCAAGGCGCCCGCACAGCAAACCCATCAAACTAAGCTGACGATATTAAAAGTTGTAGCGAGTGCCGATCCCGAAGGTCCGTTTACACATTTTATCGTACAGACTCCACTATGGTTTAGCCGTATGTCTCCAAACATTATCTTTGGGTGTTCGCTCGACGCTTGGCCAGCGATCGAGTACGATAAAATCCTGCATAGTATTTATCTCCAAGGACTCTTGCAGATCAAGTATCTGTGTCTGCTCTCCTACTATCTGTAAAACTTCTTTTGGTTCTTCTATCAATTCCCAACCATTGTCATTCCATTGCCAACGTTTGGCTTTTATCTGCACTTGCTGTTTATCATCTACGTGTACTGCAATATCTGAGACCATAGGCATACCTAATAAACGCTCGGCAGTTTGTTGTCCCGCCAGTGCTGCCAACGCCTCAGGCAAAGGTTCGTTATTTTGAAGTCGATTTAGCAGTGCTTTGATTACAACAACAGTTTGTTCAGTACCTTGACTTGCTGCCCAATTCAGTGTACTTAGTGTTGTATAAAGCTTGACCCAGTCGGCTTCGCCAGCATCAGCTACCTGACCAACCGGTACTTCCCGCCTTTCACCCATTGCTTTGGAGAGGTCTTGCGCCTGCCAGTTTAGCTCAGCGATCCAGGCCTTCTTCCCATCACTGTGTCTAAGGCATTCCATACCGACCCAACCCGATACCCCGGAGAGCAACCACTGCGCACCCTTTTCGGTACGCAGATCAGTAGCCTGAAGCAGTAGATGCCGACTAAGAGCCGAAGCTATAGCCGCACGCCGACGTTTGCGTCCAGGACCTTCGCTGGCAAGATCCCAACCAAGGTTTTCGGGCAACCAGAGCAGCTCACCAAACTGTGCTATTTCCCCTAGTTCGCGCGGCGCCTGGACAACATAACGCACATCAGGCACCTGCCCCAGCAGATCGCCGACGTGTTGCGTCATGAGCTTCAGGTCTTCAAGGATATCTTCAGCGGCTTGCCGGTATTCGTGCCCATGCCAGGCCTGAATGCCATTTTGCGTCGTCTGTTCCGGTGCGTCAGGCAACCAGACCATGGCAAAATCCAACGGACCGTTCAGTGCGCCGGAGGTCTGTGTAGAAGCTCCACCACCCTCGATCTCTACACGCCAATGCCAGGATCCCGCCGGCGCGACGGCCTCGGCGGCTTGCATGGCATGGCGCGGCAGGTTGCCCTCCAGCTTAGGTAGACCAAACTGCGCTCTCTCGGCAGGTATATGCAGGCGGCAATCCGGATCGAGCCCCAATGTCGGTAAAACATCAGCGGCGCGTAGCCAGACACCTGAGGGGAGCAGCCAAGACTGCACATCATCCGCCGACCAATCCTGCAGCTTGGCCGTCAAGGTCAATTGCACATCGCATCCTTCAACCGGGCAGCCCTCCAGCGGTAAGATGAAATGATCATACGCCGTATCAGGGACTACGTTCTCATCTTCAACCATGGCAGAACTAATGCGAACACCATGCGGCAGACTGCCGTGTAAAAGATTATTGGCACTTTGGACATTATTTAATGTCCACTGCGCTTCCAGCGTTCGCATGGATGGATTGAGTTGAACATGGACTTCGCCACCATCCAGTGAATAGGCACCGCCTTTATTCCACCACTGCTTTTCCCAAGCAGCAGCTTTAGCTATCTCCTCTTTTAATGACTGATACTCACCGTGAACCACCAGTTTTTGATACAGCACTACACCAGGTAGTGTAATCAACAATAAACCGGCAATAGCCAAAGGAGCAACACTAGGGATACGAGAACGCGCAATACGCCAGCGCATTGCAAAACCAAAATCCACCCCACGAAGCCAGACAAGCCAAGCCAAAGCCACAATGACCAAAGCGATACCAAGCTTCAATAGATCGGTACTGATCACGCTGGCGAGCCAGGGGTGCCAACCACTGAGGGATGAAAACGACAAGGATACAGCTTTACCGAT
Source organism: Prosthecochloris sp. (assembly GCA_015482705.2). Taxonomy (GTDB): domain Bacteria; phylum Bacteroidota; class Chlorobiia; order Chlorobiales; family Chlorobiaceae; genus Prosthecochloris. The sequence goes on along the minus strand of JADMLA020000046.1, from coordinate 33,978 downwards.
CTGGGCTGGTGGATAAGAGACCAGAAGCAGCTCCTGATTCATAAACGCGATGAAGGCAAGCATCATTGAGACCCCGTACGCGGCCCCCGGGTTGCGGATCAGGCTGTGGCTCAATACAGCCAGTGCTGCTATCTCCAGCAAAGCGGGTGTAAACACGAGCATTTGGAATGCCAGCGGCTCCCACCAGGCAATAGACATCCCGCCGATAGCCATGACAATCCATACCGTGAGTGTTGGAAACAAGCCGATAGCCATCGTCAATAAAAAAGCGTTCAAGATCCGTGCCAGCACACGCGTACCAAGCGGTGCGGGTGTAGCATCAAACATCTCTTCAAAGCCACTACGCTGATCACGGCGCATCGAGGCACCGACAAACCCCGCCACGGCAAGCAGGGTAAACAGATAGAAAAAGCCTCTGATCGATAGTAAATGCTCTACATACGGTACCATGGGTCCTTGACCGTTATACAGTACCTTCATAACTGAGCTAAACACTCCCATGAGTAATATTACTCCCAATGCCAATAGCTGACCCCTGTTTTGCAAAGAGAGCCGTAAATGCCAGAGTGCTTCGCTAAACAGTGCACGCAGCCACGACGGTTTGCCGTTGATAGTCACAGGTGCAGTTGTTTGTACGGCTGACAAGGCCTGTCTAGCAGTAGTATCACGAACCGTTTTTTTACTGTTGTCAAGGAGCAAGTCATCACGGTTTAAGCGGCGTAATACAAACAGTAACAGCCCCACTGGCAACACAAACCACAACAGGCGGTTCAGCAGATAGAGCGATGTCACATCCAGGAGGAAATCGTTCTTTTCATTCGGGGTCAAACCACTGATCTGGCGGTCAACCTCATTAAACATCGTTGGATCAAGCACAGATGCAAGGGTATCGCTGATATCACTTATGCGAAAGACGAGAAGACCAACCATCCAGATCAGCATCAGGAATGCGGCAACCACAAAAGGGCCTGCCGTCGAACGCGTCCACAGCGCACTACTGACAAACAAGGCACCTATACCCAGAACAGCTGGCAGCAGGAATAGCAGGAGAATTAATAGCACCGGCAATACTGGTGCATCACCGATAGCTGTTGGAGGAAACAGTCCCAGCCAGGCAGGTATTGGCATCAGAAAAAAGCTGAGCGGCACAACTGCACCAAGTAAGAACGCCACAACGGAAGCACCGAGATAGCGTGCAAACAGTAGCTTAGGTAAACTGATAGGCGAACTCAGCACATTTTCATCCAGACGTACATTGCGGTCGCGTACCACTACCTGAGCATAAATCCACGCCCAAACAAAAAACAGATATACGGACAAAAATGTGGCAAATTGATACATTATTGCCGCCGAATTACGCGTAGCACCAAAACCGCGCAGCATATTGCCATTGGTCAGTACGACTATGACATACAGCGTAAAGACGACTGCAGCGATAGGGAGCAAAGGACCTCGTAAACCCGCACGAATTTCATGGCGAAATTCCGCCCAGTAAACAGCATGGTTCATACGTCAATCTCCTTTCCAGATGTTTTTAGCGCTATATGGTAGGCATCTTCAAGGCTGGGCTGATGGGCCACATAATCCCCTTGCGGTGCCTGATCACTTTGCATAATAACGCGCAGACCGTTTGGGTGTGCCAAAATACGCAGTGCATCACCGGGCGGTTCCTGATCTCTGGCAATGACACTAGACCACAGACGATCCTGCAAGGGCTCGATGAGCTCCTCCGGTGAGCCTGTAGCGACGATTTTTCCATCTGTCAAAATAGAAAGTCGACCACACAGGTTTTCCACATCCTCGACAATATGGGTTGAGAGCAGAACAACAGCTTCATGTGCAACATCCGCTAACACACGATGAAAGCGATTTCGCTCCGTTGGATCCAATCCTGCAGTGGGCTCATCGACGATCAACAAGCGTGGAGAACCGATCAATGCCAGAGCAATACCAAAACGGCGTAACATACCTCCGGAATACTCTGCCACTGCCCTTTGAGAAGCATCGCTTAGATTGACGCGTTCGAGTAAACACGCCACCTCATTTGCACGCTTTTTCCGATCAGTATAGCCTTTTAACCAGGCAAATCGCTCCATCAGGCTTCGCCCGGAAACACCGGGGTAGGCACCAATCTGCTGTGGCAGATAGCCAAGTTGACTGCGCAGCCGATCCGCTTCAGCCAACACATCGATGCCGTCAAGTGTAATGTTGCCGCTATCGGGTTGCTGTAATGTGGCAAGGGTTCTCATCAGGGTACTTTTGCCTGCGCCGTTTGGGCCGAGTAAGCCATAAAGCCCTGGCTGCACCTCAAGATCAACACCATCTAATGCACGCACACCGTTTGAATAGGTCTTGTTCAGACCGGTTACTTTTAAGCCTTCAGTCATGGGAGTTCTCGTTATCATAATTTTGTTCTTGTTTCCTGGAGTAAATACCTTTCATGTTTCGTTGTGGTGGTAAACCTGGTTCAGTCGTGCTGGTTAGTAAGATCAGAAGTTATAACAGGCCCCAATACCGAAAGCTCGCGGATCGCCGTAGGATACGACCGCCTTCATACTGGCCGTTTGGAATGATGTGATATATTCTTCATCGGTCAGGTTGTTACAGTAGGCGTAAATATCATACCCATTGAAGCGATAACCGACCTTGACATCAGCGGTGATGTAGCTATCCAGCTCGTCGAACTCATTGTTGGAACTGTCATAATAGGGAACCTCACCCTGACTCCTGACATCCCCACGGGCGTAAATCCCATTGGGGTGGTAGTAGGCGAGACCGATCCGCGCCGTATGCGATGGAGTTCCAGAGATCGATTCACCGTCGTAATCAACAGTACCGGTATCGTAGTCGTCGTATTCTGCCTCGATGATGCCGAGTGCTGCGGTCAATTCGATGGAATCGGTCAGAAAATAGGTCAACTCCAGCTCCGCGCCCAGAGAGTAAGCGCCGCCGGCGTTATCTGTCACCCACATATCAATCTCATTGTCGTATTTACTGATTTGGATACCATCGATATCCATATAAAAGACAGCGGCGGCAAGACGTGCACGGGCAAACTCCGCCTTGGCCCCAATTTCGTAGTTGATCGACTGCTCCGGTCCAAAGCTGATGTCTTCCTCTGAACCAGAGGAGGCATAAAAGTTGAAACCGCCGGGCATATAACCCTTCGCCACGGAAGCGTAAGTGATCCAGGTGTCATTCAGTTTGTATGAGAGCGCAACCTTGGGCAAGAAGACGTCCCAGGTCTCATCGGGCTGGATGGAGTAGATGAGATCACTGCCGGCCCCGACCAGTCCATAGTAGGTATCCAGGTCCATTTCTTTGTCGATCCGCTGATAACGTGCCCCGAGAGTCAATTCAAAGCTGTCGAGAAAGGGAATCATTATCTGCCCGAACAAGGCCTGGGTCTCACTTTCAGTTTTGGATCGATAACTCATTTCGTAGTCATTTCCGGAGAAAGACATCTGTATTCCATCGGGGCCTTTCTTTATATCCTCGATATCAAAATATGCACCGGTAACCCAACGTACGCCCTCCGTATTATTGCTCGATAACCTCAGTTCCTCGGTCCAGGTTTCAGAGTCGGTTGCGCTAAAGCCGATAAGCCCGTCATAACTGGTATTTGCCTGGGCATCGCGATCGTTGATACCGTCAGTTTCAACATCTCTATGGGTGGTCGTTGAAGTCAGGGTCACCGAATCGAACTCATACTTCAGATGAAGACTCTGCGCCATCGCTTCGGTCTCTTCAACAAAGTCTTCATCGAAAGAACTGTGCTCGGCATCGTCCCGGTCGAACTCACTGGCTCTTGTTCCGCTAGGCAGACCGTAGCCTGTGATCCCATATATTTCGGAGTAATCGTTTGACAGGGTGAGCTTGGCGGTGAACCTGTCGGTCGGCGTATACAGCAGGTAGCTCCCCAGATTGTAGAGGCTGCTCTTGTTGAATTCATCGTCACCTGTGTAGTCGTTTGTGATCCAGCCGTCATCTTGCTGATAGCGACCGTTCAGCCCGAGATAGAGCTTGTCCTCAATAAGGGAGCCACTGACATTAAGAGAGCCCTCCATGTCGTTGTAGCTGCCGTATCCGGCGCCGATACTTCCATACCATTCGTTTTCCGGCTCTTTGGTAACCACCTTGATAACCCCGCCGATGGCATCCTTTCCGTAAAGCGTACCCTGAGGGCCACGCAGAACCTCGACCCGTTCGGCATTGACCAGCGAAGCGTCATAACCGTACTGATTGGTAGAGGGTACCCCGTCAATATAAATGACCACAGGGTTGTTGCTGGTTAACAACGAGGTGCTCAAGCCCCTGAAGTTCACTTGACCGGCATAGCTAGAAGTATAATTCATATTGGGGATCTCACTGATGATGCCGGCAACATCTTTGATCTCCTTTTCCTTAAGGACTTCATCGTCGATGACCGTGATACTTTGGGGAACGTCCTGAACATCCTCCTCGATTTTATTGGCGGTCACGATCATTTCCGGCATTTCCATCGTGTCACCTGACTCTTCCTCACTGCACCATGACATAGTCGGCACAAAGGAATAGACAGAGCCTATACAAAAGGCAAACACAATTATTTTTCCAAAACGCACTTTCTTTTCCTCCAGTTAATTTATGGGCATATCAACTACCCTGTTGTTTGAAAGATATTTGCACCTAAACTGAGCGTCCCGACTTGCCGGGATACAGCGGCATTCCCTGTGCCTTGCATCTGTAGTATGCTCGACAATCGCTCAATTCAGGAGTTAACAAACTTGCTTCCGAGAACATCTCGGTAGCCTATGAACACTCCGGTAAAGGCACCCAATCAATGCTCATACTTTCCGTCTTGCCCTCATCCACTACTCTCCCAACGGTTGTGGTTTGCTTTGCGGGTGCAAGGCGCCCGCAAAGCAAACCCGTCAAACTGAGCCGAGCACGATTATTAGAAACTATAACGAGCACCGATCCCGAATGTTCTCGGATCGTTGAACGACGCGACGGCAAGAGGACCACCAGCCCGATATCCAGTAATGTATCTTTCATCGGAAAGGTTTTTTCCATACGCATAGACTTCCCAGCGATCTTGCATGTAACCGATGCGTGCGTCAACCGTGGTATAGGCATCACGCCTAACAAAGCCCTCGTTACTGCTAAAGAACGCGGTCTCACCTGTCATATTCACATCAGCACGACCGTAAAAGCCATTGGGATGGTAGTAGGCCGCTCCGAGATTCAGGGTATATTCGGGAGTTTGTTGAATTCTCTCCCCATCATACTTAACTCCACCGCCTGCATCATAGTCATCGTATTCCGCCTCAACAAAACCGACTGATGCATCCAACTGAAACGCGTCGGTCAACCGGTAAGCCGCTTCGAGTTCAACTCCCATGGAATGGGCTTTCTCGGCATTGTCAGCAAAGAATTGAAAGCTTTCATTCGCTTTGAAAACATGGATGTCTTTGATATCCATGTAGAAAAAGGCTGCCCCGAGTGTCATCTTCCCGGTCTGCGCCTTGAGTCCAATCTCGTAGTTGGTGGATATCTGAGGCTCGAAAGCATTGTCATCGAGGTCGCCCTCGTCGGCATAGAAATTGAAACCACCCGGCATGTAGCCCTTGGAATAGCTGAAATAGGTGCTCCAGTTGTCGTTGAGCGTATAATTGAGAGCCACCCTTGGCAAAAACTCTGACCACTCTTTTCCTCCATCAATCGTATTATCGAGAACATAATCTTCGAAGAATTCCAGATCAATATCCTTTTTGATACACTGGTAACGTCCACCCAGGGTCACGTCCAATCGGCCTGTCACCGGATAGATAATCTGCCCGAAAATAGCGGCTGTTTCTTCATCGGTCTCGGACACCGAATTTCCTCTCTCGGCAAAGCCAAATACGCTTAAAAAAGGAAAATCCTGACCGTATGGGCCTCGTTTGAATTCACTCATGTCCAGGTATATCCCGGCAACATACCTCAATCCGTCGCTGATATTACTCTTAAGCGTAAGCTCCTGTGTCCAGGCTTCGCTTTCAGAATTGTCGAACTGATAAGCATCGACTGCAATCGGATCGTTGCCCCCTTCACCATCATAGATACCTTCCAGCTCCTGATACCTGCGAGTCGTCACTGAAGTGACCGTGAAATCCCCGAAATCGTATGCCAGTTGCAGGGCTTGTGAATTGACTTTCAGCTCCTCCCTGGTTTCAAATTCTGTGATCACATCTTCAGCATCGTCGGCGTTGAAGTCCGAAAAGGAACCTCCGATGATCCCGTAACCATTCTGTCCGTAGGCATCGATATAGTCTTTGGAATAGGTGAATTTGGCACTGAATTCTTCTGTTGGCTTAAAAAGCAGATAGGTACTCCAACGTCCATCTTCAAGCTTGTCGGCATCCTTTTCATTTCCGGGAAAACTATTGGTTTGCCAGCCATCATCCGCACGGTATTGCCCATTCAAACCGAAATAAAGCACATCATTCTTAAGCGCACCGTTCGTATTGAACTTGAACTCCCTGTGGTTAAAGCTACCATATTCGGCGCCGGCTTTGCCCGACCACTCGTTCGTGGGCTCCTTCGTCACGACGTTGATCACGCCCCCAATGGCATCTTTGCCGTAAAGCGTCCCCTGCGGGCCCCGTAGGACTTCAATGCGCTCGATATTGACAAGAGATATATCAAAACCATTTGAATTACTGTAAGGAAGCCCGTCAACATAAATAACAACCGGATTGTTGTTGGTAAAAACGGAGGTATTCAGACCACGAATATTGACCTGTACTCTGGCAGGGCTGCCATACGTTTCCAGATTCATGCCGGGAGTGTTCGTGATAATATCCCCAACACCCTTCATTCCCTTTTCTTCGATCAAGGTCTCATCAATCACTGTTATGCTCTGCGGCACATCCTTGATGTCCTCCTCCAGTTTATTGGCAGTTACGACTACTTCGGCTGATTGGAAGAGCGTCGTTTCGGCAATGGCAGGCAACGTTCTCAATGCGTTGAAAGCAAACGCCACTGCACATATCCTGATTATTGTGTAGGGTTTGGGTTTCATCACTACCGGCTTATTTATTTAGTTCAAGTATAGATTGCCAAAAAAAAGGACTAAAAATAACTTGCCCTATTCCCTGCCATGCGGGGCAATTGCATTTTTTTCACGCTCATCTTACCAGCATGCAAGGGGAACATGAGAGTCACAAAATCTGTTTAACCCTCGCAAATGGTTGTTATTATGTATGCTTGTATGGGACCGATGGCTGGCGCCCGGGCGACAATATCATAGGTGATCGGCGAACAGATTGCATTTTTACAATACTCCATAATGAAAATCACTATCGACTCGCAACTAACGGGAAGATCCGATTCTCATATGCACCATAGAGCACACACCCAGCATATCCGTCATGGCTCCCATGATTTTAAATTGCAGCGCAATCCCTTTTTTCATCCCCTTTGACATGGGGAATGAACGTATTACCCTGATCCTCTTATCCCACTTTTCGAGCGACGATACAGGCTTCAGTCCCCATCCGCCTTCCATGGACATCCCCATGCCGCCTTTTTTCAACACCTGCTTTTTCGCGATCTTCATTCCCATAGGCGAGAGTGCATCGAAGAAAAACTCACATTCGTTGAAATGATCTGCCGCTTTTTTGAAAAACGTTTTGATCTGTTCTTCATTGAAATACATGAACACTCCCCCGGCCAGGAACAGCAAACCGTCCCGAACCTCTATTTTTTCAAACCATTGTGTATCCAGGAATGAAGAAGCAATACTTTTGTGCCTGTCGCTGTCTTCATAGAAGTTCTTTCTCAGCTCGATCACATCCGGCAGGTCCAGTTCATAAAACATGATCGTTCCGTTTTCGATACGGCTGAAGGTGGTGTCCATCCCGCAGCCGATATTGACTATGGTCGCTTCGGGATGTTTTTTTATGAACTCGCGAGCCACTCTGTCTGTATGCAGACTTCGTGCGACCCAGCCATGCTGAGACATGGCCTGGGTTTTTTCGATATCCGAAAAATCGTAGTCAATTCGTTGAATAATCTCCACCGCACGTTCGTCGATCAACCGCGGGTTGCTCTTTTGTGTTTCATAGGCTCTGCCCCACAACGGCAGTAACAGGGTTTCCTGAACAGTGCCTTTGTTAATCGTGATCTTTTGGTTCATATCTGATTCTGTCATTTATATTGCACTTATGATATGATTTCCCCCCCATCTGTCGGGAGGAAGAGAAAACTGATAAAGAGCCGCATTTGTCGAAATCCTGGCCTGTCGGGAAATGCCGATCAATTCAGGTATAATTTCGCTCTGTTTCCCCACCCCGCTCCCGAATCGTAGAGACGCACTAAATATACAAAGTCTAAATATAAATAAAACCCATAACACATGATTTTTTCATGGTAAACTGCCGAAAGACAATCTTTCAACCAGTACACTAAGGCAACGTTCTTTAGAAGGAAAACAACGAGGGGACTATCTCAGGAGACCCGAAACAGCACGTTCGAAGAAAACGGAATCACCGGAATCGACACCGTTCATAAGAACGGCTCTATACATTTCACAACACAACCTCCTTACTGGTCCAAACCTGCAGGGACTTCATTCGCTTTACGTTCAAAGCTGGGTTCATGACGATGGAGAAAGTCGCTCATAACCATATCACGCGACTTGTCAAAGGCGATAGGTTATGGTAGCCTCTATCTCAAGGTTCAACACCCTCACCGTTCACTCATAGACTCATGAAAAACCTTGATGATCGGTTTGGTCAGATAGCTCAACACTGTTTTTTCACCGGTACGAATATCGATATTGGTCGTCATGCCTGGCAGGATTTCTATCTCCTTGCCACGGCGAAGTAACGCCTCGTCCTCATCGAGACCGATGTGTACACGATAATAGAGAAGTTCTCCCTGCGGAGCCATCTCGGCAATGGCATCCGGGCTTATATAAACTACCGATCCTTTCAGCATGCCATAGATCGAGTAGTCATAAGCATCGAGCTTGACACTTGCTGGCATGCCGACATGGACAAAACCGATATCGGCAGGCCGGAGTTTTCCTTCGACGATGAGCCGGCTTGTAGTGGGAAGAATCTCCATGACGACCTCACCCGGCCGTACCCGCGCCCCTTGTGTGGTGAGGTTGATTTTCTTGACCATCCCGTCGACAGGTGACCGGATATCGAGTTGCTCCACTGTAAAGGACCGTTCGGCAAGAATCTGTTGCTGAGCACGCAGGTCCTCCTCCATTTTAGTCATCTCTTTCTGGGCATCCTCGAAAAACTGGTTTTGCCGTTTTTGAAGCTGGCCGGTGATCTCGACTATCTGACGCTCCAGGCGCAATACCTCGATACGGCCAACATCTCCACTCTGCAAAAGGGGCTTGGTCATGGCAAGTTCTTTTTTTGCCAGAACAAGCAGTTCATTCAGAGTCCGTAAATCGGTTTCGAGCGCCTCCTTACGTCGAAAGTAGAGGTGCTCCTGGTTGGCAACAAATTCCGGGAAGTCGCCAAGCGTGGGAGGAAACCTCATGGGTGTACCGAGCACTTCGGCCCGAAGCCGCACCAGAGCAGCTTCAAGCGCAGCCACCTTGCCAAAACTGTCATTCTGCGCCACTTCGGCCTTTGTTCGTTCCATATGAGCGAGTGCCTGGCCTTTTTTGACCGACTGGCCTTCCTCGACAATCACCTCCTGAATGATCCCGTCAATGGCCGACTGGATCACCTGATTTCGTGTTTTGGCAATGACCATGCCCCGAGCATGGGTAACCTCTTCCATCTTTGCGATGGAGGCCCACAGAAAAAAAACCACGGTTATCACTGTTGCAATTATCACCAGTTTACTGGCCCAATCCGTCTGATTCGGGCTGCCAAAGCGTTCTTGTCGACTCATGATGATCTAGTTGGGGCAGGTGGGCGAGATTGTGCGGCTCCGGGGGTGCGCAGACTGTTGAGCACCTTATCACGTGCTCCGTCAAGGGCAACGCCGCCTGGCCCCAGCACCACAATCCGGTCAACCAGGCGCAGCAGTGCCGGTTTATGTGTTATGAGCACCATGGAATCTTCATCACCGATCTGTTCAGCAAGCGCGTTCATGACTCGCTGCTCGAATCGGTCATCCATGGAAGAGGTCGGTTCATCCAAAAGCCAGATCCGTGGAGAGGAGAGCATGAGCCGTGTCAAGCCGATCAGCTGCCGCTGACCGTCCGAAACACCCGCACCACCTTCAGAGATCAGCAGATCGAGCCCTTTGGGATGCTGTGTTATCAGGTCACTCAGGCCTGTCTTCCGACAGGCCTCCATCACAGCCGAGTCCGTCAGGCGTTTCAGCCCGAACAGGAGGTTGTCGCGCAGTGAACCCCCAAAAAGATGAACCTGTTGGGGAAGATAGCCAGCATGTGCTGTCAGTACATGACGCGACACCTGGTGTAGATCGAGACCGTCAATGAGCACCGTACCCGATGTGGGCTTGTATAGGCCGGCAAGAATTTTTAGTAGAGTGCTTTTTCCCGATCCCACCATACCGAGTACGGCGACTTTCTCACCGGCTCTGAGGTGAAGCCTATCGATGGACAGCACCGGCTTGTCCTTTCCATAAGCGAAACGAACATTCTGAAGCACAAAATCTCCCTCGAGATTGTTAGGAGCCAAGGGGCGATCAACGCCATGGTTATCCTGTTCCAGAGCGAAAAACCGTTCAATGTTTTCATATGCGATTCTTGCATGCCCCCACTGGACGATAAGTCCCGGCAGCATTCCTATCGGTGCCAGCACCCTGCCCGACAAAATCGCACAGGCGATAATGCCGCCTGTCGTCAGGCTCGATGTCGAAGCAAGCCATGCACCTGTCGCAACCAGCAGAATATAACTTATCTGCTGCATAAACGCAGTCAAGTGCATCGATGCTTCACTGAAGCGTCGAGTCAGTGCTTCATCGTCGATAACCTTGCGATTCAGTTGGTCCCAGGTGCTGATGACCTGCCAGACGCCACCGCTCGACTTTATGGTTTCGGCCCCGTCGAGCGCGTCGACGAGCATCCCGAGCTTGCGGTTCGATATCCCTGCACTCTCTCTGGTATGGTCTTCGATCCGCCGGCGAAACAACAGGCCGACAAGGATCGACAGACAGAAAAAACAGAATGCAACCAGCGCAACCAGCGGTCCGGCGATCGCCATGATAACCAGCAGGAATACAACTCCGAACGGCAGGTCGATCAGCGTATACATCGTCGCCGTAGAGGCAAAGGTGCGAATCGCTTCATACCCCCTAACTTGAGCCGCCAGTGAACCCACGCTCGAGGGAAACTGGTCCATCCGAATCTGTAACAGCCGGTGAAAAATCCGGTGCGACAACTCCTGATCCATCCCGCGAACAAAACGCTCCATAATGAAGCTTCGCGACAGTCGGACCATCAGGTCCAGCGTCATGATCATCAGCACCCCTACCGTCAGCACTGTCAGCGTCTGCATGCCGCCCGTCGGAATCACCCGGTCATAAACCTGCAGGGAGTAGAACGAGACAAACAACGCGAATACATTGATCAGCACCGATGCAACTCCTGCTTTGACAAACACCGGAATCTTATCGCGAACAGACTGGCGGAATATGTCGAAAAAGCTCGGCACCTTGAACGCCTCGTCATGCTGGTGGCGTAAGGAGACAAAACTGGAACCCGGAGGGATCACCGATACCTGCAGTACCCCGTTCGGGCCCTCGAGCATCCAGCCTCCCCGTTCGGTCCGTCCGTAAATGATTCCGCTGTCAATACCCGGTATCGCACAGACCATCGGCAGCATGTTGGACACCGGTTCGTCAGTATGCTCCCTGTCGGCCATCCCCAGCAGGGTCAAGAGGGTGTCGAGCGCCTCTCCTGGAGGGACTGGCGAGTTGGCAGAAGCACGATCATCGAGATGATGCTGCAGCGCTTCCAACCGTACCGACGGCACCCCCATCGTTCTACCTTCAAGGGCACAGCAACGCTCCGCAAGCCAGTCGATATTCATTTGGGAAGTAAACGATGCATGATGGGACATAATAAAAAGTCTTTGTACAACTAAAATACAACCTGTCAGCTCTCATCTGTATCGACATCCTCTACCGGTAAATCAGCAGGAGCTGACGCCCGATCATTGATCAGGCAGCCAAGCAGCTCCGGATCTGCCGAATACAGGCGTAGCCGATACAGGGAGCCCCAGTACGATGCCAGAAGATCACCGGTTGCAACTTCGTTCTGAATCAGTTCACGTGCCGAGTTGAGCAGATCGAGCCAACTGACTTTGCCGGCGACAAACAATCGCGTGTACGAATCGAGTACCGCTTGCGAATAACGCGTCTTGTCTCGGCTCAATGTATAGCGCGCCAGTGCTACTTGGCAAGACTCGTGCTCTTCATGGAGCACAGCTTCAAGATCGCGTCGCACGCTCTCCTCATTCTGCCGTGCTTTTTCAATGCCGGATCGCGCCGAACGGATCGCGCCAAGAGCCGCAAAACCACCGCCGAACTCGTATTCCATCGTCATATAGACAGCATTCTCGACATCCGTTCCCGAGAAATCACTCTGGTGTTCCGCCTTCAGCACTACCGTTGGTAACAGGTTGGCGAGCTCCTTCGAGCGCTGATGGCGGGCAACATCGATCGTTACCGATGCACGCGCCAACATTGGGTTGCGATGCATCGCATGGTCACGAAGTGTATCGAGAGTCGGTGGGGCCACCATTCCCTGATCGTCGGCAAAAGAAAGGTCTTTCCCGGAGAGTCGCTGACCGACAAGGAGCGAAAGATGGTCCAGTTCAGTATGCAAACCGGCTCTGGCCATCGACAGGTCGCTACGCTCCTGCAGCAGACGAGACGCCACCAACGAAACCTCCATCGATGACGATATCCCCGAAGCCTTCCGGCGTTCCATCATCGACGCATAGCGCTCCAATAACGACACTCCTTTGGTATGCGCTTCGATTCGTACGCGGTGGCAAAGGATGGCTTGATAGCGGTTGACCACATCGAGAGCTGTTGATAGCTGCGTCTCGCTTATCGACAACTTGCTTGACCATGCGATCGAGCGTGCCGCCCGTAATCCGCTGGAGAGCTTACCACCGCTCCAAAGAGGCTGGCGAACCCCGAAAACACCAACTCGATCACCATCGCGAGCGTCATACCGCATATCAACATAGGGCACCGGCAAGTACTCCGCCCATGCCGCATCTGCTCTCGATTCAGCGGCCCGGTAGCCTGCAAGGCTTCCCAGAACCCGGGGGTTCGTCGTGATCGATGCGCCGATCAGCCTATCCAGCGTCCACGGCTCGGTGATATCTGACAACAATGCCGCGCTCTCATCCGGAACAACGGCATCAAGCACAGCAAAGTCTCTTTCCGGGCTCCTGCCAGTACTCGTGAAAGCACAACCATACAACAGCAAAGGCAGCAGCAGCAGTAAAGGAGACCAAAAACAGTGATAGACAGCATGAACCGCTCGAGCACAAAAAAGCGGCAAACTCACGATGGCTTCGTTCATCGACGCACCACCGCTCGGCAGAATGAATACATATGGAAAAAATAAAGAAAACAAACGCTTAGCCATGAATACTGCTTATATATGCTGCGCTATAGGTAATACTGTTGTTTGGTTTACGATACCACGATGATGAGCCGGGATATGCACCGTATCCCGACTCACCTCGCCTCTTCAGATGACCATGTTTCCGTTGGCGAGCATTGCAGCCAGAAATGCGTCCGGATCTCCCGATGCCGCACTGTAACTCAATCCCTGCATCGTAATCGTAACATCCGTGCCTGATCCATCGCCATTGGCGTCTATATTCAGCATGAGCGTGTCTCCACCACCATTGGACATCGTCACGAAATTCCCGATCGTAGCCGAACTCGCTCCGTCCAGCAGATAGTGCAGATCCAGCACGTCTCCGCCCGTTCCGTTGCTGAAATCGGTGATCGTGTCGTTGCCTGCGTTGGTGAAGTGGTAGCGGAACGTATCGACCCCTGCATTACCGGTAAGAGTATCGTCGCCCGCACCGCCGACCAGCAGATCATTAGACCCAGTGCCTGTGAGAGAGTCATTACCGCCAAGACCGTGGACGACTGATCCCGACAGCGTATCGTCCAGACTGTTGTCACCGACCGTCACCCCTGCATCGAGAGTACCGCCGACGTTCCAGCCCATATCGGTGAGGTACTGATGCGATGTCGCATCGGTATACATAACTCCTGAGGCGTCAAGAGTCACCCCGGCTTGGAGGCCGGTTTCCCCCGCTGAACCATTGACGTCGGACCAGCCGGCAAGCAGAAGATCGTAATTGGAGGCCGACATGCCGCTATTATCGAGCATGCCTGTGGCATTAGTCAGCGCACTGACATCCCAACCGCCTATATCCTGGTTGAACGATACAGCGTTTCTGAACATATGACTCATATCCGTCACACTGCTCGTGTCCCAACCACCGATATCCTGATTGAACGATGCAGCACTACCAAACATATTACTCATGCTCGTCACGCTGCTCGTGTCCCAACCGCCGATATCCTGATTGAACGCTGCGGCACCGCTGAACATGGATGACATATTCGTCACGCTGCCCGTGTCCCAGATACCGATGTCCTGGTTGAACGATGCGGCATTTCTGAACATGGACGATATATTGATCACGCTGCTCGTGTCCCAACCGCCGATATCCTGATTGAACGCTGCGGCACCGCTGAACATGGATGACATATTCGTCACGCTGCCCGTGTCCCAGCTACCGATATCCTGGTTGAACACTGCAGCACTGCCGAACATATACGACATATTGATCACGCTGCCCGTGTCCCAGCTACCGATGTCCTGATTGAACGATTCGGCATAGTAGAACATACCGAACATGTTCGTCACGCTGCTCGTATCCCAACCGCCGATATCCTGGTCGAACGCTTCGGCACGCGTGAACATGGACGACATGTTCGTCACACTACTCGTATTCCAACCACCGATGTCCTGGTTGAACGCTGTTGCGTCAAAAAACATACCATTCATGGTCGTTACACTGCTCGTATCCCAACCGCCAATATCCTGATTGAATGCTGTTGCACTCCTGAACATCGACGATAAATTCGTCACACCACTCGTATTCCAACCGCCGATGTCCTGATTGAACGCTGTTGCATCAAAAAACATATAACTCATAGCCGATACACTGCTCGTATCCCAACCGCCGATATCCTGGTCGAACGCTGCAGCACCATAGAACATACCATTCATGGTCGTCACACTACTCATATCCCAACCGCCGATATCCTGGTTGAACGTACTGTTTCCCCTGAATGTATTGGATGCACTGATTACATGCGAGGTGTCCATGCCTGTAATGTCGTTGGCATTGTATGACGGATCCACGAACAGATTATTCAGTGTCGTTCCATTTTTTACGGCTGGATTCGTGTTCCCCGCATCGTCAGTAAATGTTCCCGTATTCACATCGACCGCGATATTGGTGAAAGGCGTCGCCACACCCGCCATGGGTGTTACCGCCAGTGTATACGTAAACGCGTCCACCTGTATTAACGGGCCGGCTGCAGCTCCGTTCGTAATCGTGATATCGGACAGCTCAAAACCCACAGGTTCTTCGCTGAATGTGAACGTAATCGTTCCCGTACCGCCGTCTCCAGTTATCGTCACCGTTGGCGCAGTCGTATCGATTTCGATCGTAAGCGGATCACTTGCGGGTCCCTCGTTGCCCGCTTCGTCGGTCAGCGTGTAGGTGAAATCGTACGTACCGTCGCCCAGCGGTGTATCGGGCGTCAGCGTACCCGTGACGGGATCGTACGTCGCCGGGACTTCCACTCCATCCACATACAGCGTCGGATTGTCGCTCAGGCCCGGACCGATGTTGATACCCGGCGTCGTGTCGTCGGTCACAGGCGCAGTACTCGTCTCGCTCTGCACCGGGCCGACATTATCGGCGTAATCGGCCGGTGACTCCGGCTTTGACGACGACCCCGAATCATCATCACCGTCCACGGCAAGCGCAATACCACCGGCGCCTAATACACCTCCAAGCAAAAGCAGACCCGAAGGGTCATCATCCTCTTCCACGGTATACCAACCGTTTTCCAAAGAAACTTCCCCCGTGACGGTAGCATCCAGCGCGATATCAAGTACAACCCTGCCCTGGTACTCCACAACCAAACGGCCATCACGAATTTCGATGTGTGCATTCGATGGAGTCAAGCGCGTACCATCGACGATGATGATGAAGCCCTGACCCGAAAGTTCTGCGAAATTGTCAGCGAAGGTTTCGGCACTGATCTGCCCGGACTGTGTTCCTTCGGATTGCTGACACTGGACTTTGACGTCAGGCGACTGATGAAGAATCCTAGCCATGATGTGTAAAGATTAATGGTTAAACAAACCCACCATAATATTTCATTATAGAATTTTTAAGGTTTTTTCCGAAAAAAAAAAATCTGCGTTAAACAATTATATAATAATCAGTTGCCTGGAAACATCACGCATGGATTCACTAACAATTGTTATTAAACTGTGATTCCTGTGATTCGACCTCTAGAATACTTCGTCATTATTCTAGCCGTTATTACCGCAAAAACCCTCCCCATAAAAACCCCCTGCCATCGATCCATGACACGTCACTAAAGGTCAGGGCTTCTGAGAAGAGATCTCAAGCTGCACTATTCCGGAAGCAAGCCTGTTTGTCAACCACTGAAAAGCCAGAAGATAGGAATAGGGACGCATTCGCTCGGGAAAAGGATCGGCATAAGTCATTTGCCGCTTGATCCGTACATGAGGGTGAATATCGTTAAACCATGTATAGTCTCCATAGTTCAGTGCCCACGGCATGAGCGGAACAGTGTATGTTGTGGTCACCTTCATCCCCTTGAGGCTTTTCCTGGAAAGCCAGACAGGAATGACGTCGAACATAATCTGACTTTCCCCAAAGTGTTCGGCAAGGCGATACAACAGATCCCTGACTTCACCTTCTTCAAAGTACATCAGAAGTCCCGCCATGACGATGAACACTTCCGATCCTTGTGGCATCTTTTTTATCCATAGATCATCGAGCGCCGAACAGGTTATCATCTCTATCCTCTCTTCCGCAGGCAGAAACCGCTTGCGCACCTCGATGCTCTCGGGAAGGTCTACGGAAATCCAGCACAGCTTGCCGTTATCGACACGCCAGAACTGGGTATCCAATCCTTCACCAAGGGAAACAACCGTTCCTGCAGGCTTCTTCTGGAGCCATAGCTTCAATGCATCATCGATAACACGAGCCCGAATCGCATGACCTGCATTGGGCTTGCCGAAGCTCCCCTCGAAATCATAGTCGATACGCTCGACCAGATCGGCGGACATGGGATCGTCGATCAGACGATCCTTCCGTTTCTGTTCGGCAGCCCGGTTCCAGAGCGGCCATAGCAGGGTTTCGGGCACCCCGTTCAGACTCACGCTTTCTTTTCCTGTCCGTACGTTTGTCTCCATAGCTATACTCCATCTTATTTTTCAACGGTCTCAAACATCATCTTCATTTTCTCGTCGAGTGTAACTTCGCTCTTCAGATACTCGTAAAAATCCTTGAATACGAGCGGCTTGCCTTCCTGCATTGCAAACCACTCCCGAACGAAGTGGAGCATCCTCATGTGCCCGATAGTTTCCGACACGTGATAAAGAGCGATAGCTCCTTTGTTTTCTTCCAGATAGCCTATACCATCGGCATAGAGAAGCGGCGGCTCCGTGTTCGGCTCCGCCCCCCTGTCCTTACCGTACTTGCGCCTCTTTTTATCGAGAATAACAGCAACGTGTTCCTCGTCATCCCTCTGTTCGAGAAAACCGAGCGCCAGGGCTTCGGGGAGCGCTGTCCAGAGCATTTCAGCCCCCTGAACATCTGCCAAGAGACCGTTTTCCAGCACCCACTGGCGGAATAGTTCCCTCGCGACGGAAGTACGGATGAAACTGACGACATCGGCGTTGTTTCGGTCTCCGTACCACCCCTCTTTCTCCGAGATGGCAATTGTATTGGCAAAAGCGTAAAAAGGATCCTGATAGAACGGAACCTCCGCTACACGTAGCTCTGAATAAGGATAGGCGCCAAGATAGCTTTCCAGATAGCTCATTCCTTCTTCGAGAGCCTCGCGATAGAGATCGAGATTGTAGTCATGGCCCTCCTTGTAGAGCAGCGTGACCTCCGTATCACCGACCGTCAGAGCCTCTTCGGCATAGTCGGCCGAACCGATGTACCAGTGAAGCGGCGAGGGTTTTTCAAGCTTGTAACGGAAATAGTTGCGGCCGTTCTCCTCCCATCGCTTCACCAGTGCACCCGGAGCGAATGCCGTTTGGTTTTTCGGCGTGCTGACTGTTATCGTCCCGTTCACCCGATCAGCATCCGTCGCCAGATAATGTTCAATGAGCGAAACCGGATCGTCGACGGATTCCATACGTGAATCGAGCATGTCGAGCCCATTGGCCTTGCGCTCGTTATTTTCCTGAAGCTCTTTGCCCGAATCGTACCCGATCACCGGCAAAGGACGCTCCATGAACAGGCCGTTGTAAGCAAGATCCGGGCGCGGCTCTCCCTGGGTTAATCCGGGGTAGGACCTTTCGGAATCGATAACGAGCGTACGAACGTCACCGGGCGCCATCACCTCGTGAAAAGCATAGACCTCCATGCCGAGCACCTTGTCGGCTTCCAGCCTTTCGAGCTCCCTGCCGTTCATCCTCAACGAGCTGATTTTCGTGAAATAATCGGTATTGACATAGAGCTTTTCGACCGGTTCGTTAGAAGGGTTGTCGAGCGTAAGCTCGGCCCTGTATTTCGCCGCCTGCTCGTAAGGATAGAGGTCAAGCCAGAGATCCACGGCCGTTATACGGGGAGAAGCGAAGAATTGCACCTCACCGAACCGTTTTTCATATTCTGCAGCTTCAGTATCCTCCTGGCCGCTGGGAACATAGTTACGTGTCGTATTGACCTCGGCAATGAGAAACGACTGGAGAAAAAAGAACACTGCAAGACTTGTGAGAGAGATCACGACCCCGCCCCAGCCGAGCTCACCATGAAGCGAAAACACCCTTTTGAGCACTCCTTTCTCCGAACCCCGGTTCCAGAAACGAATACCTGCCAGAAGAAATGATATGGCAAGTGAAAGCCAGAGAAGGAAATACCAGAAAGAAGCCTTCAAAAAGATTCCGTAACGATTCAACTCCGAAAAATCGTCAAATCCCGGCACCAGCGCATAACCGTAACGAATCTGTTCGATAATGCCGGTATCGAATGAAATCGCGATGAAGATGAAGTATCCGACGCATACGACGTGTGTCAGAAAGCGGTTACCCGTCAATCCAGCGACAAAAAATACCAGCCCGATGTACAGCACATACGTCAGCCAGCCGAACCTGAATCCCAGAAGATCGTTGACGTAGACTTGCCAGTCGATTGCGAAAAAGCCCTGACCGACCTGTGCGCCGACCCCGGAAGCAAACATCGTCAGCGAAATAATCAAGGCGACACCACACATGGCGACAAATCTCGAAAGAAGCGTTACCCATGAGGGCATTGGCAGAGCGTCGGCAACCTGCCACAATCCTGTTGTCCTGTCCTTGAAGAAAAGCTCGCCCGACCAGATCATGAGCAGAATGATCATCAGAAAACCGGTATGTATGCGGGTCGTAGTCATACCGGACGTCAACGGTACCTGGGCACCCACATAATAGACCGGATTCCATAGAACCATGTAAAGGAAAAACATGACGGCAATCACCATGAGCACAACCTTGAACGACACAGGACGCACGACATTGAGAAACTCGACCAGCGTGAAACGTCCCAGCTTCCGGAAATACTCCCCGATGGAAAAGACTCTTTTTACATGTGGCACCGCAACATGGGTAAACGATGCGTCATGCGAGGCAACGACATTCTCCTGCAGCGTTTTCCGGGCCGAGCCGAATGCAGCCTGGATAAAGTTGCGGAAGCTGAACCGGAAATAGCTGTACGTAAGCGCAAGAAGTCCTATACCCAGCCACAGCAGACGGTTGAGAAGCAGTCGCTCATCAATGAGAAGAAAACCACTGTTCTTCTCTGCCACCGACATACCGTCGACAATTTCCTTGGTATAGACAAAACCGAAAGGATCGAAAATCATGATCGCGGTGATGTAGGGCGAGTTGCCGCTTACCGCCTCGGCGACAAGAAAGACCAGCACGAGCAAGAAAATTCCGATGTAGGAGGCCGCCATGTTACGGAACCGGACGATGCAGAAGAAACTGACCGCCGTCAGCAGGAAAATATTGAGCACTCCGAAAAGCACGTAACCGTGCAAGAGCTGAAGCCAGGGTACCGGCCCGAACTTGTCGGCCGGTCCGATACCGAGATACGGCATGATGATCATGCCCACAACATAAGCGGCAACCAGCAGGAGGTTAATTGCGTAAGCCGCGAAAAACCTGCCCAGGAAAAATCGTTTCTCACCTATCGGAAACGTATAGAGAAACAGCGCCGTCCGCTCTTCGATATCACGATAGAGCGACATGCCGGTTATCATGGCGATGATGATCATGAGAATCATTCCGCCACCCGACAGACAGACGTAGAAGATTCCGGCCCCGTTGATCATGGCCTGATCGTGCACATAGAAATCGTACACCGCAAGAGCGTACCAGACACCCTGAAAACACATCATCAGAAGAATGAGCCAGGTCAGCGGACTCGCGAAGCGAGTACGAAGCTCGAAAGGAAATATTTTACTTACCATGTCTGCTACTCCTGTTACGCTGTTGCGGCCATAGCGGCTTTTTGAGGCTTTTCGTTGCGCGAAAGAATCTGGAAGTACACGTCCTCCAACGACGGCGCTTTCGACTCGAATCCGTCTCCGGGACACCCTTCCGCATCGACCGTTACCTGCAACTTGCCGAGATGGAAATGACTTGCGATAACCGTATACTTCCTGTCGTACTTCTCCAGATCTCTTTTGGCGATCTCTTTTATCCACAACCTGTCTTTCAGATGACGCTCCATTTCCGACGGCGCGCCTTCGAGCAGCACCCGGCCGTTACCCATGATCGCCATGTCACTGCAGAGCGTGCTGACGTCTTCGACGATATGGGTCGAAAGAATCACGACCGTGTTTTCACCGAGTTCCGACAGCAAATTGTAGAAACGGTTACGCTCACGCGGATCGAGACCGGCTGTCGGTTCGTCGACGATGATGAGGCGGGGTTCGCCAAGAAGAGCCTGCGCTATGCCGAATCGCTGTTTCATGCCCCCGGAATATCCACCGAGCTTTTTTTTACGGTCCTCCCACAGATTCACTTTCTTCAAGAGCGCATCGACCTGCGCTTTCCGTTCAGACGCCTTGGCGATGCCTTTCAGATCGGCAAGATGCAGCAGAAACTCCTCGGCCGTCAGGGAAGGATAGACGCCGAACTCCTGCGGCAGATAACCCAGCACTTTCCTCAAAGACACAGGATCGCGGGCGACGTCGATACCGTCGAACACGACCGAACCTTCGTCGGCGTCCTGCAGGGTTGCGATCGTTCGCATCAAGGTGGACTTACCCGCGCCGTTTTCGCCAAGAAGACCGAACATACCCTTACCGATCACGAGACTTACGTTTTGCATCGCCTTGACACCGTTCGGATAGGTTTTCGAAAGATTTTTTATCTCCAGTTTCATCGTTTCACTGTTTGTAATTCATAAAAAAACCGTTCTCCCCGCCGCACACAGGCGGATCTTACCAGGCAGCTTCCACGCCTATACCCAGACGGCGAGGCGTACTGACGCTCCCAGCCCGTCCGGGCATACCGATGTAACCTGCTATATTCGTCATATTCAGTTCATAAAAATCGTCGAGCAGATTGGTGCCCCAGACATAAACGGACCAGTTATCTTTACGGTATCCGGCCTTCGCATCGAGAACGTGTCTTTTGGAAAGCCTGGTGACTTCCTCGTCATTGAGCACGCTATAGCTCTCGTCAACCCACCTGAACGTGCCTCCGGCGAAAAACCCGCTGCTGTGATTGTAGTTCGCTCCGACGGCAACGGTCCACTCCGGAGAGTTCGGCAGAGACCTGCCGGCGAGGTCTTCACCGTAAAGCTCGAATTCCTTGAATTCGGAACTGGTATGACCGAGGGCGAGAAAGGTTTCGAGGGCATCGGTCACTGTGGCTCTCGCTTCAACTTCGAATCCCTTGATCTCGGTCTTACCGGCATTGGAGATCAGTTCGTCGAAACCGGGGAAACCGCCCGCCGGAAGATAGGGCACCTGCATATCCTGCCAGTCGATGAAAAAGATATTGCCGTTGAGCGTCAGCCGGTCATTCAGAAGAACGGAACGGAAAAACAGCTCATAGGTGTTGGCGATCTCTTCTTCGTATTCCTCGACATTCTGTAAAATCGACGCCACGGAAATGCCGCCCGACCGGTATCCCTTGGCGTATTTCAAACCCGCGCTGACGTCATCGGTAAAACTATACGTAAGACTTGCCGAAGGAAGAAGCTGATCGTAATCGGCTTCGACGTCCACAGAACCCTCCCTTTCCTCATAAGGGGCAAACGGATCCGTAGAGAACGGCGGAGGGCCATAATAGTAGAAACTGCTGTTGTTTTTCCGGTTTTCGGTGTTGTACCGCAAACCTGCATTCAGCGTGAGGTTATCCAAAATGTCGTAGTCGGCATTTGCATAGAGCGCCGCGACGGTCACTTCCTCACCAAGATCAAATATCGATGTAAACAAACCGTCGGCACCATAGATTGTTCGAACATCTGCTTTCGAGTAATACCCGCCCAGGAGACCCCGAAACCTGTCCCCCTCATAATGCAGCCGCAGATCCTGACTGAATTGACTTTCATCAAAATCGCCGTTGACCCAGAGCAGATCGAGCGCCATTTGATCGCCATCATATGTATAATCGGCGATGTTGAGATCGGAATAGCCTGTGACGGCCGCAATCCTCCAGTTATCGTCGAGACGGAAATCGGATTCAAGCGCGGTAAACCATGACTCCTGTGGAACATATCCTGGCCAGGTCTCCTCATTCAATCTATCTTCAAGATCGTACATGCCGAATTCCGTCGCCCTGGGCTGGGAGTTTGTTTCCGAATCGAAATAGATGCCTGTCAGGTTGAAGGAAATATCCTCGTTGCCCGACGGCTGATAGAGCAGTTGCAGGCGGGCTGTTTTTTCATCAATCGGTGCGATGTCGTCCGCGCCGGTTATCGGATTGACGATGCCTCCATCGCTGTTACGTGTCTCGAGGGCGATCCTTGCCGCGAGCACATCCTCTTCGATGGGGACATTCTGATAGAGCGAGAGGTTCCAGGTATCGAGCTCACCATACTCGGCACGGAATCCACCGTCAAAAGTAAAATCGGGACGGTTGTAGTTGAAAAAGACCGCACCGGCCAGGGAATTCTTTCCCTGCAGGGTGGACTGCGGTCCCCGGAGCACCTCGACAGAGCGGACATCCCAGGTAGACGGCTTTATGTACTGGCTCATCAATCCGCCCAACGCCACCTGATTGAGATACACCGCAGCAAGCTGATTCGTCGCATCGAATGATGCAAATATACTGCCCTGATTGATACCACGAATACTGAACAAACCGCCCATAGCCGCCATTCCTTCGCTGTTCACGTTGGCAACCCTGTTGAGCACATCGTCGATGGTCGCTATAGGCTCGTCCTTCATTCTGCTCTCATCGACAACCGCGGCACTTGTCGGTAGATCCTGAATATCACGCCCCACCTTGTCGCCGACCACCTCGATGCCTTTCATAAGGTGCTGCGGTATAATTTCAGGTGTTTCAGCCACCGTACTGGTCAGAGAATCGGCCTCTGCTGCAGAGTCCGTCATTTCGTTTTCCGCCCGAACCAACCCGGTAAGCGCAACCTGCGCGATCAGGCAACACGCAAGCCCTTTTTTTACTACAGTTACAAACATCTTTAATACTTCTTTTATGGGCACCTCTATTAATTTGCTGCGCATCATGATTACTTCGTTGATCAGTGCTCAAAATCCTCATCCCGACCTGTCGGGACTCCGGTTTCGAAGTTTATCCCGATTCAATCGGGACACCGTTCGCCTCGTGCTCGAGGCACTCGCGACAATTTATAGCGGCTTCCTTATGCTCTAGGTTACTGCTTGATTAACGAGAAACTTCATATTCACGAGCGTGTCCGGGTCACAACACGCATACCAGATAGCGCGCCGGCCCTCTCTTATCACGTTTTCTTTCTTGCAATATCCATCTCCATCGGCATCATCGGCGTCTCAACAGTCATGCTGTCTACCGACGCAAAGCCTGCCCGGTGTATGGCACCGGCAATTTCACCCTTATGGAATACCTGGTTGAAACCCGTAAGCGCATAACTCAAATTTTCCAGAACATAGAAATCAGGCTTCGTCCCTTCATCCGTAAGCCCTTCGGCAAGACTGACGAATACTCCGCCCGGCACGAGAGCATCATGAATCTTCATCATCAGCCGATCCAGATCCGAACGGGCGAAATTCAGAGTTGAGCTCGCCCAGATCAGATCGTATCCTTCACCGATGGAATCGGTCAGGTAATCGCCGCTTTTAACAGAAATTCTATCACGCAAACCATATTCGGCTATGAACTCCTCAGCCACGCGAAGTACTCCCGGCCGATCGAACACAACTCCTTTCATGGACTCACTTTCAGAGACGATCCCGATACAGTATAAACCGGGGCCGCCCCCGAGATCGAGCATGTTGTCAAAGGATGAAAATCCCTCGATACCGGAAACGATTCCCGCAATACCCTGCATCATGCCCCCCTTATGATAATTGCCAACGGTACGAGCATAGTCGACCCAGATCTCTTCATTACCGAAACCGGAATGATCGACAAAGGGCCCGTCCTTAATAAGCCGGGTCATATCGGAGACCACGTCGGCTGACATGCGATGCATCAAAAGCAGTATCTTGCCGATATAACTCGGGCTTTCACTGTTGAGCAACTCGTCTGCCCGCTGCGTATTGCAGTACCGTCCATTCTTCTTCTCCAGCAACCCTACCGAAGTCAGACTGTCGAGCAATACCGCTGTATTTGACGGATGACTTCGCAACGTTGCGGCAATCACTTCACCAGGCTGAGGAAACGAAAGATGATCGAAAACACGTAATTCAAGTCCGGTCAACAGCGCCTGAGCTTGCATCCGGCCTGTGAAAAGCTTGTAGACATAACGGTGCATATCTATCGAATCATTTGACTTTTTTTTCATACCTCCTCTCATCCATTACTATTGATGAATCACTGCTATTGAAGAGCATAGCGCTTGCCTACTCCAGATCATTTACTACAAGTCAATAATTATCAATCATGCGCATGACCAATTTTCGACAAGAATATAATGTATTAATATATAATTAGACTAATTATAATTAAATAAATTAAAGCCACAGGAATCATCCTCTCCCTCCTGCTTGCATTCAGAAAAACCAATCCTGGCAAAACAATCAGTCAAAACACAACAATTGCAGTCCCTGTATCGCCCAGGACTGCAACATGTCCATATCCGATTTTCATTTAATCCCCGGCTGACAGAAGACACAGAATCCTGCCTTTCGAGGAATACATAAACTCATGTATCACTTTTCACCCATTTTTCGGCAAAGACACCAACTGTAATTCCCGGCACCGTACAGAGAACGATTCCTGCAAGCCCGAATGGAATTTCTTCGTGGACCGTCAGATGAAAGGCACTGCCCAACAAGCCTCCCATAGCCATCACCACCCCAACGATCACCGTCCTCCACGCCATACTTTTCGGCCCGAAAGCAACGGCAGAATTACCGGCCCCATCAACAAGGCGAGCCAAACTAGGGCAACATAGAACATCGCCCCACTCATCCCTTCATGTGCAGGAAGCATTGCAGTTTCTGCAGTGGAAGCAAGAGTAGCCCCTTCAAGCTGCATTGCGCCGATCAACCCCTCTCCCCAACTGAAAGCTGAAAACGTTATGCAACGACATATGCGCAAGCATACCTGCAACACGAAGCATGAACAATCAGGCAATCTGCACTCGCAAAAAAGAATCAGTACTCATTTTTTAACTCCTTTTTATTGTTTTCGTTTACTATTGCATGCGAAAACAAACCTCGTCAAGGATTCTGCCAAGTATCCCGCTTGCCGAAACAACCCTGAAATCCTTCGACTCGATTGCTGTAATCGCCATACTTGTCACGAACACCGATCTGTACAACCGCTTCCGTTCCAAGGCTCCCACAGAAATCGACAAAGCCTCACACATCAGCATATCATCCTCATTCAACTCACAGCACCTGGACACCCGTGCATAAATTTCTACCTGAACCGAACAAGGCCTTTGTACAACTTTTTATTTATCAGTGTGACCGCCAGCAATGTCGATCATAATCAACACGTCAAAAGTGACAAAATTTTACTTAGTTTAAATAAATATAAAATTCACAAAACAACATATCCCTGCTCTTGATAAAAGAGACACATGCTTGAAGACCCCCTATCAGATCACTCCTCTATGACCTACTCGGCATCCTTTGTTTTTTTGGCAGCCAACAACTGGATTGGAAAAGCAACACTTTCATCTGGCTGTAGTATGGTGATTTCTCCAAAACCCGTTTCACCGAGAGCATCTTTCAATGCATTTACAGATAATTTATACACAGGATATCCCCTGGCTTGCGTCATCAGCTCGACCATGGCAATTGTCAAGCCGCATTCTTTCTTTGAACAAGACGCAATGTGACTTGAAATAAACAATCCACCTTTTTTCATGGAACCGTTCACTTTTTTCAAAAATGCCCGCAAAACCGCTTCCTCTCTACACTCATACAAAAAGCGGGAAATGAAAAACACACCATAGTCATTCCCCAGCGAGCAATCCCCCAAGCCGTTGATATCATGATATGTTATCCGATCGAAATTCTCTTCCCGACACTTCAGTTCTTTTGCCAGAGAGCACACCTCCGGCAAGTCGTAGACATGAGAATGAAGGTTGCCGTTTTCATGCAAGAACGCAAAAGAGTAGTGACCTGTCCCCCCTGCAAAATCACACATTTTGATTGCACCGTAAAAATCCGGCATACTCTTTATAAATGAAACTGCCGCCTGTATCTCCCCTGCTTTAGCACTTTTCTCCATAGCCAGAACAGCATTTTCCGATACCCACATCCCGCTATTGAACCTTTTGGTCTCTCCCTTCAAGGCCTGCTTCAAACCGTCGAACGGACTGGTACCTTCGGCAAACATTCTCACCGCCTCCAACTGGTTAACAAGAGAATTACTCACCAGATATTCTTCAGAAAGAACCGTAAGACTGTAATAGCCATCCTGCTCTTTCATAAAATCAATGGCCACTAAAATTCGGAGCAGAGCGCCTGTAATACGCTCGTCGGTATTCAGTTCTTGTGCAAGATCTCTCAAGGAAAGCGACTTACCCGAGAGCGCATCAAATAATCCAGTTTCAACCGCACTGTTTATTATTTGAGGCAGGTAACTTTTATACAACAGATTGTTAATCTGGCTGTATGGAGAGTTTAAAACCGGTAATTTCATAAACCATCCTGATATTATTATTCACGCATCAGTTAATTATAAAAAGTCTAAATAAAATAACAACCAGAACCACAATTCACATATTTTATTCTTTTTACAGTACGCTTTCAGGCTCTTTTTCACGGCATGATTCCGCAACCTTCTGTTTATAGGAAACAGTTTCACTACCGAACGGTTTGAACCATGCCAAAAGGATAGGTGTAACGAAATAATCGACAACCAGCGCCGTCAAAATACCGCTACCTATCAGTAACCCCATGTTGAAAAACACATGTGTAACCGACACGAGATACGCTGAAAACCCGAGAATGAGCACCAGAGAAGTCAGGAATAGAGCTGAACCGACAGCAGTGAACACCCTCTTGCAACTTTCCCTGTAGCTACCTGTCCGAACAAACTCGAGCTGCGCATGATTGATAAAATGAATGGTATCGTCAACTGCGAGTCCGAGCAGCATCGGCATGATCGTTACGGTCATCATATCGAGCGGAATATTGGCATAACCCATGATTCCGCCGACGACAAGAGCTGGAGAAACATTGGGAATCATGGCAATCAAACCGGTTTTCAAGCTACCGAAAACCAGCGCCATCAGCACGGCAATCGCCCCCATAGCAAGAAAAAACGATGTAATCTGACCCCAGGTCATATAATCCTGCATAACCGTAAACTGCGAAACAGCACCAACAAGCAGCACTTTAGCGCTGGGAAACAGCTCCTTGCCCCTATCCTGTATCACCTGAAGCTCTCTCATCGCTTCCCCTGAATTGTAGTCACCCAGTTCGACCATCAAACGCACACGTTGGTAATCATAATCCGCCCATTTCTCCACCTCGAGTCCTCCTGCATTTTCGTAAAGCAAGAGAAGCTGCGCAACCATCTCCCTACTGTCGGGAATACGGTGATATTCCGGCAGACCCGCATTGAGCGACTGATTCATATCTTTGATGATATCGACGATGGAGGTCACTTTTTTTGTCAGCGAAAACGCCTTGACCTCTTCAACAAGGCCATCGATCTTCCTCAAATTTTCCGGCTCGAGCACATCGCCCGGATTATCGAACTCGATTGCCGCATCATAGGAGTACAATGAACCGACCTTACTCTGTCCGACTTCGTATACCCTATTGACATAGGGAACCTTGAGCCCGAAAGTACGCCGAACGTCGAACGACACCTCGAAGCGGGAGATCCCTGCAGTACAGATGACGACAAGAATCCCGAAAACACTCATTGTCAGTGCTGGCCGTGCAAACACATGATCACCCAGCCATACCATGAGACGCCCAAGAACCCCATCATTCTTTCCACTCTCGACAACCACAGGCCGACGGTCTTTTCCGAAGCTTAGAAGTGTTGGAAGCAAAACGATCGCCAGCACGTAGGTCACACCGACCAATGCCGCTGATGTCATACCGACAAATCGGATGGGATGTAACGGAATGAAAAGAAAAGATATCAATGCAACCATTGTGGTCAGGGCACTGAAAAGCAATGGCCAGCCTGTCTCCTCAACCGCATAGAGCACTGCATTTCGACGGTTGCCTGTGCTGAAAAACGATCGTTTGAAGTGATTGAAAAGATGGATGGCATACCCCACGGAAACCGCAAGTCCCAGAAACACCGGCATAAATATCATGGAAGGGTCGAAAACCACCCCCAGATGTCCCTGTAAACCAAGCACGATCACAATACCTGAAAGGGCACTTAACAAAGGAAACACCACCCCGCAGAAACTTCGCAGGGAAAAACCGAGAATCAATACCGTAAATAACAGACACAATCCGAACAAACGCACGATTTCTCCACTCAGGAAACTCTGCTTGTCGACATTGATTACCGGGAGACCGCTTGTCAACGGATTGAGCGAGCGATACTTCTCCTGCCCTGCGATCTCGTTGACCATGCGGCCGACAATCACCTCGGGATTTTCAGCATAATGATCCTTCCAGTCATCCGGAATCGGTTTCATTCTCAGCATTACCCATGCCAGGCGGGAATCATCCGAAAAAATACGGTTCTTCATGAGGGGTTTTGCAAGTGCTTGCTGGCGAATCTTATCGAGCTCCTGAGGATCTTCAGGGATCTCCTCAGGAATCAACTCACCGATTTCCAGCCCATCTTCCGTACCCCGACTGAACTCGAAATCGGTCAATGAAATCACATCGTCGGCATATGGCACCCGGTCGAGAAGCTCGTTGCTCATCTCCCGGATCTTTGACAGCGCATCGACAGCAAAAACATCGTCGGCTTGAACCAGAACAGCGCAATACTGATCACTACCGAAGATTTCCTCGAATCGCTCTTTAGTGACAAGCAATTCGTCATCCTCCAGAAACCAGTTATCCATGTCCACATCGGTCTGAAGCTGCCTGAGCCCTGAAAACGAACCGCCGAGAATTAGAAGAAACAAAATAATGTTCAACCAGCGGTACTTCAGAATCCACTCTCCGAATACACGAAAACGTTTGTTTATCGATTCTATGTTCAACATGAGATAATTGGTTTGTATTAAGGGAACCTCTATTTATTGTCGAGAGCCGTTCAAGCGCATGACGAACGGAGTACAGAAACCCCTTTCTAACCGCTCAACGAAGCGATTGAATCGCGGAATAAAAAAATCGAGATGCCTTAAAAACTGTACTTCGCCTTGACCCATATCTGCGAATTATCACGGTACCGTCCGAAAGAATTCCCGCCACCGCCAAACACATCGACTCCGGTAAAAAGATGCAGATCATCTCTGACCGCATACTCCGCTTTGATTTGATCGAAAAAATCCTGCTCCCCGATATCGTAATAAAGCATGTTCGAAAGCGTCAGAGTCTGCCGCATCAGCTTTTTGGAAACATGCAACGTCGCAGACATGGCATGCTTTTCAGCCGCCATTTCAGACTCATGATTCATAACGGCCGTACCCGTCAACTGTGTAATCACCGACCAGTCATTTCCCGGAGTCCAGTCGACTCCACCGAGCCACTGCAATGCGTTTTTCTCCAGTGGATTCCCGGTAATGCTCCGTGGCTCGAAAAAACGCCCCAGATAGTAGGCAGCCTCTCCTCTGAAAACGAAGTCCGACAAGGGGCGGGAAAACTCCAAACCGAAAACCGTCATACGGCGATGCTCAGGCGAAAAATGAATCTCGACCTCTCCCTCATCACTGCCAGTGATTGTCCGGTACATGACAGGATTGTCGTCCCAGGTGTGGAATACCGAAACCGCAACATCGAGACCAGACCAGAATGCAGAGACCTTCAGCGCAATTTCACTGTTTTCCAGTGACGTTTCCGGTTCATCTACCGGAGAAACCATTACCCGCACATCATCCGGAATATCCTGTTCCAGGGCCCAGGGATTATCTGCAGAAGGCTGAACAGCCGCCCTGAAAACGGGAATCCAGATCAACTCCACATCGACCTCGTCACCCAGTAACCTGAACATGACGGCATCTACGGGGAGTCGAATTTCCTCGAGATCCCGAGTGATAAATTCGGTGTAATCCGGTGGCGAAACAATATCAGTGATCTGTACGCCATCGGCTTTACCCCAGATGATCACCTGGCGGCCGACACGCACATCCCATCCTTCAGCAGTGTATTCCGCCCAGATTTCGTGCAGATCGATCCCTGTTTCATCCTCAACCCTCCAGTTTTTCTGGGCATCGACGGAAAGGTGTGCATACACATCGTCAACCTCGGACGATAACTTGAGACGTCCCCAAACCCTCGACACCAAAGCATCGTGAGGAGAACGATTTCGCACGGACCGGGCACCTTCGACCCATCCGTCGACTTCCACCCATTCCATCCACGAGCTCTCATCCGCAGCCGATGCGGAACCAGTAAACGGTAAATACCCCACAGCCACGACAAGAGCCTGCAGCAACTTCTTTTGCCAATTCAATGAATGCGGCCCCGTTGAATGGATGACACCCTGAACAGCTTGTCACCGAGTCCAGTGTCATACCGCATGGCACTGAACTCCATCACTGTCTTGTGATTCCTGACAATATTCTCCATCTCCGAATGCCTGACTGTCCAGAAGCCTCCCTCTTTACCGAAATCAACCACCCTGTACACCTTGAGGAGGCCATCTTTATCATAGTATTCGGCCTTCAGTATCATATTCTCCTCTTTGCTCACCCATAAAACCTTACGGGTATACATATCACCCGGGTCGACCGGGATCGATTCGATTTTCCAGCACATCTGTTCTCCGACGGCCTCTTCACCCTGCAACGTATGAGTATCCTCGTCCACATGACGATCTCCCATGTCGTCATACGTGAAATCACTGCCCATAAAGTATTCGTTTTTCGAAGCTCCGCTGATACGCCGAACCTTCTTCATGGCCGGCATATACAGCCACTTGTCATCCTCCCTCGATGGATCATCATATTCCCAGGACAGAAAAGCAGTCCCTTTGACGTCTGCCGGTCGATCGAAAACCATGACCGATTTTTTATCTTTTCCATAGTCCTTCGAGTATGAAGAAACCTCACGAATCCGTTTGCTTCCACGCTTGTTTACCAGAGTCATTTTCAAGACCGATGTCCGATCATCACCATCTGGTCGCTCATCCTCCATCACCATCACATCATACCCTGTCACCCCAACTGTTTCAGCAAAGACGATATTCCGGTCTGAAGGAAACAGCAAAGCTGAACACATCAGTGCAAAAAGAGTTTTTTTCACCATTGGTAACTCCCGTTTAAAAGTTTTGAAAAAAAGTAGTACCGGAATAAATTCTACGCTAACGGATGGCGAACAGAGTATGACGATCGGCGAAAGTTTGCTTGAATTGAAAGGTTTCCAAAAGGTTAACAACAGCGGAAAACTGCCTTCTCCCCGTGCTGAAAACACGGAGTAAATAACAATGTGGGAGCTGCACCTTCTATCCATGAAAAGACATCGGTTCAGCAACCTTTTTTTCTGCGACAATCGGCACCGGGCGATACGCCGAAATGATGCTTGTATGCTTTGGCGAAATGACTGAGGCTTGAATACCCGACAGAATAAGCGGTTTCGGTTACGGTCAATCCCTGATTTTCAATCATGACCCGAGCCTGCCTCAGCCGCTCATCTTTCAGATACTGGAAAACCGTTTTGCCGAACATCTGCCGAAAACAACGATTGAGTTTGGGATGTGACATACCCGTCACTGCAGCGAGCTCATCGAGATGCGGGGGAGCTTCGAGATTACTCAACAGCAGGTTTTTTGCAAACTCCGTTCGATCTCTATCCCCAGGATGCATAACATGCTCTCTTATCTGATGCGTTGTTTCAGAAACAGATAAGTGCTTCAACCGATATGCCATCAGCTCGAGGGAACGGCTCTCCAAAAAAAGCTTTCGTGCAATACCACGATAAGGACAGTCAACAATCTGACGCAAGGCAATATGCATAGAAGGCGTAATCCCCCTTATCCTTCGAAAAATACTGCCGTCCTGTTCTTCGAAAATCCTCTGAAAAACCGATGGCAAATGACCGATATCATCCTCGAAGTAGGAAAAAAACATCTCGGGTCTGATGGCGATAGATACACTTCTCAACTGAGTTCCCGCCTTAACCTCGCCGAATCCGTCCAGCTTTTTCATATAGAGGAGATACTGATGTTCACTGCAGAATTCCAATTCCCTCTCCGGCTTTCCTACAACCGCTTCATAGTGCCCCGATAGATAAAAACCAAAAAGAAGAAAAGAAGGACAACCTTGAAATGAAAAGCAGGTATCCCGTCCAAACAGAAAATCAGTAACCCAAAGCTCAAACCCATCCCGAATTATTATCCTGCGGATCATCCCCCGACCGATACTTTTCGGAGAATACCAGCAGTGCTCGAAGCTATCCGGCCGAGTATGGGAAAAGCCGTCTGTTATATGGGTATCGAAACCTTTTTCCCAACTGTAATGCGTTACACCACAACCTGCCATCGGTACTCTCACTGCATCCCCGTCATAAAAAGACAATGGCTTTGCAAAAACGGCAGATAAAATCTATCTATACGTCGCTATAAGCCTTAATTGCCTCACTGTTTACCGCAACATGAAACGAATCGGAATCATTAGCCACACCTTGACCGGCTTCCCGTGCTGAATACCAGGCGAATATTTTGATTTCATAACAGCCTCGATCGCCGACTTGTCAAAAACCTTTTGATCGGACGGCTCACGTTTCATAATCTTCGCCTTTATCGGTTTCCCCTTCTCTGAAACCAGGACACTGACAAACACCTTCCCCTCGATGCCTGCACGACGGGCTGACGCAGGATAACGCGGCTTCCTCTGACGGATAAATGACGGCATCGTATCAACATTCGTAAATATCTGGGAGTCACCGATACCGCCCTCGACCCCCTGCGGCTGATGAATGGCCTTCCTGATCTCCTTCTGCGTCGCGAGCGTCTGTTCCGGCGGCGCTTCTTCTTTCTTGACT
>JADMLA020000032.1 GCA_015482705.2 Prosthecochloris sp. | reverse complement strand
CCGACCTCCAGATGCACCTGTTTACCGACAAAGGCAAATCCGGCTCCCAACTCCAGCAGAAATTCGGTTACGTGCCGAACCAGCGCATGTTCAATCTCCCGCTCCTGCGCCTCGTCGCCCAATCCCAGAAAATCAAACCGATATGGGTCTTTGAGTGATTCACGAGCAAGATCGGATTCAGGTTTGGGCAGGCACTGCTCAAAATTGGTGATGGCATTGCCTTGTCTCTCGAGAAGACGCGTCTCAATCTGCATGACCAGAACATTGCGAGACCAGCCATGTTCAAGTGTCTTTTGTGCATAGGTCAAGCGCTCCTCAGCGTTCTTCAGCTTGGTAATAAGCACCAGATTGTGCCCCCAGGGTAATTGTCCAACAGCCTGTTGGACAATGTGCTCATCCGGCCAGGCCTCGGCAAAAGAGCGCATATACAGCAGGTTGGTACGGGAAAAACCTTTCATCTCAGGGAAGGCGGTACGCAAATCATGGGCGAGTCGCTCAATAACCTTTGCTCCCCAGCCCTGTTTGGCTTGCCGCGCTAAAATATCACGCCCTATTTGCCAGTAAAGAAAAACCAATTCGTGATTGACTGCCAATGTGGCTTTTTGTCGGGCAGTATGAATTCTCTTCTTCAGCTCAGTCAACCAGTCGCCATAGCCCTCAGGAGGTTGCATCAGAGAAACCTGTTTATCACTCATTCCCCGCCTCCCTCGATCTCCGCCACGATGGCATCGATATCGGTACGAAGCCGATCGATGTTTGCCACGGTGGTTTTCAGCTCGTCATTGAGCCGGTCGATGTCGATCACTTCACGAGTATCTCTGGCTTCCACATAGCTGCTGACGGACAGGTTGTAATCATTTTCTACGATCTTTTCGTAATCGATAGACTTTGCAAAGTGCTCGACGTTCTCTTTGCTATCGAAAGCCTGCATGATCCGGGCGATGTGATCACCGGTGAGCACGTTATTGTTGGTCTCTTTTTTAAACAGCTCACTAGCATCGATGAACTGGGTGGAGTTGTCGGTCTTGTGTTTGGAGAGCACCAGAATGTTGACGGCGATGGTGGTGCCGAAAAATAGATTGGGCGCGAGAGAAATGACGGTCTCCACATAGTTGTTATCCACCAGATACTGACGGATTTTCTTTTCGGCTCCGCCACGGTAAAAAATACCGGGGAAAGAGACAATCGCCGCACGTCCTTTGCTGGAGAGGTAACTCAAGGCATGGAGAACAAAGGCAAAATCGGCTTTGGATTTAGGGGCGAGCACACCGGCGGGGGCAAAGCGTTCATCGTTAATCAGCGTCGGATCGTCTCTGCCTTTCCACTTCACCGAATACGGCGGATTGGAGACAATGGCGTCAAAAGGTTTTTCGTCATCAAAGTGTGGATTTTCCAACGTGTTGCCCAGCTGGATGTTGAACTTGTCGTAATTGATGTTGTGCAGAAACATGTTCATCCGCGCAAGGTTGTAGGTGGTATGGTTGATTTCCTGGCCGAAAAAACCCTCTTCAATGATATGGGCGTCAAAGTGCTTTTTAGCCTGCAGCAACAGAGAGCCGGAACCGGCGGCGGGATCGTAGATTTTATTGACGCTGGTTTGCTTGTGCATGGCAAGCTGGGCGATCAGCATGGATACGTGCTGAGGGGTGAAAAACTCTCCACCGGATTTACCGGCATTGGCGGCATAGTTTGAGATGAGATACTCGTAGGCATCGCCAAACAGGTCTATCTGACTACCGTGAAAATCGCCAAAGTTCAGACCTGCCACTCCTTTGAGTACAGCGGCCAGACGCTTGTTCTTGTCGGCAACGGTGTTGCCGAGGCGATTGCTGGTGGTATCAAAATCAGCAAACAGGCCTTTTATATCCATTTCCGACGGGAAGCCGTTGGCTGAGTTTTCAATGGCGGCAAAAATGGTGGCCAGGTCGGTGTTCAGGCTGTCGTTGGTGTTGGCGCCTGCCGCGATGTTCGCGAAGAGCTGGCTGGGGTAAATGAAGTAGCCCTTGGTTTTGATGGCATCGTCTTTGATTTCCGGGAAAATCACATCATCGTCAAGCTTGGCATAATCGATGCTCTCATCACCGGCTTCGATGTAGCTGGCAAAGTTTTCACTGATAAAGCGGTAAAACAGGGTACCGAGAACATACTGTTTAAAATCCCACCCATCCACGGCACCCCGCACATCATTGGCGATCTGCCAGATCTGGCGCTGGAGTGCCGCGCGTTGTTCTTTACTTGTCATCTATAAATTTGTTTCTGTTTTTCGCAGTTGTTCTCATCATTTTGTTTGCGGCCTGCCCTGCGCAGCTAGTCCCCACCTATGCAGTTATCTGTTCATTTTTAAACTTTTGCAGGCGTCCCATTTGAGAAGGGCCTTCCGTACTTATCAATCCCCTTGTAAACGGAGTCATTACTCGGTTAGATTATAATACAATCACATAAGTTTAAATGTAACAAGAACCTATCGCACACACCAAGCAGATCATCAATAAAGCTCACCAGCCGTTGCAATCAGCCGGAGCTACTCAAGACTCGCGTTGGGTCTGTTCGGCAATATCATTAGGCAATATCATTAAGCACCATTCGTTGTTCACGAAGCAGCTTGTTCATCATTTCGAACACCTCGCGCTGCCCCTTCCACTCATCACCCTTATCAGCGTTTTTGCTGCGATTGCCTTTCCGGTTTCGGTTTTGGGGCCTGTGGACTGCACACCTATGGTTCCCACTTCCTTATCATTTCTGCTTGACAGGCGTGTCTCTCCGTTGTAAATGCGGACGAATGGAAACAAAAAAAAGCCCCAGTGTTTTGCTGAGGCTTTTCTTTCTGCGGAGAGGGAGGGATTGACTCGAAGCTGCCGCTTCTCGCCCCTACGGGGTTGACCAAAAGGTCAATCCCGGCAGGTGAACTGCCGGTCGAACCCTCTTGTTCGGGTTCTCATCCCTCCCAAAAGCCAAAAAGCAACCTCCCCTTGATGGGAAGATTGCTTTTTTACAGCGGAGAGGGAGGGATTGATTCAATGCTTCGCATTTCACCCCGACATGGTCGGGGCAGCAACGCTATCGCGTGCTGTCTCAATGGCTCTGCCATTGTTCGAACCCTCTGTCGGGTTCTCATCCCTCCCCGTTATAAATGCGGACGAATGGAAACAAAAAAAGCCCCAGTGTTTTGCTGAGGCTTTTCTTTCTGCGGAGAGGGAGGGATTGATTCAATGCTTCGCATTTCACCCCGACATGGTCGGGGCAGCAACGCTATTGCGTGCTGTCTCAATGGCTCTGCCATTGTTCGAACCCTCTTGTTCGGGTTCTCATCCCTCCCAAAAGCCAAAAAGCAACCCTCCCTTTTGGGAAGATTGCTTTTTTTCGGCGGAGAGGGAGGGGTTGATTCAATGCTTCGCATTTCACCCCGACAAGGTCGGGGCAGCAACGCTATTGCGTGCTGTCTCAATGGCTCTGCCATTGTTCGAACCCTCTTGTTCGGGTTCTCATCCCTCCCCGTTGTAAATGCGGACGAATGGAAACAAAAAAAGCCCCAGTGTTTTGCTGAGGCTTTTCTTTATGCGGAGAGGGAGGGATTCGAACCCTCGGTACGAATTAACGCACAACGGTTTTCGAGACCGCCCGATTCAACCACTCTCGCACCTCTCCGTTTTGTGCAACGACGCAGGCGTTTGTTGCCTCTATCCTTTAGGGATAGGAGGGGAATATAAAAAGCCCGATCCTTTTCCTCAAAATCTGTTTTATACAATCTTCGCCGATACCCCTTATGCAAGGGTTGCATGATGACAACAGTCATGAAAATCTGGGTGTATAGGGTGCTCGATTATTCCGGATAGATACGGATGGAATGGCGTTTGATTTTCTTTTTGTGATTACAGTGATTTTACGTACTCTTAGTAAACGTTATCGGGGGTTCTCGGTCGTAAGAGGTTTCCTTCAAAACAAATATTCCCTTGACATATTTTACTTTTCAATCCTGAAAAGTGCTGCCTTTGCCGATAGTCGATACTTTTGGCTGTGTGGCATAACAAGGTTGAATCATCAATACTCTGAATGACATTCTTATGGAGGCTTGGTATTACTGGATCATAGCGGGGGTGATTTTATGGATTGTCGAGATATTCAGTTACCCGTTTTTCATCATTGGGATTTTCGGTACGTCCTCACTGGTTGCCGGTCTGGTCGCTTTTGCAGGTTTTGGTTTCAAAGCGCAGCTGATCGCTTTCTGTGTCGGCAGTTTGGTTGTCGCGTTTGGAGTAAGGCCTTTTTTTAACGGTTTCAAGGCTCGCAGGGTGGTGAAAACGAATGTTGACGCATTGCTCGATCGTGCTTGTGTGGTTGTCGAAGAGATCGATGCGAATAAAGAATCGGGAAGGGTGAAGATCGGTGGAGAAACGTGGAAGGCGGTGGCGGTGAACGGCCGGATTGTTCCTGCAGGGGAGCGGGTTGTTGTAAAAGAGGTAAAGGGTTGTACGCTTTTTGTAGAAGTCAAATCATAATCTCATCAAAGGAGAAAATATGTTATCTGTGTTGTTTCTTTTTATTGTCGCTCTTTCCATCGTTTTTTTGGTAAAGGGCTTCAAGATTGTCAAACAGTCCGAAACGATGGTCATCGAAAGGCTGGGTAGCTATCATAGAACGCTTTCTCCCGGCATCAACATTATATGGCCGGTAGTCGACAAACCGAGAACCATCGAATGGAGGTATGTGAAATCGGACCTTTCGGGAGATGTCGTCATCAGGAGGGATAGCATTACCCGTATCGATTTGAGGGAAACGTTGTACGATTTTCCGAAACAGAGCGTTATAACTCGTGACAATGTGGCTATCGAGATAAACGCTCTTTTGTATTTCCAGATCACCGACCCAAAGAGGGCTGTCTATGAAATCGCCAATCTTCCGGACGCTGTCGAGAAATTGACACAAACTACGCTGCGAAATATTATCGGTGAACTCGATCTCGACAATACGCTGACCTCGCGAGACACGATAAACGGAAAGCTGAAAGCGATACTTGACGAGGCTACCGATAAATGGGGGGTGAAAGTGAATCGTGTCGAGCTCCAGGATATCAATCCTCCTCTCGGTGTCAAGGATGCGATGGAAAAGCAAATGAGGGCCGAGCGTGATCGCAGGGCCTCCATTCTCGAGGCGGAAGGTATGAAGCAGGCCAAGATTCTCGAAGCGGAAGGTATCAGGCAGTCCGAGATCAACAAAGCTGAAGGGCTCAAAGAGGCTGTGGCGCTCGAAGCTACCGGTGAAGCGGAAGCGCGAATCAGGGTGGCGAAGGCCGAAGCCGAAGCGGTGTCGATCGTTACCAGTGCCATAAAAGAGTCGGGAGGCAATCCTACTACGTACCTTGTTGCTCTCAAATATATCGACGCGATGAAGGAGATGGTGAGCGGTAAAGATAACAAGGTCGTCTATATGCCTTACGAGGCATCGTCTTTACTCGGGTCCGTCGGCAGTATAAAAGATATGTTCCAGAAGAACTGACGGACAATCTGTTGCTTCTCGGTTGAGAGATAACACCCTGCTGCGGCAGATACCGCAGCAGGGAATGCGCGTAAACTGCTTTTCAAAGACAACGGTGTCTCTCTCATCAGGATAGAAGGAGTTTCCTGTAGAGGTGACGAAGGTGTGGAATCGGTGAAATAAAAAAAGCCCCGGCTTGTGGCCAGGACTTTTTATTTTGAGCGGGAAACGAGACTCGAACTCGCGACCCCAACCTTGGCAAGGTTGTGCTCTACCAACTGAGCTATTCCCGCTTGAGGAGTTGTAATTATAAGGTTTTCAATCTTCTTTTCCAAAGGTTTTTTCGGATTCAATAAAAACAACTTTTTCACTCGAGTTCAATGCTTTTCATGATTGTATCCATGTCCTTATCGCCTCTTCCGGAAAGGTTTACGATCAGGATACTGTCTTCGGGCATCTGTTTCGCTCTCACTGTTGCGTAGTGTATTGCATGAGCCGATTCAAGGGCGCATATGATGCCTTCCGTCGTGGCGAGCAGCTCGAGGGCGTCAAGTGCTTCCGTGTCGGTTGCCGAGGTGTAATCGACAAGTCCCAGTTCCTGCAGATAGCAATGTTCCGGTCCAACCCCGGGGTAATCGAGCCCTGCCGATATTGAATGGGCTTCGGTGACCTGGCCATAATCATCCTGCAGGATTTTCATCATTGCGCCATGGAGAACACCCTTTTTCCCCTTGGTCAGAGAGGCGGCATTGAGTCCTTCCAGGCCTTCACCCGCAGCTTCTACCCCGACCATTTCGATGGCATTGCTTTGATCGAGAAATTCGTAGAACATGCCGATCGCGTTGCTGCCTCCTCCCACACAAGCGGCGATGACATCCGGCAGGCGGCCGGCCTGTTCGAGTATCTGCTGTTTCGTTTCCCGGCCGATGACTGCCTGGAAATCCCTGACCATCATCGGGTAAGGATGCATGCCTACAACCGATCCGATGATGTAGAAGGTTTCTTCCGGATTGTTGATCCAGTCGCGTATAGCTTCACTTGTAGCGTCTTTGAGCGTTTTCGTGCCGCTCTCTACCGGACGAACCTCTGCACCGAGCAGTTTCATTCGTGCAACATTGGGGGCCTGTCGCTGTATATCTTCAGCACCCATATACACGACACAGTCCAGATTGAACAAAGCGCAGACTGTTGCTGTAGCCACACCATGCTGTCCGGCTCCTGTTTCGGCAATGATCCGTTTTTTTTCCATGCGTTTGGCCAACAGCGCCTGGCCAAGTGCGTTATTGATTTTATGTGCTCCGGTATGGCAGAGGTCTTCTCTTTTCAAATAGATTTTTGCACCTCCGATTTTCCGGCTCAGATTTTCTGCATGGTAGAGCGGGGTAGGCCGTCCAACATAGTTTCGAAGAAGCCGGGTATATTCTTCCCA
Source organism: Prosthecochloris sp. (assembly GCA_015482705.2). GTDB lineage: Bacteria > Bacteroidota > Chlorobiia > Chlorobiales > Chlorobiaceae > Prosthecochloris. The sequence continues at coordinate 32,757 of JADMLA020000032.1, read as the reverse complement.
GAATGAAGGGTCTTCTTTCGCCTTGGAGTATTCTTGTTCGAGGTCGGAAGCGTTTTTAAGGAGGGTTTCCGGAATGAATTTTCCGCCGAAAGTGCCGAAATGTCCCGTATTGTCGGGAGCTGTATATGCTGACTTTGTCATTGTACGGTTGATCGATTCTTCTTGCTGTATGCCGGCTTGATTGCCCGATGACTCTTTAGCCGGACTTCGTGATGGAGCTATGATTCTTCGTTGCTGTTCGGATTTGCTGAAATCAGAGAAACGACTTCAGATAGGTTGAGTATAGCTAACTAAAATAATATATATTTAGTCTTTTATTGGCGAACTCCCAGGAAATAATAAACCTTTTTCAGGCAGGAGCACTATCGACGTGTTGCTTTCAAGTAAGTCCACATTGAAGCTTGTTGTATTCGCAGGATTGTTATTGTCATTGTCAATTGTTGCGTGTATGCCGGTCTTCTCGCAGGTCAGGTCCGAGGCAAGTGCTGCCGTCAGTGAAGAAGAGCGCGGTGGGAGTGAGCTCGATACCACGATCGTTTACACCGCTCGTGATTCGCTTGTTTACGATATCACGGAGCGGACGATGGAACTTTGGGGGCAGGCTTCGGTCCGGTACGAGGATATGAAACTCGACGCTCCGAAGATCCTCGTGGATTACAATACTTCGGTTTTCGATGCGTTTGCGGCGAAAGATTCCCTGGGTAAGGTAACGGAGTTTCCCGTCTTCACCGACAGAGAGGGCGCGTTCGAGGCTGAAAGTATGAAGTACAACTATGCTACGAGAAGGGGCAGAACGGTCAATGTGTCCTCCGAAATCGAAGAGGGGTACTATACCGGAGCCAATGTCAAGCGGTTGGAAACCGGAGAGTTGTATATCCGGGACGGTATCTATACTACCTGTCCGAAGGAGGATCCGGATTTCTGGTTTTACGGTAAAGACATGAAGATCATTCCCAATGACAAGGTCATTGCCAGGCCTCTGGTTTTGTATATACGGCCCAAACCGTTTTCCTGGCGTCTGCCTGCAGTTCCCCTCGTTCCCTTGCCTTTCATGTTTCTGCCGATAAAGAGTGAGCGCACGTCGGGTTTTCTTATCCCGAAATTCGGCGACGATGACAGGGGCGTTTATTTTTCGAATCTGGGTTATTTCTGGGCTTTCAATGATTATATGGATCTTCGGGCAGAAGGTGATTTGGCTTTCAACGGCAGCTGGCGGTTGGGTCAGCGTTTTCGTTACAAGAAGAGATATCTTTTTGACGGTTATCTCGAAGGGGAGTATGAGCGTTACATGCTGTCCCACCCAGATGATCCCGACTATGTCGACTACGATAACTGGAATTTCGAACTGGTGCACCATCATCGGTTCGATCCTACTGCAAAGCTTGATCTTAATCTGTATTTTCAGGGGGGGCGTCGCTATTATGATGTCAATTCGATCAATCCTGAATCGATTATCAACGAACAAGCCAATTCGTATGCTTCGTTTTCAAAAACGTTCGATGAAGGAAAGCGCAGTATCGCTGTAGGTTATCAACGTTCGCAGGATCTCACCGATGATGATCTCATTCAGTCGATAAGCGCCTCGTATTTCCAGCAGCGCGTTTATCCTTTCAGGAAGGACGGGACGGCTCAGGATGACTGGCGTTCTCGTTTTTCTCTTACACCCAGCGCATCGGTAAATGCCGAGTACGCCACACTGGATGACCTGGAGTATAGTGATTATGATTTCGATGCCGGTTTACGGATGGCATACAAGCAGGATTTCGGTAAGGGTTTTTCAGCCGATTTTTCTCAAAGGGTTAATCTGGAAACGAGAGTGGACAACAATCCTGTCGATGAGGACCGGTGGGGAACAAAACTTGCATTACCGTTCAGCATCAGCTCGACCATGTTCAAGTACTTCAATGTCAACGGCAGTTTCAATTACCATAACTATTACGTGAACAGTTATGTCGAGCAGTATTATGACGACAGTTTGGAGGAGGTTGTTACAAGAACGATAGACGATCCGTCTTCTTTTTCCACATATTCTCTCGACCTCGATGCCCAGACAAGACTGTATGGAACGTGGTATACTCCCATGCTCGAGGATATGATCGGAGTAAAGGCGTTACGCCACACCATAATTCCAAGCTTGACGTTTTCCTACAGTCCTGATTTTACTGGTGAAAACTATGATTATTACGGTACCTATATCGATTCGTTGAACCAACCGGTACGCTATAACAAATATCAGAATGCGATTTATAGCAATATTTTTGAAGAAAGAAGTGCTGTAGGGATATCGATACAGAATCTACTGCAAGCGAAGATTAAAGGGAGTGTCACTCCCGAAGGCAAGGTCACGGACGACAAGATTCTTCAACTACTATCCCTTTCTGTTTCGACGAGTTACAATTTTGCGGCGGACTCTTTGAGACTTGCGCCGTTGACGTTTTTGGCTACGAGTAACGCCTTGGCTCCGAATTTTCTGTTGCGTGCGGGTGCCACTCATGATATCTACAGCTTCGATCGGGTTACCGGCGAACGTATTGATAAATTGAACGTGAACGATCGGGGTGGATTGTTGCGCTTTGTCCAGGGATTTGTGTATATGAGTCTCAGTATGAAAGGTACAATAGGTGATAACGACAGGGCTAAGAGACGGGGTGCAGATGAATTGGACGGGGACGACGAGCAGATGACTGCCGAGAAGGCAATATACAAGGAGCGTTACGATCGGGATTTCTACAGATATGTCGATAACCGGCTGCCGTGGCAGTTGAGATTGTCACTCTACCTCAATTCAAACAGATACGATCCCCTCGAACCTGCGAATACGACTGTATTGTTGAACACTTCCGCAAATGTCTCTTTGAACAAAACCTGGCACCTCAGTTTGAACACCGGTTATGACATTCAGGAGCATGAGCTTATTTATCCGCAAATCAATCTTTACGGTGATTTCGATTGCTGGGACATGAATTTTCAATGGGTACCGACCGGTGAATACAGGAGCTATTTTTTTCAGATCGGTATAAAAGCTCCGCATTTGCAGGATATCAGGTTCCGCCAAAGCGGAAGGCTCGGGGAGACTTCATGATGCGGGGGTGACGAACGTCAATGAACGGTTGCGGCCTGCTGCAGGGTTTGGTCGTTCTATTTTACAGTTCGTGAGCGAGAATGTATGCCAAACGGGCGTTGAACGTTTCGTGTGCATCATGATGGATGCAATGCGACGCTTCAGGAATGATGTATGCCCCGGCCTGAGGAAGCAGTTGCTGAAATTCCGGGATGATTTTATGCGGCGGCAGGGCGCTGTCTTCGGCTCCCCAGACAAGAAAGGCCTTGTTTCGATAATGACAAGGCTTTGGGAGATGTTCGAGTGTAAAATCATTCGGTCTTCGGGAAGGGGAGAGATAAGACCACACGGCTCCTTTATCCTGAAGGGGTTTTGTGAACTGGTTGATCAGCCGAAAATCGACTTTTTTCTGGTTATAGTAGGTGGGCAGAAGGCTTTGGCTCACACCAATCGGGTTCGCGAACGCTGCGAACATCACTTCACCGATCAGAGGTGATGCAATGAGACCGAAAAATGCTTTCGCCATCGGGTCCATTGTGTCACCGAAAAGCCCTGATGGATTCGCCAAAACGAGTCCTTCGACAATATCCGGATTTTCATGGGCGAAGTAGAGCCCTGACGCCCCTCCCATAGAGTGGCCGACAATAATGACTTCACTGATTCTTTTGTAAGCCAGAAACGCTCGTATCTGCTCGGCAAAGAGTGAAAGCCGGTATCTGACGTTGGGCTTCTCCGATCCGCCGAAGCCCAGGAGATCGATGGCAAGAATATGATATTTCTCTGCAAACAACGGTATGTTCTGGTTCCAATGTTCCAGCATACCGCCGTAACCGTGAACAAACAGCAACGATGGCTTGTTTGCCTTCGGCGGGTTGTATTCCCTGTATCGTATTCGTGCGTTTTTTCCTTTCTCGTATTCCCAGTTGAAAAAAAGGTCTGCAGACAGTGCGTTCATGTTTCAGGTATCCGAGGCAATAAAAAGTTAGTAATTCAATATACCTGATAGAGTCAAAATAAAAAGGCCTATATTCAAAATAATTATTAAATTGGTTAAAAATTGTCCAATTTAATGTGGGTTTTACAACAAGTGCAATGTTAAAAGTTTCGAGAAAATTTGAATACGGGCTTCATGCTGCAGTATATCTTGCCCGTAAGGATCCTGATACGGTTGTTACCGTCAAAGAAATGTCTCTGGAAATAGGTTTTTCTCAGGAATTTATGGCAAAAGCCATGCAGCATTTGAAAAAAGCAGGCCTGGCTGTATCGGTTCAAGGGGTGAAAGGCGGATACCGTCTTGCAAAATCTCCGGATGATATCACCATTTCAGATATCGGCAGGGCAACGGAAGGCCTTCCTCATCTTATGCGATGCTCTGTTGACCGGGGAAAATGTGAAATTGTCGATACATGTCCTCATCGTGATTATATGTTCACGCTTGAAAGAAAGATCGATATGCTCATGGCAGGTACCACTGTATCGGCTCTTCTTTGAGCAGGCCGAGCGTTGCAGATGGCTGAGTTTCTCATGAAAGGACGTTCCGTCGGGAGAATTCGCCGTTGTGTCGTAACTCTTTTTCGGTTAGTTTGTCACCCACTATGCTAATAAGCCGTATGGAGCTGCAAGGTAAGCCAAAGAGTATAATGCAGAAAGAAAAGGTTGTTTCCGGTCAGGATACAGTGCTTCCCGATATCGTCATGCAGGGGGTCTGTACCCATAATCTGAAAAACATATCGGTACGAATTCCCAGAAACAAGTTTGTCGTCATTACCGGTGTGAGCGGATCGGGGAAGTCGAGTCTTGCTTTCGATACACTCTATGCCGAAGGGCATCGCAGATATGTCGAGTCGATGTCGGCTTACATCCGTCAGTTTCTCGAAAGAATGCCCAGACCGGAAATAGCTTCTATAGAAGGTATAGCTCCTGCGATTGCCATTGAGCAGAAAGCCATTCCAAAAAACCCTCGTTCGACCGTTGGAACCGTTTCTGAAATCTATGATTATTTACGCCTGCTTTTTGCGCGAATAGGAAAGATTTATTCGGCGGATACCAATGAGCTTGTGTTGAAGCATACCCCTGAAGATGTCGGATTGCAGGTAGACTTCCTTGAAGAGGGAAGTCGTTTTTTTGTCGGTTTTCCTTTTCCCTGCCATACCGACACGAGTTCACACCGCTGCACGGTACATGAAGAATTGAAAAATCTTTTACAGAAAGGTTTCTTTCGATTGGTATACGACGATGAAATTCTCGATATCAACGATGAAGCGGTCCGTAAGCGGGTTGCTGATATGGACGTGGAAGAAGTTATGCAGGTGATCGTGCTTGTTGACCGTTTCAAGGCTGTTCGTGATGAGAAAACCGGCAGCAGGGTCGCTCAGGCGGCGGAAACGAGTTTCAACGAGTCGAGCGGCAGTGCGTTGCTGAAGGTCGTCGGGGGTAAGATGTTTCGTTTCAGCGATCGTCTCGAGCTGAACGGTGTTGAATATCAAGAGCCGACTCCCCAACTCTTTGCATTCAATTCTCCGCTTGGTGCTTGTCCTGAATGCCAGGGATTCGGCAGGGTTGCCGGTATCGATGAGGACGCGGTTATTCCAAATAAATCACTGAGCCTGGCAGAGGGAGCCATAGCATGCTGGAACTCCGAGAAGTACAGCCGCCACAGGAAGAAACTGCTCGATATCGCCGAGGAGGTCGGTATTCCGGTCGACCGGCCTTACGAAAAGCTTTCTCATGTCCATAAAAACCTTATCTGGAAAGGTATACAGCAGAAGCGGTACAAAGGGATCAGCGGTTTTTTTGCGGAAATCGAAAAAGATGCCGGCTACAAGATGCACCTGCGTGTTTTTCTCAGCCGCTACAGGGGCTATGCGACCTGTACGGTCTGTGAAGGAAGCCGGCTCAAGCCGGAAGCGAGGTGTGTCAGGGTTTCCGGGAAAAATATCGGTGAAATAAGCAAACTGAACATTGCGGAAGCCACTCTTTTTTTCGGGAATCTCGATATATCGCCTTTCGATAGAAAAGTTGCCGGTGCCCTGCTGCTGGAAATTCAGAAGAGATTGCAGTATATGCTCGATGTCGGCCTCGACTATTTGACGCTCGACCGGCTCACGCATACATTGAGCGGAGGAGAGTTTCAGCGGATCAATCTTTCGACCTCTCTCGGTTCGCCGCTGGTCGGAGCGATGTATATTCTCGATGAACCAAGCATCGGGTTGCACCAGAGCGATTCAGCGAGGTTGATCCGGCTGTTGAAACGGTTGCGGGATCTTGGTAACACGGTGGTGGTTGTCGAGCATGATCGGGAGATCATCGAGGCTGCCGACGAAATTATCGACCTTGGTCCGAGAGCCGGAAAAATGGGCGGTGAGGTTGTTTTTCACGGGACTCCGGGAAAGATTTTGAAGAAAGCCGGTTCACTCACAGCCGAATACCTTACAGGCAAAAAAACAATCCCGGTTCCTTTCAAGCGTCGAAACCCTGATTTTTCGAGGTCGATAGAGGTGCATGGTGCTATGCAGAACAATCTGAAAAACATCGATGTACGGTTTCCTCTTGGGATCATGACCTGCGTAACCGGTGTCAGTGGCTCGGGAAAGTCTACCCTTGTCAATGACATTCTCAAGAAAGGAATTACCAGGGTTAAAGAGAGCGGTGGTGAAAAAGTCGGAACGCACCGTTCCATAGAGGGGGCGGAACTGGTGGATGGTGTCGAACATGTCGACCAGTCGCCAATCGGCAAGTCCAGCAGAAGTAATCCGGCAACCTATATGAAAATATTCGATGACATTCGCCAGCTGTTCGCTCAGACCAGGGAAGCTCGATCAAAAGGATGGAAGCCCGGTTATTTTTCTTTCAACATTCCGGGTGGACGCTGTGAAACCTGTGGCGGTGAAGGGATCGTGAAAATAGAAATGCAGTTTCTTGCAGATATAGAAGCGGTTTGTGAAGAGTGTGGCGGGAAACGATACAAGAGCGATACTCTTGAAATCCGCTATAAAGGTCTTACCATTGCAGAGGTGCTCGATCTGACCGTTCAAGAGGCTATCGAGTTTTTTTCCACAGAAAAATCGATACAACGGAAACTTGCCGTTCTCGACGATGTCGGGCTCGGTTATATCCGTCTTGGCCAGTCTTCGAGTACGCTTTCCGGGGGAGAGGCACAACGCTTGAAGCTTTCACATTTTATTGCAAAATCCGATGTCGCTCATACCCTTTTTATTTTTGATGAGCCGACCACAGGTCTGCATTTCGATGATATTCTCAAACTGATCAAATGCTTCGAACGGTTACTCGAACAAGATAACTCCCTATTGATCATCGAGCACAATCCCGATATCATCAAACAGGCGGACTGGATTATCGATCTCGGTCCCGGAGCGGGTGATAAAGGAGGGGAGATTGTTGTTGAAGGAACACCGGAATCGATATGTGAAGATCCCGCATCACTTACCGGAAAACATCTCGTGCCCTGGCTTGAAGATGGAGAATGACGAGAAACAAGTGACGAGGTACAAGAAAATCATTACCGGAGTCTTCATTCGTCACTTGTAACTTTTTTCACTTGTCGAAGTTGTGTTCAGGGGGATCGTCTTCGAGTGCTCCTCCGTGCAGACGTATGTGTGGAAAATGTGAGGCCGAAGTTCTTTCAACCCAAACGTCCTTTCCTTTCTCCGCGAGTTTTTCATTTTCGGCAACCGTCAGTCTGTTTTTTGCAAGGGCAATAATCTCGGCCAGCACTTTCTCTCCTGCCCGATCGAGTTTCGTCGCCGTGTTGTCACTCATTTTCGAGCGAATGCTTTCATATTTCTCTTCTGCAATTTTCCCGATTGTATGATAGAGCGTGTCTTTATCCATAAATACAGTGTCAAGTGGTTCGTAACTTATAATAAAAAAACATTTTCAAGAGCAGTAACGTTCCGAAGGCCGGAAGTGAAAAATATTTTGCGGGAAAGAATTTTTTTTTGATATTTGTTACTGGTTTTAGCACTCAACTCTCATGAGTGCTAAAATCGAATGACTGTACTGTCACCAGTGTTTTTTGGTGAAAGATGTATATCCCATAAACTAAAACATACAAAGGAAAGATGAACTTAAAACCTTTAGCTGACCGAGTAATCGTCAAGCCGGCTCCAGCAGAGGAGAAGACCAAAGGCGGGCTTTACATTCCGGATACCGGAAAAGAAAAACCTCAGTACGGTGAAGTTGTCGCCGTAGGTCCGGGTAAGGTTGCCGATAGCGGTCAGGTCCTTGAAATGCAGGTTGTCGTTGGACAGAAAGTACTGTATGGCAAGTACTCGGGAACAGAAGTTACCGTAGAAGGTGAAGACTACCTCATCATGCGGGAGTCTGACATTTTTGCTATTCTGGACTGATTTTTCAGACTATCACTATTAAAAATATTTTCAGGAGGAAAGTTAAACAATGACTGCAAAAGATATTCTCTTTGATGCAGAGGCCAGAGCCAAACTGAAAGTCGGTGTGGACAAGCTTGCCGACGCTGTAAAAGTTACACTCGGCCCTGCCGGTAGAAATGTGCTTATCGACAAGAAATTCGGTGCACCGACCTCGACAAAAGACGGGGTTACCGTTGCAAAGGAGATCGAACTTGAAGATACTTTCGAAAATATGGGAGCACAGATGGTGCGTGAAGTATCGTCAAAAACGAGCGATGTTGCCGGTGACGGTACAACGACCGCAACCGTTCTCGCTCAGGCTATCTACCGTGAAGGTTTGAAAAACGTCGCAGCCGGTGCACGCCCGATCGATCTCAAGAGAGGCATTGACAAAGCTGTTAAAGACGTGATCGCAGAACTCAGGGAAATCAGCCGTGATATTTCCGGTAAAAGGGAAATCGCACAGGTTGGAACCATTTCTGCCAACAACGATCCTGAGATCGGTGAGCTGATTGCCGAAGCGATGGAGAAAGTCGGTAAAGACGGTGTGATTACCGTTGAGGAAGCAAAAGGTATGGAGACCGAGCTGAAAGTCGTGGAAGGTATGCAGTTCGATCGTGGTTACCTTTCTCCTTACTTTGTTACCAACTCGGAAAAGATGGAAGCCGAGCTTGAGGATCCCTATATTCTGATTCACGACAAGAAGATCAGCAATATGAAGGATCTTCTTCCGATTCTCGAGAAAACAGCTCAGTCAGGCAGGCCGCTGATGATCATTTCCGAAGATATCGAGGGCGAAGCTCTTGCTACCCTCGTTGTCAACAAGCTTCGCGGTACACTGAAAGTATGCGCAGTCAAAGCTCCGGGTTTTGGCGACCGTCGCAAGGCCATGCTGGAAGATATCGCCATTCTCACAGGCGGTACGGTTATTTCCGAGGAAAAAGGCTACAAGCTGGAAAACGCTACGATTTCCTATCTCGGTCAAGCAGCGACCATATCGGTTGACAAAGACAATACAACTATTGTCGAAGGGAAAGGCCAGGCTGACGATATCAAAGCCCGCATCAACGAAATCAAGAGCCAGATCGAAAAATCGACATCTGACTACGACACCGAAAAACTTCAGGAACGCCTTGCAAAGCTTTCCGGCGGTGTTGCGGTTATCAATATCGGTGCTTCGACCGAGGTTGAGATGAAAGAGAAAAAGGCCCGCGTTGAAGATGCTCTTCACGCTACACGTGCAGCTGTACAGGAAGGTATCGTTGCTGGTGGTGGTGTTGCACTGATTCGTGCTGCCAAAGGTCTGGAGAGCACCCAGCCTGAGAACAACGATCAGAAAACCGGCGTCGAAATCATCTGTCGTTCTCTCGAAGAACCTCTTCGTCAGATTGTTGCCAATACCGGTACTACCGATGGCGCAGTCGTTGTCGAGAAGGTAAAGCAGGGTGAAGGTGATTTTGGCTTCAATGCCAGAACTGAAGAGTACGAGAAGATGATCGACGCAGGTGTTGTCGATCCTACCAAGGTAACGAGAACCGCTCTTGAAAATGCAGCATCGGTTGCAGGTATTCTCCTGACGACTGAAGCGGCTATTACCGATATCAAGGAAGATGCACCGGAAATGCCGGCAATGCCTCCAGGCGGCATGGGCGGTATGGGCGGTATGATGTAAGGAACCCGCTTCTCTGCAGTTACGAAGGCCACCCTGCTCGTCAAGGTGGCCTTTTTTTTACAGAAATTCCTACCTTGACTAATCGGGAGAACAACGCCTCGATACCGAGGCCGACGACGAAGTCCCGTTGGGTAGTGACGTTATTCATCAATCAGAAGAAGATACATGCGATGAGAGCCGTAGTATTGATAAGCGGGGGAATGGACAGTCTTGTTGTAACAGCTCTTGCGGATTTCCTGGGCTACGATATTGCAGCGATGCATGTCAATTACGGTCAGCGTACATGGCAGAAAGAACTGATGGCTTTCCGTCAGATATGCAGCCATTACAACATTGAACGAAGACTGGAGATCGATACACCTTTTCTTGCACAGATAGGAGGGTCGTCCCTGACGGACAACTCGATTCCTGTAGAAGCTGCAGATCTCGATGGTTCGGAAGTACCATCGAGTTATGTGCCGTTCAGGAATGCAAGTTTTCTCTCGATGGCAGCGAGCTGGTCGGAGGTTATCGGAGCCAATAAAATATTCATCGGGGCGGTCGAAGAAGATTCTTCGGGATATCCCGACTGCCGCAAGGTGTTTTACGAGGCTTTCAACAAGGCGGTCGAACTCGGCACGCGGCCTGAAACCGCTATTGAAATTCAAACACCGCTTATAGATCTACAGAAATCGAGTATTGTCAAGAAGGGGATCGATCTCGAGGTTCCATTCCAGTATAGTTGGTCTTGCTATAAGAGCGAAGGCAAGGCATGCGGGGTTTGTGACAGCTGTGCCCGAAGACTCAGGGCTTTCCAGCAGGTAGGGGTTCCCGATCCGATCGACTATGAAGAACGGCCCGGATATGTATGAACGAGATGAAGCTGCATACGGCTGTTGACGGTTGTCGAAAGGTTTTTTGTCGTATTTCGTTTGCATTCGACACTTTGTGAACAGTCCTGTTGAGCCACTCCGCTTAAGGCTCGTTTTTTGTGTTAAGGAATAACGTACATGGAACATGATACTATCGAAGAAGTTCGCTTTCGTACAGGAAGGTGATCGGGAGCGCTTGAAACTGTCATTCGGGCTTATGGCCCTGATATGGATAGCGGGTTATGTCGGACATTTTACACCACTGGGTGAATGGCCCGCGCTGGTTCTCTATATTGTCGGTTCATTGAGTCTTGTGCTTTTCCAGGGGATCGTGCGTGACGGTTGGGAAAGCATGTTCATGGCTGGCGGGCATTTCAAGAAATCGTTGTTATGGGGAACTGCAGCGGGAGCGTTACTTTTCATTATGGCTCTCTTCAATACCCATAATCATTATGCGAACGGCGGCTCACCCATGGAAGGGATGGAAGCCCTGCTTTGCAAGGATTCCCTTCGTTATCTTTTTCCGCTGCTGGTGCTTGCCGAGGAATTTTTCTGGCGGGGGATTATGGCCTCTTCCCTTGCAGCCTATAACGTCAATCGACATATTGTAGTGCTGATCACCACGCTGTGCTTTGCGCTCAATCACTTTGCCGTTGCACCGGTCGCTGTGGAGGAGCGCATGCTTATGGCAATCATGGCGTTGCCGCTTGGCATTGCAGGCGGGTATATAGCGTTGGGTACAAAAAACGTATGGGGAAGCATTGTTCTACATATGTCTGCGATGATCTCCATGCTTATCGGTATGCAAATGAACACATAATACAGAGCTTGACACACCATATGACGCAAAACAGAGTTTCGAGGTTACTCAAAGAGCAGAGAAAATTTCTCATTGCTTACTATATGCCGGAATATCCCGTTCCCGGATCGACGCTTCCTGTAATCGAAGCCTTACAGAAGAGCGGTATCGATATCATCGAACTTGGCATGCCCTATTCCGATCCCATAGGAGACGGGCCGGTGATACAGGAGGCTGCGCAGATAGCGATCAAGAACGGTGTTCATACTGCCGGGATTCTGGAGATGACCGGAAAAGCGAGAGCAGGTGAAGGATGTGAAAAAATTACGGTTCCGATCATGCTCATGGGCTACTGCAGTCCACTGATAGCGTATGGAGGAGACTGTTTCCTGAACGATGCGTCGGAGGCTGGAGTCGACGGGTTGCTCATACCGGATCTTCCTCCGGAAGAGGCGGAAGATTTCCTTGAAAGGGCCAAGGGGTTCGGGCTTTCCGTTGTATTTTTCATTTCTCCTCTGACACCGGTAGAGCGTATCAGGAGGATAGATGCGTTGTCTACCGATTTTTCATACTGTTTTGCGGTCAATGCAACAACCGGAACAGGAAAGTTGGGTGACGCAGATCGTGAAGCCGATATCGAAACCTACCTGCACCGGGTCAGGGAGAATACCCGGAAGAAATTTGTTGTCGGTTTCGGTATAAAGGATCGTAAACGCATCGAGAAGGTCTGGAGCGTTGCCGATGGAGCGGTTGTCGGAACAGCTCTTTTGCAGGCCATACGCGATGCATCAACACCTCAAGAGGCGGCTGCAATGGCGGCGGAGTTTTGCGAAACGTTGCAAGGGGCCGGGAAACAGCCAATGTTATGACCCGGTATGATCCTTCTGTCGAGATAATTATTCCACACTACAAAGGTCGCTTCATTCTCGAGCGTTGTCTTGACTCCCTTGTGAAAACCTCTTATCCGGCGATGAGTATCTGTATTGTCGATAACGGCAGTGGAGAGGGGGATATTTGTGCCGGGCTGGAAAGAAGGATCGAAAACCTGAGGGTTGTCACTCTTCCGTTGAATGAAGGATATGCAGGGGGGTGCAACAGCGCGCTGTTCTCTTCTTCAGCAGACTATGTGGTTTTCATGAATGACGATGCCGTTGTCGAACCCTCATGGCTTTTACCTCTTGTTGAGCAGGCGGAGAGTGACGGCAGGATCGCTGCACTTCAGCCAAAGATTCTTTCGTTACAAGCGAAACAGGCCGGAAAAAAAATTTTTGATTATGCTGGTGCAGCCGGTGGGTTGATCGATCGGCTTGGTTATCCCTATTGTTATGGACGGACATTTTTTCGAACGGAAAATGATCATGGTCAATATGACGAAGGGAAAGATATTTTCTGGGCATCGGGAGTCGCCATGTTTGCAAAAAGAGCGGTTGTTGCAGATCTCGGGGGGTTCGATGATGATTTTTTCATGCATATGGAAGAGATAGATCTTTGCTGGCGCATCCTTCTGCAGGGATATCGTATCGTATCGGCACCTTCCTCGATTGTTTACCACGAGGGTGGGGCATCATTGGCAAAAGGGACTCCCAAAAAAATCTATCTGAATCACAGGAACAATCTGGCGATGCTGCTTAAAAACAGAAGCGCTACCGCTCTCGTGTGGGTCTTGCCGCTCAGGATGATACTTGAATGTGTTGCAGCCGTTCGATACCTCGCGACAGGCTCGCAACGTGTAAATAGTACTTTGAGTGTGTTGCGGTCGTTGATCGATAACATTCGACTCCTGCGCAACACGCTGAGGAAGCGAAATGTCATTCAGGGAAAAAGAACTGTTACGGATAAGATGCTGTTTCGAAATGTCCCGTTATCGATAGTGTTCGGCCTTGCTGCACGGGATGAAGGGTGATAGAACAAACGCTGTATCGAGTTCATATCCCTGGATTATGCTTCTTGGTTTCAGCAAGTTTTTTGATTGTCTCCAAGATTGTCGGAAGGTCCTGATGTTGTACAAAGCTCACAAGCAGAGGGGGGGCAAAAAAAGCGGGTTTCAAAAGAGCCTTCCAGGAAAGAAAGGTGCCGCCATCACTGTTTGACGGTTCGAATTTCCACTGTCCGCGGTAGATTGTAAAGTCACCCTCGATACTGTTGAACGAAAGGCTTCGGGGAAATATCTCTCTAACCCTGAGTACGATATGTACCGATTTTTCGAAAAAGAGAATGCCGCTCTTTCCGATCTGTTCGAGGATTTTTTCATCGCCTTTTTCTTCAATAACCTTGCTTTCGACTACTTTCGGTATGTTTTCGCTGAGATGATTGTAGTCCGTAAGAACGGACCAGACTGTTTCTGGGGAGGCGGCCACATAAATTGACCCCGAGGTATCGATGATACCATCGTCCAGGAAAAGAGTTTTGATGATAGCTTCCCCTTTCAGCAATTTCTGCCGGTCATTTTCCGGCATGCTGCTATTTGGTGCAGCTTCGCTCATGATGAAGAGGTTTTTCTGTATGATAGGGGGTATAGTGGAAATGTAGTACATTTGCCGAAATAAACTGTGCAATACGGCGGCTATATACTGTCGAAACTATTGGTTTTTCATTTCTTCGGGATTCGACAGCGCAACCGTATTTTTTATTTCAGTGTCAGGATTGGCGATTGCTTTGCTGGATTCAGAGAGCTCCTTGATTGTTTCCAGCAACTCGCGCAGGTCTCTTTTCTGGACTGCATCGATAATGAATCCCGGCGCTGAAAAATCAGGTTTTACGGTTGCTGACCAGGTGACGAATGTTCCGTATTCTTCGTGAGGGGTCAGAACCCATTTTCCATTGAATGTTTCGAAATCTCCGCTTATAAGATTGAAAGAGAGCGTGTCGGGAAAAGTTTCGATGACTGCCATCTTCGTACTGAACTTGATTGTAAAGAACAGCACACCGGTTTTGCTCGTCTGCTCGATAATTTTAATGTTTCCATGTTCCTCTATGACAGTGCTTTCCTTGACTTTCGGCATGGTATCGGCGAAGTTGTCGTAATCGGTTATCACTGTCCAAATGGTTTCCGGAAACGAATGAATATATACAGACCCTGACACGTCGATTATATCATCATCGTCTCTTTCGAGAAAGATGATGGTTTCGCCATCGAGAAGGCGTGTTTGCTCCGATGTAAGGACTTGCCCCGGTGGTTCTGCAGTTGCTGATGCTGTGAAAAAGAGCAGGACCAAAACATTGACTACCATTGCCGGACATGTTCTCATTTTCATAGAATACGGTTGTTTGTATTTCCCTCTTTCGTGCAAGTCGAATATGAAAAAGCGTTTGAAGGGTTCTTGAAATACCAGGTGATCAGTTCAAGCTTTTCTCAGTGGCGAAACGTGCTGGTTTCGGCACGTTTTTTATGAGCTGAAAGAATTCCCGGGAGGTCCTGCCGCTGAACGAAACTTACCAATATAGGTGGTGCAAAAAACAACGGTTTGATTTTCGCTCTGTAGTGTAGGAAAGTGCCTTCACAGTCACGGTGTGTTTCCAACAACCATTCTCCGTGATATACGTGGAAATCACCACTGACCTGTTCAAACGATACCCGATGAAGATATTCTTCGTAAATTTTCAGCCGGAAGTTGACTGTTTTTTCAAAAATCAGGATCCCGGTTTTACCTGTCTGTTCGAGTATGATCGCTCCATTTTTTTTTTCGATCAGACGGCTTGCGACAACTTTAGGAAGGGTGTTGCTGAGGTTGTCGTAATCTGTCAGGGCTTTCCAGACTTTTTCAGGTGAGGCCTTGATAAATATCCTTCCGGATACTCCCACGATATCATCTTGGTGATAGGACAGATCGATAAGGATATCGCCGCTCAACAGTCGGTTATGTTCTTGCATGCCGCAGACGCTCTGTAATGGTTCGACAGGGTGTGGGGGTATCGATTTACAAAAATTAGAAGGCTCAAACAACAATTTACATTCATGATTTAAACTGTGCAATGTCGTAATGATGCCAAATCTGCTCAATCCTTACAATTAATGACCACCCCTTCGTGTTGTGAAAGTTTGATTACTATACCTGTTTTTCGCTGAGATGCAGCAACAAGGTTCTGTTTTGTGCTGAAGATCGAATGCTCTTTTTTGTCTAGCGTTTCAAGCTGTTTATGATCGACATCGATCTCAACACCGGTTGAACTGAAATTGGCAATGACGAATGCCGATTCTCCGTTGTCGTAGCGCCGGTAGCCTATGCAGCCGGATGTATCATGAACATTGAGGTTCAGCATTTCGATTTTTCCTTTTGTAAAAATCGCGGTATTGGTGAGCTTGAACAGTTTCCGGTAAAAATCATACAGTTCATCGCTGGACGATTCGTCTGCCTGACGAAGTAACTGTACGGGAAGCTGCTGTCTGAACCCTTCCATTTGCCCCTGGTGAATGAGGTGCATTCCCGGTGAAGTGACCAGGATCAACGCTGCTACAAGGTGGTTTGGCCCCAGCTTTTTTGCGGCTCTCGGTTCATCGTGGTTTTCAAGGAACAGGCAGAGTTTCGACCGGTAATCCCATTCGGCTTTCAAGTGCTCCCTCAGCCTGGTAATATCGATAGGATGAGAGGTTATATGGTCGTAAAACGGCTTGTCATAGGTGTAGTCGAAGCCCATTTGCTGGAGTTCCCACTCTTTGTTCCAGTAGGATTCCGCAAGGAAAAGAAAGTCCGGTTTCCGGGATTTTACAGCCTTTATAGCTTTTGGCCAAAACTCGTTCGGCATGGGACCGGCGAGTGGGGCCCACGTTGTGTCGAATACCGATTTGAGGATCAGCATGGCTACATCGCAACGGACAGCATCGCATTTTTCGCTGACGGTAAGCAGGTTCTCCATCATGAGGGCATGGGTTTTCGGATTGGCGTAGTTCAGCTGCAAGGTATCCGTCCATGAGGGAAAGTAAGGGTCTTTGCCGTGGGCAAGGTAATGATCTCGCTTGTATTCAAAGCATGAATGTGGGTCGAGGTACTGCTCTTCGTTCGATACGGTGACAAAATACTCGGGGTGTTCGGGAAGCCATGTATTGTCGAGCGCCAGGTGGTTGGGTACGAAATCAAGCATGAGTTTTATGCCCAGGACACTGAGTCTTTGGCGAAATATATCGAGTTCCTTTTCATCACCAAGGCAGGGATTGATACGGTATTCCGTAACGGCGTAAGGAGATGCTCCGATATCTTCCGGGACAAGGTTTTCCAACTGTTTGAGAAAAGCCATTCGGAGACTCCGATGAGAGCGGGCAATTGCCTGGCTGTAAAGACTTGGTTTCCATATACCCATAAGCCAGATGACGTCGAAGTCGCAGGATGAGAAAAAGTCAAACTCTTTTTCCGGGACGGTGCCGAGTGTGACTGGTCTCTGATACTTGTCAGAAAGTTTTCGGAGCCAGACCCTTGTATTTATTTCGTAGACTAAAGGGAACATGGAATCTATAAGGTTATTGAACTGAAAAATCGCCGTTGATCACTGTACTCGA
Organism: Prosthecochloris sp.; assembly: GCA_015482705.2. Lineage (GTDB taxonomy): Bacteria > Bacteroidota > Chlorobiia > Chlorobiales > Chlorobiaceae > Prosthecochloris. Next base: position 15,493 of record JADMLA020000032.1, on the reverse strand, counting down.
TGGTAGTGCAGCCGAAAACAGGGTTGAAATGAATGTCTGCCGTACATTGCCGCAAGTGGTTTGGATGAAATCAGGATGCGTCACAAAATGCTGGAGGCGTTTCAATATAGTGCTGAATACCTATGGATGAAATGTAAAATGATTGTGTCGTTGCAAAGTACGTCGGGATTGGATAAAAGAAAAGCGTTGTTTTAATACAGAGTATGCCTACAGCGTCTTGAACACAAACAGGATATCTCTATGGAAAAGCTTAGCGACGATGGTATCGAGAAGAGGTCCCGGGAGCTCACCGGATGGGATGTTGTTGTCATGGATGGGGAAAAACGTCTTGTCAGGGGATTTGTATTCGATGACTTTACCGGGGCTGTGGCGTTCAGCGTAAAAGTGGGGATGATTGCTGAGAAAGCAGATCATCATCCTGCCGTGTTGACCGAGTGGGGGAAGGTGACGGTTTCCTGGTGGAGCCATTCGCTCGGCGGACTGAGTGAAAAGGATTTCGAAATGGCTCAGAAAACATCGAAGCTCTATGAGGGCTGAAAATCAATATGAATACCTGGATGCACCCGATAAACGAAGTGATCAGGAGGCGTTGCAAAACTCACGGATCAGCCATGATGACGGTATTCTCTTTCGTGCTATGCCCGATTGCCGAAAAAAAACGGTACGATAAGAAATAAAGGGGTTATGGAAAGGGATATACGATGAGTGATAGTAAAAGTTTCCTCGATGATACTTCAAAAATGATAGATTCAGAAAATGTGCGCCTGTGACTACTCACGCTATTGGAGCGAGTTGTTTTCAGAATAGAAAGTCGCTTTTTCCAGGATGATTCCTGTTTTTTTGTTTTCCTGTGGATGTGACTACGCCTGATTGAACATTTACTTTGAGAAACAAACCGTCTCTTTTCAGTGGAAGACGGTCTTTTTTTTTATTTTAACCGCGATAAAATGATACGGCTCGATCGAGCCTTTTATGGACTAACTTTTTTTCGATACTCGTTTTGATTGATTTTCTTCAACAACTCAATGATGTACAGCGCCAGGCTGTTCAGACTACCGAAGGACCGGTTATGGTGCTTGCCGGTGCCGGTTCAGGTAAAACAAGGGTCATTACCTACAGAATAGCCTATCTGATCGGCGAGGAAAACGTTGCCCCTCACCAGATTCTCGCACTGACCTTTACGAACAAGGCTGCCAACGAAATGCGTCAGAGAGTTGATGAACTGCTGCACAGCGGGAGTTCAAGCGGACTCTGGATTGGAACGTTCCACTCGATATTCGCCCGTCTGCTTCGAAACTACATCCATCTCATAGGCTATGACGGCAACTTTTCGATTTATGATTCGGACGACAGTAAGAGCTTGATCCGGCAGGTGATGAAAGAGCTGAATATTCCTGTCGATGCCGTGCCTGTCAATACCGTACAGGGAATCATAAGCAGGGCAAAAAACAGTTTTATTTTACCGGATCAGTTTCAGGCAGAGGCTTCTGACTACAATGGCCAGAAAGCGGCGCAGATTTATGAGGTGTATGCCCGTAAGCTTCGGGAGAACAATGCGCTTGATTTTGACGACCTGCTCATCAAGCCTCTTGAACTTTTTCAGGCACAGCCGGCTGTGCTCGAACAGCTCCAGCACTATTTCCGATACATTCTGATCGACGAGTACCAGGATACGAACAAGGCTCAGTACCTCGTTGCAAAGTCCCTTGCCGCAAAACACCGAAACATTTTCGTGGTAGGAGATGATGCACAATCAATTTACTCGTGGCGGGGCGCGGATATCACCAATATCCTGAATTTCCAGGATGATTACCCTGAGGCTTCGGTTTTCAAGTTGGTTGAAAACTATCGCAGTACGCAGACAATTCTCCAGGCAGCAAACGGGGTTATCAAACGTAACAGGAGGCAGATCGAAAAGGAGCTTGTTTCCCGGCAGAGCAGTGGCGAGCCTTTGACGCTTCTCGAGTCGTTCAATGAAAAAAGGGAAGCTGAAAAGGTTGGGGAGTATATCCGTACCTGGAAACTGACAAAAGGTTGTGACTACAAGGATTTTGCGGTTTTTTACCGTACTAACGCACAATCGAGGGTTCTGGAGGACATCTTTCGAATGGACCGGATTCCTTACAGGATTTTCGGGAGTGTCTCGTTTTATAAGCGTAAGGAGATCAAGGATGCTGTCGCATATCTTCGATTTATCCGCAATGATCAGGATACCGAATCTTTACTGCGTGTTATCAATTTTCCACCCCGGAAAATCGGTGAAGTAAGTATCGGGAAGCTTCGTGACTATGCGCTCTTGAACAATAGTTCCTTGTATGAGGCTATTCTGAAGGCGGAGGAAGCCGATTTTCCTGCAAGGCTGCGTAATGCTCTTCAGGGTTTCATTGCCGTTATCGAGCAGTTGAAAGATATCGCGAAAGAAGGTTCGGTTTATGACGTGCTTTCCACTCTCTATGAATCGACAGGTATCACCTCGTTGCTTCAGGCTGAGAATACCCCGGAATCGATGGCACGCTATGAAAATCTCCAGGAACTGCTTTCGATGGCAAGGGATTTTTCAGATCATAATGAAGGCACTAACGGTCTGAACGATTTTTTGAACGGTATATCTTTGGCGACCGATTACGAAGATGTCCAGGAAGATGACAATTATGTTTCCCTGATGACAGTTCATGCCGCAAAGGGTCTCGAGTTTCCCGTGGTCTTTATTACCGGTCTCGAGGAGAGATTGTTTCCTCTCAACTATTACGAGGCGGATGAACTTGAAGAGGAAAGACGGTTGTTCTACGTTGCAGTGACAAGGGCGCAACAAAAGGTTTTTCTCTCCTGGGCCAAGAGCCGTTATTACTACGGGCAACCGCAGACATGTTTGAAGTCCATGTTCATCGATGAAGTTGACAGCAGTATCCTGGTTACCGAAAGCGGGAAAAAACAACGTGACGGTGCTGTTTCGGAAAAAAAACAAAACGTCGAACGATATAACGGAAGAGCACCGGTTCCCTCTTCTGTTTCGAAAAGCGGTGGAAACAGCCGCACGGGTGAGCGATCTTCGGGCTTGAAATCAGGAATGAGAGTGCATCATGCCATGTTCGGGCCAGGTATAGTGTTATCGGTTCAGGGGGCGGGAGAGCGTCAGAAAGCGAAGATCAAGTTCAGGAACGTCGGTGAGAAAACATTGATGGTACAGTATGCCAATCTTACCGTAGAACAATAGGTGTATACAGCAGCCGGAAAAGGCTGGAGGTTGAAATGAGGATGGCTGTCTTGGAGAGCGGGTATAAAAAATAATCAGTCAATCATGAGCGATCGCTCAGTGTGGAAAGATTTTACAGCATGAAAATCCTTTTTGGCGTTCAGGGTACGGGAAACGGTCATATCAGCCGGAGCAGGGAACTGGTAACCACTTTGCGTGACTTCGGCCATGAGGTGGAAGTGATAATCAGTGGAAGAAAAGAGGAAGAACTGAAAGAAATTGATGTTTTTGCTCCTTACAGGGTTTTGAAGGGTTTGACCTTGGTGACTTACCGTGGAAGGATGAACTATATGGAGACGATGTTCCAACTCGACCTTGGCAGACTGATGACCGATGTGTTCATGCTGGATGTCAACGGGATCGATCTTATCGTTACCGATTTTGAACCGGTTACCTCTATGGCCGCAAGAGTGAAAAACATACCCTCGATAGGGTTCGGTCACCAGTATGCCTTTCGTTATGACGTTCCTATGGCCAAGGGAAGTATCTTTGAACGCTATACATTGCTGAACTTTGCACCGGCACAGTACAACGCAGGCCTTCACTGGCACCACTTCAACGAACCTATATTTCCTCCTGTAATTCCTCAAAGTCTGTATGACGCAGAAGACCTCGAGGCTAAAGAGAACAAGGTACTTGTTTATCTGCCTTTTGAAGAGGTCGAGGATGTGTCGAAGCTTCTTATTCCTTTTGACAGCCATGAGTTTTTCATCTACGGGAAAGTCAAGGACGATCATGATGACGGTCATCTCCACTACAGGGGTTACTCTCGTGAAGGGTTTCTTCGTGATCTAAAGGAAAGTAGAGGTGTTGTCTGCAATGCTGGATTCGAACTGCCTGGCGAGGCATTGCATCTGGGCAAAAAACTGCTGGTCAGACCTCTCGATGGTCAGATCGAACAGGAGTCGAACGCTCTGGCGATCGAGGAGCTTTCTTTGGGTATGACCATGCATTCTCTCGACGGAGACATTCTTCGGGACTGGCTGCTCAAGCCAAGCAGGGATCCCATGGGTTACAGCAAAACGGTTAACTACATTGCTGAATGGATTACAAAAGGGCAATGGGATGATCTGGCCGACTATGTCGAGGCTTCCTGGGCCGATTGTCGAACCGATAGTTAAAGCTCCGGTTTGTTAAGGATGAAAAGGGCAGGGGCATATGTTGATGCTTGATGAGGTTCTTCGGGCATATCTGCACGGCTACTTTCCTATGGCGGACCCTGATGATGGAAAGGTTTACTGGTGCCAGCCGCATCGCAGAGCAATAGTTCCGCTCAAAAACTACAAGACATCCCGTGTTGTCAGAAGCCTGGTGAGAAAAGGTACGTTCGAAATATACTTCAACCGGGATTTCGGGAAGGTCATTAGCAGTTGTGCCGCTCCGCGTGCAGATGAATCCCAGACATGGATATCCGACGAGATCATTGCGGCATACACCGAACTTCACGAGCAGGGTTTTGCCCATAGTGTCGAGTGTTACCGTGGTGATGAGCTTGCGGGTGGTTTGTACGGTCTTGCTATCGGCGGTGCATTTTTCGGTGAATCCATGTTTCACACCGTTTCAAACGCTTCCAAGGTTGCGTTCGATATACTGGTGAAGCATCTTGAGGTTAAAGGATACGAACTGCTCGATGCGCAAATCATGAACCCTCATCTCGAGTTCCTTGGTGCAGTGGAAATTGAGCATGCCGAGTATATGAAGCTACTGGAACTCGCGTTACAGAAAAAGATACGTTTTATATGAAGCCTGAAAGTGGTACTTTTAATTTTCTAAGCTTGCGGAACATGTTTTCTGGTACACTGCAGCAGGAAAATTTGGATTAAAAACAGGAGAAAAATCTATGTTGTCGAGGGATCTCGAAGAGGGGCGGCCACAACCAAGAGTGATAATCTATTCGGGTAAGGGAGGAACAGGAAAAACAACCATTTCTTCTTCCACAGCAGTAGCTCTGGCGAGAAAAAACAAGCGGGTGCTCATTATGTCTTCCGACCCGGCGCATTCTCTTTCGGATGTCTTCAACATGTCTATAAGCCGGAACGAGCCTCAGAAGATCGAGCACAATCTTTACGGTCTTGAAGTCGATACGATACATGAACTGAAGAAAAACATGTCGGGATTTCAGAAGTTTGTTTCTTCTTCCTATCAAAACCAGGGTATCGATAGCGGAATGGCTTCCGAATTGACTACCCAGCCTGGGCTCGACGAGATTTTCGCATTGGGAAGACTGGTTGATGAAGCTCAGTCCGGCAGATGGGATGCGGTTGTACTGGATACTTCACCAACCGGAAACACGCTCAGGCTGTTGGCCTACCCTGAAATTATCATCGGGGGCAACATGGGTAAACAGTTTTTCAAGCTTTATAAGAGCATGTCATCCCTTGCCCGTCCGATGGGCAAGAACTCGATTCCTGATGAAGAGTTTTTCAATGAGGTCAATGTTCTCTTGAAGCAAATGGAAGATATCAACAAATTCATTCTCAGTCCTGAAGTGACGTTCAGGCTGGTTCTGAATCCCGAAAAACTTTCCATCCTCGAGACTAAAAGGGCATATACCTTCGTTCATCTTTACGGCATCAATATCGATGGAATCGTTATCAACAAGATTTTGCCGACATCGAAAACAGTCGGAGAGTATTTCGAATTTTGGGCCGATCTTCATAGCAAATATCTGATGGAAATCGATAATTCTTTCTATCCTACTCCGGTATTTCGATGCCAGCTCCAGCGTACCGAGCCGATCGGCCCGGATGCACTGCATGAAGTCAGTAAGCTGGTTTTTGGAGATCAGGCTCCTGACAAGGTGTATTATTCAGGCAAAAATTTCTGGATAGAGTCCAAAAAAAGTGTTCATGCCGAAGAGCACCTCGAAATGCTCTGCATTCGTATCCCGTTTCTGAAAGAAGCAGAAACCGTCGATGTTAAGCGGATGGGTACCGATATCGTCGTTACGGTGGATAGGGCGCAGCGTATCATTACACTGCCAAGGGCATTGTACAGCTTGGAGATGGAAAAATATGTCAGGAAAGACGATCTTCTGAGACTACTGTTCAGGGAGGTCCCGGTAGATAAAGAGGATATGGAGCTCAATGTCAACAAGAATGTGCTTAACAAGCTACGCTCGTTGAGGAAAATGAAATTCTAAAAGAGGCGCTCTAAAGCAAGTTTTCTTGGTGATACATTGTGCATTTGGCTGTATTCTTTGTATCTTCTCCTTTTAAAATATTAACTTTGCAGGGATTTTTAACCCCGGATAACTGTTAAAAGAATCAGCTTATAATATGCCTGATAAAGCGCATTACGGTCTTTTGAAAGGAAAGAAAGGGATTGTTTTCGGTCCGCTGGATGAAAGCAGCATTGGATGGCAGATCGCTCTCCACGCTTACCGCGAAGGTGCCGAAATAGCAATTTCCAATATAGCTACAGCACTGAGGTTCGGTAATATTCAAGAGCTGGCCGAGTCTTGTGGTAACGCGCCGGTCATCATGTGCGATGCGAGCAAGGATGAGGATGTCGACAATGCTTTCAAGGAGTTGTCGGAAAAGCTCGGCAGTGTCGATTTTATCGTTCACTCGATCGGAATGTCCCAGAACATCCGTAAACAGGTTCCCTATGAGGAGCTGAATTACGAGTGGTTTATGAGAACGCTGAATGTGTCCGGGATCTCATTGCACCGTTTGGTATCGTTCGCGTTGAAGAACAACGTGCTCAATGACGGCGGAAGTATTCTGGCTCTTTCCTATATCGCATCTCAGAGAAACTACTGGACTTATTCCGATATGGGAGACGCCAAGTCGTTATTGGAGTCGATAGTCAGGAGTTATGGGCCACGTTTGGCGAAACGCGGTATCAGGATCAACACGATTTCACAAAGTCCTACGTACACCAAGGCAGGGGGCGGTATTCCGGGGTTTGAAAAAATGCACGAGTACAGTGACCTGATGTCTCCGCTTGGCAATGCATCAGCAGAAGAGTGTGCAGAGTATGCCGTGACTCTCTTGAGTGATTTGACTCGCAAGGTGACCATGCAGAATCTCTTTCATGATGGCGGTTACAGTTCCATGGGGGCTACGATTCCCATGATCAGACTTGCTGACGAAGCTCTTCATGACAAGGATCTTGCTGCAAAGGTCGGCCTGGAAGATTTTTCACCCTCCAAATAATCCACCGGAGACAAGACTCACACCATCTCCGGTTTTTATTCTGCCGCGACTCGACAGTCGTCGGCATGGTATATAAAATTGTTGAAATTGCCTGTTTTTCAGGTGATGAGGGATCTGTTTTTTGCCGGCTCGTAATCAGTTACGGCCGGAAATGTTTTTTTCTCGTGACCGTTATAATAATCCAGTATAATCAGCATAAACAGAAAAAATAACAGACATGGCTACAATCGTCTATACCAAAATTGATGAGGCGCCTGCACTGGCTACCTACTCGTTACTGCCTATTATTCAGGCTTTTACCGGTGATTCCGGTGTTTCGGTTGAAACCAGCGATATCTCTCTTGCCGGAAGGATTATCGCTAATTTTCCCGAGAATCTTACCGAGGAACAGCGCATTCCCGATAATCTGACTGCACTCGGTGAACTGGCCAAGACTCTCGATGCGAACATCATCAAACTTCCGAACATCAGTGCGTCGATTCCGCAGCTTCAGGCGGCTATCAAGGAACTGCAGGAAAAAGGATATGCCATTCCCGACTTCCCTGAAGATCCGAAAACCGAAGAGGAAAAAGAGCTCAGAGCCCGCTTTGCAAAAGTCCTCGGGAGTGCTGTGAATCCGGTACTGCGTGAAGGAAACTCCGACAGGAGGGCGGCTGCATCCGTCAAACAGTATGCACAGAACAACCCTCATCGTCTGAGAGCGTGGGACAGTGGTTCGAAAGCGCATGTCGCTCATATGGATGGCGGAGATTTTTATGCGAGTGAACAGTCTGCAACCATGAACGGATCAACCGGTGTCCGTATCGAGTATGTCGATAATGACGGAAACGTAACAGTACTCAAGGAAAACGTTGCCTTGCAGGACGGAGAGGTAGTCGATACATCGACGATGAATGTGCGGAAGCTGCGCGAATTTTTCGCCAGTCAGATAGATGATGCGAAAAACAACGACATGCTGTTGTCGCTGCATCTTAAAGCCACTATGATGAAGGTATCCGATCCTATTATGTTCGGTCATGCCGTCTCGGTATTCTACAAGGATGTGTTCGACAAACACGGTGATGTTCTCAAGGAGCTCGGAGTAAATGTCAACAACGGTCTTGGCGATCTGTATGCGAAGATCCAGACTTTGCCTGCGGAGAAAAAGGCTGAAATCGAGGCTGATGTCATGGAAGTCTACAAGAATCGTCCTGCTCTTGCCATGGTTGATTCTGACAAGGGTATCACCAACCTGCATGTGCCGAATGATATCATCATCGATGCCTCGATGCCGGTAGTCGTTCGTGACGGCGGTAAAATGTGGGGCCCGGATGGTGAACTCCATGATACGAAAGCCATGATTCCGGATCGTTGCTATGCTACCATGTACCAGGAAATGGTCGAAGATTGCCAGAAGAACGGTGCCTATGATGTGTCGACCATGGGCAGTGTGTCCAATGTCGGTTTAATGGCGCAGAAAGCTGAAGAATACGGTTCTCACGATAAAACATTCGAAGCTCCTGGTAACGGGACGATCAGGGTCGTCGATGCTACAGGTAACTCGATGCTCGAGCAGAGCGTTGAACCGGGAGATATTTTCAGAATGTGCCAGGTCAAGGATGCTCCGATTCGCGACTGGGTCAAGCTTGCCGTCAACAGGGCAAAGGCTACCGGTGCTCCAGCCGTATTCTGGCTTGACAAGGAAAGAGCCCACCATATCCAGTTGATCGAAAAAGTCAACACATATCTGAAGGATCACGATACTGCAGACCTCGATATCAGGATCATGTCTCCTGTGGAAGCCATGCGGTTCTCCCTTGAACGCATCAGGCAGGGTAAGGACACCATTTCGGTGACCGGCAACGTGCTCAGGGATTACCTCACCGATCTGTTCCCGATTCTCGAGCTCGGTACCAGTGCCAAGATGCTCTCTATCGTTCCGTTGATGAATGGCGGCGGTTTGTTCGAGACCGGCGCAGGCGGTTCGGCCCCGAAACATGTCCAGCAGTTTGTCAATGAGGGACATCTGAGGTGGGATTCACTCGGTGAGATGCTTGCTCTTGGCGTATCGCTCGAGCATCTCGGTAATACTTTCGGGAACGAGAAGGCCAAGGTTTTTGCCGAGACTGTTGATCAGGCTGTCGGTCAGTATCTCGAGAACAGAAAATCACCTTCCCGTAAAGTCAATGAACTCGACAATCGTGGAAGTCACTTTTATTTTGGTATGTACTGGGCGAGAGCGCTGGCAAACCAGGATAAGGATCAAGAGCTCAAGGCCAAATTTGCAACGGTTGCTGCAGAACTTGAAAACAACGAGCAGAAGATCATCGGTGAACTCAACGGCGCACAGGGTGCTCCGGTCGATCTTGGTGGATACTTCATGCCTAATGATGAAAAAGCATCGAAAGCAATGCGTCCAAGCGAAACACTCAATGCCATCATCGACGCTATCTGATAGAAGGTCGCCGATTGTGGTATTCTTTCCTACAAGCCTCCCTCGTCAGGGAGGCTTTTTTTATAAAAACGTTTTCTTTTCTCTTGCATATCAATGCATTGCAGATCTCAACAGAATATCATTGCCGGACGCACTTGTTATTTTTAACCGAACAGGTGTATATTGTTTTTTCAAGCCCCCATTCACCCCGTGATGGGAGTGATTTGAGATTTGATAAAAGACTTTAATATAACAGGTTAGAGGCCAAGGGGGCCTTTATTATTCCTAAAGATATTCTGCAATGAAAATTTCTCGCCGTTTTACCACGAAAGGCCGTGATGTTTATGAGATGTTCGAGTACACGAAACGCTCGTCCGTACTTCGCAACCCTGATGGATCCAAGGTTTTTGAAATGAATGATGTCGAGGTTCCAAAGGAGTGGTCTCAGGTAGCCGCTGACATTCTTGCGCAAAAATATTTTAGAAAAACCGGGGTTCCGCAGCGGGATGAAAACGGTGACATTGTACTGGATGAACAGGGACAGCCTGTGACCGGTTGTGAGCATTCGATCAAGCAGGTTGTTCATCGTCTTGTGGGTTGTTGGAAGGAATGGGGAGAAAAACATAAATATTTTGACAGCAAGGAGGACGCTCAGGCATTTTATGATGAAGTTGCCTATATGCTGATCAGCCAAAGGGGTGCTCCGAATTCACCACAGTGGTTCAATACGGGTCTCAAGTATGCATACGATATCGAGGGCCCGGCCCAGGGTCACTTTTACGTCGATGGTAAGAGCGGGGAAGTCAAGGAGTCGAAGGATGCCTATTCGAGACCGCAGGCACATGCATGTTTTATACAGTCGGTCAAGGATGATCTGGTTAACGATGGAGGGATTTTCGACCTTGCCGTACGTGAAGCGAGGGTATTCAAATTCGGCAGCGGTTCAGGAACCAACTTTTCGAATCTTCGTTCATCTGGGGAAAAGCTCAGTGGAGGAGGAAGTTCTTCAGGGCTGATGAGTTTTCTCAAAATTTTCGATTCTGCCGCGGGTGCGATAAAGTCAGGGGGAACGACACGGCGGGCCGCAAAGATGGTCATCGTCGATATCGACCATCCCGATGTTGAAAAGTTTATAGAATGGAAAGCCAGGGAGGAGGACAAGGTCGCCTCACTGGTGGCCGGTTCCAGAGTCTGCTCCAGATTTCTCGAGGCGATCGTCGGCGAAGCGGTTGAAAACGGTTGTGACCGGCACAAAAACGAAAAACTGAACATCCTGATCAAAAATGCCGTAAGCCGCGGTGTTTCGATGAGTTATATCGTAAGGGTATTGTCGCTGGTTGAGCAGGGATACACAACGCTCGACTTTGACCAGTACAACACTCATTATGAGTCGGAAGCATACCAGACGGTTGCAGGTCAGAATTCGAACAATACCGTCAGGGTCACCAACGCTTTCATGAAAGCCGTTGAAAATGATGAGTTATGGGAGCTGAAAGAGCGGACGAGCGGAAAGCATGCAAAATCGGTGAGAGCGCGTGATCTTTGGGAGAAAATCGTTATGAGCGCATGGAAATGCGCCGATCCGGGTTTGCAATTCGATACGACTATCAACGACTGGCACACCGCTCCGCAAAGTGGTCGTATCAATGCCAGTAACCCTTGTTCAGAGTATATGTTTCTGGATGACACGGCTTGTAATCTGGCCAGCCTGAATCTTGGATTCTTTCTCGATGAAAAGCAGGGTACGATAAAGGTCGACGATCTGCTGCATGCAGCCCGGCTCTGGACGGTCGTACTGGAGATTTCGGTGTTGATGGCCCATTTTCCTTCCCGGGATATTGCCCGCTTGAGCTATGAGTTCAGGACGCTTGGTCTGGGTTTCGCCAATCTTGGTACCGTTCTCATGATTATGGGGATTCCTTATGATTCACCAAAAGCATTGGCGATAGCAGGGGCGATATCGGCTTTGATTACAGGTGAAGCATATAAAGCGTCAGCCGAGCTGGCAAAGGACCAAGGGCCTTTTGCCCGTTATGAGGAAAATGCTCAGGATATGCTGCGGGTTGTCAGGAATCACCGCAGAGCGGCGCACAACATGTCGGAAGAAGACTACGAAGGGCTTATGGTCAAGCCTCGCGGCATCGACTCCGAGTATTGCCCGACAAACCTATTCGAGAAAGCCGGAAAGGTTTGGGACGAGGCTCTCGAGATGGGTGAACGGCATGGTTACAGAAATGCCCAGGTCAGCGTTATAGCGCCGACTGGTACAATCGGACTGGTCATGGACTGTGATACAACCGGTATCGAGCCTGAATTTGCAATCGTCAAATTCAAGAAGCTTGCCGGTGGAGGGTATTTCAAGATCGTCAACCAGTCGGTGCACAAAGCACTTGAACGCCTTGGTTACAGTGCGAAACAGATTGACGATATCGAGAGATACTGCAAAGGGCATGGAACATTATCCGGTTGCCCCACCATCAATCGTCAGTGGTTGAAAAACAAAGGGTTTACCGAAGACAAGATCGAGACGATTGAATCCCAGCTCGAGAATGTTTTCGATATTCGGTTCGCTTTCAACAAATGGATACTCGGAGAAGAATTCTGTGAAGCGCTGGGTTTTACGGAAGAACAGCTCAACGACCAGAATTTCAATATGCTCGAAGCTCTTGGGGCTTCGAAGAAAGACTATGAGATTGCCAATGACTATGTTTGCGGTACGATGACCGTAGAAGGAGCTCCGCATCTGAAACTGGAACATCTCCCGGTATTCGACTGTGCGGGAAAATGCGGTAGCAAGGGTCTTCGTTATATCAACCACATGGCACATGTACGGATGATGTCGGCAGTTCAACCTTTTATTTCTGGTGCGATATCCAAGACTGTCAATATGCCGGCAACAGCCACGACCCAGGAAATCGCCGAGGTGTATTTCTCTGCGTGGCAGCACATGATCAAGGCGATTACCATATACCGCGACGGATCGAAACTTTCACAGCCATTGAATATCAGCAGTTATGACGATCTCGACGAAGTGATCATGCTCGGCACAGAGGATGATCTCGATGAAACCAAAGGACCGAAAGAGGTACAGGAACGGATTGTTGAAAGAATCTATCACCGATCGGAGCGTCGTTTGCTGCCGAAACGAAGGAAAGGGTATATCCGTGAAGCGTATGTCGGTGCTCACAAGGTATTCCTGAGAACCGGCGAGTACGAGGATGGTTCGCTGGGTGAGATCTTCATCGATATGTACAAAGAAGGGGCGTCGTTCAAGGGATTGCTCAACTGTTTTGCCGTACTTGCTTCCAAGGCGCTGCAGTACGGAATGCCTCTCGAAGAACTGGTGGACAGTTTCACCTTTACCAGATTCGAGCCGGCAGGCATGGTGCAGGGGCACAATGTCATCAAAAACGCCACTTCGATTCTCGATTATGTATTCCGTTCCATCGGCTACGACTATCTTGGACGTAAAGACTTTATCCATGTCAAAGCGGTTGATGAAATTTCTTCCGGTAACGCAGGATCAGAGGGAAAAGACGGAGAGGTAGGCGGACTCGATGCTTCTGGGACTGCAGTTTCCGATGCTTCTTCCACTGCAACCCGGCAGCCCGGAAAAACTGTTGCAAAAGCTGAAAAAGAGGTTTCGGGACATGTCGATACCCAGATAATCCAGGCCAAAGTTCAGGGGTATTCCGGTGAACAGTGTGAAAACTGCGGTTCAATGCGAGTCCGCCAAAACGGAACCTGTATGGTGTGCGAGGACTGCGGTATGACTACAGGCTGTTCCTGAAACGGCATTCTGTCTGCTGCGCGTTTCGAGTGCTGCGTTGGGCGGTGCTCGAAATCCTCACGTCCCGACTTGTCGGGACACTCCGGCTTTGAAGTTTATCCCGATTGTATCGGGACTCCATCCGCTTTGCATTCCGATGTAATCGGGACTCGCGACGGCAGAACTGCGGTTTGTTTCCCGGGGATGAATTCGCCGAGGTTAGGACTTTTCAACAAAGCGAAGAGAGGCAGTCTCATTATTCCTGCTTTATAAAGTCATCCTCGGGCTCGACCCGAGGATCCATCTTCCAAAAACACCAAATGAAAAACAGGGAAGTCGTCGAGAAATGGGTGGAATGCTTTAACAGAGCGGATATTGATGGATTGTGCGAATTGTATCACCAAGATGCAATAAACCATCAGGTTGTTACAGAACCTTCAAATGGCCTGGAGGAAATTCGAAAGCTCTTTGAGATTGAATTTGGACGGGCAAAGATGGTTTGTCAAGTTGAAAAAATCCATGATGCTGGTGACTGGATTATACTTGAGTGGAGTGATCCTGCCGGTTTGAGAGGTTGTGGAATCTTTCATATAATTGACAGCAGGATAGCATATCAGCGTGGATATTTCGATCAGCTTTCTTTTTTTCGCTCTCAAGGATTAGGCATTCCTGATGAATATTTAAATCTGCGGTAATATAGGGTGTCCCCTTAAAATATTCGCCGGGAAAGAGATGAATATACAAACATACAAATGCCCTAAATGTGATGGTTCACACTTCAAACGGTGGGAATTACCGCATCCACTCATTTTGCACTGGATTCTCAATCCGGCAATTGCGTTTAATGAGATTGTTCTCGGGACGCGGGTACCGAAGACTCTGTTGATTTGTCAAGATTGTGAGGAGTCCTTACTGGATCGTGGTTACGTTCCATGCCCGTCGTGTGGGGCAATGCATCCTGGCCGCTTTGCCTCTGGAATGAGAGGATTCAGGAATTGGCGGGGCTTTTCGTGCCCATCTTGCGGCAAGCCAATCCCATGTATCTGGAATGTTTTTTCCCTGCTGATTTTGCTGTTAACTTTTCCCCTCTGGTCCCTTCCGTATTATCTTTACTTCCAGAAACAGCCGTTAAAGCCACTGTTCTTTTCGGAGGAGAATAAGCGTTTGACACCCCAGCCACTTACTAAGAGGACTTGGGTATTCATGGGTGCTGCTTGGGGTGGTATTATGTGGATATTTGTTTACATACTTCCTCTGCTTACAGGCAGTGGTAATGTGCCTGGATGGGTTTCTGTTTTTATCGGGTTACCGATATCGGCACTTGGAGGATTCGCGTTTGGCTTCTTTATGTGGTTTTTCTTGGGAAGGACACCCAGCAGAAAGAAACAAGGTGAACAAGCTGTTGCAACGGTGAAGTAAGGGAAGCAAGAGGGAACATCCTATAACCTAAATATGAAGTCAACCAGAACATATTGGAATCCATTGTCTGAGCAGAGTAGTGGTGAATGGGAAATTATTCCTGGTACAGATGGAAAGTTATCCCAACTGACAGTAGCAGAAGATGTCGATTCAGGTGATTATACGAGATTCACGAAGTTCAAGAGCGGTTATTCGACTAAAGATTTTGGGGCAAGGAGTCATACATATCCTGAAGAAATCTTTGTGGTTTCCGGTCGTTTATACGATGAAACGTTTGGTATGTGGCTTGAGCCGGGCTACTATGCAAGCAGACCTCCGGGCGAAGTTCATGGGCCTTTTACTGCTGATGGCGAAGTGGTGATACTGGAAATGTCATATCCTAGTCAGGATAAAACAAAGAATTGCGGTTAAGCAATAATAGGGGACATCTCTAGTGAAAGATCTAAAGACAATTTACTGACATTCAAAAATATACCCGT
>JADMLA020000045.1 GCA_015482705.2 Prosthecochloris sp. | reverse complement strand
TGCGGAAAACTAGGGTGTTTTTCCGAAGTGAGAAGTTTTCGCTGAATATTGAATTGAAATTGCCCGGGTGAAAAAGAATGGGACGGATATGGGAAAGGGCGACTTGCTGCTGAAGGTCCATGACCTCGAAGTTGCCTTTTCATCGAGGAAAGGAGGGAAAAAGGCTCTGGTTAAAGCGGTTAACGGGGTTTCCTTCGACGTGAGAAAAGGAGAGACGCTTGGCCTGGTCGGGGAGTCGGGATGCGGTAAAACCACTCTCGGGAGGGCCTTGTTGAGGCTGACGCCTGTTCCGGTGAAAGGTGAAATATGGTATGACGGTGAGGCTATAGATACGATCGGCAACAGGGATTTTCGTCGTCTGCGCAGCCAGATGCAGATGATTTTTCAGGACCCGTTCAGTTCTCTCAATCCAAGGATGACAATCGGACAGATGCTTAACGAGGTTCTGTCGGTTCATAAGGTGGTTCCCCGCAAGGATGCAAAGAAGAAAATCTATGAGTTGCTCGATATTGTGGGGTTGAGCAACGACTATTTCAACCGTTACCCGCATGAATTTTCAGGAGGACAGCGGCAGAGGATAGGTATTGCGAGGGCGCTCGCGGTCAACCCCAAGGTTATCATCTGTGACGAACCTGTTTCTGCACTCGATGTTTCCATTCAGTCGCAAATCATCAACTTGCTGAAAGATCTGCAGACCGAGTTCGGGCTGACCTATCTCTTCATCGCTCATGACCTTTCGGTTGTCGAGTATATTTCAGATCGTGTTGCGGTCATGTACCTTGGAAAGATCGTCGAGATAGCCGATTCGGATGAACTGTACAGAAACCCGAAGCATCCTTATACGAAAGCACTGATGTCAGCGATTCCTCTACCGGAATTGAGCCGGAAAAACGAAAGGATTCTCTTGAAAGGTGATTTGCCGGGGCCGCTCGATATGCCGTCCGGATGCAGTTTTCATCCCCGCTGTCCCGAAGCGATGGAGCGGTGCCGCTCGGTGGAGCCGGAGTTGAAGCCGCTCTGCGAGGATGGCCGGCACCAGGTGAGCTGTTTGTTGTATGAATGAAGGCTCTTTTGCAAAAAAACTTGTAAAAGTAGGTCACATTCGTTTTTAAACCATTTCCTGGTTTGTGGATAAGAAACTTGATAGGCGGTAAAGCTGTTTGTGTAACTGAAAAATGAAAACATAACATAATTCCAATGGCGAAGAAGAAAATGGGTGCAGGTAAAATTGGCTGCATCGTTGTCGTGCTGGTTTTTCTTGTTCTTGCGATAGGTCTTTACCGGGCCTTTACGACACAGAAATCGTTACCTGGAGAGTTCGTACTGAAAATAGATGTTTCCGGAGACATCAGGGAAACCACCGATGTCGGATTCTTTCTGCCTTTTGAACGAGAGTCACAGGAATTGTCTTTACAGGATATTCTGTTTCTACTCGACCGGGCGGGTGCAGATGAACGAATCAAAAGTGTCCTGCTCGACATCCGCGGAGTACGAACAGGGTCTGCGAAGATCCAGCAGATTCAGCGGGCTATCGAGCAGACGAGAAAAACCGGAAAACCGGTAAACGCATTTCTTGGCAGTGCTTCTGATGCAGATGTGTGGCTTGCGTCTGCATGTGATTCCATCGTCGCGGAGCGAGGGAATTTTCTCTTGCTCGATGGTTTGAAGGCCGAGCTGTTATTCTATACCGGAACGCTTGAAAAGCTCGGGGTTTCTTTTCAGGCCGCTCAATGGTCTGCATGGAAAAGCGGAGTCGAGCCGTTTACGAGATCCGGGGCGAGCCCTGAGTACAGGGAGCAGGTTGAGATGATGCTGGATGCTGTCTATGATGCCTATACAGGCTATGTTGCGAAGCGGAGAGGGATTACTGTAGAGGAATATGAAAGCATTATCGATGAAAAAACGGTTTTGTCGGCAAAGCAGGCGAAAGAGTTCGGCATTGTCGATGAAATCAGCGGGCATTGGGAGTATTTGGAAGGATTGAAAAAGACATTTGGTAAGGGAGACGGTGAGCGAAGTGATGAAGATGTTTTGATCGGTGGAGCACGTTACAAAGCCTCGATTCCCTGGCCGTTCGAACCCGAGACGAAAGAAAATATCGCTGTGATAACAGCGTCGGGGTCGATTGTTCGCCTGGAGGATGATATGACGGGAGGAACGGAACAGGGATTTGACGAGGAAACTCTCAGAAGTTCGGTTCAGGCTGCACTCGATGATGAAAGTGTCAAGGCTATCGTGCTTCGTATCGACAGTCCTGGAGGTGATGCTCTCGCTTCATCCAATATGTTGCAGATTCTCGATTCAGCGAAAGTGAAAAAGCCGATAGTTGCTTCGATGTCGAGTGTTGCCGCGTCGGGCGGGTATATGATAGCGCTTGCAGCAGACAGTATCTTCGCCGAACCGCTTACCGTTACCGGCTCGATCGGCGTTTATGCGTTGAAGCCGGAAATAAGTGCGTTACAGGAGAAGATCGGCTTGAATCGTGAGGTGGTTATCAAAGGAAAAAATGCCGATGGGTTTACGGTTTTCAAACCGCTCGATGAGGAAGGAATGGCGAAGTTCATGGAAACGACCGGCTGGATTTACGATGACTTTCTGGCAAAAGTTGCCCGATCGAGGAAAATGACTCTGAACGAGGTCGAAGCTGTTGCAGGCGGCAGAGTTTGGACGGGAGACCTTGCTGTTTCAAAAGGACTGGTTGACCGGATCGGCGGGTTACAGGATGCGCTCTTCGCTGCTCGAGCGATGGCTGGAATGGATTCAACAAAAGTACCCGGATTGAAACTCTATCCTGAACCACAGGGTTTTATGGACTACCTTTTCGGCGACGGCCCCGGAATAGCTTCCAGGATGCTTGGTGAACAAATTCCTTCGGGAAGTGTCGCCGATCGTTCATTGCAAACGCTCGATCTTCTCCTGAAGCTGGAACAACAGCCGGCGGGGATGTTCAGGATGACGATGCTGCCTTACGACTTGAGAGTGGAATAACGGCGTCCTGCAACAGCAACAGCAATTACGGAAAAATGCATGAACTGGTAAAAGAAATCAGAGCGATTGCTCAGGCAGGTCTTCACTATACCAGGGATCCATACGATCGCGAGAGGTATGAGCGGCTTATCGGGATAAGCACCATGCTTTACTCAGAAGTCAGTGCAGCGGGGATCGAGGAGATAGAAAAATTTTTTATTCCGGAAAAAGGCTATGCAACTCCAAAGGTTGATCTGCGAGCCTGTGTGGTCAAGGACAGTAAAGTTCTTTTGGTGAAGGAGCGTTCAAATGGAAAATGGACGTTGCCAGGGGGATGGGCGGATCAAAATGAGTCTCCAAAAGAAGGAATTGCCCGAGAAGTGCTCGAAGAATCCGGATTTGCAATAAAAGTCATTTCTCTTTATGCGGTTAAAGACAGAGACCGTCATCCGTATACACCGAAGTATCCGGTGAGTTTGTACAAGCTGTTTTTCACCGCTGAGGTGACAGGGGGAGCCCCTCGCGACAACATTGAAATATCCGGCATTGATTTTTTCGATGTGGATAACTTGCCGCCGTTATCGCAAGACCGGGTGTTAGCCCGGGATATCGTCGAAGGGGTGAATCATTATAGAGACAACAGGGGAATCACCTACTCGGATTAGTCCCTTGACTTTGAATCTCTATATACCCGTTTTGAATCAACCGTATTTCCGGGAGCACAGCAAAACTATGTCGGCTGACCGTATTTTTAAGACATACCTGAAAGATGGGTTACGAAACCGGGATCGGAACGACCCTGAAAAAGCTGTGTTCTTTGGCGGTGAGGTCAAGCGTTTCTGTGGAGAAAAAATGAATGTTTCGCTCGGTTCTGCGACAAGCTGACAGTCACATTGTAAAAACGTTGTAAGAGAGAATGTCGGATTCCAGGTTTGATTCGAACACTGACACTATTCTTTTCTTTGGTGACCCCAATCTGGGAGGGGATGGGTTTCGCCTGTTTTCCGGTTTTTTTCCCAACGCGAAACAGTTGATCTGGAAAAAAGGCACGGGTAAAACCGCTCTGAGAAAAGAGCTTCGATCACGATCATGGCTGTTTACCATCTCGTTCTACAATGATTTCATTTTTTCTTACGACGATTTCGATTTTCTCGGTCTGCCGCTCAATATTCATCCCGCTCTGCCAGTTCTGCGCGGGGTAGGGTATGACCATGTTCCCTTGATTGAGAACCATGGAGAGCATGGCGCAACTCTTCATTTTATGAACCGCTCTTCGCGTCTCGAAGTCGATATCGAGAACGATGTCGACTCAGGCCGGATTATCAGAGTCAGAAAACGCACGCTGAGTCCTGAGGCGACATACGGAGATCTGAGATTGCTGAACCAGCATGTTGCGCTCGATATGCTTGCCTGGTTGTGCAAGCAAATGCTTGTGTGGGGTTGCGCCGAAACGGCCCGCCGCGAACTTTGTGCGGAAGCGGAAACAAACGGCTTTGTCTGGTCCGGGAGGTATATCAGTTCCTCGATTCTCGGCAAGATGCTTGAAGATCTCTACATGTTTGATCCCGGTCACCGTGTATTCGTGGAAAAACCTCGATTAGTGTGTCCTGTCGGGGATTGAAAACAAGAGGCATTTTTCCGTATTATGCTATAAGCTTTGTTTGCAGGATATGTGTACTCTCAGGGAATACAGGCAGGGAGATGAAGGAATGGTTTTCGCTTTGCTCGAAAGTGCGTTAAAGCACTATGGGCTTTCAGTGAATCCGGAAGAGACCGATGCCGATATACGGGATATCGATGAGTCGTATATACGTTCTGGCGGAGCATTCAAGGTACTTGAAGATAATGGTGCGGTAGTCGGTTCCTATGGCCTCTATGCCATCGACGAGAATACGTGCGAGCTGAGGAAAATGTATCTCAAAGCAGAATACAAAGGAAGAGGTCTGGGTAAAAAAATGATGGAGGACGCATTCATTGTAGCCGGATCTTTGGGTTTTTCCACCATGATTCTTGAAACAAACAGTTGTTTGAAAGAAGCGGTGAGCTTGTATAGAAAGTACGGGTTCACCGAATACATGCCGGAGCATTTGTCTCACAGATGTAATTGTGCAATGCGGAAAAGTCTTTAACAGGTTTCCGAAGTCTGTGCCAAACAGTTGTTGCTGTACAATTGATCAACCCATATCCAATACATCATGAACAAAATCTGGTTACCCGTTTTGATTGTCCTGGGTTTCGCTATGCCGGTTATGATGCAATGCGCAAAAGCCCAGACACAAACTGAGCTCAGTGAACAAACCTGTGCTGAATCTCAAGAGGCTGACAAGGAACTCGATCAGGTCTATCGACAAGTGATGAAAGCACACGAAGGCGAACAGCGTTTTACCGCAGCTTTGCAAAAAGCACAACAGGCTTGGGTTTCTTTCCGGGATCTTCATTTGGTGTCGCTCTATCCCGCCGAGAACAAACAGATGGAATATGGGAGCATCTATCCCATGTGTTACTGTCTGGAAAAAACCAGGCTGACCAGGGAAAGAATCGCTCAACTGCGTCAATGGCTGGAGGGTATGCCTGAGGGTGACCCTTGCACCGGGAGCAGAAGAGCGATGCAAAAGTGAACGGAAGTTGCGTTACCCTGGTGGAGAAGGGGGAGAGTAACTCATGATGGTGATTGAGAATGCTGTAAGATCGGATGCAGAGTTTCTGCGATCGGCGGCGGTATCTGCATTCCTCGACGATAAGAGGTATAGACCGGCAGCTCGGGGGTTCGAGGATCCTCCGGGGCACGACAGTATCGAGGCTCATACCCGCTGGATTGACATGCACGACTATTTCAAATGCATTGTTGACGGTATCATCGTCGGTGGTTGCATCGTGAAAAGGCATACGGACTATTGTGAACTTTTCGGGATTTTTCTTCACGAAAGCTGTATGGGAAAAGGAATCGGCAGTACACTGTTGCATGAGGTGATGACGCTGTACCCGGAAGACACACAGTGGTCTCTTGAAACGCCGGATTATGCGGTGAGGAACCACAGGTTCTACGAGCGTAACGGGTTCATCAGGGCCGGGAAATCAATGCCGGATCCAGGTTCGGGTTATGGTTTCATTACCTATAGATACAAGCGAGATTCGGATTGCCGTTGAAAAATGAAAACAAAAGACCAACAAACTCAGAACGCAACAACCATAGAGGAGCTGAGCGATACATCGATTCCTCAACTCCTTCTATGCGGTTTGAAGAACTTGACGTTGTAGACCCCAATAGTCGTATCCGTAAGGAGTCTCCCTTAATTTTTCGGATTGAAAATGTTTGATGAACTGGTACAAATCAACGCTCGCCCTTTACCTTTTCAGTACTATACGGCAGATGAACTGTGGACCGATGAGCACACCTCAAAAAAGATGCTCGAGTATCACTTGAACGACTCAATTGATCTGTCGTCCCGAAAAAGAACTTTCGTTGATCGATCGGTGCAGTGGATAGTGTCTCATTTCGGGGTGGGCTCAGGTTCAAATGTTGCTGATTTTGGGTGTGGTCCGGGCCTGTATACAACGCGGTTTGCAGAAAGTGGTTCCTCTGTTACCGGCATCGATTTTTCTGAAAGGTCTATACGACATGCGAAAGAGACCGCTCATCAAAAAGAACTGAACATCAACTATGTTCGACAAAACTATCTGGAGTATGAGACGGAGGAAAGGTATGATCTCATTACATTGATATTTTGCGATTTTTGTGCATTGAGCCCTTCACAAAGAAGGATGCTCCTTTCCAAATTTTTCACATTTTTGAGCCCTGGCGGATCAGTTCTTCTGGATGTTCATTCGTTGAACATATTCGACAGCAGACAGGAAGTTGCGACGTACGAACACAATCAACTCGATCATTTTTGGTCTTCTGATGATTATTACGGATTCCTGAACACATTCAAGTATCAGGAAGAAAAAGTAACTCTCGATAAATACACGATAATTGAAAAGGCAAGAACTCGTGTTGTCTATAACTGGCTGCAGTATTTCAGCCGGGAATCACTCAGAGAGGAGTTTGAAGAGTGTGGATTCAGGATTGAAGAGCTATACTCCGATGTTGCAGGCTCGGCTTTTTGCCCTGAATCTCCCGATATTGCGGTTGTGGCGAGAAAGAAATGACAGATAGATTTGCACGGATGTAAATTTCGATGTGCCCCCTCTTTCGGACATGTCCCCGATCAACCGGCTACTTCATTTTGGCAAGAGT
>JADMLA020000044.1 GCA_015482705.2 Prosthecochloris sp. | reverse complement strand
GACGACCAGTATCGTCGTGCTGTCGAGCGTCATGGTCTCTCCGACCAGATAGGCGATGTAGAGCGAACAGAATCCGAGCCCGAAATGCAGCAACACTTTCTTCCAGTTGTGCTGCACCCCTTTTTTCAGCGCGTGGAGCAGGCTCGTGATGATTCCCGCGATCCCGCTGATGATCAATCCGAACAGTTCTGGCTTTTCCATTCTGCTTTTTCCTTGACCGTCACTTTATGAGGTCATCCCCTTCTTCCTCTTCCTGTTGTTGCACCAGCTTCAGGCCCAGCCTCCGCATAGCGACGGCCACAGGCTGCTTTGTCACATCAGCAGCTGTGAACATCGCCTCGATGTCGGCAACGGTGCATGGCATTGTCTCCCCTTCATCGAGATGGCTGCCGATTCGGTCATATACCTGCTGTGCATCGCCGGGCGTGCTTGCCTGCAAAGTCCAGTCACCGGTTTCGTCGTCCTGCTCCCAGTGCTGCAGTGGGAAGTAAGATGCCATCCCCGGCAGTGGTAACATGCCTTCGGAGACGTAATGAGTTGCCTGTTCACTGCCATCGGGTGACAGCCCGGTTCCAAACATTCCTTTGCCGTTCGGCATCCGGTTCGCCAATGTCCGTCCCACTTCGTCTTGCGGGACGGGTATGATTATACATCGTTGTTCATGCATAGATTTTCGCTTTTCGGTTGAGTTCGCGTTCTATTGTCGTGATGATGGTGTCCGTGGGATTGTCGAAGACGAGCAGGAAGCCGTAAAGGCGGCCATTGTAGAACATTGACGTTCCATTTCTTGAGCCTATGTAAAGCTTATAGTTATTATAATTACCAACACCTTGATCATCTGTGTTCTCTACTTGCTGTTGACCGTTTATACGCAGCAACACAACATCGTCTGAAATTTTTGCCAAGCCCGTCATTACCATTGATGACGGAGATACTGTATCATATTCAATTGCATACCGACCAATGTCTCCTTTACTGGCAAAACCATTGCCTCCAGGCATTCTCGAATAAAACTGAAAACTACCCTGTGACATCCATCCATAAGCAGCCAATATTCTATGCTCCTCAGCACATGAGGTTCTCATGGCTGCGCTCACAAACACTTCATCGACTTCCGGTTGCATGCCGGTGACTTTGAGGTATTGGTTCGTTCCATTGAAGGCGAAGTACATCGGGAAGTTCTGCCAATCGTAATCGTCCGGTATTGCGTCGACGTCTCCCACTCGCTGGTATGCCGGCAGGTCAATGCCGTCATTACTGTAGCGCAAGTCAGCTTTTGTCGCGGTCACCTCGGTTGCTGTATCATTGATTTTACGTATAATTTCAAGTATAAATCCTGATTGATTTTCATATTGGATTGTATGCTCGACTGTATACCGTGTCGGTGTTGTGGTTAAGTCGATGACACGATCTGTTTCTTCATATGTGCCACCGTCCGTAAAACGTCTTAGCACTTTCATTGTAACAGTACCTGTGCCCGACAAAACGATGCTTCCTTTTGCCGTAGCTCCAATTGGGGCATTAGTGGCCCATGCATGGGTTATTCTCGACTGTTCTTCAGGTAAATTAATTGTATTCTTCCCTGTAACTGTCGCATTATTAAAAACCTGCCAACCTCCAGCGCTCAAATCTTCAGTGCTTCTCAACCCGTTCACCCGTGCGCTCAACACCGGTCGGTTGATGTCGGTGAGTTGGTGGGGGTGGTTGCCATACGTTTCACGCAGTGAGATGTTGTCAACGGTTATCGAGCCCGATGCCTGTTGTGAATGCAAAAAAACATGTAAAATACTTGCAGTATCGGTTACTCGCTGCACAAGTACACGATGCGTTCCAACGGCGCTTGGTAATTGTGAGCCACTCAATAGCTTGAAATCCGAATCATTGTGAACAGCCATCATAGAGCCTGTGCCGGGTTGCAATGAGTTTTCGACGACTTCATACTGCAGCCAGTACAGCGAACCGACCGGTGTGCCGCTGCCGTTTATTTCTTGCTGGAACATATTTATCGATGCTCCTATTGCGTCGACGGTTAATGCCCCATTTTCTACCGTTCCCGCCGTGCTCCATCCTGTTAGGCCATCGCTAAAATCCCCGTTCGTCACCAGCTCCGAGCCCAACCGCAGGCGCTGGCTGCCGTCGAGCATCAGGCCGACCGGCTGTTCAACACCGGTGACCGGTGTCGTGCCGTTGGCGTCCTGGTAGAGCCGGCCTTCGTCGAACATGCTGTCAATAGACATGCACTCGACACCCGTGCGGCCCCTGAACACCGCGTCCCATAGCTGGTCGGGGGTGAACTCGTTGCTGTACCCCAGGCGCTCGAGGGCAGTGTTTAAAATCGAGTCTTCCGACACCTGATACCCTAACCTATCAATGATGTCTGCTATTATAGCATCGATTTGCGCAACCTTTGTGTCTACTCCGTCATCAGCAAGCAGGTGTTTTTCACCTGCGAAATCGGTCATCACTTCATAATCATGATTGCCCCACCTTTTCGTTGGCATGTGCTATCTCCTTTTGATTTTTACGCTTGAACGGGAAAAAAGAGGACGGTTGTATTGATCACGTATAACAAGCCTCCCTGTAAGATCAGCTCCACCTAATTTCCCGATTTGCCCTATCATCAGTATTCAATGATTATTGTTTTGCCTACTCCTAAAGCCAACAGTGATAAATCCGTTGCACCCTCCGGAAGACCGAAATATTCATAGCTCCCGCTGCTTACTCGCTGCTGTGCATTTTGTTCTGTACACGGCTCTGCATCTCCCGAAACCAAAGCACGTAACCGAACATCATAATTGCCTGCCATCACCTTGACACGCCGTTTACCAGTCAGAGCGTGAGTAACAGCGGATGTGCCTGTATCGAGCTCCGTATATTCTGCGACATCACCGAGCGATGCCATCGGATGAGCTGAATATTTTGTCACATATTCTCCTGCCATATTTCTTTTCTTTTACGTTATCCGTTTTCCGTCACAAATTCCTGTGCAGATATTACCGTGTTGTCGAACCTGAAAATCATTTACCGATTGCAAAATATTCCGCCGTCTTCGCTACCCCTGTAACGATTGCCGTAAGCGTTACCCCAGCTGCTGTTTTGCTGTGTGCTGTAATTGAATCTTCTGCTGACTGCTGGTCGCCATATATTGCCGGATATACATGCAGACACGCATTCGGAAACGGTTGAGGAAAAATCACATTTATTGTCCGACTACCATTGCCATCGGCAATTGCGACAGAACCCCACTGAAAAATTAGACCGCCTGGTAATTTCAGGTAACCATTATCATCCATTGATGCCTGAAACTGGCCAAAGTGCACCGGCTGCCCGCTCGCGGTACCATCCGGGACAATCGGAGAGCTATTAAACGTTTTCACACCGGCGATTATCTGATTGCCCGTAAGCATAACCGCCCCAAGAGCCGTCAACGCTGCTTGTACAAACTCGGTCGTTGCAAGCCTCGTTGAATTGTTACCGGACGCCTGTGTAGGAGCAGTCGGATTGTTGGTAAATGCAGGAGATGCAAGCGGAGCTTTCGCAGCCAGCGCATTCGTTATTGTCGTTGCAAAATTCGGATCATCACCGAGAGCAGCAGCCAGCTCATCGAGCGTATTCAGCGCTTCTGGCGAACTGTCAACCAATGCAGCAATCGCATTACTTATTGCTGTATCGATCCCCAATGTGCCGCGTGCTGTTGCTGCATCCGCAGCAACCAGTAACGTCTTGATAAACCCGGAGACACCAAGCGTCGATAATGCCGACGATGCGTTCGCATCGTCGAGCAAAGTACGGGCGAAGGCTGTTATAGTCGATAAAGCAAAAGTGTTCGTTCCTGTCGAATAAATCATCTTCCCTGCTGCATTGACAATCAGCGTCGCCAATGCAGACAAAACAGGATCGTTTTGTAACTCCACGATTTGATTTTTCAACCATTCATCCCGGTTCGCAAGCTGCTGTGGCTGACGGTTTGCGATACCGCCCGGTCCGCCAAGAACTGGGTCGGATGTCTCGATCTGGTAAACATTGCCATATGTACTTACTGGTAATAGATTGGCCATAATTATGCTGTTCCATGGTTATAAATTCCGTCATAGTTCGCCTCGGCATTGTACCGTAATACCGCCCGCGTCCAGTTAATGGCTCGCAGATGACATCGGGCCGGGGCAAATTCTCGGCAGAACGCTTGTATCAATCCCGCTTGATCATTTGTTATTGGCCGAAGTACAACAAGAGTGTACTCGGCCCATCCGCCAATCGAGGCGTAATTGTAAAGACCGTCATACTTCACATCGCCGTTATAGTGTATATCACCTGACCGTTCGATAATCGTCAAGTTCTCTTCTTCCCAACTGTAAACCAGTCGTCCGTATCTATCGTAGATGTCCTGGTCGAACTGATCCGTCAAATACAAGGTCTCTTTACCCCCAAACCCGATTTCCGTAAGCGCCTGCCGGAGTCCTTCAGGGGTTCCCTTCATCCTGTGTATATCAATCGCCCGCTTTAAGAGCGCACGCTTCAGCGTCTCGTTCTCAGCAAGCCGACCACCCTCGTTTCCGGCAACGTGAAACTGCTCGATCAAATGCCGTAAGGCAGAAGCATCAACATTGTCGATGATGTACACCAATAACGGGGTAAGATCGATTTGCCCTATACGGTCGATCAACTCATTGAGCGCATCGTTACTGCTGTCTTTTATACCCTCCGGAACCAATCTGTTATCAGCCATCGTTATACCCGGTAACGGTTACGGTGATACCTGTACAGTTCGACCACTCATTTTCCGCATTGACAACATCCGCGCTTGGTGTTACAAGAGTTGTCTTGTAGACACCATAAACCCCATTTACAACCGCGATAATCTGTGTTTCTACAACATCACGCCCAAGCGTTGCCCGAAGCTCAGTTACATACGCCATCAACTGAGCCTCGATATTCTCTTGTACCGCTGCGCCATCGGCCCATGTGTACAGCTCAACCTGGGCTGATAGAGCAAAATCTTTACGGGTTGGAGGCAACACCTGCACAGCATCACACAACGGGCGAACGGTTTCTGCTGCAGTCGCTTTTTGCACCGCGTCAAGTATCGCTTGCGGTGGATTGCCTGTTTTTGTGAGTGGATAAATATTGACCGTCCCGGGAGTTGGAGACATTACCGCTACGTCAACAATATCTTGATGAGCAGATACAGCGTGATACCGATAAGCGCCATAGCTTCCCGCGTTCGTAAACTGCTCAGGAGCCAACTTGACCCGCGCCCGCATCGCGCTATCACTTTCCTGATCACTACCACCACTGGTCGGTGTGGTATTCGTTACGCTCTCGATGTGCTCAACAACATCGAGCAAGCTGTTTACAACACCGACAGCGTATCCATTCCCGAGTACCCCTGCCGTTTGACATACCGCCGATACATCACCGTATGTTTCACCGCCCTCGATAACGAGATTGTCTCTCGTTTCGAAGACTACACCCCCGCTCCCTGACTCAACACGAGTTCCCGCTGGAACAACAACACTGAAGAGTTTCACCCCGACAAGATGAAAACGAATTTCGCAGGCTGACGGCTGAGCCGCCAACCTGGTCACCCCGACTAGCTCACCAAGATAGTCGAGCATCGGGTACACGGCATATTCAACAAGGCACTGTTTCGCTGCTTCCTGTATTCCGATCCGGATAAGGCTTTCGCGGTACGCAATCAAATCGATAAGGAGACGTTCAACCTGCGCCGGTTGCAGCACCTTCCCTGTCGTAGCCTCATAGCTGGCGATCATCTCGCTGGTAATCGCTTTCGGGTCACGAGTTATAAAGGATGGTTCAGGCAGTGCCATATACGACAACCTCAGTTTGATAGACTGTATCGCTTTCGCTCAATGTCCATTCGATTTGTAATGTTACATGCGCTCCCTCTACCACCGGCACAACCTTGACAACCTTGATCCGGATTTCCCAGATGTTGATTGCATCGACGGCTTCTCGGATGATGTTCGGGATTGCCTCGTTGACAGGGTGATCGATATACTTCCACAAATCTGTGCCGAACAGCGGCTCGTGTGTTCGGCTCCCTTTCTGAGTGTTGAGAATAACACTGATGCACTGATTGATGTCGTCCAAATCCTCGACAATCTCCCCGATTTCGCCAAGCCGGGGGCTCCAATCAGTAGCGGTTATGTTGTGGATCAGTTCTGCCATATCTGCATCTTATGACAAAACCTGTTTTTTTTCCTGTTGGGAAATTAACCACCGGCAAACACGTCGCCGGAACCGGTCGCGGGGTGACCACATGACGCTTTATCGCCTTGCCGACAAACGCCGATACTCTCAGCAAATACCGTTGAACTGCTTTCTGCCATGACCGGCGAGTCATGCGGGGGTAATCCATGCCCCTGTACAGCGCAGCCAAGAACAGCAACGTACGCGCTGTTGATAAAAACACTCGGGGCGAGTGCTTCGATAATCGTTCCTCCTGCTGTGTCTACTCCAACCCTCGATACACCAGGCATCAGTTCATATCAATTCGCGGGGCCGTCATCTGAATGTGTGTCCCGCTGGTTATCGCTATATCTCCGCCGGCCTCAATATCAATTTTGCCGGTCGCCGTCACCTCAATATCTCCCTGCACGGCTGCCGTCAGCTTGTGCTCTGACCGATCGTACTCAATAGATGTCCCGTCTTCAAATGCGATGTGATATTTATCCTGGCTGTTGACCGGTGGTGTATCGGCATCGCTGTATATTGCCCCGAGGACAACTCCGAACTCGTCATGCTCATCCATCAAGCAGACAACATGTTCCTGCAAGTCCGGCATCCAGTATGCCTTATCTTGCAGTGTTTTTTTCTGCATGACAGGCAACCAGTATGATACTATTCCGTCACGTTCAGGAAATTTCACCCGAACCCTGCATTGTTTCGCATCGGTCGCGATAACGAGCCCTATCTTCATGCTTGCAGATTCTTGTTATTTGCAGTCGTTGTTTGTATATCGATGTCGGTTGTATACCCACCGCCTCGTGTCATCGAGTGCCGCGCTTTGACGACCTGATACGTTCCGTCGAGCACACCGAAACCAACCATCACGACATTACCGCCAGCAGCCAAACGGGGTGCCCCCGGCATAGAAACTGTTCCTTCAATCTGCGATCCGTTCCTGTTTCTCAATGCCGCTTTCGCTTTGACGATTGCGTCAGCCTTGCTCTCGCATCTATCGTAAAGCTTCAGTGTGTCGCCCGTCGTCACTCCTTCAGCTTGTTGTATGTGAGTAATGACCTTTTTTGTCTGCGGATCATGATACCAGACCTCACATGCTTTGTAAATAAGATCCGTTTTTGACCGGAACCGGTAAGATGACGTATCCAACATGCGGTTGATTGTCATCATGATCTCTTTTGAATCGAGCAGGGACATATCATGCCAAACGAGCTGCTCGTCTTTGACGGTAAAAATCACACCTTCAGATTCACCCAAACGCCGTAGGAACGTCAAATCGTGCTCATTCCGCTGTGTGATTCTCCTCGGCCTGCGCTTCGCTTTTTCTTCAGACACATCTCCGATCAGAGTCAGCCCGTGTTTCCCGGCAATTTCTTCTGCAATCTCCTGCAGTGTTTTGTTTTCATAAGCAGCCGTGTTCTCTGTACGTAATGCTTCTTTCACTCCCGCGGATAACGCCCTGAGATTTACTGTGTCCGGTGGTCCGCTTAGCTCGACTTCATCAACCTGGAAGACTCCGCAGTTTACAAGCGCCTCATCGTTATA
The DNA here is from genome assembly GCA_015482705.2 of Prosthecochloris sp. Lineage (GTDB taxonomy): Bacteria > Bacteroidota > Chlorobiia > Chlorobiales > Chlorobiaceae > Prosthecochloris. The sequence goes on along the minus strand of JADMLA020000044.1, from coordinate 19,451 downwards.
GCCAATAGCTAACCGCACATTATCCCCCTTCTGAGGCCACCAACCGTTTTTCCACTGATGGTTCCGGTCTTCGAGACGTATATCAAGATGATCGGCCTCACCTTTTAAAACATCGCTGTAAGTAATGTTCAGGATATAAGGAGAGACATCTTTCGTTATGTCCTTACCCTCGTACTCGAGTATCCAGCCCGGTTGCCTTACTTTTATCTCTTCCATGGGGGTAGGCTTTCCGTTGCTTCGTTTTCAGCTTTTTCTTGAACAGGTATAAGCAGCTTGATTCCGGAAGGCAAAACCGGAGTCATCGTCACATCAGGGTTGGCAACAATGATATTCTCATACGCTGTTGGATCACCGTAATACTCCCACGCGAGCAAGTCCCAGCGGTCGCCATCTTTCGTGATGTGCTCAATGACCTTCATTGCCTCACGATTGATTTTTTATCGACCGCGTAAAAATCACCAGTATGCGTTTTTATCGGCACGACCACTCGTTTCGAGTTCGGTTTTTGCTGATTTGCTTCACTTACTGCTTTGGCTTCACTTTTTTTCTCTGCCCTCCTTCCTTCAAGCAGGTCGGGTTCGGCCCACTCGTTCAATTTCACCTTACAGTATATCGCCTGTAACGTTCCATCTTTTGCCGTTACCGCTGTTGTTCTCTTCAGCCCGGACAGCACAAACGTGCCTATCACCTGCCCGTTCCCCATCGTCACGGTAAACGCCTTGTGAGCGTTTATCATGTCAACAAGCTTTGTCCAAGCTGCTTGCGGGTCGGTAAAGCTGACATGGAAGGAAAAACTTAGATCGAGTTTATCAAGCCCCTGCCCCATATATTGCAACAGTGGTTTTCCTTCAGTGACCTGCATTTCCGCATAGTCCGCTTTTTTCTCGATCTCGTATGTGGTTGGACTTTCAAGTCGTGCATAACCGACAGCACCGAGCATTATAAACATATCAGTACGCCCTCCGCTGCTTCTGCTGCATCATCTGATCGAACATCCGCTCAAAATCCACCTGTGATTTCGCGAGCGCTTGATCGACTTGTTGACGGACTTCTGCAGAAGTCCCAGGGGCAAGATTGATAACAGGAGCGAAGTTGATTGTCGCTCCTGCTTCTCCTCCCATCGCCGTACCGCCTGGAAGAGTTGCAACCGCCACCATTGTCGCTGCCGTTGCACGACGCATGGCATGAACCATTGGATCAGGCTTTATCGTATCGGCGATGGTTTCAACAATCCGGATCCGGTTGATGTCACGAAGTGGCCCTTCCTTTGCGGGGCTGAAAGGCAAATGGTTTCTGATTCTATTTGCGATGCTCTTGATCGCTTCAACGGGTTTCATGGCCAGGCTTTTGATACCTTCCCACAGCGATTTAATCAGATTTGCTCCTGCATCCCGCATCTTACCAGCAAGATCAACAACCGATTTCCATATCCGCTTGAAAAAAGCAGTTATTGGCCCCCAATACTTATAGATCAAGAAGGCTGCTGTTGCAATTGCCGTGATTGCTATCCCGATCGGATTTGTCAAAACCGCAAGCGATAAGACCCTGATAGCCGTTGTCACAATACCAATGACTTTCGCCAGTGCTGCTAAACCTCCTAAGAAAGGACCTATAGCCGCACCAATGGCCGAAATGGTCATCAAAACACCGCCACCAACAAGAGCAAATGTTGTCAGTGAAACAATAACACCACCAATCGCCCCCGCTGTTTTCGGGTTTGCCAAAACCCAATCGTTCATTTTACCGACAATACCATTGATCTTTTCCAAAATGCTCGGAAGATCAACCAGCTTTGCAAACATCCCACCGATGTTAGAGACAAGATTCTCAAGCGTCCCGGACAAAGTGCCCCATTTTTCCTTTGTCCCGGACATTATCTCGTCGATCTTTTGCTGCATGCTTGCCTGCTTCTCCATGCGGTCAAGCATTTCGTCGAATCCTTCAACCCCTTTATTCACAAAAACGGAGAGAGGGCGAGCAGCTTCTTGCCCAAAAAGTTTTGTAAGGACAAGTAATTGTTCCTGAGAAGTTAAAGAGCGTAGCTTTTCAAGCTCTTTTATCATTCCCCGAATCCCAACAAAATCACCTTTCGCATCAAAAAAGTTAAGATCAATTCCTTTTGCATCGAGAATCGGAGCAACCAGCTTTTTCACTTTACCTGTCCCGAGACGAGTTTCGACCTCAGCCATACGGGAAAGCGCCATAGCGAGGCTCGTCCCTGCCGTTGAGCCCTCAATAGACGACATTGCCATCAGGCCGATTGCTGCGCTTACATCTTCACCCGCTTTCACTCCTTGTACACGTAGAGCTTTCAGTGAGGCTCCCATGTACTTAAATGATTCGAATAAATCCTCAACCTCAACACCGCCAGCACCTTTAAGGCGCTGCAATGTATCCATGAAAGCCTCGGTATCAGTATCAGCAATGCCCATCGCTTCAGCGAACTTCGCAACATAAGTTGCCGCTTCAGCGAAAGGAACCTTCATTAAAACGGAAAACTTTGCAGCCGCTTCACCGTATCCGTTAAGGATCATCTTTGTCTGAATCCCCTGTTCACGCAAAGCTGTGAACATTTCGACCATATCCTTTGTTGATCCGGGAAGCTCTGTGCCGAGACGTTCAGCAAGGCGGGTTAATTTTTCATAGTCTTCCCCAACCTTGCCTGTGCTATCCATGAGCTGGATTTTCAACCGCTTCTGTGCTTCCTCGAGAGTGGCATATTTAGCAACAGTCGCAGTAATTCCAGCAGCACTAACAGCGCCGAAAGCCATCATCGGCTTTCCAACACCATCAAGCCATTTAGCCTGTCGAGCAAACTTATCAACTTCGTTTCTCAGGCGGGTGAATTTACGAGTAACTTTGTCGGTAGCTTCACCGACATTACTGACCGAATTGGTAACCTTTTTTATCGGACCGCTGATCCTGTCCACAAGGGACATGACCATGCTTATTTTCATATTCTCGGCCATGGAGATAATAGATGTGATTTACTGCGATTGTGATTGATCCGCTTCGCGCTGTAATGATTCCCGCAGATTTTCAAGCCAGAAAAAAGCCTCATTCGGCGACATGGCTTTCACTTCACTGAAAGACATACCGCCGTGACGAGTCAAAGCCATTACTGCTTGTCCCCATCCACCGCCGATGGGGCCACAGCGTTTCCCAATTCCACCATATCTGTAGCAGAGAGTTTATGTAGCTCTTCTGCAGGTAGTTTTTTGCCATCGAACGTTGCGACCTGGGAAAGCAGAGCAGCAACGAACTCAACCCCTTCGGCTTTTCCTGTCACCCTCTGAGCTTGAATCAAATCCCCGACCGTCGCTTCTCTAACCTCAACTTCTTTAAACTGCAAGAAATTTGATTCCACCTTTGTAATTTTCATCCGTTAGCCTCCGATTGCTTTTTTGTATGCCTCGAGAAGGTCAACCTCCCCGATTTTGTAAATATTTGCCAAAGCGTCTACTTCGAGTATTACCTGCCCGTCAATCTCCATCTTGCAGTAAGTGACACTCATTGCCGTCTCTGCTTCGACGTTATCGCTCTGCTTAAACCCGCCCATCGGGAATTTTTTAAACGAGCCGGTCAAATAAACTACAACAGGAACCTCATCCGTGCGACCGGCATTGCCGTATGTCGCCAGCGCCCCCCGAACCTGCATTTCGGCAGCTTTAAACGGGTTCGCGATCTTCGTCAGAACATCGGGATAAAGCGAGTTCCACTTAAAAGTGGCCTCCATTTTATCGATGCCGGACGGAAACTCAAGTTTTCCCTGCATACCGAGGGCTTTATGTTCAGACATGGATACGTTGACCTCCGGCAACTTGCACTCGTCAACTTTCCCGAGCAGGCTGTTCCCGTCGATATACACATTCGCGTTCGTCAGGCGTTTTATTTCAATCTGCTGTGGCATTATGTTTTATCCCCCTTTATTGCAGTAGAGCTTTCAAAAGCTCGATGTTGATATAAGATTCAAACGTGATCCGCTCCGCTGGTGTCGGCGGCATAAACTCAAGATCAAACGTCAAGTGCCCGGCAGCAAGCTCGGTTTCAGAATTCTTCGCCGGATCAAAGACACACATGCCGTCGATCAGCGCTCCGCGCTGAATCAATGTTCGCATAAAACCGTTCACACTTTCTCGAATGCTATCAATAAGAGCCAGGTTGATAGGCCTGTCCAGGAACTGCAGCATCGAATACTCAAGTGACTCATGCAAAATATCCGCCGTCCTCTGAACGTTAATGAAGTTCTCAGGCGAAGTATTGGTCGGAAAAGCAGCGGACCGGTTGCCCCAGGTACGAATACCCGATCCGAACGAGTTGAACAGCGTCACTATGCCGACCTCGTTTAATGCGTTTGCCTCCGTTGTGCTGTCGTTGATCAAGGCAGTAATCGGTGTTTCCATACCGACAATGCCTTTGATCTCCGTATTCGACGGACTCCACCAATACCCTTTCTCGACATCTTTTGCAGCAATAACGCCAGCAAGACGCTGCGAAAGCGGTTCGAGAACCTCCGTATTCGTCGCTGTATCGTACCGTTTGACGTGTGGGAAACAAAGTATGGCCCGCTTGTTCGATGTATTGAAGTTGATAGATCCGGAATTCCCGCGCCCCGTGATTGCCTCTGCAACCGTCGTCCCGATGGGTGCGTCAATAAGCGCCATTGCCCGGAGCTTATCAGCTACGACAAGCATCTCCACAGCTACGGCATTCTGTGTGCAGTAGCCAGGGGCAATAATCATCTTAGCCACATAACCGAAAAGGTTGTAGGTATCAATGAGAGCTTGTAGCCCGGAACGGTTTCCATCGACATCGACCTCACCGATAATGTCAGAGGCGGTTATTTTCGATGGATCAAGCCACGAGTAATTCACCTTCACGCTTGCCCCCGATGCAATTGCCCCTGTAGAAATTCGAGTGATTTTACCGTTCGCCTCATCCACCGTGTAATCATCACCAGCGACATATGTTGTGCTCCCAGCATCATTTTTAACAACCACACTCGACACCTGCGGGTGGTCAAGAGTCAGGATTTCATCAGCAGAAAAGGTTTTTTCTTCGGCAGTAACCGCAGAAACATCACTTTCCGGATCGATCGTATTGATGACGATACAGATAGGACCATTCCCTTGATCAAATATCGCGTCAAGTGCTGCCGGAATGGTAAAGCCTGTTCGATTCGTGCCGAAAAACTTTGCGGCATCAACCGGATTTCGAACAACGACTGGTTCGTTTATAGTCCGGTCTACATTTGCAACATCAAGCATCGGGGCAGTTCCCACAAGGCCGATCACTGCGGTTTTAACACCTGTGATAGGACGCGGGCCTTTTTCAATGATTATGGTTTCGACACCATGTAAATAATTCGCCGGCATTATTTTCTCCGATTTGTTTCTTTAGAAGACATTTTTACCTCCCGCAACCAGCCTTTCCTGATAAGGCGCTTTGTGTACTCGTTATCAGGTGGCATTGACACCACCCCATCGGGAATAAGCATAATGTCGATTATGTCATCGCCTTCTTTTAAGCTCACCCCGGACAACGGACCCGAATAGAGATACTTTTTCATTCGATAGTAGTTATGTTCTCGATCCAGCTGTCAACAGGCTGGTCGGAACGGTTATGGACATCACGCTTGGAACTATCCGTTAAGCACGATTTATGGCTATCGGCAATGGTTATTTTCGTGATCAACGGCAATACCTCTTCTTCGCTATAATTCAGATATGCTTCCTGTTCCCATTCAATCGACCATACGAGATAACCGTCCAAGTCAGGCTTGAAAGCGTCTTCACCAGCATGTTTCAGGTTTATCGGCCCGAGGTTCGCAGTCTGCGGAATCCAGTCCCGCAAAGCCCACCATGCCATGCCCGCGAACTCTTTTAACTCAACCCAAGCGTTCGGCAGGTTTGGATCGACAAGAATAAGTGCTTCGAAATTCAGATACACCCGACTGCGGTCACGGGCATTACCAAAATCAGAACTCGGCTCAATACTGTTCATCTCAATCAAGCAACCCGGGAGAGAGGTAGCTCGGCGGGTTTTGATTGCTGGTGTAAAAGCCTCAACGGTGACACCGGTAAGTTTTTCACTCAGATAACCGATTAATTCCGTGTGCAGCTCAGTCAACATTACAGCGTTCCTTGCTCTTTGTGCATTTCGTACCTGAGTTCCCGTATTGCCAATTCCCGCATTCTTGCAGGAATCAAAGGCTCTATTTTTTCCATTGCCTTGTTCGCTGCTTCATCGATTTCAACTTTTGAACGCATAATCGGGAGCCGTTTTTTCGTAGTTCTCTGATAGAGTTTTCCAGAATACTTCGAGTTTTTAGATGGCATAAACGCAGTCGGAAACTTCCACTTTTTAACCCGATAGCCTTTTGACATCCTAATCGGCCTGGCTATCTTGTCAGCTTTGAGCGGGTCGATACCAAACCAGACCTTTACAGCCTTTCCACCATCGCCACTTTCACGCCACGCTTTGTTATACAACCGTACTCTATGCACAATAACTTTGCGCTTAACCCCAATGTCTTTTACCTCACGCAAAAGGTGGGTTCTCACCCACATCGATGTTTTTCGTACAGCTCGTTTCAGTGCACGCTCAATTGCTGACGGTGTCAATACTTCAGAAAATTCAAAGAACTCTTCATCGTCAAAATCGATCTTAACCGGGTTCATTCTTTGAGCCTCAATTCCAGTGTTGTGATGCCGGTTCCTTCAGGGTAGATATTGACAACAGCAAACGTTTTACCACAAGACACCACTTCCGAACCTATCACAACCGCACCTGCGAAAACATCGCCTATGCGAAACGAATAACCTTGTAATCCAGTCATTCCACCAGACAAACCGGCCTGATCAACAGGGGCAGCCAGTTCCCCCCGGACATCCACCCCGTCAATCGTCGCATCATCTAATAGCCGATCTGAGATCTTTGCATCAGCTTCAGCAAAAATTTCCCTGAATCGCTGCATCACTTCTTGTCTCGTTTTGACGGAGCAGGTTTTCTCCCTACTGCCTTCACCTGTCCTTCCTGCTTAGTATCACTTACCTTCCGAGCAGCTATTTTCGCCCGATCCTCCGCTTTTTTCTTTTCCTTTGCGGCACGTTTCCGCGCCGCGTTAAAAAATGCAAGTCCCATAAAGCACCCCCCTTACGCTGCAGCAACTCGATGCTTGAAGGCAACGACACGAATGTTCTTGGGATTATAAACCCTTGACCAATTCGTGCTGGTCTCCAAATCTGCCCGAGTTGGATGCCCACCGTTTTCATCACCGGCTGATATTTTTGCTGATCCAACCCATTTCACACCACGAAGATGCAGTACAAAATGACGGCGTGTAATCAATATGTCTGTCCCCGCGAGGCTGTCACGGTCTGTCTCAGCTGGCACTTTCGGATTCCCCTCGGCATAACCGACAGCACCAGGACCGAACAAATAGGTAGTGTAAACACCGTTTGAAACCGGGCAACCGTCATCGAGGATCACCCTTTTCCCCTGGTAAGTCGGGAAAGACTTTCCGTCACTGCCTTTGACCGTTTCGATCAGATCATCTATGTACAGTTTTGAATATGTCTTTGAATGCATAGCAACCGATGAAAGCAATTCGAACTTGTCACCGAGTACAAAAGATGCATCTGCAAAAGAGACCTTATCAATCACTGCCGCTCCGGCAGCCAAAGCGGAAATATCGAGGATATTGCCGGACATGTTTGCTGCGGCAAACACTCCCTGAAGCTGAGAAATGACACGATACTGCATATTGCGATTCCAGAACCCGGCAACTAATCCTGCAATTGCATCGGCAGGGTCTTCATGATCGACGTTGAGCGCTGCGGCCAGGTCTTTTGCGGCAAACGGCTTACCGAGAGCCTGCATAACCGCTACGTCCTGACCTGTACCGATTTTCGTAGGAGTCAACGGCTTTTGATCTGAAAGCTCTTCAGCCTCACCCTCGAGGTCGTTCCAGAAAGGCATGTTTACCGTTTCGCCGCCCTGATGAGTCCCGACTTCGATTCGCGCATCAGCTTTGACAAGCTCCGACTTAAACAAGGCGGATGTTTCAACTGATTTCTGAACCACATAGGGGGCCCAGACTTCAGGCACGATAATATCCGCAATTCTCGTTTCTGGCATTTTTTATTTCTCCTTCTTTTTTATGTGTTTAATCGCATCATTAACCCTGTCTGCTGCCAATAAGGAACGAACTGTAAAATTCGTTTTTGCAGCCTCTTGAAGCTCCTCATTGATGTCTGGTGCGGTAGTCACTCCAGCCTGTGGTGTTGGTGTAATTGCAAGCTTTGCAAGCATTGCACGAACTTCATCAGGTTTTTTTCTATCTTTCAGCCATCCTGCAGCACGGTCTGACTGACCTGCAATCTGGCAAAGCTCAACTATTTCAACGGCATCAGCATTTGCACTCTCAAGAATGGCAAGGGTTTTGTCTTGAGTTTCCTGACCTTTTCCCGGTTCATCGCCCGAATCATGATCAGGGACAGGATTTTTCGTCGGTACTGTACCAGAAACATTTGCCTGTGGAAGCTCAAACTTAACCGGACAATCATCTGCCAAGCATTTCGGCATACGAGCGAGCGCCGCTATCTTGACGGCATCAACAACCGTGTCAGCGAATCCCATCTCAACAGCCTGAGCGCCATCGAGCCATGTTGATTCATCGAGCATGGTTTGTATTTCCTCAACATCTTTACCGCTTCTGCCAGCGTATACCTTCGCGCATGTCGCCTCGAACTGGCGAAATAATGATGCTGCATCTTCAAAGTCCTTGCTTTCACCGCTTACAAAACCCCATGGATTATGGATCATGAGGAAAGCGTTTTCCGGTATTTTGATTTCATCACCTGCCATGGCGATGATAGACGCGGAGCTTGCAGCAAGCCCCGCTATCGTCACAACAACTTTCGAATCGTGCATTTTCAGGGCATTGTAAATAGCAAGCCCGTCCATCATGTCGCCACCAGTCGAATGAACTGAAACGTTGATTTCCTCGCCTTCTGGACAGCCTGCAAGCTTTGCCATTACTTCTTTCGCGGAAATACCGTCCCACCATCCGCCTATTTCACCGTGTATTTTTATATCCATTTTTCTCCCATGTTGAGATTTTCAGTAAAACTTAATCACCCTCTTTTTTTTCTGCCTGTTGAGAGATTTGTAGCCTGCTCTCTCGCTCTTTATCAGCAGCTCTTTCCTTATCTACTTGGTCAGGATCGTCTCCACGCTCCATAATCTTTGCCGTCCTCGATGTGAGACCAGCCTTGATTTCTCGATCCTTTGTCTCTACATCCTGCAGAGGATTGATGTACGGCCATGCTTGCGGATTCCATTTGACTTTAACATCGATGTAGTCCCTTATTACAAGGGCATTGAGCACTGCAATCTGTGTGAATTTTCGCCACACAGGACGACACAATTGATGGATAACATTATGCCGTTGGTCCTGCTGTAACTTTCGGCGGAAGACCCCAAGCGCTACACGGACCGTACGATCATTGACCGCGCTATAATCGCCCGTCAGCAATTCATACGGAAGGGCATTGCCAGAGGCTATTTTCTGATTGTAATGTTTCACAAACTTCTCGTACTCTTCGCCGAGCTCGGGAAGATCCGGAAACGTTATTTCTTCTCCTGGAAGCAACGTGTATCCCGATCCTGCATGTAACGTCGATTCTTGCACCACATCAGGATCAATTTTTTCTCCCGTAATCGGATCTTTTCCCGGCTCTACAGGCTCTGGACGGCGAATAAAAGCCGTTAAGGCAGCTGCGATTTTTTGCCTTTCCAGAGTGGCTTCATCGAAATCATCAAGCTGCGAGATTGTTTGTAGTGTTCCGGATAGCCTTGGAACTCCACGTAACTGTCCCGGCCTTCTCGGTTTGTACAGGTGCAGCATTTCATCAGCGGGCACCCGAACCATTTTATCCTCTTTATAAGAGACCACACCAAAAGCACCTCCGGCAGCAAAAGGGTAATCACCGGGATGTTTTTTCAGCATCCAGTATGCAACACGCTGACCGCCTTTGAATTCGATACCGCTAAAGATTTCATTTCCATTGGGTGCTTTACCATTCGCCAGCGGTATCATATCAGCTTCTATGAGCTGAATTCGAAGAGGTACAATGCCGTTGCCGTCATAAGGCAGCACAAGTAATCGAGCGAAACATTCGCCTGACTCCTTCCATGCCCGAACAGCAAGGTCCTGCAAACCGTAGAAATCCAGAACCCCATCAAAATCCGCATGCTCCCGCCACTCATCCCACAAAGCAGATAGCTCTTTCTTTACTGTATCGTCAGCATCAGGTAGCGGGGTTATCCCTACGCCGATAAGTTCCGAGCTGTAAGTATCAACCGCATTGTCAGCGACAGGCGCATTTCTCGCCATATCGCGTGACCTGGCACGTAATAGAGGGAGATAGGGTAAGTTTGCTTGATTCGGACCGGCGTTACTGCTTGTGTTTGTACCGAACGACCTGTTTGGCCGTCCGCTTTTCCAATGCGCTTTCGGAGCTGCCTGTCTCTTTTTCTGGTTTTTCTTTTTGTGCTTTTTCCCCATCACAGCCCCCTGTACCTGATCGTTCGTACACGACCGGACGAGGCCGGAAGCTGTGTTTTTAACCTTGTGAGTTCAACTTGCAGCTCAGGCAGACTGATTTCAGAATACTTGATCGTACGATCAGCGAACCGTACCTCTGATACGCGGTCGCCACTCGCAAATTTCTTGATAGCGGTTTCAACAGCAACGATGTCAGCTTTGAGTACGGCAAGTTCTTCCTCTGTCACGGATACCCCTCTCTTTTTAGGTTTTACCCGTAGCATAAAAAGAGGGGGTAAATTTTTCCTGTGTAGAAATTACCTCTTGACACCAAAAGAGCGCCTTTTGACCCTTCGCTCCCTTCGTGCAGCTTTTTTCTCAGGTTGAGGTTCTCGAGGTGCAGGAGGAGAAACAGTTGCAAGTTTTACGAATTTCAAGCGTTGTAACGCCTCCAACGCAGCAAAACCGTAAACCATACAGTCCCAAGCTTCGTTTCGTGCCCCGGATTTTTTCACCCAGGAACGAACTGGGCGACCTCGGCGGTCGTACTTGACAACACGGCGCTCAACAGTTAACTGCTCGAAAAATTCCGGTGATAAATCAGCAGCAAACCTGATCCTCCCGGGACCCTCAACAACAGCCAAACGAGCCCGAAGCATATCTTTTACCGTATCAACACCGATGCGCCAGACCTTATGTCCTCTGTATTTCCGGCTTTTGCTTGCCCGGTCCGGCCAAATAGGTTTCGGGCCATCGACACCTTTTATTGCATAAATATCCCGTCCGTACCGTGCTGTACAGAACGTGTATACCTCATTCGTGTGGTGACCGCCGGAGTCAACACACGCAGCACGGATTTTCAAAAATCCACCAGTCTCTGTTTGCCGCTCTGCAAGCAGCCATTCATCAAGCGTCTGCCATACCTGGGGAAATGCGGGGCTTCCCTCGAACACTCGGCGGGCAGCAGACAGGCACTGCCCATTTTGAGCCCAGCCTAAAAGCACGGCTTCAAGGCGATCATCCTGAACGTCAACACCAGCAGTAAGAAGAACGGTTTCTGCAGGTAACATAAGTTCCCGCCAGCTCTCCCGTCGAGCTTGCAGCACATCAGCAACCAATAATTCGCCGTCTTTGTCCTCCCATGACAACCCCATAGAGGTGTTCCACCAAGCTTTTTCACGCTCCGGATTCCCTTTTGCCTTCAGGTAATCTTCAACAACTTCGCTCCATTTTTTCCACGGACTATAAAGTTCGTTAATGTGAAACCCGGCAATCCCCTTAAATTCCGCTGTCGCAACCCATTGCTTTTGACTGAGCATTTCGAGCTTGTGCGACTCCTCGATAAGGACACCACATTTCTCACAGGCATAAGCAGCGGTTTCCGGTTTTCCATCATCATAGACAACACGTTCCCATTCGAGGGTTTGTTCATGCCCACAATGCGGGCAGGGGACATAACACTTACGTTTGTCTGATTCTTCATAAGCCGCCTCGATGCGGCTCATACCTTTGATCGTCGGGGTTGAAAACAGCCCGATCTTACGGTTCCAAAAGTTGTTTGTCCTCTTTACACCAAGCGTTACCGGATCACCATCAGCACCTGCACTATCCAGATAACCGTCAACCTCATCAAACAAAACGATCCTGACCGGTCGTGAACGTAACCCTGTAGGAGAGTTTGCGCCGGCTAAAGTCCAGTGCCCACCCGGAAATTTCTTATGTAGTAGTGTGTTCCCGCTATCACGGCTTTTTGCATCTGCAATAATACCTGAAAGCACAGGTGTATCTCGAACCATTGTCGCCGCACGGTCCTTCGAAAACGCCTCAGCTATATCAAGCGTTGGCTGCACAATAAGCATAGGTGACGGGTCGTGTTCGGCGAAATACAGCATCAGGTTCAACACAATCTCAGATTTCCCTACCTGTGCCGAACTCATCATTACGACCGTGTGAACATCCGGGTCGTTGAATGCATCCATTATTTCGCGCTGGTACGGAGCTCGATCGGTATTCCACCTGCCGGGCTCTGGAGAAGCCTCCGGAGATAATCGTCGATACTCATCAGCGTGCTCTGAAACCTTAAGAGCCTTCGGTGGTGCAAAAAAGCTCAAAGCCTTTTGTTTGACTTCAGCTATCATCAGGCACACCGTCGCCTCCTTCCGACAACTCTATCAGAGCCTCGTTGACAATTTCTCTCGCTTCCTTTTCAATTTCTGAGGCAGGTTTTCCAGAACATACCGAGGCAATCCGTGTCGGAAGAGACAACATTTTAAGCCTGGCCGAAGAAATGATGTCACTCCAAGCCTGACGGATATCATTAGCCGGTATCAATTCTCGGCGCTTTCGCTGCTCTTCCATTTCTGCATTATTGGCCTGGTGAAACGTCAGTCGGGCACGTTCACCGTCGTAATCGTAGTAACCAGTACCATCTTTTGCAATCCCAAGGCCACGACGAAAATCATTGAGCATCCATTTTCCGAATTCCTTACAAGGATATTGCCCGTTCTTATCCTGTAATGGAGGATCTTCCTCTTGACTACGTTGCCGAATCCTTCGAGTTGTCACCCCGAGTAATGCTGCAGCCTGAGGCTGTGTCAAGACAGTTTCATCAGGGCTGTTTTTGCCAGTTTTTTTCATTTCATCCTGCATATATCTGATATAAGCCGCCGCACACTTCACTGGATCCCAGGCATTATGCTTTGCTTTTTTTATAACACCCCGTCCCTCGAGAACCCGAATTTTAGCCTGATCGATATTCAGAAACCGAGCAAGTTCAACAGTTGTAACCTCCGCCATCTACTTCTTAAATTTTTCATCCAGAATCACCGGAACAGCAGTCGCCCATGATATTCGATGGTGAAGCCTCCTATGTTTCGACCCCATCAATCGTATATCCACACAAGACGGCGAATACATAACCGAGTAAAAAGATTTAACATAAGTCCCGCTATCGAGATATAGATCAGTCATGCCCCCAGCATTGCTTTGCGTTTGCTTTTGCTGGATCGCAATATTCGGGACCGTCAAAAAAAGCCCACCTCTTCCCCCAAGGTTGGTATACGTATTCACATCCTCGTTGATTCTCCCAAAAAATTGAAACACTCTATCCGTAGAGCAGATAAAGGTATTCATGCACTTTCTGCGCAATTTCTTTTCCGCAAAGTTACCGACTACTCCACCGACAAAATCACCTCCCTGGGCCATAGCCACAGACAAAGCCGGTGTCGATTTATAGAAATTCAGCATCACATCAAGGACTACATCCAGCCGTTTCATGGACCAATCGCCATACTCATCATTTGCATTGAATTTGAACCGAAAGTCTGTATAATCATCATCCAACTGCATGAAATACTTGATCCCCTTTTCATCCGCGATTTGAAACGTTGCATTTCTCGCATAGATTATCGCCCGCCGGTCTTGAAAATTGTCCCCTTCGTCAAACGTTTTTGCTATTTCTGCTTTATCAAACACAACCACCTTATCACCGAATATTTCCCTGTACTGATCCGCCGACTTATCCTCATTGTCGATGACAATAAAAACCTTTCCCGTATACCCATGCTTCTGAAGACTCTTGTACGTGATGACATTATTCGGTCGACCGTGCGTCAGAATGAAAACAGCAAAATCTCTATTCTTCATCATCGCAATAGTCCTCCAAAAAAATATCTTCCAGCTCTTCCGACAGTTTCACATATCCGTTTTCAATCGCTTTCTCAAAATCGATTATCACTAACGCAGACCTTTCCATAAGATTCTGTATCGTAGTATCAGAATGCGCATAAAAGTCTGCGATCTTTCTGTAGTCAAAAACGTTGTGTCTTTGTGCAGCCAAAATCAGAAATCGCTTTGTTTCCTCATCAACTTCTGTCGCCTTGATTTCCTCAATCAGCTCGATATATTTCCCAGTATCACACAGTTCCGATACCGCAGGCTTTTCATTTTTTGGTTCATATATCGGCGCTTGGATCTTTTTCGTGTACTCACCATCAACCCCGGATTTATCAAACTCAATCTCTTCTTCAGTAAACTCACTCAGATTCAACCCCCAATCCAACAACTCTTCTTGATCCCAGCTTACTAACGCATCCAGATCCCATTCGCCAAAGCCAACATTATCCTTTATGATAAATTCTCGTTTTTGCTCTGCTGTCAGCTCTTCAGCTCGTTTTACCCACAAATCCGGTATCTCATCATATCCTAATTTTTGTAGGGCCTTATACCGCATGTTACCCCCCATAATCATTGATTGATCATCTACAATAATCGGGCGTAATTCCATCATCTGCGGGAAATCTTTCAGCGACCTGCAAAGCCGCTCCAGTTTATCTTCATCGATTACCCTTGGGTTATCCAAATTCAGTTTTAACTCAGTTAGTCGCATACTCCAGACTTTATTTTTTTTACTTATTGGTAGGAAGTCGGGGAACTTCTGTGGCTAACGCTTTTTCGGGGGTCAGCCGCCCCGCACCCCGTTTCACTCCCAGGGTCCCCAGCGTCCTTAAGGCGCTTTTGCTTCGACCGCACAAGCACCTTATGTTTACTCACAATCTGCTTTACCCGCTCTATTGACACCCCGAGAACTCTCGCGGCTTCCCGTGTACTCAGACCCTTCGACACCAGCGTTATAGCGTCAACCTCAAGCTTTATGTGCTTCAAGTTGAGCTTCGGTACTGTGATCGTCTGTGATCCGTAGACGCTCTCGAGACGCTCGAAGGCCTCAACCCCAATCACCTTACAAATGAGGTGTTGAGTATTTACCTTGCCAGGTACGTAAAGCGTCTGGCCTCCCCATCCAGCTATGATGCGTAAAGCAGCCTCAAAGCCGATGTTATTCACGAGTTGTTCAGCAGCACTGTTGTGCATCGTAGAGCTATCCTTTTCCTTTTTCGTTTACGTTTTCACTACCCACCGCTTGAGCCCATACTGTTGTACGTCCTCTTTCTTGGCCCACCTGGGCTTGTCAAGGCCAACATCTACGGGTTCGTAATCATCCCATGCCAGCTTTCCTTCGTCGTGCAGATAGTTCAGCTCGCGATACGTCAACACTTTCACGCGCTTATCGAAACCGATGAAGTTGGCCACGTTTGGACATTTATCCCAACCCTCGTAGGTGTCTATCACATTATGCACAGCATCGGTCGCACGCCTATTTGTGAACCCATTTGCAACCATGCGGTCAATAATCAGCCTTCCTACCCCATTGGTCATTTTCGGGAATGCCTGCAGTAGTAGATTGTAGAGGTTCTCCGTGGTTTCACCATCGAGCAAGCCATCTGTGTACAGTATCAGCTCATTCGCTTCTGTGTCGTAAGCCGGGATGCTGTTTAATCCAGTCAATTGTTGACCGGTACTCATCAAGTGAAACACCTTTTTTTGTTGCTGTTGTACTGCCTGTGCCATTGCTTTGCTGTTTTGAGTTCATCATCTTTTCCAGAAAAACATCGATGTACATCATTTTCTGCTTGTCGCGTTCTCTCAGTTTGAGAGGGCTGAAGAAGTTGGTCGACCAGAATGGGTCACCTCGAGCCCACTGTATCGCTCGTAGCATCTCTTCCACGTTGTCACGGTTATCGATCCTCCGTAATTGGTCCCATACCTGTGCCCATGCATCGCGATCAAACTTGACCGTTTCAACAGTGATTGTTCGAAACCAGTCTGCGAATTTGTAAGCCTCCTTCCTGAACTCCGACTCCAGAAAGGCTTTCGAGAAGGATTTCTTGCCTTCCGGTTGCGGAGGTGGCGTTTCGGAGGGAGAAGAGTATTCCTCTTCCTCTTCCAATTCCCTTTCCCTTTCCAATTCCCTTTCAGCGTAGGGTATGCATTGGGTACTGATAGGGTATTCATAGGGTATCGATAGGGTATCATATCTTCTCAATACCATATCAGCCAAGGCTACAGGTACAGATTTAAGTGCCTTAGCTATGCTTTGAATGATTTTTGGAGAAGTTGAGGACTGATGCTTTATGAAGTTGACAACCCAGTAATAACCCTCATGTTCAACAAGCTTTTTCTTATCGCATAGCTTGTCGATCAGAGGCTGAACACTGTCTATACCTGTCTCAAACGCCATTTTACGCGGCGATATGTGGAGAATTCCCGCGTTATTGGTGTGGGGGCATGAGAAGAGATAGAGGTAAAATAGCTTCTCTTGAGGTGTTAGGCTCTCTGTGTAAGGGTCGTTCCAAAAGCCGGCGCTTATTGTCCTGTAGTCTGCCATGATGGTTACTGTTATGCTGCTGTTCCAAGCCAATTTTTACCTTCGCAAGCGACCTGGTTGAAGGTTGCCCAGAGGTCTTTATCTTTCCATTCGAGATGCAGGGTGCCTTTCTTATACCACTTCAAGCGGAAAAACTCACTCTCGCCCTGCTTGTGGTTGTTCTTGTCCTCTACGGCATGCTCAATCCTGCGTATCGTGTCATAATTCTTGCCGGATAGGTACGCCATGACGCGATCGATGTCGCTCACGGTGTCACGCTGCGCATTCCATCGAATGCGATACGTATCACCGCTCCACCCGCGCTCGACCGCATAGGGAAGAATTACCTTACGGTTGACACGCCACATGTCGTTCGTTTTCCAGCCCTCGACGACCATGCGGTTTTCTTTGTAGTACGTGGTCATTTCATCAAAGACTTCGACACATGCCTGTTTCATGATCTCATCTTTGTTGTTGACGAGGTTCATCATGAGCGCATGGATATTCTGCCGGTTGAGGTCCATGCCTCCCTGTTGCTTTTTCCACTCCTCGAAATCGCGCTGAACCTTCGAGGTCATGTATTTCTCGATATTGAGCTTTCGCAGTATCTCAATCCATGCCTCTCGTTTGTAGGCTGTCACGAAGGCATTGTATTGAGACTTGATTGTTTTGCCGCTTTTCTCCGCTTCTTCCGTTAAGTCCTTAAGTGATCGACGATAATCATTGATTAAGTACCGGGAATAAAACTCTACGGCTTCACGAGCTCGTAGATATTCCACAAATGCAGCCTTTGTCTGGTCGTAAGTATTCAATAATGCACCAAGGAAGTCGTTGACAGCCATTTCTCCATTGGCTTGGACTTTCCTATCATCGATGTCGAAACTCTCACTCTCTATCGGCGTGAAGTCAAACTTGAAGCGGTCCTTTGCGGGCTCCTTATACAACCACACAATGGCGATTTCGGCGTTTGTTTTGCGCTCTGCGGTACTGAAAGCATTACCGATGAACTCGACCTCTCCGTTCTGATCGATGATGTTCTTGAGCAGTTGCCGGTTTTTTGTGTACGAGTTGCGGATCGTCTCTGCGTTTAGTACACACGCTATCGCACCGCCTTCAAGGATTTCCCAAGCATGCAATAAATGCTGGTCTCCATTGCTGAACGGCGGATTCATCAAAATGATGTCATAGCTGTAATCCGGTTTGTGCTGGAGGAAATCGCTGTCAATGACTTTGTACCCCTTACCGTGCAAAACGCTCTGCAATTCAGGATTAAGCTCGATTGCGTAACAGCTTTCCTTTCGTGCCATGTTTGAGGTATACTGCTTGCCTGCGATTTTTTCGAGTATATCACCCTTCCCTGCCGACGGCTCAAGTATTTGGGGATCATCTCCGAATCGCTGTGGATCGAACACATTATATCCGTAGACCACTGTTGTCAACGGTGCGATCATTTTGTCGATCACCTTTATTGGGGTAGGGAAAAATTCTGAATCAAACATCATGTGTAAGGTTGTGTAAGGTTTTCATAATTATGCTGCTACGGTTGCCTTCATTTCCGGTACGTTTGCCTCAACAATCGCCTGAGCGATCGGCGGGCAAACGCTGTTTCCACACATCCTGACCTGCGCTGTCTTCGTCAATGCTAAACCTTGATCTGGATTGTCGCCGATGATGTAACTATCTGGGAATCCTTGAGCACGAAACAGCTCTCGAGGGGCAAGCATCCGCATGCCTATATCAGTAATCATGTACTGCTGACCCTCAACAGTCACAAGCCCGAACCTGTCCTTGGAAGTGACTGTATGCAATGGTTCTTCAAGGCGCGGGTCCTGGTCCGTACCATAGTATTTGATCAGAAAAGCCCTGACCTCGGCAAAATGGTTACCTCCTGCACTGATCGTTCGCAGCGGTTCATTATTCGGCTGACCGATATTATTGCCCCTGAATTTGACAAGATTGCTCGTCATCAACGTAGACTTGCCACCTCCATTGCCTGTAACAGTCCCCAAAGGAGCCGTTACCGGATGCCCTACACTTTGGCCGAAATCGCGCTTAATATGTGCCGTCACCAGGCTGTGATGGTCGACGGCCGTCACTGTTCCTATGGCATCACGCAGATCTGAACCGACAACACCGGAATAATGCTTTGCGAGAAAAGCCGTGACAAGGGCATGCCTGTTTTCTGTTGTTTGTGTCCTAAGTGCCGAGTTAATTGAGCTTCCCCGTACCTCATTCGTGTGCTTCTCACCGTAATAGGATGAGATAAACGGCTGAATAAGCGCAAACTCACCTCTTCTTGCCGCCGTAACTGTACGCAACGGCTCATTGATACCGTGTACTCTGTCCGCGCCTTGATGTGTGACGGGCACAATAAACGGTTCCGGTGCATTCACTACGTATTTCATGATCCCCTTTGCAATCCGTCTGCATGTAGCCTCGGCGAGTGGACGTTTGCGCTCAAAGATCGATGGCGTAGGGATAGACCAGTCTATGCATTCAGCAGCGGTTCGATACGGCCGTAAACCTTCACCATGTGTCGGTTCTGGCCACACAATAGGTAAGCCATCGCGCCTGGCAATCAGGAACAGGCGTTTGCGGATTGTCGGAGCTCCGTAATCACAAGCCCTGAATTCGCGCCATTCAACATGGTATCCGTTTTTACGCAGAGCGTTCGTAAAAGCCCCAAACTCGCGGCCTTTG
>JADMLA020000031.1 GCA_015482705.2 Prosthecochloris sp. | reverse complement strand
TCCGCTTTCGGTATCGAGTTGCCGAGGGTCAATGTTGTCTACGTTACCGATACCAGCAGGGGGTTCTACAATGACAGAAGGGATGAGATCGTTTTTTCTTCGAAGAAACTCGAACACACGCTTCGCCACGAATTCGGCCACGTTATCGACAACAGGCTCGATGTCACCGGCAGGGAATGGAGGGATCTGGTCAACAGGATGAAGGATGTGCACGGGTTCAGCCCCAGCAACTATGCCAACACGAACCTTATCGAGTACTGGGCCGAAGCGTTTGCTTACTTCACCGCTCCTGACTATGGCTTGAACTCGGATAGGTTCCCCGCTGAACTGGAATCGTTCATCTCCAAGGTTATCGATCAGCTGCAGAGTCCTCGTCTGGCTTCTAACTAACGACGCTCTTCTTCTTTTCGCTTCTTCGGCTTTCGTTTCTTCACAGGGGTCCTGGCATGTTCCGGGGCCTTTGTGCTTTACGTTCTTTTCTTCAGGGTTTCAATAGAGTAAGTACGTTCAGGATACCCTATTTCACACTCAATGTGTAAGTCGCCCCACTGTCAGATCCGGCAGATATTTTCCAGCTGATGGTAGTCAACCTGCTCAAAAACCGCTGATCGTGGCTGATCAGCAGCAACGCGCAAGGGCATTCGACCAAGGCCGCTTCAAGGCATTCAATCGAAGGCAGATCCATGTGGTTGGTTGGCTCATCCAGTACGATGATATGAGGAAGGTTCATCATGCCCAGTGCAAGCAAAAGCTTTCTGGTTTCACCAGGACTGGGAGTGGTGCTTTCCAACAAACGATGAGGACGCGATCCCAAACGGCTGATAATGTTCATCACCTGC
Source organism: Prosthecochloris sp. (assembly GCA_015482705.2). Taxonomy (GTDB): domain Bacteria; phylum Bacteroidota; class Chlorobiia; order Chlorobiales; family Chlorobiaceae; genus Prosthecochloris. The sequence goes on along the minus strand of JADMLA020000031.1, from coordinate 19,805 downwards.
CCTAACTGCTCGGGTGACAACTCTCGAACCCGGGCCAGTATTTCTTGCGAACGTTGTATATCAATCTCCTGAGGAACATATGTCAAATGTTCTTTGGGGACATTGAGATAGGTGAGTATGTAGCGCAAAAGCGTGCTTTTACCAGCACCATTGGGTCCTGTGACAGCTATGCGATCAGTGGAATGAATAATGAGTTCCTGATATTGCAATGTCTTTTTATCCCCAAGCCGCAACTTACCCGGCGGACAGTTGAGAAGCATATGACGTTTGGAAATTGAGCCAGGTAACCAAATACCCAAATCATATTCCTTTTTCACGTGTACATCCCGCATTGCCTGCTCCGCCTGCGCCAAACGCCCATCCAACTGCCGCAACAATTTTCCACCAACAATATCTTTACCGGAAATGCGAACTAAATCGATTTTCTGTTTGGCATCATGATCATGAGCGGCAATATCTTTTTTTGAACGTTTTTTATCGTATTGATTAGCCATGTGCCGTCTTCGTCCGGCTTCACGTTTGATTTTTTTAAACGCCTTTTTTTTCAAAGCATAGTCTTTTTCTCTCGCTTTACGTTCTTCAGCAGCAACCTGCATGCCTTGTGAATATCCATTCGGCCTTACAATCACATTTGGCGGTTCGATGAACAAACATTGCTGACAAAGCAAGTCCAATAAATCACGGTCATGGCTCACAAGCAGGCCCACACCCTGATATGCGAAAAGCGCCTGAACGAGAATTTTACGTGCATCGCTATCCACGTGGTTGGTTGGCTCATCAATTGCCAGCATATCGGGCTCCTGCCATAAAGCAACGGCTATCTGAGCTCGCTTACGTTCGCCATGCGACAATGTTTCCCATCGCTCATACCAATCGTCCTGAACACCCAGATTATTCCGGACAACATACGCTTGTTTTTCTGTGCTCCTTATAAAACTCCCGAAATCGTTCGGCATACGATCAGTCCGCTGAGGACAGTAACACGACAATGGAGGATAATCGATCCGTCCTGTATTTGGCCGTAACTGCCCTGTCGCCAATTTCAGAAATGTTGTTTTTCCTGACCCGTTCGGCCCTACGATACCTGTCCATCCTCGTTTCGCATGTATAGAAACATCTTCAAACAAGGGCTCAAGAGCCGTCTGATAAGTAAAACTCACGTTTTGAAATTGTAAAAAAAGGTGGCCCATAAGGAAAGTTCTGATAGATAGTTGGTTTTAGTAATGAGAGACATCGCTGGCATCGGTTGTACCAATCTGGCAGCAGAGTGAAGAGCTTAGAACTTTACGCTGCCGGATAGAAAAATTTTTGAGGCCCCCTATATCCGAACACTATTTTTTCAAAACACGAATGGTCTCGTTTTCATTCTCACCAAGAAGATAGAATACGACAAATTTGGCAGGAGAATTTCCAACATTGTTAAATTTAGCGATTCGGACATTTGCCGGTTCGTAAAATGCATCTCCCACACGAAGGGTTTGGGTTTGGTTACCCTCGATTTCGAATGCGATCGTACCTTCTGTGACAATGCCCATCGTCGGACACGGATGACTATGCAGCGGAGCTTTAACCCCTTCCTCCATTGTCACTTCTTGAATGTCGACTTTCGCTATAGGTCTGCTTCCATCCATGTTAGCTGTCAGCAAATCTTTTCGCACAACCGGCTTCTGCATAGGCTCATTTCTCCATCAGGTTGTTGGCAGCCAAGGATATGTAAAGAAAACAGTGATAACATGATTAGCCTTGTATATTTCACTGCAAAACATCCTTTACATTGTTCTGCCTTATTGTAATTTCTGATTTTCCAGGTACTTCTTCATAAACAACGCAGTTTCATTGTAGCCTCAAATAAAAACATTTTTTAGCTGTAACTGAATACGTTCAAAGGTATCATCAGGAAGCATCACCCAAGAATTTTTTGCGTTTTTATGTTTTGTAACGAGTTCATTTCATATCTATGACACCGAACCGGTTGCATTGCAAAGTACTCCTCACCGGATGCATTCCACCCGGGTTTTCCTGAAAACGGATCATCGATCCTTCAATATGTATTATAAACAGTAAAGGCAGGACCTTATCATAGAATCCTGCCGTTACTTTAGTACGCTGATTGATTCAATCAAAGCGACGGTGGGGGCAAATTTCATTCAATGCCGCTAATGGCAATCATGAGTCTGACAGGCGTCCTCGCTCTCTACCCTGCGCATCAATCCTTTTTTATAACTCTCGAGCGCCTCGGCGAGCGTAGAAAGTCCTCCGGCAACAAACACTTCGATATCAAGCATTTTCAGCTTAATGAGAGCACGACCACCAATGCCTTTACACAGAACAGCATCGACACTGTTTTGCGCAAAAACATCTACAGGATTACATTGTCCATGCTCGTGTCTGCTGTTGGAGTTCTCCATTATCCTCAACCTTCCTGAATCCATATTACAGACAGCATACAGCGGAGCACTTCCAAAATGTTCGCAGATCCGGGAATTCAGTCCTTTACTTGTTTCCAATGGTACCGCAACTATCATAACAAAACCCTCCTCTTGTAGCACCTCCATCACTCGCTGTAGACCATGATCACTTCACCGGACGGCCCTCGATATTCTTATGTACTGAAAAACCTGGATACTCCGGTTTCCACACTCCATCCGCATTTGTACTCAAGTCGTTCGCAGCACTGTAAGGAGAGGCACCTCTAATTTTTTTGAAATAGAATCATGGTGTTCTCTACTGCACCCGATCGGGTTCGATAACAACATAAATATTGAGCATATGATCGCAATATAACAAAAAAGAACGTAAGAACAGGAAAGATTACCACTCTATATGAAGCAAACAACGCTCAGCGGAGACCTAGCGTGTTTACGTATATCGAAAAACGTTACTCGGCAAATCTTTTTTGGTAGATATGACAATAAGGTTGATGACCTGTCTTTGCATAATAGTCCTGATGGTAGTCTTCCGCCGGATAAAATTTCTCCGCAGGCTCCAACTTAGTTGCAACATCATAACCTTTTGTTTCCAACTCTGAAATCAGCTTTTCCGCAACTTTTTTCTGCTTGTCGTTTGCATAATAAACTGCAGAACGGTACTGCGAACCAATATCGGGCCCCTGACGGTCAACCTGAGTCGGGTCATGGATCTCAAAAAAGAGTTTTGCGAGCTTCTCGTATGAAACGATGGAAGGATCATATTCAACCTCAACAGCTTCGGCATGCCCGGTGGTACCGGAAGAAACCTCCTTATACGTTGGATCCGGCTTACTGCCACCAGTATAACCCGATATCACGGCTTTTACTCCTGGAACCTTTTGAAAATGATATTCCACTCCCCAAAAGCATCCTCCAGCAAAAACCGCCTTCTCTGTCGTACCGGTCACGGCTGTATCAGCGCCACCTTCCCTACTGAAGTCAAGCGAGATCGAATTGACACAATACCGCGCATTCTTATCGGTAAATCCTTCGTTGTAAAATACATGACCGAGATGCGCTCCACAATTGGCACAAAGAATTTCAGTTCTTCTGCCATCCGCATCGGTCTCTTTTTTTATCGCCCCGGGTATTTCATCATCGAAGCTCGGCCATCCAGTACCGGAATCGAACTTGTCTGATGAACGGAAAAGCGGAGCATCACAACGCTTACAGACATACGTTCCATCATCCTTGTTATAGACATATTCACCGGTAAACGGCATCTCAGTTCCTTTATTAACGATCACTTTCTCTTCTTCCGGTGTCAAGGTCTTGTACGTCATCACATCCTCCGTTTCTAATAATTCATTTTTTGCAGTTTTTTCCGCGGCTTCAGGCTGCTGCGTATTACATGAAGCCACAGTCAATGCAAGTACTACCATCGCTGATACAGACAAAAACCTACCATATCTCATTTTTCACTCCAATATTAAATCATGAACACATACCTCTATAACCATTTATTACACCACAGGGTTTCACTATTGTGAACTTCCTTGTTCACAGAGTTGTTCTATAGTCAATCGTCAATCAATCAATCCACAAATGCCAATACCTTCAAAACGAAAACCCAACCTTCTGGCCAAAGAAACAAGCCCCTACTTACTGCAGCATGCGTATAATCCAGTCGAATGGTACCCATGGAACGACCTTGCATTCGACAAAGCCAGCAATGAACAGAAACCGATCTTCCTTTCAGTCGGCTATTCCACCTGCCACTGGTGTCATGTAATGGAACATGAATCGTTTGAAAACGATACAATAGCAGAGATCCTGAACAGATCGTTCGTTCCGGTCAAGGTCGATAGAGAGGAACGCCCGGACATAGACAAGTTGTATATGACTTATGTCCAGGCGACAACAGGTAGTGGCGGTTGGCCGATGTCGGTATGGCTCACATCCAATCTCGAACCGTTTTACGGCGGCACCTATTTTCCACCCAAAGACCGTTATGGCAGACCAGGATTTCTGTCACTGTTGCTGTCAATCGAACGGGCCTGGAAAGAAGACCGAAGCCGGCTTGTCTCTGCAGCAGCAGATATGAACGGCCAGCTTGAAGCCCTCTCCCTGAGTAAACCCGAGGAAACCCAATTGAATAGAGATATTTTCCATCATGCAGCAACAACGTTTGCTGAAATGTTCGACAAGGAAAATGGAGGTTTCGGTAATGCACCGAAATTTCCTCAGCCTTCCATCCTCGAATTTCTGTTCGCCTACTCCCATCATACCGGAAAGCAGGACGCGCTGGAAATGGCTCTCTTTACGTTAAGGAAAATGGCGGCAGGAGGCATTCACGACCAATTGAGCATAAAAAATCTCGGTGGCGGCGGATTTGCCCGCTACTCGACCGATGAACGGTGGCACACTCCGCATTTCGAAAAAATGCTTTACGACAATGCACAGCTGGCAATTGTAGCTGTAGAAGCTTACCAGATAACCGGCAAAAGCCTTTATGCCGACCTCGCCGACGATATCCTCAACTATGTTCTCTGTGATATGACCGACAGCGATGGAGGGTTTTATTCTGCTGAAGATGCCGACAGTTTTCCGGATAAAAAAAGCGACATAAAAAAAGAAGGAGCGTTTTATACCTGGTCCCATAAAGAAATTACAGAGGTGCTCGATCCCCTTGAAACAAGCATCTTTTGTTTCATACATGGTGTTGAATTCAATGGAAACGTCATGGATGATCCGCATGTGGAGTTTGCCGGGCGAAACATCCTCTCCATTAAGCATTCCGTCGCTGCCGCTGCGGAAAAGCACTCCTTACCTGTAGAAACAATCGTCGAACGCATGGCCGAAGCACGAAAAAAGCTGCTGCTTGCAAGGAAAAAAAGGCCCAGACCGCATCTGGATGACAAGATCCTCACATCGTGGAACGGCCTGATGATCTCGGCTCTGTCAAAAGCCTCTTCAGCTCTTCAAAATCAGCACTATCTCGATGTAGCTCTGAAAGCTGCGGATTTCATCCTCGCAAACCTCTATTGCAGCAGTGAAGGAAGGCTGCTTCGGCGTTTCCGGAAAGGCCAGGCCGGTATCGACGGCAAAGCTGACGATTACGCGTTTTTCATACAGGGGCTGATCGACCTTTATGAAGTCTCGTCCGAAAACATCTACCTGAAGCAGACCGTCACACTTATGGAAAAGCAGATCGAATTGTTTTTCGATGATGTGTCGGGAGGTTTTTTCAATGCTGCATCGGACGATCCCACCATCCCGATACGCATGAAAGAGGATTACGATGGTGCCGAACCCTCTCCAAATTCAGTAACCGTGAGGTCTCTTTACCGTTTGGCAGATATGCTTGACCGTGATGATTTTAGAGTAATCGCAGACAACACTGTTGCGTATTTCAGTACAACACTCAAGGAAAATTGCAGGCAGTTGCCTTATCTGCTCAAAACAATCATGCTGCCACTCTACGGTACACGTCAGATTATTCTTGCCGGTGACCCGCAAAGCAATACAATGAAGAGCCTTAAAAACACAGTGGGAGAAATGTATCTGCCTGACACGATTATCGTTCACACTTCAGGCAGTAGTAATGCGGAAACAACCCCTTTTTTAGAAAGCGTTGCGCGTCAAACAACAATTGATGCCGCATATGTCTGTGCTCATCAGACATGCAGCCTGCCGGTTCATTCTTCTGAAGAACTTCGAAAGATTCTTTCAACCGTAAACAAGAAAGAGATAGAGAAATAAGTAAACCTATTCTTCATCCTATGACTGCTCAGACTCCTTCGGCTGTGGCGGCTGAACACTTTCCTGAGGTTGAGAGACACTCTGAGGCTGAGCTGGTTTGGCCTGGGGCATATTGGCAACGACCGGTCCAAGAAGAACTCCTGTCGCAGCGAGACCAAGCCCCCCAACCAGAGCACCACTAACAGCATGAATAACCAGTGGTACACCAATAGGAGGAACGAGTAATGCCGCACCTCCAATACCAACAGCAGTTAAAAGAGTATTTGATTGTGAATTGGTATCAGGCATATCAAACTCATCCGGTTTCACGTTAACAATACATGCGAATAAACTTCATTCAGACTGTTCTTCAACATATTCCGCTTCCGTATCTTTATCCGAAGGATCGGTAAAATCAATGAAAGCATCTGCAGCCTTACCCGCTGCCTTACCTGCAGCGTAAAGACCCAGCCCGGTCAATGCCAACCGTGAGGCACCCCGAAGAATAGGCCTGCCAAGAGGTGAAAGAAGAAAAGCCCCCCCCACTAGCGCCCCGGTAATTTTTAGGGGGTCATCCAGAAAAGTATTCTCAGTTGAATTAGCCATATTTCTCCAGTTTACCTGTAGAAAAAAATAACCTTACAACCGTAAAATATAAAAAAATTGTAAAAGCAAGCCGACTCCGAAAAATCTATCACCTCGACGTCACTGCCATCCTCCCCCCAAGGCCCTATACAATTCCGTTCTGGCGTTAAGGCGCTGGCGGTGAAGATCTGCAAGCGAAAGTGAAGCATCGAGCGCATTTGCCTGTGCGGTAATCACCTCCAGATAATCGGCCATACCGCTTTTAAACAGGAGGTTTGCATTATCAACCGATTGAAGAAGAATGCGTTCCTGTTTTTCAACTGCTTTTTCCCGATTTTCCAGCTTCTGTATCGCCACTAAAGCATCGGATACTTCCCGTACAGCTTCGAGAACTGTTTTTCTGAAAAGAATCTCCTCCTGATCACGCACAACTTTTGACTGTTTATACGCCGTTCTGAGCTTTCCCTGCTGAAAAACCGGTTGAAGAACCGAACCTTGAACAAATGAGAACAAGGAACCCGGAAAATTGAACCAGTCACTCGACTCGAGCGCATTCGCCCCTGCTTCTGCACTGATTGAAAAAGAAGGATAGAGCTTTGCAGAAGCAACACCGCTCTCTGCATGAGCTTTCATAAGAGCCATCTCTGCCGTTTTGACATCTGGCCGGTTGCTGAGAAGCAACGCTGGAACGCCTGGATATAAACTGTTTTCTGCAGACATTTCAGAAAGCTTTGCTGTGCGAACTATTTCCTCAGGCATTCTGCCACAGAGAACACTCAAGGCGTTTTCCTGCACGGCAATACCCTGTTCTATCCCTGCAATGCTGGACTGTATTTCAAACCTTCTGGCTTCCTGCTGCTCCACTGCCAGCGAGGTAACGAGGCCGGCATCATACTGTAACCGCATCATTGTGAGAGTGGTTTCTGCAAGTGCAAGATTTTTTTTCGTGACATCGAGCTGTGCATCGAGCAGCAACAAATTATAATACCCTTCAGCAACGTTGGCGACCAGTCTCGTATGCACCGCTTTTCTTGCTTCAACCGTGCGGAGATACTCAGCCAGCGCAGCCTTTCTTGTGTTACGGATTTTCCCCCAGATATCAGCTTCCCATGACAACAAAAACGATGCATTGTAGTCCTCGACACTATCCTCACCTGTGGATAGAGCGGAACTGCTGTAATCTGAAGTAGTCGCTTTGCTTCCGCTCACCTGGAAATCAAGCGTAGGTATGTTTCCCAATTTTGACTGCTTCAAAGCAAGAGAGGCATATTCTATATTCTTTACGGCAACCTGAAGATCATGATTGTTCTCAATTGCAGCATCGATAAGGTTGATCAGGACAGAATCGACAAAAAAAGCCCGATACGGCACTGTTCCGGCAAAAGGAGCCGCTGCAGACGCTGAATCCTGTTTATCGGCCCCCCGATACATCCCGGGAATACCCGGATCCGGTTGAGAATACTCCTCAACGGTACTGCATGCGGAGAGCATCAGGAAAAACAGGGGGATCAGGAAGATCCCCTGTACTCTCGTTCTATTCATTATTTCAATAATTCTTCGTTATCAATTTCGTATTCCTGAAGAAAACATATTCCCTTTACCTGTGAAGTGATCTTTCAACAGAAACCTCGGCCTCAGGATCATGAGGCGGCCCGCTGATTTTTTCCTGAAGCGACTGAAAGAGCATATAGAGAACCGGAATTATCAGCACACCAAGCAACGCACCGCTGAGCATACCTCCAACCGCAGCCGCACCGATGGAATGATTGCCGAGAGCGGACGGACCGGATGCCCAGAGAAGAGGCATAAGACCGACAGCGAAGGTAAACGAGGTCATGAGAATTGGGCGAAACCTCGCTTTTGCTCCTTCAAGCGCCGATTCATAGAGTGTGAGGCCGGATTTCCTCCTTTGAATGGCGAACTCAACAATCAGAATTGCATTTTTTGCAAGCAATCCTATCAGCATAATCATCGCGACCTGTACATAGATGTTGTTTTCTATACCCAACAACTGTATTCCAGCAAAGACACCCAAAATTCCGGTTGGAATCGAGAAAATAACTGCGAGAGGCAATATGTAACTTTCGTACTGAGCTGAAAGCAGGAGATAAACAAAAACAAGCGATAGTAAAAAGATATACACGGCCTGACTTCCCGATTCGATTTCTTCACGGCTCATTCCTTTCCAGTCATATGAAAAACCGGCAGGAAGCACTTCAGCAGCAACCTGTTCAGCCGCTTCGATAGCCTGCCCTGTGGTGTATCCGGGTGAAACAACAGCATTGACGGTCAGTGCATTGAAAAGATTGAAATGATCGACAGTCTGCGGACCATAGACTTTTTTCAGGCTTACCAGTGAATTCATGGGCACCATATCACCCATAGCATTTTTGACAAAAATCCCCTCGAGAGAAGAAGGGTCCGCCCGATCTTCGGGTTCCGCCTGCACAACAACCCTGTAATATTTACCGAAGCGGTTGAAATCAGAAGCCTGAATACTTCCGTAATAGGCCTGCATCACCCCGAGAAGTTGATCGACCTGAACGCCTAGCTGGTTCGCCTTTACTTCATCCACCAACAACTCATACTGTGGATAGCCTGTATTGAATGTCGTAAATGCGAATGAGATTTCAGGACGTGACATCAGCGCACCGATATAACCATTCGCCGTCGCTTCAAACTCTTTTAAGGTACCGGAAGTCCTGTCTTGTAATACGATTTCAAGTCCCCCGACATTACCGAAGCCGGGAACTGTAGGTGGCTGAATCGGGAAAAAAGTACCCTCATTGACACTCACGAGCTTTTGCGAAACCCCGCCCATAATAGCGTGTATATTTTTCACCCTGCCACGCTCCTCAGGATCCTTGAGGTTGATAAAAACCACACCTGCAGAAGGTGAACTTGCTCCGGCTATCAAATCGAAACCCGCAACCGAAATCACATCGTTTACACTTTCCTCTTCTTGCAGAACACCTTCGACCTTGTCAAGAGCTTCCATCGTTCGGTCAAGCGATGCTCCGGGAGGAAGCGATGCTGCAAGGATAAAGAAACTACTGTCTTCATCCGGAATAAAACCGGAAGGCGCACTGACAGCCATCCAGAAAGCAAGACCGGAAACAGCGGCCAGACCACCAAGGCTCAACCATTTCCTGCGAATAAGAACCCTGAGGGTACCGACATAACGCTCGGTCACCGCAGCAAAACCGGCATTGAACCCCTTGAAAAAGCGTTCTTCGAATCGCTTGAACCAGCCTTTTTTTTCTTCACCGTTCCCGGCAAGAAATAAAGCACACAGTGCCGGGCTGAGCGTCAACGCATTGACAGCCGAAATCAAAATGGCAATTGCGAGAGTAAAGGCAAACTGGCGGTAAAACATCCCTATCGAGCCTTCAAGAAAACCGACCGGGAGAAATACCGAAGCCATGACAAGGGTAATGGAAATAATCACGCCGGTTATCTCGCTCATAACCTTATGCGTTGCCGTCCTTGCAGGAAGATGCTGTTGCTCCATTTTTGCGTGAACAGCTTCGACGATAACAATGGCATCATCAACGACAATACCGATAGCGAGCACAAGGGCAAACAAGGTCAGCAAGTTGATGGAAAAGCCGAATAGGATCATGAAGAAAAAGGTTCCAATAATGGCGACTGGAACCGCGATTGCCGGAATAAGCGTTGATCGAAAATCCTGCAAGAAAATGAACACCACCAGAAAAACCAGAGCAAAAGCCTCGAAGAGGGTATGAATCACCTGATCGATCGACTTGTCAAGCGATTCCTTTGTGCTGTAAGGAATAATGTAACCGATTCCTTCGGGAAAAGATTGCGAAGCGTTTTCCAATACATCAAGTACAGCAACCTGAATATCATTGGAGTTCGAACCGGCAGCCTGGTAAACCGCCATGGTCACAGACTCTTTCCCGTTGGCATCCGCATCGACAGCATAACTGTATGAGCCGAGTTCGATTCTTGCAACGTCTTTGAGTCGCAGAACCGAGCCATCGGTATTGGTCCGGAGAATGATGCTGCCATATTCACCCGGCTCTTTCATTTTCCCCTTGTACCGGATGATCAGCTCGAGAGCCTCACCGGCATTCTCACCGAACCTGCCTGGTGCTGCCTCGACGTTCTGGCTCTGAACTGCAGCAATCACTTCCTGAGGAGATACCGAGTAAGCCGCCATTTTGTCAGGCTTGAGCCAAATACGCATCGAGTAGTCTCTCGCCCCGAAAACCTCGGTCTGCCCGACACCGTCAACGCGCTGAATATCAGGAATCAGATTGATCTTTGCATAATTCTGTAAAAAGGCTGCATCGTATGTATCAGGGTCATCACTGTACAACGTCACAACCATTATCATACTGTTCTGCGTTTTGGCAGTCGTCACCCCGAATCTCGTCACCTCTTCGGGTAACTGGCTGGTTGCGGTTGCAACCCTGTTCTGTACATTGACAGCCGCCTGGTCAGGATCTGTACCGAGCCTGAAAAAAACGTTGATCGCAAGGGAACCGTCATTGCTCGATGTCGATGTCATATAAGTCATACCATCGACACCATTGATCGCCTCTTCGAGTGATGGAGCGACCGAACGGGCAATAGTCTCAGCATCGGCGCCAGGATAAGTCGCCGAAACGGACACTGCCGGGGGTGCGATGTCGGGGAACTGCGTAAGCGGAAGCTGGGTAATACCTATCAAGCCAAGCAGAACAAAAAATACCGATATTACCGTTGCGAGAACCGGCCTGTTAATAAATCGTTCAAACATAAATTCAGTTATTTTCCAAGCTGTTCATCAATTCTGTTTATCCTGGCCGGATCCTTCTACCTCTTCTGCTGTCTGCGGGCTGATCACCGCCCCGTCGGGTAAACGAGAAAATCCCGACAAGACAATCATGTCGCCCTCTTCAAGGCCGCCTCCCACGATATAGTCGAGATTGTTTCTGTCAACAACCGTTATAGGTGTTCTCGTTACGGCATTACCCTCACCGACCTTGACAACGAATATTCTATCCTGAAGATCCGCAGTGCTGGCCTGCGGTACCTGAACAACATTTTCATAGCGGTAAGGAACACTCACTTTTCCGGTATTGCCGGAGCGCAAAATGCCATCCGGGTTAGGAAAAGTCGCGCGAAACATCACAGAAGCTGTGGATCGGTCAAACTGACCACTTACCGCATCGAGCCGCCCTTTCAGTGGGTAACGACTGTCATCGGCGAGAAGCAGAGTAACCGGAGGCATCAAAGCAAGCTTCTCTTCGATGGAGCTTCCGGGATATTGCTGTTTGAAATGCGCAAAATCAATTTCGCTCATGCTGAAATAAGCCTGAACCTCATGTACATCGGTCAGTGTCGTCAACTGTTCCTGCTGATTACTGCTCACCAGACTACCGATTCGAAAAGGAATATCACCGATATAACCGTCTACCGGAGCTGTTATCCTGGTATAACCAAGGTTGATGCGTGCCGTCTGAACAGCCGCTTCAGCCTGCTCAAGACTCGCCTTTGCAGAGCGATGGTTCGCCATTGCCTGTTTCAACTGAATTTGTGACACAACCTTGTTTTTCACCAGAGGTCTGAGTCTCTCCACCTCGATCTCGGCAACTTCGAGAGCAGCTTTTGCAACATTTCGTGCTGCAAGAGATGATTTCAGCTCCTCACGGTACACACGGTCATCGATGCTGAACAACAACTGCCCTCTTTTGACAAAAGCGCCTTCATCGACAGCTATTTCCTGAAGCGTTCCATCAACCTGAGGCCTGACCTCGACAGTGACAACCCCTTCGATTAGAGAAGAATACTCCCTTTGCACAACCGGAGAAGAGCGTTCTATTTTCATCACCGGCAGAGATGGCGCTTGTGCTCCCGGTGCGTTACCCCTGCCCCCGCATCCGAACAGGAAAATCGATAGCATCGCAATGTGCAATGCCGGCATACCGATTCTTTTTCTGATATTTTTCAACATACTTATTTGATATAACAATAATTGATAGCGCAATTATAACCAAAAAAACAAAAACAAAAAAAACCCTTCGCAAAATTTTCAGGCAAATGAAACTCCCGGTTATTGCATAGCAAACGCTTCATCAAAGACACTCCATTGCTGACGTCAGGGCGATCGCTTAGAGAACAATAATGTACATGTAGAACAAAAAACGGACGAACACTATTATCCACTTTTTTTGGACAATCTGAACACTTGTCTGCGAAATTCCTGGGGTGTTTGACCTGTGTGTTTTTTAAAAAAACGGCTAAAATACGCCTGTTCACTGAATCCGAGTTCGAAAGCGATCTCCTTGAGATTCTTTTCACCCTCCCCTATTTCACGCTTGGCTTGAATGATCAGACTGTAGTGCAGAATTTCCGTCAAGGTAACGCCTGTCGTTTCCTTGAGTATTTCGTTGAGACGTTTGGGAGAAAGCCCAACGTGTGAAGCGTAAAAAGAGACCTTGCGCTCTTTTTTATAGTAGGTGTTGATAAGAGAAAAGAGCTTGTTCAATCGTGCGGCTGCTGAACCGAACGATAATTTCCGACCCGAACCGGACCTGACGAGATAACGTAAAAATGCTTGCAAATAAGCATTGAACACCACCGGCTCGTTCATCCCCGCACACTCGTCAATCATCAGTTGCGAGAGAACCTCGAGCTTATCCCGTATCTCTCCACAAACCATTAGACCATCGTTGACAAGAGGATTGAAAAGCCAGCGAATATCCTCATCCTCCAGAGTGCTGAAAATATCGATCGAAAAAAGAATGCGGAACCCATCAACCGGCTCTCCCGAAATCGTATGAACCTGACTGGGAGAAATACAATAGACCGAATCTGCTTTCACGGGATACTGCTCGAAATCAATGGTAGTTACCGCATCGGCATCCCTGGTAAACCAGACGATCTGAAATGGTTTATAGCGAGCGGTATCATCTCCCTGTATTCCAGGCAGCTCGCCATGCAGGGGAAAAATCCCAAAACAGTCATTCGAGAGGGTAGTGGCAAGAATGTTGGAAGCTTTATCCATTATGGCACAAGATAAAAAACAACCGCATCATTCATTCAGGACTTTTCTCGATAGCGCCAAGAAACATGTTTCGAATATCAAAACCGATCATATAAAGGCAAGGTATCAACACGAGTGTAAGAGGAGTTGCCAGCAGCAGCCCCCAACCCAGCGCAAGCGCCATCGGCATCATGGCGGCATCCGTTCCTCCAATACCGTATGCAAGCGGAAGCAGACCGGCAGCCGTCGTTACCGTAGTAAGCAAAATGGCTCGAAGGCGGTCGGCTGTTCCCTTGGCAACATGAACCCGAGTATCGATGTTTTTTCCCGATTGACAAAGCTCGTTGAGGTAGTTGACCAAAACGAGAGAATCATTGACAACGACACCCGCCATACCCACAACACCCAGAAGCCCCAAAAAGCTGAACACTTCACCATGCAAGGCAAAAGCAATCACAACCCCGATGATAGCGAATGGAATCGACATCATGACCAAAAGCGGTTGTGTTACCGAGTTGAACAGGAGTATTAGCAGGAAATAGATTCCACATGCAGCGATGCCGAAAGCGACGAACAAACCGCGAAGCGATTCTTCGGATTCCTGAGCCTCTCCTCCAAACACAAGTTTCACCCCTGGAAAATCGCGGTTGAACGCAAAGCGATTCTCAACCATACGCATGACCTCGATCGGCGTAACGGTATCCTGCTGAACTTCAGCAGAAATGGTTATCGACCGTTCCCCATCATAGTGATGGAAAATCGAAGGTCCGGCTCCCTGCTTGAAACCAGCCACCTCTTTGAGAGGAATCAATCGCCCCGTCCGGTTCGGAATGGAGAGATCCTGAAGATATTCGAGCTTTTTTCGAGCGAATTTCTGAAGCATCACTCTGAAATCAACTTCCTCCTCTCCATAACGAACACTGGTAACGACCTGACCATCATATGCGGTTCTGACCGTTCTGGCAATGTCAGCCACGGATAATCCAAGCCTTGAAAGACGGTCGTGACGTATCGATATTTCAATTTGCTCTTTTCCCTCCTTATCATCCCGATCAAGATCCGTCACTCCGCTGATACCGGATACATAGTTGAAAACCGAATCGGCAAGGGCCGTTCTGCCCTGATCATCTGAACCGACAACCCGTATGGTAACCGGCTTGCCGACAGGCGGTCCTCCCGATACCACGAAAAAAGTGGTTTTTTCCAATCCGCCGATTGCCATTGCTTTCTCACGTATAGCTGCAACAATCTCGTCCGCAGACCTGCTTCTTGTACCGTAGGGAGTGAGTTTCACCGCAAGCTCGGCGAAATTTTCCTGCTCTATGGGAATAATATCAGCCTGCGTCCCCACCCTTGTCAGATAAGCAGATACTTCGTCTTCCGGCAGCTCATCGAGCAGCTTTTCGAACTCTGCCGCTTTTGCCGACGTTGCATTCAACGAGCTACCTACCGGCAGTTCGATCCAGATATTGAATGCATCGGCACCTTTGGTTGGAAACAAAATGTAACTCATATAATTAGCGCCGTAATAAATTGCCCCGCCAAGACTGAGAAAGCCAAGAAAAACCAGGACGTATCGAAAACGAAGCAGAGAAAAAAGTACCTTTTCAAACATGTTGCGGACAGGCATAAACCAGTTACGCATGGTGGTCTTCCGGCCCTTGCCGTCACCAGAATTACCCGAATACAAGCCGGGTAAAATATGTGCAGGCAACACAAAAAATGCTTCGATAAGCGACATAAATAGAGCGAGCGTAATGGTAAGCGGTATCACGAAGACAAATTTTCCCAATAATCCCGGCATGAAAAACATCGGGGCGAAAGCCAGAAACGTTGTCAATATGGTCGTCAACACTGGTTTATACACCTGGAAGATACCGTTTACGACTGCATCGACCGGAGACTCCCCACGCTCACGCCTCTGAAAAATGTTTTCCGATATGATAATGGCATCATCGACCACAATACCGATAACGATTATGAGAGAGGTGAGGGTAATGCTATCCAGCTCGACATCAAAAAGTGGCAACAAGGAAATCCCGCCAAGCAGAGTAAACGGTATACCGAGCGCAACCCAAAAGGCCGTTCGGATATTGAGAAAAAGAGACAGAACGATCAATACGAGCACAAGGCCAATCGTGCCGTTTGTCAGCACAATCGAAAGCTGATTCTCTACATACTGTGAAAAATCAAGTCCGTAAATAAACCGGACTCCCTCTGGCAGCAGCTTCTCCTCTTCATTCACCAATGCACGTATCGCCTGGACCGTCCGTATGATATCCGCTGATTCACTTTTATTGATGAGAAACGAAATTGCAGGCTCGCCGTTGATCCTTGACAAGACGCGCTCTTCCTCGAAACCATCGGTTACGTCAGCAATATCTGAAATCCTGATAATCGGACCGTCGAAACTCGAACGGACAACGACATCCTGAACCTCTTGAGGATCTCTGAACTGAGCGAGCGTGACAACGTTTTTTTCACTGGTGAAAGACTCGAGCGATCCTCCGGTTGCCCTGATATTCCGCTGCTGAATCGCATTGACGACATCCTGCATCGGAATCTGGAGATTCGTTATCCTGTCAGGATAGAGTTCTACCTGTATCTCTCTATCGCGGTAACCGTAACGCTGAACACTGGCAACTCCTGGAATATCCTTGAGTTTTTTTTCAAACAGCCGGGCGAGCTCTCTCAGCTCAGGATAAGCCATCTCTCCTGTCAGGCCAACCTCGAGAATTGGAAAAATCGAAGATTTGATATCGGTGATCAGAGAAGATTCGGTCACCTCTTCGGGAAAATCCGTTATGCGAAAAACGGCTTCCCGTATTTCCCTTTTTACCTCGTCAGGATCCGAAGCATCCGGTTCTATATCGACAATGACGATCGAAACATTTTCCATCGACATCGAAAAAACCCGCTTGATGTCGGTGACGCTTTTCAGTTCATCTTCGATCTTGTTGGTGACGTTGAGCTCCACATCCTCAGGCGCAGCACCGGGGTACTGCGTGGTAACGACCATCTGCCCGAGATCAACCTTGGGATATTGGGCGCGATTGATCTGCCAGAGCGTAGCCATGCCGAACAGCAAAACCAGTATCGTCATGAGATACGCGAGCATGTGACGCTCGGCGAAGAAACGGAAAAGTGATTTCATGCAGACCTGATCAAGTCAAAAGAAAATTAGCGACGAGTAACGAGTGACTAGTGACCAGTCACGTCCCCCCATTCTCTATCATCTATTACCTAATACCTGCTAACCATTAACCAAACAACCCTCCTTACTCCTGCGCACGAAGTGCGCTACTCCTCGCTCCTTGCTCCTCTTCATACAACTCATCCATCAAAGCCTGATACTGCAACCAGAGTTTCTGATAATTCAGAGCGTTTTCAGCATATATCAGCTTTGCGCTTTCCTCATTATCCCTGCTCATGATGACAAAGGTGAGATCACCTCTGCCCTGCTCGTATATCTTTATTTCCTCTATGGTTCTCAACCTTGCCGATTCGATCTGCTTACGGTTCAATTCCAGAACTCCGTTAAGCCTCATCATCTGCGCATGAAGAGACGAAAGAGATGCGTCGAGTGAAAGGAACACATCGTCACGTTCCTTTTCGAGCTGAAGAACCTGGAGACGATTTCTCTGATAATCCGCCTTTGCCGTTCTGTTTTCAATAGGAAGCGAAAGCTGCAGCCCGATGGCGGCATCTTTTTTCTCGAGATTGAAAGAGTCCCACCCGTTCTCCTCGGCGTTCTTAGCCGTCACCGCTGCGATCAAGGAAAGATCGGGTTTACCTGTTTCCCTCACACCTGATGCACCGACATCGAGCTGCTCTTCCCGTAGTTCGAATATCTTCAAAACCCTCGAAGAACTCTTCAGCTTTGCTCTGGCTGATGCAAGAGACCGAGGAGACCGCAGGTCATAGAGGTTGAAATCCGGCATTCCGGTTAGAATAGCGGATGCCTGTACCAGAACGGACAATTCCGCCTTCAACGCTGAAAGTTGCGAGTCGACAAGCCCCAAGTTCTGTTTCCATGTGTTCAAGGCGTCCTGCGCCCTTATCACGTCTACCGAGTCAACGAGAAACGCATTGAACTTGTTTTTCGCCCTTTCATACTCCTTGCGGCTCAGGCGAAGTCTTCTTTCAATTATCCTTTTCTGTTCCTCGAGGTACACCCAATCGAGGTATTTCGATATCGACTCGGTAAGAAAATCCTCGATGTTCTCTTCAGCCTGAATGACAGCAGCATCGACATCAAAGGCCTTGAGGTCATATTCCAGACGAGTCAGCTTCCCTCCCCAGTTTCTCAACAACGGTTGCGAATACTGCAGCTCTATACTGTTTTCATAAAATCTTTCCGGATAAGAAAGTAGCGGTACCGCCTCAACACTGCTCGAAGTACGGCTCAAAGAATAGGTGGCCGAGAGTCTTCCCCCTGTATCCCAAAACTGCTTGTTGACCCCTGTTTCCAGCGAAAGGGCGTTGGTCAGGTCAGGGCTGAATACGGCTATTGTCGACTCTTCACGCGACCATGTCAAAGAAGAAGAAAGGTTCCAGTCAACCTCGCCAAGATTTCTTTGCTGTTCGGCTTGCTCGATGGCATTCGTCAACCGCTCTTTTTCAAATATGGGATGAGTGTTCTGCAAAAGAGTGACGAAGGCCTCTCTGGTCAAAGGCTCGGCATGAGAGAGTCTGCTCGATGGAAAAGTCCCGAAAAGAAAAAAAATGCAACAATAAAAAACAATTGTTACACACCTCGTTAATCCGTTGAAAAGGATTGTGTTCGACATAGCATGCGTTTCAGAAAATCTAACTCGAAGAGATATTTGAAATTTTCTGTAATACATTGTAGCCTAAGCGCTTACATGTGCTAACAAACCACGATGGCGAAAAGTTCATGAAGTCCTCCGGAGAACCGTGAAGAACTGTCCTCGAGTTACTGGAAATGGGAAAAAATTTGTCACATATTTCTCGCCACACCAGCCAGCACACCGAAGATTCCAACCACTCCGTGAAAAACGGAAACCCCGACAAGGTTCGGGATGTAGTAATAAACCAACGCCCAAAGAACACCGATACAAAACGTCAGTGCGAGAGTCAGCCAGTCTCCGTAAATGATGTGTATGAAAGAAAAAGAAAATGCCGAAAAAAAAACAAGCGCCCAAGCGCTTCTCACTCCGGCAGCACGCATTTCCGCAAACAAAAAGCTTCTGAACAAAAACTCTTGCATCGGACTGGAAAGCAGAAGGTAAAAAGGGAAAAAAACAGTCATTGCCGGATAAAAAGGCCCCGGTATCAGGTCGAAGTAAAACAGCAATGCAAGAAAAGTTGAAAACAGAAGCGTCAGAACACTATTTACCCTCAGAGAAAGACCCAGGTTATCCGCTCTGATTCCAAGATCGCCAAGCGTAAACCCCCTATAGATACTGTATACCACGGTCACACAAAAGCTGAGGAGCAACAGGGGCAAACGAAACGAAAAAGGAACAAAACCGGATGCTATCAATGAAGCAGGCAGAAAAAAAAGAAGCAGCAAAACCGGCAGGAAACGTAAGAATGAAAATTTTTCCATGGAATTACATCGCTTTACAAGCTACAGTGAGTGAGTTGAGCACTGAATACCATTACCTCGCAGCTTTCTTTCACAATTTTGTCTTGTTTTCAACCAACCTGTAGAGAATAAAAGTTCAAAACAGTGATGCCAAAAGACTATTCGGGGGCAACCAAAGCATGTTCGACAAGTAGATCAACGATCATATCCCCAGTGGCTTCCGACCATCTGTAAACAGACTCGATTCCCGGATTCGCATTGATCTCCAAAACAAAAAGCCGTTTCGGAGAACCAGGATGACCCTTACAGTCCAACGCAAAAAAACGTAAAGGCACGCTTTTATAAATTGCTCTGCACAACCTCTTCCACTCCTCGGAAATCTCAACCTGACAATCAATCACCTTACCGCCGATCGAAAGATTGGATACCGGATGAACCGCAAGCTGCAAATCATTATCAAAAGCCCTATTCCCATACTTTGCCATGTAACTTTTCAATGAGATCATCTCCCCACGACCAACCTCTC
>JADMLA020000043.1 GCA_015482705.2 Prosthecochloris sp. | reverse complement strand
ACTGTAACTACCATGCACATTTTAATAACTGGCGGCGCGGGATTTATCGGGTCGCATGTGGTGCGGCACTTTGTGACTGCTTACCCCCAGTATGCCATTACCAATCTCGATAAACTGACCTACGCGGGCAACCTTGAGAACCTGAGGGATATTGAGGACAATTCGAATTACCGGTTTGTCAGGGGGGATATTACAGATAGTGCAGCCATGCTCGAGCTGTTTGAAAAAGAGGGATTCGACGGGGTGATTCATCTTGCTGCCGAGTCGCATGTTGACCGTTCGATCGCAAGCCCGACCGAGTTTGTCATGACCAATGTGCTGGGAACGGTGAACCTGCTCAATGCAGCACGAGCTGCCTGGAAAGAGGATTTCAGCGGCAAGCTGTTTTACCATGTCTCCACCGATGAGGTCTATGGTGCGTTGGGTAAAGATGGTGCATTCACCGAGACGACCGCCTATGATCCACACAGCCCGTATTCGGCATCCAAAGCCTCATCCGACCATTTTGTCCGGGCGTATCATGACACTTATGGAATGCCGGTAGTGATCAGCAACTGTTCCAATAACTACGGGCCTTACCAGTTTCCTGAAAAGCTGATTCCGTTGTTTATCAACAACATCCGAAACAACAAACCGCTGCCGGTCTATGGGAAAGGGGAGAATGTGAGGGACTGGCTCTGGGTGGTCGATCACGCTCAGGCGATCGACGTGATATACCATAACGGTAAGCCGGGTGAGACCTATAACATCGGTGGGCGGAACGAGTGGAAAAACATCGATCTTATAAAGCTGCTTTGCCGTATTATGGACCGGAAGCTCGGGCGGGTTGAAGGAGAATCGGAAAAGCTGATCTCCTATGTGACCGACCGTGCGGGTCATGATTATCGTTATGCCATCGATTCCTCGAAGCTTCAGAAAGAATTTGGCTGGCAGCCTTCGCTCCAGTTCGAAGAAGGGCTTGAAAAGACCGTCGACTGGTACCTCGACAACCAGGAGTGGCTCGATCATGTGACCTCGGGTGAATATCAGCGGTATTATGAAGAGATGTACGGCGATTAATGTCGTGACTTTGAGAGGCTGGGTCCCGAAAGGAGTAAGACAAGTGGAATGGACTACGCAGAAAAATGTTTAGGAATCGCTCAGATTCTTGATCATATTTTTTACGGCTTGGTGTTAATCAAGTAAGTCTTGATTGGATATTTTTGACAATTTGCTCATACATACAGTGCCTCCTTATCGATGTGTTGCTTTAGATAGTGATTCATCCTTTTCCAGTATCGAATAAGGTCTACTTTATATCCCAGTAAGCGTTCCAGCTCTTGTCTCAGCTCAGCTCTTAGGAGTATATCTGGGGCCATTTCTACAACGATATCGATGTCACTATCTGCAGTGGCAGTATTTTTAGCGACAGAACCGAAAATGCCCATTTTTTTTAAACCGTATCTCTCAGTCAGGTCCTTTTTATTCTCGCTGAGAATTTGTAATACCTCTTTTCTTTGCATTAAGCTTTGCGATTGCTGTTATCCAAAGGTTTCTTAACAGTTAAATAGCGATTTTATTTTCGAGTTTCAAACGTTTACGCTGGCGGTTCAGCTGTGTCGCTGCCAGGTTTTTTATAACGCTAACTATTTTTGATATGGAACATATACATCCGGTATTTGATCAGATTTTGAACCGTGCAGACAAGGAGAAGATGCTCGGACAACGTGGTTGTACCTTGTGGCTGACAGGGTTGTCCGGGTCGGGGAAGACGACATTGGCCCGTCATGCGGAGAAGGAGCTGGCTGCTCAAGGATTTCTGACGCAGGTGCTCGATGGCGACAATATCCGTACCGGTATCAATAACAATCTTGGTTTTGGAGAGGAAGACCGTCGAGAGAATATCCGGCGGATAGCTGAAGTGACGAAGCTGTTTGTGCAGTGTGGTGTGGTGACGATGAACAGTTTCATCAGCCCATCACAGGAAATGCGCGATATGGCAAGGGATATTAACGGACCGGAAGATTTCCTGGAAGTGTTTGTCGATGCACCGCTCGAAGTGTGCGAAGAGCGGGACGTCAAAGGAATGTACAAAAAGGCGAGAGCGGGTCAGATCCCTAACTTCACCGGTATCAGCGCTCCGTACGATGCACCCGAAAACCCGGATATCCATGTTCGTACCGATGGAAAAAGTATTGAGGAATGTGTCAAGCACGTGATTGATTTTGTCATGCCGAGGATCAAGGTTTAGAAGCTTAAAAAACAGATGGAAGTATTTGGCCATATTAAATTGATTTAATCTCCATGAATTCATATCAGATTTCCCACTTAAAACAACTTGAAGCAGAATCGATTCATATTATTCGAGAGGTCGCTGCGGAATTTGAAAATCCCGTAATGATGTATTCCATAGGAAAGGATTCTTCTGTAATGGTACGGCTTGCCGAAAAAGCGTTTTATCCCGGCAAGGTTCCTTTTCCATTGCTGCATGTTGATTCCAAATGGAAGTTTCGCGAGATGGTCGAGTTCCGGGATAACTATGCTGAAAGGAATAATTGGGACCTGATCGTACATTCCAATATGGAAGCCTTCCACGAAGGTGTCGGGCCTTTTTCGCATGGATCCCAGGTGCACACCGATCTGATGAAAACCCAGGCTTTGCTGCAGGCTTTGAATAAATACAAGTTCGACGCAGCATTTGGCGGTGCCCGCCGCGATGAGGAAAAGTCACGGGCGAAAGAGAGGATATTCTCGTTCCGTGATACGTTTCATCAGTGGGATCCCAAGAACCAGAGGCCGGAGCTGTGGGATGTATACAATACCAAAGTTCACAAGGGTGAGTCGATTCGTGTTTTTCCCCTTTCCAACTGGACCGAGCTCGATGTCTGGGAGTATATCAGGCTCGAGGATATTCCGATTGTTCCGCTCTATTATGCGAAAAAACGCCCTATAGTGAATCTCGATGGTAATCTGATCATGGTCGATGATGAAAGGATGCCTGAAGAGCTGAGAAGCAGAGCGGAGATGCGGATGGTGCGTTTTAGGACGCTCGGTTGTTATCCGCTGACCGGTGCCGTCGAGTCGGATGCCGTGACGATCGAAGAGATCGTGCAGGAGATGATGACGACAACCAAATCGGAACGGACCACAAGAGTTATTGATTTCGATCAGGAGGCGTCGATGGAGCAGAAAAAGCGGGAAGGTTATTTTTAGGTTCCGTT
Source organism: Prosthecochloris sp. (assembly GCA_015482705.2). GTDB lineage: Bacteria > Bacteroidota > Chlorobiia > Chlorobiales > Chlorobiaceae > Prosthecochloris. Next base: position 60,208 of record JADMLA020000043.1, on the reverse strand, counting down.
ACGACGTTGTTATCACATTGAATTTTTAAAGTATTAATCATTTTCACCAATGCACAACAATAGTGAGGGTAAGACGGTTACGGATGAGATCGTTGAATTTTTGGATCGGGATCAGGATAAGGATCTTTTGCGTTTATTGACGGCCGGGTCGGTCGATGATGGAAAATCGACCTTGATCGGCCGGTTGCTTTTTGATTCGAAGAAGATTTATGAGGATCAGTTGGTTGCCCTGGAGAGAGATAACGCCCGTGAAGGACATGCCGAAAATGATACGGATTACGCGCTTCTGCTCGATGGATTGAAAGCGGAGCGTGAACAGGGAATCACCATCGACGTGGCTTACCGGTATTTTTCGACCAATAAAAGAAAATTCATCATTGCCGATACCCCGGGGCACGAGCAGTATACCAGAAATATGGTGACGGGGGCCTCTACGGCCAACTTGTCGATCATACTGGTTGATGCCCGCAAAGGTATCATCACACAGACCAAACGGCATACGTTTCTTGCATCACTGCTCGGTATCAAACATGTGGTGCTGGCTGTTAACAAGATGGACCTGGTGGAGTACAGTCAGGAGGTATTCGAGGTGATTTGTGCCGATTACAAGGACTTCGTGACCCGACTGAATATTCCCGATGTGCACTGTATTCCGATGTCGGCGTTGAAAGGTGACAATGTTGTCGAGCACTCGGAAAGGATGGGGTGGTACGACGGTAAGACTATGCTGCATTTTCTCGAGACCGTTCATGTCGGCAGTGATCAGAACTTCATCGATTTACGCTATCCGGTACAGTATGTTCTCCGGCCCTCTCAGGGATACCGGGGATTCGCGGCCAAAGTTGCTTCGGGGATCGTTCGGATAGGTGATGAACTCATGGTGCTTCCGTCTCGTAAAAAAAGTACAGTGACATCGATAACGACTTATGACGGGGAGCTGGGTGAAGCATTTCCTCCGATGTCTGTAGCACTGACGCTTGCGGATGAGATCGATATCTCTCGAGGTGACATGCTGGTTCATCCGGATAACATGCCAAAAATTGAACGGCATTTCGAATCGATGCTGGTATGGATGAGTGAACAGCCGATGGAATTGAACAAACAGTATCTCATAAAGCATACCTCAAGCACAACAAGGGCACGCATCGACAAGATTCGTTATAGAATCGACGTCAATACACTCAGCAAGTCCGACAGCGATGCGTTTGAATTGAATGATATCGGGCGTACGGTGCTTACCACGAACAAGCCGCTTTGCTTCGATTCGTATCAAAAAAATAAGTCGACCGGATCGTTCATATTGATCGATCCTGTTTCGTTCAATACGGTTGCGGTTGGCATGATTATCGATCGTGTCAGTGAGGAAAGCATGCCTTCCAGGATCACAGGTGCGGAGACATCGACTGCAGCTGCCGGTCGGAGCCTTATCAGCAACGGTGAAAGGCAGGAACGGTTGAGGCAGAAAGGGGCAACGGTCTGGATTATCGGTTTACATGGTTCTGGGAAAAATGAACTGGCGTATAAACTCGAACGTGAGCTGTTCGACCGTGGTGCTGTTACCGTGGTAATCGACGGGAGCGTTGTGCGTTCAGGTCTTTCCCGTGAACTGGATTACTCTCCGCCTGATCGTGCTGAACATTTGCGCAGGGTGGCGCACCTGTGCCACATGCTGAACGATCAGGGGTTGATTACCATTTGTACGTTTATCTCTCCTGATGAGGATATTCGCCGTCAGGTTGCGGAAATTGTAGGTCCGGAAAGGTTCCATCTGGTGTACGTAGATGCTGATAAGGAGCTCTGCCGTGAACAGGAACCGGATCTTTACCGGAAGGTCGAAGAAGGGTTCTTGCAGTTTTTACCGGGCGTGGATCTTCCATTCGAGCCGCCTGCCGAACCTGAAGTGACAATTGTGCAGCGGCATGGGGATATGATGGATGCTGGAGTTTTGGTTCACTATCTGCAGGAGCAAGGGATCATAAAACAATAGGGCGCCAAGGGGGCGTTGGTTCGTTCGGCTGTATCGCTCATATGCCTCTGAAATATACCAGATAGACCATGATGGTGACGATGATGCCGGAAAGCAGGTTCATGATACTTCCTGTTTTCAGGAAGTCGGAAAATTTATATCCGCCCGGGTTGTACACCATCAGATTTGTCTGGTAGCCTATCGGGGTAGCGAAAGAAGCGGATGCCGCTATAGCCAGGGTGACCATGAGCGGCAGTGGGTCGATCTGCATTTTTTCGGCGATTGAAAGCACAATCGGAAAAATAAGGGCTGCAGCAGCGTTGTTGGTGATGATTTCGGTGTAAATGCTGGTTATGAAAAAGATGCCGGCAATGATACCGATGATTCCCCATTGTGATACAGCACCGATCATGTGGGTTGCAAGCAGTTCCGCAACCCCTGAATTTTCAATACCCTTTCCTATGCCGAAAGCGCAGGCAATGATCAACAGGACATCGAAGTCGATGGCTTTCTGTGCATCTCCTGCGCTGATGATGTTTGTGAAAATCATGATGCCAGCAGTGATCGAGGCGGCAAGCAGCATCGACGAGGTCAGGCCGAACGTGACTGAACCGATCATTGCGAGCATCAGCAGCAGGGCAAGGTTGCCCTGCTTTTTTGGTTTGGAGTATCTGCTGATACTGTTGCTGACCAATGAAAAGTCGGTCGATGCATACCATTTCTGACTGAAATCCCTTTTTGCGAGAATAAACAGCGTGTCGTTCGGTTTTAGCTCTATATCGCCTACTTTTTTGATGATCCGGTGGCCGTTGCGATGGATTCCTAAAATGACCGCATCATATTTTGTTCTGAAGTTGCACTCTTTGACTGTCTGACCGATAAGCGGTGACGAGTTTGAAAGCACAGCCTCGAAGGTGCCGTGCTTGTCGGAATCCAGGTTTTTGATGTCGTATTCCGAATCTTCTATGAGGCGCAGGCCCGGGGTGTGCAGGAGGTCGTAGATTGTTTCCGGGAGCCCGGTAAAAAACAGCTTGTCCCCCAGCAGTATTTTTTCATCCGGTGATACCGGAGTGATCTCCCTGTTTCCTCGCATGATCTGAAAAAGGAAGAGGCCTTTCAGGTGACGCAGGTTTGCATCGTGTACCGTTTTGCCCAGATAGGGATAGTCCTTTTGCACGCTGACTTCTATGACGAACTCACGTAAGGATTCCGTGAATTGCGACAGGGAATCTTTTCTTTCCGGCAGGAACCGGTGTCCGATCAAGGCAAAGTATGCGATGGTGACGAGTGCCAGCGGCAGTGCAGCTTTGCTCAGTTCGAAAAAAGAAAAACCGCTCAAGCCGTGATCGAGCATCATGCCGTGCACGACAAGGTTGGTACTTGTTCCGATAAGTGTGCAGGTTCCACCGATGATGGTGGCATAGGAAAGAGGAATGAGGAACTTTGATGCAGAAAGACCGTTTTTTTTACACCAGCGTTTTATGACTGGAAGCAACGATGCGACCAGCGGTGTGTTGTTGAGAAAGCCCGAAGCGCATGCGATGGGAAGCATGAAGCGAAAATAAATGGTACTGTCGGCTTTTTTCCCGAGTATCTTTTCGATCGAAGTGTCCAGCGCGGTTGAACTCTGCAGGGCATAGGCAACGATGAACAGCGCTCCGACCGCCAGCATTCCCTGATTCGAGAAGCCTGAAAAAGCTTCTTTGAGAGTGATGATGCCACCGAGATGAAGGGCTAACAAGGTTGTGATCAGGATCAGAGAGGGCTTTTGTATTTCCTTGACCAGAGCGACGGTCATGAAAAGGATAACGGCAGAGGTGTAATAAATGTCAAACATGGGGATGAAGACTTACGGTAACTATCATAAGTTAGTGTCTAAAATCATGTTTTTTTTCGAAAAACAAAAGGTTCTGCACAAAAGACTTGTTACTCGAGAGGGGGCTGGCTGGGTTCTCCAGTGAACTTCTGACTGTATTTTCTTGTTGAAAAAGAAGTTAATGGTTTCTGACTTTGTCTCCATATTTTGGTGAATATGCTGATTTTACACAAAATTCTTCCTGTTTTTTTTCTTCCATTGGGGTTGTCGATTGTTATTGTCATTATCGGGGCACTGCTTAGAAAATGGGCGATGGTCTTGACTGGGGTCGTTTTGCTCTGGGTATTCAGTATGCCGGTATCGGGCGACTGGTTGATACGGCAAGTCGAGGGGAGTGACCGTAGAGTTGCTGTCGAGTCGCTGGAGCCGGCCGATGCTGTTGTTGTACTTGGCGGAATGATTGAGCAGGTTCCCGGCGTTCATTATGGGGAGTGGCGGGACGCAGCCGATCGTTTCGAAGGAGGCCTGGAAGTGTATCTGGCTGGAAAAGCACCACTGCTGATATTCATGGGAGCAAAAGTCCCCTGGGCGCCTTATGCCAGGCCTGAGGGTGAAATTCTGGCGGAACGGGCGATACGGTTCGGAATTTCCGGTGACGCTCTTCGAGTGACCGGGAGGGTTGGGAACACTGCGGATGAAGCCAGAGCTGTAAAGGCGTTGTTTGCCGGGACTGAACGGCCGGAGGTTGTGCTGGTGACGAGTGCGTTTCATATGAATCGTGCATCGATGCTTTTCAGGAGCGCCGGTATGGAGGTGCAGCCTTTTCCTGTGGATTTTCGAACGGGCTATTACAACGAACTGACGTTGTTTGATTTTCTTCCGAGTGCAGGGGGCATCGAGAATTCGGAAATTGCGATACGGGAGATTTTAGGGGTGCTTTACTACAAAATACGGGCGGTTCGATTATTCTTGTCTTCATAATTCGTCAAAATTATTGTAATTAGTGGATAAGATGTTTTGGTAGTTTTAATTAGATATCTTTGCTATGCATTTAGATAAAGAACTGGCATTGGCGGTGAATGCGGCGATCGAGGCCGGCCGGGTGATTATGGACGTCTATGACTCGGAGGATTTTGAAGTTGAAAAGAAGGGTGACAACTCACCGCTGACAAAAGCTGACCGGGCAGCGCATGAGATTATTATGCATGAACTGAAAAGTTCCGGGCTGCCGGTTTTGAGCGAAGAAGGACGATCGATTACCTATGATGAGCGGAAAAAATGGAAACGGTTCTGGCTGGTTGATCCTCTGGACGGTACGAAAGAATTTATCTCACGCAATGGCGAGTTTACCGTGAATATCGCTCTGATCGAAGAGGGGGTACCGGTTCTGGGGGCAGTCTATGTTCCTGTTCTGGACGAACTGTTTTATGGTGCGAGTGAGCAAGGGGGGTATTACATAAGCGGTATCAGCAACTGGTTCGGCAGTGCTGCGTTGTTTCAGGAAAGTGCTTATCGATTGCCGCTGCAAACCCAGGAGCGGGCGTATCGGGTTGTCGGGAGCCGTTCTCATATGAATGATCTAACCGTGGCATTCATCGACTCGGTAAAAGACGAATATCCTGACCTTGAAATTGTACAGCGAGGCAGTTCGCTGAAAATATGCATGGTAGCGGCTGGCGATGCCGATATTTATCCCCGTTTCGGACCGACCATGGAGTGGGACACCGCAGCCGGGCACGCAGTGGCGAAGGCAGCCGGCAAGAGTATGGTCGAGGCGGAAAGTGGGAAAGAATTGCGCTACAACAAGGAAGAGTTGCTGAACCCGTATTTCATCGTATGGTAACGGAGCAGAACGCCGCCATGTATGGTTGATCGTGAAGTGCCTGGATTTTCGCAGAGAGGAGTGATGTGTCCACGAATTAACACGAATTCATCGGGTTCGTGATTCTTTGCCATCTTATACTGATAGTTGCTGTAGATACCGCACGCCCTGTGAAATTCGAACATCTGTTTCGTGGGACGGCATGACTTTCTCTTTCCCAGTCATTCTCGGGCTTGACCCGGGGATCCACTCCTGCCTTTTCACTTTTCACCTTCCTTGGCTCGACCGGTGGATCCGTCTTCATCCTTGATCTTTTTGGGTTACGGAAGCCGAATTGGCATGGTTTCTTTTTTTCTCTTCATTCGTGCAAATCTGTGGACTACCGTATATTGAAAAAGGTTTACACATGAAATGCGATACGTTATGGACGCTCAGATCAAGCAAATAAAGGAGCTTTTGGCGAAACGAGGAGATGTGCTCTGTGCTATGGTTTTCGGATCGTTTGCAAAAGGTGACGTTCATTCTGAGAGTGACATAGATATCGCTCTTCTTGCCGACCACAGCCTGGATGCCTTTGAAAGGATGGATTTGATCGGTCGGATTGCATCGATCACAGGACGTTCGGTGGATCTTGTGGATTTGTCCAGCGCCGGGGAGCCGTTACTCGGTGAGATTGTATCCGGGGGAGTGAGAATTCTCGGCGATGATTCCCATTTTGCCCGCCTCATAAGCAAACATGTTTTCAACAACTCCGATTATGTTCCGTATCAACAGCGAATTATGCATGAAAGAAGAAAACAATGGATTGGTTGTTGATCGATCAAAAACTGGAATCACTGCGTAGAGCTCTTCGCCGGGTCAAGGAGCGTTGTCCTGATGATGTCGAGATTTTATTGATCGACATGGATGCTCAGGATATTGTGACACTGAATCTCACGAGAGCTGTCCAGTTTTGTGTCGATATCGGAGCACATCTTGTTACCGCAGTTGAATGTCCGCCTCCTGCTACGATGGGAGGAATTTTCGATGCATTGTTCTCTGCTGGTGTTATCGGCGAGGGCGTTGCGGAACGAATGAAAAAAGCTGTCGGGTTTCGCAATGTAGCCGTGCATGATTACGAGGCGATAAACTGGCACATTGTTTTTGCCATAGCGCGTAATCATATCGTTGATTTCGAAGACTACGCACGTGATATTCTTGCCTGGAGAGAAAAATAGCAATACAAAACTATCCATGAAGTAACACGAATTCATCGAGTTAGTGATTCTTTGCCATTTCTTTCTATTATTTCTGGGCAAGTTCAGCTTGACATCTTCCTTCTTGTCATCCTCGGGCAAGCGAAGCGCGACCCGTGGATCCATGAGTTTTAATGTTTCTCACTATGGATACCGCATCGAGTGCGGCATGACTTTAGGGTGATTGGATGCCACTTTCCGTCCGGCATGACGCCTTACTCCTTGTCATCCTCGGGCTTGACTCGGGGATCCATCTTTTGTCGAGAGTATCTATGGATACCGCATCGAGTGCGGTATGACTTTTGGAGTGTGAAATGGCATGCTTTCTTCCAGTCATCCTCAGGCAAACAAAGCGCGACCCGTGAATCCATGAGTTTTCCTGTTTTTCACTATGGATGCCGGATCAAGTCCGGCATGACTTTAGGGTGATTCGACGCCACTTTCCGCGCGGCATGTCTCCCCACTCCCAGTCATCCTCGGGCTTGACCCGGGGATCCATTTCTGCCTTCTTATTTATAACTTTCTTTGGTTCGGGGAGCCATGAGTTATCCTTTTTTACACAGGGCGTATGGTAGGATTACTCTCTTTTGGTGTCTGATGAAGGTTTATCGAGAGTGGTGAGGCTGTCTCGGCTATGATTCTGAGACAGCCTCTTTTTTTTATACGATTGGAGGCTGGGAAAGGGGAATCTGAACGTTATCGGGAATTATGTCACCGACGTTGTTTGCCGGTATGATGAATTTGTTGTAATCGGTATGTTCCGTTTCGTTGTGGAGAATTCCCCTGGCGGTACCGGCGGTCATTATTGCAAAGTGGCTGGCCAACCCTTTGGGTAGGACGAATACTTGTTCTTCCTCGTTTTCCAGGATCTTCCAGCTTTCAGGATCGAGAACAAAGATGCAGCTGACGATAAGCTCGATAAATGGCTGGGCTTCGTTTTGGTCTTCCGAGTTTTCTTCTCTATGGACGAAGTTATGATTGAACAGGGTTTTTACCAGCCGTTTCTGTTTATCGACGCCGAAATTGACTCCTGCCTGAACCGTTACCGGTTGGCCATCGTTAAAAGCATCCGGATGAATATCCATCTTTTCGGTTTTGATGTTGACAAGTGCAAAATTTATCCGATGCTGTTTGTTGTTCTCGTCGGTCATTCTTTATTTGATTTGTTTGTTATGATGTAATAACCATGTCCGGGTTCAATGTAAGAAAACTATTACTGAATGAGGAACATGGAGCTGTTGGATAGCAGGAGTATGGTTTGAAGAACGGGGGCGGAAACATTTGGACGGCAGAGAGGAGACTGGGTATTGTTCGACAATCGCAAACAATGATATTTTAAATCAGTCATTCATGAACATTCTTGTTACGGGGAGTAACGGACAGCTTGGATCGGAGCTGCGGGAAGTAGCGGATCGTGTGGAGAGTATGAGCTTTTTCTTTTATGATCTGCCCGGCCTCGATATTACCGATAATGAACGTGTTGAACGGGTTTGCCGGGAACACGATATATCGGCGGTCGTGAACTGTGCCGCCTATACCGCTGTAGATAGAGCAGAAGAAGATGCGGAGGCAGCGTTTCGGGTAAACCGGGACGGGCCGGCTGTACTTGCAAAAGCTGCCAAAGATCGGGGTGCTTTACTGGTGCATGTTTCGACAGATTATGTGTTCAACGGTGAGTCGTTTTTGCCTTACCGTGAAGAAGATCCGGTGAGTCCGCTTGGCGTCTATGGAAGGTCGAAGTGGGAAGGAGAAGAACAGGTCCGTCAGATAGCCCCGTCGTATATGATAGTGCGTACATCCTGGCTGTATTCCTCCCATGGACAAAATTTCGTGAAAACGATGTTGCGTCTCGGCAGTGAACGGCAGGAACTGAACGTTATTTTCGACCAGGTTGGTACACCTACCCTGGCTGCAGACCTGGCTCATGCCATCGTCTCGATTCTCGATCGGCATGACAAGGGGCGTATCTATGCCGAAACCTATCATTTTTCGAATGAAGGGGTATGCTCATGGTATGATTTCGCGGTGGCTGTTATGAAGGCAAAAGGGTTGCCGTGCAGCGTAATGCCGATAGGAAGCGAAGAGTACCCGACGAAAGCCAAACGTCCGCATTATAGTGTTCTGCATAAAGGAAAGATCAAGGATCACTGGGGACTGGAAATTCCCCACTGGCAGGATTCTCTGGAAAAGATGCTCGCTGAAGGATTTTAGGTGGTGGGTAATGGGCATATATGGGTAATAGGGTGTAGGTAATAGTAAATGGGGAATAAAGGATGCTTTCCCAGTCATCCTCGGGCTTGACCCGGGGATCCATCACTAATCTCGTTGGCCCGCATGGATGCCGCATCGAGTCCGGCATGACTTGGTGGAGGGATACCGGATCGCCCTGTGTAGTAGACAACGAGTATTACTCAGGGTGGTGTAACTATGAGTGATTGCCTGTATGATTTTATGGGCATAGGAAGCTATTTTCTTCTATTCACTATTCACTAATTCAGCCAGTTCATGATAATACCAGTCATATTGAGCGGCGGTTCGGGAACCCGCCTCTGGCCGTTGTCGCGGGCACAGTACCCCAAGCAATTGCTCGCACTTGCAGGAGAGAAAACCATGCTGCAGGAAACCGTTACGCGAGTTGAAGGGATTGCCGATATCGGGCCTGTGTTCTGTGTCTGCAATGAAGATCACCGGTTCATGGTTGCCGAGCAGTTGCGGCAGGTAACCGATGACATGGGCGATATCATTCTGGAACCTGTCGGGAGGAACACCGCTCCTGCAGCTGCGGTTGCCGCGTTACAGGTGCAGGAAAAGTATCCTGGAGCGACCATGCTCTTACTGCCGGCAGATCATGTGATACAGGATATCGGTACTTTCGTTCAAGCGGTTACACGTGGCAACAAGGCGGCAGAAGAAGGGGCGCTGGTGACTTTCGGCATCGTACCGGATGAACCGGAAACCGGTTACGGTTATATCAGAGCCGCCATAGAGGAAGGAAAAGTGCATGGCGTGTATGAGGTTGAGGAGTTTATCGAAAAACCTGACCGTGAGACGGCGAAAAGGTACGTGACATCGCGAGAATATTACTGGAATAGTGGAATGTTTCTGTTCAAGGCATCACGGTACCTCGATGAGCTCGAGGCGCAGGCGCCGGAAATATATGATGCCGGCAGGGCAGCCCTGGAAAAAGCAACGAAGGATCTTGATTTTCTGAGGCTTGACAAAGATGCCTTTATTGCATGCCCGGCGGATTCGATCGATTATGCTGTGATGGAAAGAACCGCTCATGCCGTGATGGTGCCTCTCGACGCAGGATGGAGTGACGTGGGAGCCTGGTCGGCCCTGTGGAAAGTTAAAGGACAGAACCCATCGGGAAACGTAACGAAAGGCGATGTGCAGCTGCTCGATGTAAGAGACAGTTACATTCATGCATCGAGCCGGATTGTAGCCGCAGTGGGTCTGTCGGATCACGTTATCGTGGAAACTCCGGATGCGGTACTGGTAGCCTCGAAAGACCGTGTGCAGGATGTCAAGACAATCGTCGAGCGGCTGAAAAGTGAGGGACGTGATGAAGTGATCACGCATGTCAAGGTGAATCGTCCTTGGGGAACGTATGAGACGGTCGATCAGTCGGAGCGTTTTCAGGTAAAGCGGATCGTAGTGAATCCCGGGGCGGCATTGTCGCTGCAGAGGCATTATCACAGAGCCGAGCACTGGGTTGTCGTCAAGGGGACGGCACGAATAACGGTGGGAGAAAAGGATATCGTGCTGCGGGAAGACGAATCGACCTATATCCCGTTGGGTATCAGGCATCGGCTGGCAAACCCCGGAAAGATACCGCTCGAATTGATCGAAGTGCAGACAGGCAGTTATCTCGGAGAAGATGATATAGAACGCTTCGACGATAAATATGGCAGGAACGCCGTAAAAAAGTGACAGGGGAAAAGTTGCTGCCGAAAAGAATGGACGAACAGGACGCAGGCAGTGGGAAGTTGTGGTCAAAAGGTCGATAACGAAGAGAAAACGATTTAAATAAACCCGCATATGAAAGCATCCGATCTTTTTCTTCAATGTCTCGAAAAGGAAGGGGTGAAAGTGATCTATGGTGTTCCGGGTGAAGAAAACGCCGACATCATGATCTCTTTGCTCGATTCTCCCATCGAGTTCGTGGTTTGCCACCATGAACAGGCTGCAGCCTTTATGGCTGATGTTTCCGGACGTTTGACAGGAAAACCGGGTGTGTGTCTTTCCACGCTCGGACCTGGTGCGACAAACATGGCGACCGGCGTAGCCAATGCAAATATGGATAACAGCCCCCTTGTGGCCATTGTGGCTCAGGCCGGAACAAACAGGCTGCATAAAGAGTCGCATCAGAACATGGACGCGATAAACTTCTACAAGCCGATAACCAAATGGAACCAGTCGATTTTTCAGGCGGACAACATACCGGAGGTTATCCATAAGGCATTCAAGCTGGCAGCAACCGAAAAACCCGGTGCCTGCATGGTTGAGCTTCCCGAGGATATTGCACAGCAAGAGACTCTTGTCAGGCCGTTCAATGCTGCAGGAAAAGCTCGCCGCCCGGCTCCGGATGAAAAATCGGTCAAAAAGGCAGTCGAACTTCTCGGCACGGCGAACAAGCCGATCATTCTCGCAGGTAACGGCTGTGTTCGCACAAGGGCATCGAAACAGCTCAACCGTTTTGTCGATAAAACGGGAATCCATGCTGCAAATACCTTTATGGGCAAGGGGGCGATCTCTGCACGGCACGACCGTTGTCTGTTCGCTGCCGGACTTGGTCTCAAAGATCACGTCTCCTATGCATTTTCGAAGGCCGATCTTGTCATCTGCATCGGTTATGATATGGTCGAGTGGCACCCTCATTTCTGGAATATCGGCTCGGACAAAAAAATTATCCATATCGATTTCGCGCCGGCTGAAGTCGACCGGCACTACCGTACGGATGTTGAAATAGTTGGTGATCTTGCCGGGAGTCTTTGGGCTTTGACCGAAAACCTCGGGGAAAGTCATTCATGGAATATCAGAGAGTTCAGGGATGAACGGGCGCATATGCTCGAGGAGTTGCAGGAGTTCGGTACGGACGAAGGTTTCCCCATCAAGCCCCAGAAAATTCTGAGTGATCTGAGAGCTGTCATGAGAGATGACGATATCCTTGTCAGCGATGTGGGGGCTCATAAAATGTGGGTTGCACGGCATTACCCGACCTATCATCCCGGTTCTTGTATTATTTCCAACGGTTTCTGTTCGATGGGCATCGCTCTTCCCGGTGCGTTCTCTGCCAAAAGGCTTTATCCGGAAAAGAACGTCGTGGGGCTCTCAGGTGACGGAGGGTTTTTGATGAATGTTCAGGAGCTTGCAACAGCGGTCCAGTACGGTATTCCAGCGACGATTCTTGTCTGGGAGGACGGAGGATACGGTTTGATACAATGGAAACAGATGAACCGGTTCGGAAAATATTCACACACTGATTTCAGAAGCCCCGATCTTGTCGGGATGGCTGAATCGTTCGGTTGCAACGCCGTCCGGGTCGAGTCAGCACGAGATTTGATTCCTGCTTTGCAGTCCGGTTTCCTGGAAAAAAAGAAACCGACGGTTGTTGTCGTTCCGGTCGACTACGGTGAAAACATGAAGCTGACGGAAAAACTGGGCAGAATAATCAGTCACTGATGTTTTCTATCGGTTTTTTGCAGATTCCGACAGCCACACCGGCAGCTCGGCAATGGATTCGATGACTGCGTCGGGTTCGATGCTGCCTTCAAGGTCATCGGGCCGGAACTTTCCGGTGCGGACAAGCATCCCCTGTAACCCGGCAAGTTGCGCTCCCTCTACGTCACCGACGATATCATCACCGATCATGATGGCGTCGTTACCCTGGTGTTCCAGCAGTTCAAGTCCCGCTTCGAAAAACTCTTTTGAAGGTTTACCGAGAACGACCGCCTGGCAGCCTGCTGCATGTTCCAGGGCTTTGACAAACGGTGCAACATCGAGATGAAAACCGTCTGTATTCCGCCAGAATCGTGTCATCCCGAGAGCGATGAGCTTGGGGTGCGGCTTTGCCATGAGAAGCCGAAATGCCCGGTTGAGCACAGGGAATGTCCATTGTTCACCCAGGTCACCGATCACTACCGAGGAAGCTCCGGTTTCGGAAAAGGCGGAGAGTTCTTCCAGGCAGTCGAACTCCGCTTTTGTCGCTGACGGGACGAAAAGGGCTGTTGGACCGGGAGCATGGATCTTGATCCATTTCGATGCAGCTACCGGTGGAGTGAGGATCGCTTGTTCTTCTGTATCGATGCCGAAGCGTGCAAGCTTTTCAACAAGAGCGCTTCTTGGGCGTGAACTGGTATTGGTGACGAAAAGATAGGGGATCCGTTCCTTGTCGAGCCATTGAACAGCTTCCACAGCTCCGGGCACTGCCTTGTCACCGATGTAGAGTACCCCGTCGAGATCGATTAAAAGAGGGTGTTTTTGCAGGGTCATATCGGCTCTCCATTCAGTTGGATTGTGATACAGCAACCTTGTCAAGAAGGTTAGCTGCAACTGCTAATTACAGAAGCGCTTACAGGATAAAGCGTTATAGTATTGGTCTTGCTTTTGAAATAGCAGGAGTATTTGTATCTTTTTACCCTGTTTTCGCAAATAGTATAAAACTTATTCTCAGGGCGGGGTGAAAATCCCTACCGGCGGTGTCTCGGCTTAGTGCCGGGGAGCCCGCGAGCGCTCTCCAGATTTTCGGGAGAGGTCAGCAGATTTGGTGAAATGCCAAAGCCGACGGTTACAGTCCGGATGAAAGAGAATAAGAATGCCTACCGCATTCCTGCGCCCTGATTCATGTTATTTACAATTTTTAAACAGTTGTTCCCATGAATCGGATTCTTTTCGAAAAATTTGGAGATCAGTTCGAACGTGTTGACAAGGCGCTCGAGGCCCTGCGTAGAGGTAGTGGTGTTCTCGTTGCCGACGCACTGGACCGGGAAAACGAGGCCGATCTGATTTTTCCCGCCGAGTCGGTAACGGTATCGCAAATGGCTATGCTTATACGTGAATGTAGTGGTATCGTTTGCCTTTGCATGAGCGGTCGAAAGATCCGTTCACTTGAACTTCCGATGATGGTGGAAAATAATACCAGTGGATTTCAGACAGCGTTTACGGTTTCTATAGAAGCGTCTGAAGGTGTTACGACCGGGGTTTCGGCATCGGACCGCGTGAAGACCGTCAAGGCCGCGACTGCGGATCGTGCCATGCCGTCGGATCTTAACCGGCCGGGGCATATTTTTCCGCTTAAAGCCAGGCCGGGCGGAGTTCTCGAGCGTCCAGGTCATACGGAAGCGACAGTCGACCTTATGAAACTTGCCGGTCTCAAACCATACGGGGTGCTCTGTGAACTCACCAACCGGGACGGTACGATGGCCGATTTGTCGCAAACAATCGCTTTTGCTGAAGAGCATGGTTTTCCGGTGCTGGGGATTGACGATATTGTGGCATATAGAAATCAACCATCTTCTTCGGGCAAGGTCGCTTGACCTCGAAAGGAAAAAGGCAGATGGGTAGTAGGTAATCGATGATGGGTAATCGGTGATGGCGGGAAGTCATGCCGACCTGTGAATTAGGTGTTCGGATTATACAGAGGTGCGGTGTACACTCTCCACGAAAGTCATGCCGCACTCGATGCGGCATCCATAGTGAAAAACAGGAAAACCCATGGATCCCCGGGTCAAGCCCGAGGATGACTGGGAGAGGGGGAGCCATACTGGAGGATGATTGGGAGAAAGGAGTCGTGCCGCACTTGATGCGGCATCCAATTTCCCCGTGAAATCGTTATGGAATCAGGGAACCGCAGGGGCGCTCTTTTCGCTGAAACAATGTTGTTCACCGAATGCAAGCATTGCCGCGGTAGCGGTTTCGATCGCTTCGCTTGTATTAGCCGTTTTTTCCCATGCTGCAGAAGTCAGATGCTTGTAACCGTCGGTATTCGGTTTATTGCTTTCGATAGACAACAATGTTCCATCGCAGGCCGGAAGGATGAGTTCCAGCAGATCCTGTGTGACATTGTCAGTGGCAGGTGTGCCACCGCCGATCTTGTCGGACGCTGTGATATGTTCACCTGCGAGAAGGAAGAGGTCGAACCGGGCGAACGGCAGCCCTGTGGACAGGACGCTTTCATCATCGATGTTCAGTACGATTGCTTCAACGTTCCGGTTGAGTATGAGCATTTGCCCTGCGGTCCATGGGTTGACGTGTCCATCCATGACGACATCACCGTTAATTCTGATGCATTCAGCATTGTGGCATCCTACGTCAACGCCTTGTTTCAGCAGTTGTTTTTCAAGCTCTACTGCCAAAGCATCGGAGGAAGGGTCACCAAACACAACGGCAATTGGAATTCGCCCGTCACCGGGTATCAGTGTGCGTAGAATCGGAGTGAACAAATCTTTTTCTTCGGTTATGCGGCCTAAATTGGGCTGTCCATTGACCTCACAAATTGCTACACCGGATTCACGCCATGATGTGGCGATATCCGGTATCAGCATATCGACGCCTGCAAGGTCGAGTCGTAACGCTTGTGCTGCACGGATTGCAAGATTTTTGTTGTCGGGATGCATCGCATCGAAGACCGTGACCGGAACGCCCCCGGAAGCTACATTGGCCGTACGGCGCAGACGGACGAATTCGCCGGTTGCCGGTATGGAAGAGTCATTCAGTCCTGCATGTTTCAGTAATGTTAAGGCTTCATTGTTCCACATCATTTTTTTCAACGGGGCATGTTTGCTCTCTCCACGGAGCGGGTCGGCGTTGAGTTGGTCGAACAGTTCGCGAACGGTATGTTTACCGTCTCCTGTAACACCGCCGGGTACCCGTTCAACCGCTGAGAGAACTTCATTTTGAAATACGGTGACGCGATAATCTTTGCCCTCGAAATGTTTTTCAACCAGAATGTTCCTGGAATATTGTTGTGCGTTTTTAAATGCCGTTATCAATTCCTCATGGTTCTGCAGGCCGGCAGCGACCCCGATACCGCCGTCACGGTCTATAGGTTTTACCACCACGGGGTATCCAAGATTTTCAGCTATTCTCGTCGCCCTCTCGGCATTGATGGCCATTTTATTGTCCGGTACCGGAATACCGGCACGCCGTAATAACATTGAACCGATCAACTTGTTCCTGGAAAACGTGGCGGCGATCATCGGTGTTTCTTCGGACAGGGAGCTGCGCATCCATCGCCCCTGTTTTCCTTCTCCATATTGGATCGTTTGGGAGAGAAGTTCCTGGAACGGAATACCTGCTTTCAGTGCAGCTTGAATGAAAAAAGGTATGTTTCCACCTTTTGGGCTGGTTTTCTGGAGATAGACGATTGCCTGGACAAACTTTTTCAGCTGTTTTTGTGCGTTTTTCCCTTCAGCTTGGAGCCTCATCAATTCCAGCAGGCTACGGAGCATATCCAGAAGCGGCTTTACACTGGTATAGCCTGTAGGCAGGAAAAATCTTGCATGGCCTCGCTCGAGAGAAAGAATCCGGCCGTGTTCATAAACAGGCAGGTCGGCAGCTCTTTGCAGGTTATGTATGGTATCGAGAAGCCATTCAAGAGACATACGGAAATCATTGTCCGATATGGTGACCTGTCTCTCTGCGATGTGTTCGAGTCCAGGAACTGCATGGTGAAGCAGTTGTGTGAGCGCTGCAAGCTTGTCCTCCTCGAGAGCATGACCGGTTACCGAAATTATAATGACCGGGTAATGGCTTCCATAGGCATAACCGTTGAGAACGACGGTTTTTTCATCGAGGCCCCAGGAGGGGTTGTGTTGTGTGACAGAATCGTTCATGAAACACCTCCCTGAAGCCGAATACCGTGTTGCAAACGGTTGTTCAGATTCAGCATGAATGGATTTCCGGTCACAGTACCCTCGTGACGGTTATTTGTATACAACCTGTTGACGTACATTTCGTTTTCTGCGTGCATGGTAGTGTTACCCCTCAATCCTCTATTTTCAAGCCGATCAATTGTCTTGTTTGTTCCGGAGTTGCAAGCGGCCGCTGCATTTCTTCAGCGATACGTGCAACTCTTCTGACAAGCTGTTCATTGGTTGCCAGCGTTTCTTTCCGGTAATCAAAATAAACCGAGTCTTCTATTCCCACCCGTACATGACCTCCTGCGACAATTGCGGCCGTATTCATCGGGAGCTGGAATTGTCCGAGTCCTGTTCCTGCCCAAACGGAATGTTCCGGTAGCGCCTGGGTCATCAAGGCAAGGCTCGTTATCGTTGCCGGTGCAGTGTTGATATTGCCGAAAAGTAAGTTAAAATACTTCTTTCCTGCAATAAGCCTGTTGCGTTCGAGGTATTTTGCAAGGTTGATCATCCCGGTATCGAACACCTCCATTTCCGGTTTGATGTCCTGTTCTGTCATGGTCATGGCGAGGCGTTCTATCATCTCGATCGAATTGAGGCTCGGGCCTGTAAAAAAATTCAGGGATCCGAGTGTCAAGCTCGCCATATCGGGTTTGGCTCGCCCGCTTAAAAACAGGACTTCGGATCGCTGCTCGAACTCTTTCCAATTTCTGCCGGATGTGGTGACACAACAAACCATTTTCGGCCGTTCTTTTCTGATTGCACCGATGATTTTTTCATAATATTTGGCATCCGGAGTTGGATCGCCGTTTTCATCCCTGGCATGGAGATGAACGATTCTCGCGCCGGCATCGAATACCTTGACGGCATCTTCGATGATTTCATCGGGATGTATTGGAACATGAGGGTTACTGAACTTTGTCGGTACCATCCCGGTCAGGCAAGCATTGATGATCAGAGGTTCGTAGGTCGATAAGGGATGCGGGTCGTTGCGGTCTATATAGGTTTTCCGCCGTGTCTCACGATCGTTTTTCGTATTCATGTAAGCGTCGAGATTCATCTCGAGCGTTGTCCAGTGGTCGACATCGGAAAGACTGAAATCGCAGATTTTTTTCAATGATCCGATTTCATGGTAACCGTAATGTTTCTTATACCAGAGTATCGTTTCGATCCGGTCGGCATTTGTTTCCACCGTTTTGATACCGGCAGCATACATTGCTTGCAGTCTTGCATCCTGGAGAGCCCGGCCTATGCCCATTCCTGAAAATTCCGGCAGGATGCCGAGCAGTGTTGTTTTTCCTTTTTCAGGTGTCGAGACCCTGTAGCCGGCAGCCCCGACGATATTCCCCGATACTCGCGCCACAAAGAAGCACGACAGATCGATCTCGGGCATTTCGGCGGAAGGAACATGGTGCATATTCCATGGTTCCATGACGTTGAGAACAGCTTCACGGTCATGAGAAGAGGCTTTTTCAATAAGAAATTGCATTATGGATTGAAATTTGAGTCGGTCGGGGAATCATGGAAAAAATCACGCTTCAATCTTGAACTCTCACTGTCGGAAAAGCACGGTTTCACATACAGTTCAATCTATCGGGGTTCAGGTTTCTGCTCCGCAACAAGATAAAAGAGGTTATCTTGTTGTCAATATACTCATATTCTTGTTCAGTCGAAGAAGGGGTTTCTGCCAGGATAGGAGAGCTGTGCCGGTGAGGGCACAGGTGAAGTACTATGGGAAGAGATTTTTTCGGGTTTGTTGGTAACTTATAATAAGACCGTTCTGAATCGAAGGTTGTGTTATGGAGGTTTGGAGATGATCTGCTTCTGTTGAACGCCTGTTTTTCGGGCCAAAAATCGATTGATCATGGCAAAAAACGAACAATGGGATACCCGATTGATGCTCGATCAAAGTGGCAAGGTTGTCATAGTGACCGGAGCCGGCAGCGGGCTTGGTTTTGAGATTGCACGAGTATTTACGGAAAAAAAAGCAACGGTTGTGATGGCTGTACGCGATCCCGCGAAGGGCTCTGTTATGCGGGAAAAGATCAGGGGGGAAAACACTCGGGCGGAAGTTGAGGTCATGGAACTCGACCTTGCCGATCTTGCATCGGTAAGGCGGTTCACCGAGGGATTCAAAAAACGGTATTCTCGCCTTGACCTGTTGATCAACAACGCCGGTGTTATGGCTTGCCCGTATGGAAAAACGGCAGACGGCTTCGAGCTGCAGTTCGGTACGAATCACCTCGGACACTTCGCCTTGACGGTTCTGCTGATCGATGAGTTGAAGAATGTACCGGCCAGCCGGGTAGTCACGGTAAGCAGTGGTGCTCATTCTTTTGGAACGCTTGATTTTGACGATCTTAATTGGGAAAAACGGAAGTATAACAGGTGGCAGGCATATGGTGACAGTAAACTGGCAAATCTTTATTTTGTGCAAGAACTGCAGCGGCGTCTCGATGATGAAGGCTTGAACATGCTTTCGGTCGCGGCGCATCCAGGGTGGGCTGCGACTGAGCTGCAGAGGCATCAGGGGTGGCTTGCACCGCTGAATAAATTTTTCGCCCAGTCTCCTGAAATGGGTGCGTTACCCATGCTTTATGCCGCAACTGCCCCCGATGTTCATGGTGGAGAGTATTTCGGGCCTGACGGCAGAGGTGAGGTACGGGGTTATCCTGTGAGGGTTCGTTCGAGCAGGCGTTCAAGGGATATGGCCGTTGCAGGCGAACTATGGGAGAAATCGGAAAAAATGACCGGAATAAGGTGGTAGGCTACAAGGAGTTTCAATGGATGTAAAACAGGTGTTGGAGCGTTTACAATCACGCTCTTTTTCCCTTGCAGGAGTGAACGTTTCTTTTTTTGGTGCTTTGTTGATTATCCTAGCCGGGTTGGTTGTTCTGCTCTTTCTGTCGATGTACCTGGGATGGTCCGGGCTTACAGCGGTGGTTTTTGTTCTTTCAGGTGCGTGTGCCGGTTCGCTTTGCTTCTTTTTTGATTCTGTCAAGGCGGTTTTCGGAAAGAAAAAGTCGGTAAGTCTCGGAATTCTAGTGTTCTACCTTCACCTGATGGCTATCCTGGGATTCGCCGCTCCGTTTTTTTTCTCCGAGCTCGGGGTGAGTCGTTTGATGGCTATGACGATCGTATTGTTTGCATTGACGTGGGGAGGGAGTTACACCCTCATACGCTATGAGAAAACGTCCAAAATAGTTGCTATCCTCATTACAGGGTTTTCGTTATTCAGTTTCGTTCCCGGAAATTCGCTGGTTCGCGGTATCGAATGTCTTGGTCGGAACATACTCCATTCATTCGACATGATCGACTATGATGCCGCTTTACAACTCGATGATCCTGAATATGCTATACGGCAGAAATATCTCGACGAGTATCAGGAGAAAGTCTGCGGGTTGGAAAAAGAATGGAATCGTAAAGAGATTGCAGCCGCTCAGTATGAAGAGCGGAGAAGAGACATCGACCGTGAGTATCGACAGTACATTCAGGAGCCAGAACCGGATTCCTCTCGTGATGAAAAAAGTACAGGTGATATACATATTGTCGGTGCGTTGGTGACGGACAACATAACCGGCAGCGGTTTTGCAAGGCGGAGCGGGTTTTTCACTTCAGGAACGAGGCCGCTGTATTATTATGTTAAATACAGAGGTGTCGGTACTCGGGACAACTCTTTTGTTGTACAATGGCATCACAACGGTGAGTCTATTCGGGAAAGGAATATTGTTTTGGAACATGAAGCGGGTGAGATACTGGATTCGTGCTGTTATAATTTCAGACAGGGGAGCTACGAAGTGAAGCTCGTTCGTCAGCATGAACAAAAAAACAGGGTGACTTTCAGTGTTATTGACGAGGACGTGGTGCGGATAGACAATTCCACTATCGTTCCGGGAGTTGCAAAACCGGGAGACATGTTGACCGCTACGGTAGATTACTACCTGCGGTCTTCTCAAGGTGAACGAAATGTAACGGTCAGGGAAAAACGTATCATTCAGCATAACGGACGTCCCGTTATGGCGCCTGTTATCCGCGATGTGTCAAGGCCAACAGGATATTCAAGCAGTACAACGAAGTTTTTTCTGCCTTACGATATCCAGCCCGGAACGTATGAAGTGGTTACTGTTGTGAGTAGTGGTCCTGAAAAGGTGAAAACATCTTCTGCATTTTCTGTATCCGGTCCTGTATTTTCTTCTTCTCCTTCGCCGGTTTCGGCATCCTATCCGTCAGTAAGCAGCAATGGAAAAAAAGAAATGACACTCGAGCAGCTTGACGCTGCTTTGCAGAAAGTGTACAAGAAATGAATGCACATGCAGGAATCCTTGTCGGCAGATCCTAAAATCGAACGTCTATCGGGAACCGTAGAGCGAATCGTTTTTCACAGTGAAGATTCAGGATTCAGCGTTCTGCGAGTTCGGGTAAAAGGCAGCCGTGAACCGGTCACGGTTACGGGGTATGTTGCTGCTGTTTCTTCAGGCGAGTTCGTGGAATGTGTCGGTGAATGGATCAATGACAGGACTTACGGGATGCAGTTCAAGGCTCGTGAACTGACGGTGGTTCCTCCGGCAACAACGGAAGGTATTGAAAAATACCTTGCTTCGGGTATGGTGAAAGGGGTAGGGCAGCACTTCGCAAAGGTACTTGTCGATGCGTTCGGGGAAAAGGTTTTTTCGGTTATCGAAAACGATCCTGAAAAATTGTGCTGTTTGCCGGGAATCGGTGAAAAACGCAAGGAAATGATTGTCGAGGCGTGGCAGGAACAAAAGGCGGTCAGGGATATCATGGTTTTTCTGCAATCGCACGGTGTTGGAACGGCAAGAGCGGTGAGAATCTATAAAATATACGGTGACAGGGCAATCACGACCGTTACCGGGAATCCCTATCGCCTGGTTCTCGATATTCAGGGGATTGGCTTCAAAACCGCGGACACGATCGCATCGAGATTGGGAACATCTCCCGAGTCTCCTCTACGTGCTCGTGCAGGGGTTCGCCATGTCTTGCAGGAATTTTCAGGTGACGGCCATTGTGCGGTGACAAAAGAGCGGCTCATCGAGAAGTCGGTTGAACTTCTTGGAGTTTCCTGTGAGGTTATTGAAGAGGCTGTAAAGGAAGAAATAGTGAGCGGTGGGCTTGTCCGGGATGAGATAAACGGTGTTCCGTGTATCTATCTCGCGCCACTCTACAGGGCGGAAAACAGCGTTGCCGTATCGGTTCGGCGGTTGAGCATGGGCGAGTTGCCCTGGGGCGGTGTCGATGCCGGTCAGGCTCTCGAAGAGGCGGAAAAGCTTACCGGTCTGGAGCTTTCAGCATCACAGGAAGAAGCTCTGAAGCTCGCGCTTTGCAGCAAGTTTCTTGTGATTACCGGTGGACCCGGTGTCGGAAAGACAACATTGGTGAACACCATTCTGCAGATCATTCGTACAAAGGGGCTGAACGTCGCATTATGCGCTCCGACCGGCAGGGCAGCGAAACGGCTTGCGGAATCGACAGGTTTTGAAGCGAAAACCATCCATCGTCTCCTCGAGTTCGATCCGCACACATTCGATTTCAAGCGTGGCAGGGACAATCCCCTGAATACAGATCTTGTCGTTGTCGACGAGTCTTCGATGATCGATGTGTTGCTCATGGGAAAGCTCCTCGCTGCCATACCGGAACATGCCGCCGTAATTCTGGTAGGCGATGCGGACCAACTCCCTTCAGTCGGTCCGGGTGCGGTTCTTGGCGATATCATCTCTTCCGGGGTTGTTCCTGTCGTGCGGTTGACCGAGATTTTCCGTCAGGCTGCCGAGTCGGGGATTATCATCAACGCTCACAGAATCAACCGGGGAGAAATGCCGCTCAACAATGACCGTGACAGGCTCACCGACTTCTATTTTGTGCCTGCAGGAGAACAGGACGATATTCACACGAAATTGC
The DNA here is from genome assembly GCA_015482705.2 of Prosthecochloris sp. Lineage (GTDB taxonomy): Bacteria > Bacteroidota > Chlorobiia > Chlorobiales > Chlorobiaceae > Prosthecochloris. Next base: position 37,593 of record JADMLA020000043.1, on the reverse strand, counting down.
TTGAAGTGGTGTTGAAACGTATTCCTCTCAGGTTCGGACTCGATCCTGTCAGAGATATCCAGGTATTGACGCCGATGAACCGCGGAGGACTCGGTACGAATGCTCTCAATGCGGCATTGCAAAAAGAGCTGAACCCCGACAGCGGGAACGGTGTCGTACGTTTCGGAACCGAGTACTCCGAAAATGACAAGGTCATTCAGCTCGTCAATAACTACGATAAAGAGGTATTCAACGGAGATATAGGTGTTATCCGTTCAGTCGATAAAGAGGAAAACAACGTTGTTGTCGATTTCGATAAACGGCAGGTCGAGTATGAGTTCGGGGAACTTGACGAATTGGCGCTGGCTTATGCGACCACCATTCATAAAAGTCAGGGATCGGAGTACTGTGCGGTGGTTATTCCTCTGGCGATGCAGCATTATATGCTTCTTCAGCGTAATCTTCTTTATACGGCGGTCACACGCGGCAAGAAGCTCGTCATGATCATCGGGCAGTACAAAGCACTTATGGCCGCAGTGAGCAACAGTGAAGCGAAGGGAAGGCTTACAAACCTTGCCGAAAAGATCCGCAAGGAACAGTAGTTACAAGCATCGTTATCGATGTTTCTGCAGGTTTCGTCTGGAAACTCGATTTCGACAGTTGAGTGAGAGATGCCGTATTTTTCGACAAGATTGTGTATCATCTCTTTTACCCGGTTGTATTCCTTCGGCGTAAGGTCTGTGTCGACTTCAAGATGAACGGAAAACACGGTGTGCCGGTCATCTCCGTACCGTTTACAACGATACCGAATATCGCAAGCAGAACCATTCCTTGTGCATCGGGTTTTTCAGGGGAAGCTATTCCGGGCAAAGTTTCAAGGATGATATAGAATGAGCTGCCAAGCAGGATAACGGTACTGATTATCGTTCCTAACAGGGAGAACCGACGGAAACCGTAGGTGTACTTGACGTTTCCTTTTTCATGAGAACGTCTTTCAAAAAACGCCACACCTGTCGCCGGGTGAAGGAGTCTCCAAGGTCATGTACGGCGTCAGCGAGAATAGCAGTACTATTGGTGACAATCCCGCCGATTATCGCAATCACGGTGAACCCGAGAGTAAGAAAAAAGCTATACCAATGTTTTTTACCGGGCCGTGATGGTGGTGTCGCTCCATGGTGTAACGGTCGATGATGACGGCAGTGTCATGTGAAATGTTTGAAACATAATTGGTTATGAAGATTTTCTTTTTTAATATTAACAACTTAGGCTGCTTCTGCGTTGCAGCAGGTGGGGTCATGACGTTTGTGTAGGAAAAATGCCTTCTGTGTTCATTAAACGGTGAAAGGAAGTGTATACCTGATGATGAATGATTGCTGAAAGTCATTGTTCAATTGAAAATTATTAAAAAAGATTATTGCGTGGGAAGAAGAAAGAAGGACCAGAAGACGAAGTCGCCGAAAAGAAAAAAGAAAAGCATTCCTCATTCACCCGGTGAAAAGCGGGTCAAGCCGAACGACCATATTCTGATCAACGAGTTTCTGGTCAGGAAAGGTGAAGCATCGATTGCTTCCGAGATCATCAATTTTTTATCGGACCATGACGGTGAACGGTTTCGTTCCGTAGCGCTTGCCAAGACTCTTGGTTACGAGGAATCCCGGCATCTTCCAGGGTTCTGGTATGTACTGCACAAGCTGCAGGAAGAGGGGGTGCTCGATAAGGATTCGAAGCGTTGTTACGGGCTTGCCGGACAGGAGCTTCCTACCTATGAGGACGTGCTCGTCCAGACCAGGCAATTTCCCCGACCGGATAAACAACATTACAAAGTTGATCAGCTGTATACCGGTGCAATCATAACCCATCCCAATGGATATGGTTTTGTGCAGGTCGAAGGTTACGATGACGATATTTTTATCAAAGCTGAATCTCTCGGTGATGCGATACATGGTGACGAGGTCGAGGTTTTGGTTACCAAAGTTCCCAAAACCTATCAATCTCAACAAACTCCTCATCAGCGATGTGAAGGCCTCGTTACGAAAGTCATCAAACGGGCTCTGCATACGATCGTAGGAACGCTTGTTCGTAAAAACCGGAAATTTGTTCTGGTGCCGGACCTGAAGAAAATTCTGCCTCAGATCAACGTCAGGATAAAGGATTCCGGAGGTGCGATCGACGGTCAGAAAGTTGTTGCAGGTAATCTCGAGTTTCAGAAAAACGGGGATATACGAGCCGTTGTTCTTGAGGTTCTTGGTGAAGCCGGGGCATCGGAGGTGGAAGTCAGCGCCATAGCGAGGAGCAGAGGGATCGATGAAACCTTCGATGAGGAGCTGCTCGACTATGTTGAATCTCTGAGTGAAACTATTTCAGACTCCGATATTGATGGCAGAATAGACATCCGTGGTAAGACGGTGTTTACCATAGACCCGGTCGATGCGAAAGATTTCGATGATGCTCTTTCCATCGAGACTCTCTCGAGGGGGCTTTACAGAGTCGGGGTGCATATTGCGGATGTATCGCATTATGTCGAAGAAGGTTCTCCGCTTGACAGGGAAGCACTGAAACGGGCCACTTCGGTTTATCTGGTCGACCGCGTTATTCCCATGCTTCCATCGAGACTCTCCGAACAGATCTGCAGTCTCAATCCCGGTGTTGATCGTATGGCGTTTTCCGTTTTCTTCAAAATGAAAGCGAACGGAGAGGTTATGCAGCACGAGTTTGCGAAGACCGTGATCAATTCAAAAAAGCGTTTTACGTATGAAGATGTCCAGGAAGTGCTCAACAACGGCAAGGGGAAATATTTCAGGGAGCTGAGTCTGCTGGACAAAATCAGCACAACCCTTCGGGATAAAAGACTCGGCGAAGGCGGGCTTGAATTTGAAACAGAGGAGGTACGATTCAAGCTTGGCAGTAAGGGTGAACCGGTCGAGTTGGTAAAGAAAGAGCGGCTCGACAGTCATCGGTTGATCGAAGAATTCATGCTCCTCGCCAACCGCAAGGTCGCTGAATATATCAGCACGAAATTCGCACTGAAAAACAAGGCAGGTCACCCATCCATATACAGGGTGCATGGTTCGCCGCAGGAGGAAAAGGTTGGTATTCTTGCAAATTTCGTCCGTAAGATCGGCTACAATATTCAACTGAACGGTAAAGGGAAGGGAGGGGTGCCGAAAATCAGCTCAAAAGCTCTCCGTGATCTCCTGAAACAGGTGCATGGCACCAACGTCGAGTTCCTGGTCAATGAACTGGTTTTGCGTTCAATGGCCAAGGCCCAGTATACCAGTGCAAACGATGGGCATTTCGGACTTGGTTTCGAGTATTATACTCATTTTACCTCTCCTATCAGACGATATCCGGACCTGGTCGTTCATCGCCTGTTATTTGAATACGAAGCTTACCGTAAAAGCCGAAGGAAGATTCCTTCAAAACGGCTGACCGATATTTCCGAAAAAATCGATCAGGTTTGTCAGGTTGCCAACGAGCGGGAAAAGAGCGCTATGGAAGCTGAACGCGAGTCCATCAAGCTGAAGCAGGTCGAGTATATGTCGTCCCATGTGGGAAAAGTGTATTCGGGAATCATTTCGGGTGCAACTGAATTCGGCATTTACGTCAGGCTTGAAGAGTTCGCGATAGAAGGTCTGGTGCATATGAAAAATTTAACGGACGATTACTACGAATATGATGAATCGACCTATTCGCTGATCGGCAAACGCAGAAAAAAAAGACTGCAGATCGGCAATCGCACCAAGGTGAAGATTCTGAAAGTGGACATGCAGCGCAGGACGATCGATCTGCAGCTGGCATAGAGCTAATCGCCGGCCAATTTGGCCGGTTTTTTTTCGCCCGCTTATTGATGACTCCCGATTCGAACATCCGTTTCCTCGTAAGAAAGGTAACGGGGTTGTAGGTAATCGGTAATGGGGAATGGCGGGAAGTCATGCCGCACTCGATTCGGCATCCATGGTGACGTTCATTGAAAGATGGATCCCCGGGTCGCGCTTCACTTGCCCGAGGATGACAGGGAGGGAAAGGGGCAGGCCCGCGAGGATAGCATGGTGGGAGAGGTCATGCTCCCCCGAATAGGAATTTAAGCCTTCCGAAGTCATGCCGCACTCGATGCGGCATCCATGATGACGTTCATTGAAAGATGGATCCCCGGGTCGCGCTTCGCTTGCCCGAGGATGACAGGGCGGGAAGGTGGCAGGCCCGTGAGGATGACAAGGAGGGTGGCGCGGGCCCGTGAATGACGGGAAGAAAGAAGTCATGCCGCCCTCAAGAATCACGTTTCACTTATTCGTCAAGATCCAGACATTTAACGACCGCGTCGTGCAGGAGGGGGCGGAACCTGCGGATTTTGGTGTTTTCCGATGTGGGGTGAACCCGATTGGTGAGCGTTATGACGGCAAGTTCTTTTTCGGGGTCTATCCAGATGCTGGTGCCTGTATAGCCAAGGTGTCCGTACGTTCTGGCGGAAAAATATTGACCGGATGAGGAACTCCCGTTAAGAGATCGAAGGTCCCAGCCTAGAGCTCGCGAACCCAGGTTTCTTCGGGTAAAGCGTTTCAAGGTCGAAGGTAAGAAAAAAACACGGTTGTCGTAACGGCCTTCCTGAAGGAGCATATGCACAAATACAAGAAGGTCTTCGGTTGTTGAGAAAAGTCCGGCATGCCCGGCAATTCCTCCAAGAAGAGCTGCATTATGGTCGTGTACGAGTGGCCTCGGTTTGGTGAGGGACCAAAGAGTATCTTTTTCCGTTGGTGCTATCCGTGGATGAAGAGCCTTCGGAGGGTTGAACAAGGTCGATTGCATGCCGAGAGGCTTGGAAAAGCGTACACTGAAGTTTTCCTCGAGTGAATTGCCTGTCACCCGCTCGATAACTTTACCGAGAGTGATAAAACCGAGATCGCTGTATGTTGTCTTTGTTCCTGTCTGGGTTCGAAGCGGTTCATTGTAGATGGAGGCTATAGCTTCATCGGCTGTTCGGGATGTTTTGATCAGGAATCTGTGGGCAATGAGCCCGGAATTGTGCAGGAGCAGGTTTTTTACGGTGACATTTTCTTTTCCGCTTTGCGAAAACTCGGGAATATAACTCGATACGGGTGCATCCAAGTTCAGCGAATCCCTTTCGCTGAGCTGCATGACGATGCTTGTCGTGACTATCGGTTTGGTCAGAGATGCAACGTCGAAAATGGTCGATGTATCGACAGGAGGTGAGTTTTTACCATATGTCATATGGCCGAACGCCTTATGAAAAACCACATTATCCCTGTATATGACGGCGATGCTCGCTGCAGGAAAAACATTGTCGGCAATCGATTGTTCCACCAGAGTCTCGACCGCTTCGAACCTGTTCGCGGCGCTTGCCGCTGCATGGAGTGAGGTTGCGAACAGGACAGCGGCCAGAAATATATACAGCCTCTTCTGTGGTTTCATGGTTCAAACGGTAAACATCGCTCCGCAATGGGTTAGAACAACGAAAAACGTACGTAACGCTTTGGATTTTCCTTCAGATCGATAAGCAGTGAATCGAGATCGGCAAGGCTTTCATTGAGATTGGAATACAGTGCCGGATTCGAGTGAAGCTGCCCGATGGTGCCTTCTTCACTGTTGAGTTTCTGCATAAGTGAGTCCGTTCTTGCAGCGACCTGTTTGATGTTGGTGATTGTGTCTTCGGTTTCGGAGGCAAAATCCTTATCCTTGATGAGTTTGGGAAGCAGCCCTTTGCCATTTTGCAATTCACGTGTGAACATCGTGAGTTCTGCCGATACTGTTTTCAGGTTCTCCATTGTTTTTTCGAGGTCACCCGCCATTTTTTCGGAGCCGAGCAGTTTGGCTAAAGGTCCTTTGCCGTTATTGATGTTGTCGAGCAATGTGTTGATCTGGCCTATAGCTTCCCCGGCGGTAGCGGTAAGGTTGTCCAGGCCTGTCTCACTTTCGTCGAGCGTGATGAAATCACCTTCCTTTACCGGTTTTCCTGTGCCGGTTGTGATATCGACATACTTATCCCCGAGAATTCCCAGCGAAATAATGCGGGCTTTGGAGTCTTTTGTGACAATGGGGGCGAATTCTTCTTCAAGACGCATTTCAACAAGGACGTAAAGCGAATCGTTACGGTTCAGAAAGTCCATTTTCGATACAACACCGATCTTTTTTCCAGAAACCGATACGAAGTTGTTTTCCTTCAGGCTGCCGACGTTTTGTGCCATCATCTGTACCCTCGTGACGCTTTTGAAAAGACTCGAGTTCTTTCCGACAACGAGGCCGAGATAAGCAGCAAGGCCAAGACCGATCACAAAGAAGATACCTGTTTTAAGGTCGCTCCATTTGAGTGTATTAGGGTTTCTCATTACAAACGGTTATTGATAATTATTGTTCGAGTATCTTGTCCGACAGGATCGATTGTATGAATGGGTGAGTCGAGTCGTGCAGTTTTTCCGTATCGTCATCAAAAATGATTTCACCCTTGTAGAGAACGGCGACATTGTCTGCGACCTGAAAAACATCGTCGATAATATGAGTGACGATAACGGCGCCAAGGTTGTTTTTTTGCCTCAAAGAGCTGATCAGGCCGAGAATTTTTTTTGAACTGACCGGATCGAGTCCTGCCGTCGGTTCATCAAACAGTATCATTGCGGGATTGAAAATCAGTGCTCTACCTATGGCAACCCTTTTTTTCATCCCTCCGCTCAGATTTTCCGGCAGGGCGTCTTCGTACCCTTCGAGCCCTGCAAACGCTATCTGCTCGCGAACTTTCTGCTCCGTTTCTTGTTCCGACAACTTGAGGTTTTCTCGTAAGAAGAATCCCATGTTTTCACTGATTGTCATCGAATCGAAAAGTGCATTGCCCTGGAAAACAATTCCCATTTTACGCCGGATAGGATACATTTTAGACTCTTTAAGCAGCGTGATATCGACGCCGTCAATCAGAATTCTGCCGGAATTCGGTTTGATAAGACCTAAAATGAGTTTCAGGATGGTACTTTTTCCAACTCCACTCGGGCCGAGAACCGCTTTGATCTTGTTATCTTCGATAGTCAGGGATACCTTGTTGAGGATTTCCCGGTTTCCGTATCGTAATGTTACATCCTGCAGTTCAATCATGAAGTCAGGTGGTTCGGCTCTGTTATTCTATGCCTGTTCATATACTACATGTTTTCGAGTACCAGTTTCGAAACATAAAAATTAGCAACAAGAATCAAACCCGATGACACTACAATGCCTTTGATTGTCGATCTCCCGACACCGGCAGTTCCTCCCTGAGCGATAAAACCGTTGAAACTGCTGACAAGGGTAATGATAATTGCGAAAACAGGGGCTTTGAGGAAGCCGACCACGAAGTCTTTGAGCACAAGTCTCGGAAAAACCGCATTCCAGAAAATCCCAGGATCTATTTTATGATAATGTTCCGCCAAGAGCGCTGCGCTGTAAAGGCCGGCGAAGTCCGCGATCGCAGTCAGCGGAATAAAGACGATGAGAGCGGCGGTCAGACGGGGCATGACAAGCTTGGCTACGGGGTCGGTTCCGAATGCACGAAGGGCATCGATCTGTTCGGATATCTTCATCGCACCGAGTTCGGCTCCATTACGTGACCCGTATCTTGCCGAAAGCATAAGGCCCATGATAAGGGGACCGAGTTCACGTATGACCGAGAGGGCTGTAGAACGCCCGAGCATTGTTTTTGCCCCAAAATCCTCGAGGAGATTTCCAACCTCTACCGCGAGTAGGGCGCCTATCGATATCGAGCTGACAAGGACGATCGGCAGCGAATCGGTGCCTGCGATGGTTGCCTGGTCGAGAAAATCACGCCAGTAGCGCTTTATTTTTGGGATAGTCGCGAAAGCTCTCACCGAAAAAAGGAAAAATTCCTGCATTGTCAGGAAAAACTCTTTTATCGAGAGATTGATGTTGGATAAAAACGTTCCGGTAACTGATCGCGTCATAGTGGTGCTAAACGGTAACTATCCTGCTTTTCATTTTCGTTACCCATTCATAAGGTATCGTTATCTGTCCAAAAAGGTCTTTTTCCTGGTCCTTCAGTCCATGGTAGTCGGAACCGCCAGAAAAGAGCAGAAAATACTCGTTTGCTATTTCTCTGTAGTAATTTTCCTTGTAGGTATCATGAGAAGGATGAATGATTTCGATGCCGTCAAGTCCGAAATTGATCAGGTGTCGGAGAATTTCATCCGGGACGTTCTGTCCCGGGTGAGCGAGAAATGACAACCCAGCAGCTTCATTGATAAGCCTGATGACCTCGGCAGGGGGCGTTTCAATGCTTTTAACGTAAGCTGGACTATGAGAGCCAAGATATTTGCTGAAAGCTTCGCTGAAGCTTTTCACGAAACCACCATCTTGCAGAACTGCCGCAATGTGCGGACGACCGACACTGCCGTTCTGAGCCTTTAATATGATCTGCTCGATTTCGATCTTGACACCCATTTCTGCAAGCTTGCCAACCATACGTTCCGCGCGTTCGGTCCGGAGCTGTTTGCAATGGTCCAGATAACTCTTGAGTGCCGAGTTTTTGTAATCGAAAAAATATCCCAGGATATGAATGTCATGACCCTGGTATGTAGAGCTCATTTCTACACCGTTAATAAGCTCTATGCCGTATTCGCTGGCTAATGGCTTTGCTTTGTCAATTCCTAAAACAGAATCATGGTCAGTGATACTTATGGCCTTTAATCCGGTTTTTTTCGCTTTTTCGACAATTTCTTCCGGTGTAAAGACGCCGTCTGAACATTTTGTGTGTATATGTAAATCTGCTTTTTCAAAGCCATTATGCCCTACACCCGACAAGCTGTATGGCATGGCCTAAAAGTGTTTGTTGTATTATTAGTTACTATACCTATATATATAAAAATTTTCCGCTATTGATGATACAAAAGAGAATTATTTTTTGCCCCTAATAGTTGCTGAGATGGTGACGGGTAACTGGCGGAAAGAGAGGGGAAGCTCTACCGGGTGAGGTCTATTGTAATTGATCCACATTGATCCACGAATGAGCACGAATTTTCACGAATTGAAGAGTATCGGTTATTTTTTTTCGACCGAAGTTGAAAAAACAAATAACCGAACAATGAGTGGTTGTATATGCAAGAAGTAGTATCGTTAATCTGAAGAATCATTGCCTTATCGGTTTCTCTTTCTTTTTGAAATTCGTGCTCATTCGTGGACAACCCTTTTCTTCTTCTACGGCTGGATGTAACCGGCGGTGATCAAGCCGAGTATCCCGACACCGAGAGCGATACGGTAGAAGATGAAGAGCGATGTCGTGTGATTTTTCAGGTAGTTGATAAGAAAGGCGATGGAGGCGTAACCGACGACACCGGCGAAGAATGTCGCCGCAATAAGATTGATGAGTTCATTGCTCGAGGCCATGAGAGAGTCCCATGTTTCATACAACTGATAGATTCCGGCTGCGAAAACCGCCGGAAGTGAAAGCAGAAAGGAAAATCTTGCCGCTGTTTCGCGAGAAAGGTTCATGAAAAGACCGCCGGTAATCGTGACGCCTGAACGTGAAGAGCCGGGAATCAATGCAATACTCTGGGCGAGGCCGATCAGCAGGGCTTCTTTCCAGCCTATGTCGTGCATTGATAGTGGTTGCTGCCCTTTTTTTGCCCGGTACTTCATCAACCATTCCGCAAGAGTCAGCATGATTGCCAGTACAATGAGCGCTGTACTTATCCAGTAAAGAGAGCGGAGACTTGTTTCTATTTCGGTTTTGAAAAACAGACCGAAGACCACTATGGGGATCGTTCCTGCAGCAATCATCCAGGCCATTTTGGAATCCTGTGTTTCGAACGGTTTTCCTGTACGTAGGCCGGTGATGAACGCTTTTGAGATGTTGATGATGTCACGGTAAAAGTATGCAAGGACTGCAGCGAGCGTTCCGATCTGAACTATTGCGGAGAATGGTGCTCCCGGGTCCTGCCAACCTACGAGAGCCGGAACGATACGAAGGTGAGCCGTGCTGCTGATCGGCAGGAACTCCGTGAGCCCTTGAACTATACCGAGAACGATGGCTTCCAAAAGGCTCATAACATTCTAAATGATTGAGAGTTAGGGGGTTTCGTCGAGAAGCAGGCGCAGCTCTTCGACAGCTTTTTTAACGGCACGGGACCGGTGACTCAACCTGTTTTTTTCTTCGGTACTCATTTGTGCAAAAGTTACCTGCGCTGAATTTACCCAAAAGATCGGATCATATCCAAACCCGTTATTGCCGGTCCTTTCTTTCACTATCGTTCCTTCAACAGAACCTTCTACCGTTTTTTCAAAGAGCAACGGAGCATGGTTTTTCGGTATACGACCTTTGAGCGCTATGACTGTCCGGAACAGGGCTTTTCTGTCAGTTATGCTTTCCATCATCTTGAGAAGATGGTTGACATTATCGTCGTAGGTCGGTGGTTTTCCTTCGGGCATTGGGGCGAAACGCGCTGAATACACTCCGGGGGCACCGTTCAGGCCAGAGACTTCCAGGCCGGTGTCGTCAGCAACGGTAACGAGAAACGGAAATCGATTCGAAAGAAGGTTGAAAACAGTATCGGTTTTAAGCCTTGCATTACCCTCGAGGGTTTTTTCGGTTTCCTCGATCTCGATATCTACCTGAAGATCGGAAAGGGAATAAACCGTGATTTCAGGAGCGATGTTTTCCAGAAGAGGTTTGATCTCTTTGACCTTGTCTTTGTTGTTCGTGGCAAGGACGACCGCTATTGGAGTATTTGTCGGGTTGTTCATTTTTCATTGTAGTTCTTTTATATACTCTTCACTCGTTGCTTTTCCTGCTCTCCATTCTGTTTCCTCCAAGTGCAGGGTTGTTCAAGCGACAGATTGTCAGAGGTTGCTTATGCATCGATAAGGCGCAGCATCTCCTTTACCGCAGCTTCCATTCCTGTCAGTGAAGCGCGTGCGATGAGTGCATGCCCGATGCTGACCTCTTCAATTTCCTTGATTGCTTTGAATGGTGTAATGTTGTAATAATTCAAGCCATGGCCTGCGACAACGCGAAGGCCAGACTCGCGAGCGAATGTTGCTGCAGTTGTTATCCGGTGGATTTCCGCTTCGAGCTCGTGGCTCGTTTTTTTCAGGGAATAAGGTCCTGTATGCAGTTCAACCAGATCCGCTCCTGCTTTTGCAGCGAGCCGGACAGCTTCCTTTTCGGGCTCGATGAACAAACTTACCTCGATACCGGCATCCTGAACCGGTTTGATGAATTCAACCATTTTTTCATAGTGACCTGTGATGTCAAAACCTCCTTCAGTGGTCAGCTCCTGACGTTTTTCCGGCACCAGTGTGATCAGTTCGGGTTTTGTCTTAATGGCGATCTGTTGCATTTCTTCGGTCATTGCCATCTCGAGATCGAGTTTGGTTGTGACAGCTTCCCTCAATCTTTCGAGGTCTCGGTCCTTTATATGGCGCCGGTCTTCGCGCAAATGGCAGACGATGCCTGATGCACCGGCGAGTTCCGCGATAACAGCTGCGGTTACCGGATCGGGTTGCTGTTCGTTCCGTGCGTTTCGCAGTGTCGCTATATGGTCGATATTGACGGCTAATTGCATAGTGGTGTTATCCTCATGATTCCATTCCTGTTCACGATTAAGATTCGTGAGCCTGGCTCCTTTCGATCATTATCTATATACACTTTGTCGCGTTAATACAAAAAGAGGGAAAAAAAGATCTTTTACACGGCAGGAGGGATGGATGTCGGAAGGAGGGCTGCAAGTTTCCTGTAGGCAGGCGATTTTGTATTGTCGTGCAGCTTTTCGGAAAAGTCCGGTATCCATTGTTGTACGTGATCATGGAAAAACGAATGATATGTCTCGTTCGCATTGTTGCGGGTTTCGTCAAGGGTTGCTGCAGAAGCGAGAAACGCCAGAAATTCGAGCTCGGTCGAGATATGGTCCAAAAGGTCGGGGTCTGAGGTCATGCCCCATTCCCGGTAGAGGTGATCGACTTTTCTGCTGTTAGAACCGAGCATTGTGCCTTCCCGGAAGACCGATTCGTAGGGTGGGCATGGGGTACTGGGATATCCGGTGATGAAGAGTCTGGTGTATTCGCCCTGGAGCTGCTCGCTGTTTTCCCGCTCGAACAGTTGTAAGAGTGAATCGAATCCGGCTTTATCCTTTTTCGTGGCAATGTTCTGAAGTTGGGTCTGAAGGTTTGGCAGGAATGCACTGTTGGGGTAGGCGAAACAGTGACTCAGAAAACGCAGTATGCGTGCCTTGTTTTCCAAGACGGTTTTCACTGTTGAGGCTCGCTGTTTGATTGCTGCTACCATGGATACTGGAATACTCCGGCGTGAAGCACGTAGTATCTGAGGAGAAAGCCGCCAGCCAGCACCAGGCATCCTGCGGTAACCATACGCGTAGCAGCGCCTCTGGTGTGGTGTGCGAAGAAGATGCTGTATGTTTCTATCAGCAACGGAATGATGAGACCGAAGCCCAGAAAACCGATGACGAACATAGGGGTTTCGAAAAGAATTGCCGCGGATTCCCTCGCTCCGGTCGGCAAAAAGAATGCGAAGTTGAAGTAGGCACCGAGGATGATCAGTTCAGTGACTATCAGGGCGGCGTCGAGTTGCTCGAGCTTTTGGACAATGGTCGATGAGCCTTCTTCTCTGGAAAAGGTGAAAAGCAGGAGCAGAAACGCCGTTCCGGTTGAAAATGCGGAGATAACGAACAGCAACGGCAGTGCAGGGGTATTCCAGAATGAAATAGCCGGTGCCGAAGAGATGAGGAGCCCGGTGTAGATTGCCACCAGGAATCCGGCCGTTGCTCCTCCGAGTGCAGCCATTTGGTTGTAGCGTTCCAGCAGGGTGAGAATCGGGACAGGGATTTTGTTTACCAGGGGTACGAGCCCGGGCCAGCTTCTCAAAAGCGGGATGACATAAGCAGTTGCCGCAAGAAAGTAAAGATTGATGAACACAACGCCCCAGAAGATCCATGAACGGGGATTGGTCAAGGCATAAACAGCTTTGAGTGGCTGAAGCATGTCTCCCAGTAGAAAGAGGGTCCCCAAGATCATGAAGCCTATAGCGGCAACAACGGCAGCTGAAATGATTTTCCGGTCGCAACGTTCAAACATGTGCAGCATCGCTCCGATCGCAACCGTCGCTCCGCCAAGTCCGCCGAGAAAAAGGTACATGGCGATCTGCCAGTGCCAGACATCCTGATGTACAAAAGACATGAGCTTTCAATCTTCAATGTTATAATGGCTTACAGGACCGAGTTCTACTACGTTCAACTTTCTATACCCGTTTAGGACGGGATATAAAATACCTTCGGTGATGTCCCGAGTTCCGGACGAAGCGGTTTGGCTTTTCCGGTTTTTGAAAGCTTGTGAACCTCACTTTCAGGATCATCGAGGTCTCCGAATACTCTTGCATTTGTAGGGCAGGTACCTGCGCATCCCGGAGTCAGTCCCTCGAGAACACGATGTTCGCAAAAACTGCATTTATCAACATGTGGTACCTGGTGAGAGAGATCATCGTCGTAAAGCTTTTCCGCTGTTTTGACATCATCACGGTCATAGGGATAGCGGGCGTCATACGGACAGGCGATCGAACAGGCGTAACATCCCATACAACGGTTGTAGTCGATCCTTATGATACCGTCTTCCGTCCGGTAGGTCGCCCCGGAGGGACAGGCTGAAAGACAGGGGGTGTTGTCGCAGTGCATACAAAGTCTCGGCAAAAGCTCCCTGTGAACGTTCGGATAGAGACCGTGTTCGATATCTTCGACATGAGTGCGGAATTTCCCGTTCCAGTAAGGGGTTTGGTTTTCCATCGAGCATGCAGCCATACAAGCCTGACAGCCGACGCACAGGCGCATATCCATTACCATTCCATAACGTGCCATGGGTCATGCAAGATTTTTTTGTTTTAGTGGCCTTATCCGTACCGTAAATTCCTGAGACATGAATGATGCTGCAAGTGGCTCGATGCTGTAAGGCATCAGTTCGTTAAGTGCAGTGCCTTTTTCTGCGGCTATCCTGAGTTTAGGATTTTCGCTTCCATAGGAAGACGGTAGAAACACCGTATCGGGTCGGATCATTTCCGTGACGAACAATCTGGCTCTGGTTTTTTTGTTGTATCTCAGGTTTTCAATCTCTACAGCTTCTCCTTCATCCAGACCGAGCTTTTCCGCCACTCTTTTATTGATCCACAGTCCGATAAAACTGTTTTCCTTGGGTTTGGTCACGGCTGCAAGAAGTGCATTGTTGTTGTTTGTCGAAGCGTGCGACACGACCGGAATTTTTCCATAGGTAAAGTAAAATTCGTCAGGATCGAGAGGTTTTCTTTTCTCGTCGTCTGAAACGGTAAGCGGGACATAATCCAAAAAAGGATTCCACAATGGGTGGGGGCCTGCAGTACGGGTGAATGATGCAAGGATCGGGCTGAACAGTTCAAGTCTGCCGGACATGGTTGGCAGCGGAATTTTTCTCGGCATTGCTGCTTCCTCGAGCAGTTTGTCTGCTTTTTTAAGTATGATCAGCCCTTTTTCCCGAATGGTTCGTTCTACGTCACTACCGGTAAGTTTTCTGCCGGTAACCTGTTCAGCAAGATCACCCAGAGCAGCATATGCGGTTTTGAGAAATGCTTCGTTATACGGTTTGCCTTCTGCTTTCGCTTCCGCAATCTCTTTTTTCAACATTGTTTTGTCGAGCCCGACATATTCGGCAATACTCTCGATGTATTCCTCCAGCTTGCCCATCCGGTCGGTTATTTCGCAGAAAATGTCTGCAGCGTCTCGCGTATTGTAGAGAGGTTCGACAGTTCGAAGTCGGGTTGCAAACCCAAGGTTTGTATCGGGTCCGAGAGGGTAGAGTAACGGTTCATTTCTTTCCAGATAGGTATGGTTCGGCAGAATGACATCCGCGAACGCGGTCGTGTCGGATGGAAGTACATCGACCGTCACAACCAGGTCGAGGTTGTTGCTGGAAAGCATTTCCTTCCAGCGTTCGGCAGGAAAATAATGTCGGAGGGGATTGGCTGCGTTCATGAAAAATGCCTTGATCCGGTACGGTTCTCCATTCCAGGTCATCTCGCCTCTTACAGCTTCGAGCAGCCCGTTGTCGGCCATTGCGGGAAGGAATGCCGAAGGCTTGCCCTGTTTTTGCTGTTCATGTGCCCAAGCAAACGACAGGGCGGGCTTGCCATGAGACCAGGATGCGGGGTTGGCAAAGATATCGATGAGTCCACCGGCGAATCCCATGCCGGGCAACATGACTGGAGGAACGTCGTGAGAGGCTTCTTCAGGAGTTTGTTGTTTCGAATGCCAGGCGTTTTCAGCCTTGTGGCGGTACTCGCCGTTCATCAGCCATCCACCTTTGCTATCGATACCGCCGACGAGCGTTTGAACGATCGCCTGCATACGGCGTTGCGAGATGACGTGGTGATAACGGGCTCCCATCCAGCCCGGGTCGACCAGAGCAGGTCGCGCTTCAGCGAATTCCGTTGCAACACGTTCAATAGTTTCCGAGGGAATATCCGTAATGGTCGATGCCCATTCAGGGGTGAACCGTCTGGTTTTTTCGATGAAAATATCAAGAACCGTTGTTACCGGTCTGCCGTTCCAAAGGGTATCTTCAGGCGCTATCAGAGCAGGAACAATAGGCTTTTTACTCGCTGTTGTCTGATTTGTGTTGGTATATGCCGGAACGGGTACCGCTTTTCTGCCGATTTCATCATAGACGTAATAACAGCCGGGTTTTCCATCGCTTCCCATGTCGGTGGCCAACTCGATGTTGCCGTTTTTGTCTTCGAGTACGAGGAATGGGGCATTTGTGTGATTGGCAAGGAATTCACCATCGAAAAGCTCTTTGCGAAGCATGGTGTGGATCATAGCCAGAAAAAAGGCGTGATCCGTCCCTGGTTTGATGGCAATCCATTCATCTGCTTTGGAGGCAAGCTCGCTTTGCCGCGGGTCGAGACAGACGACCTTCGCTCCGTTTTTCCGGGCTTTACCGAACCGTACGGCTCGTGCAGTCGATATGGCGGCGACAGAAGCGTTGTTTTGACTGAAGAGAATGTAGCGGGCATTTTCGAAGTCGGCCAGTATCTCATCATGAACATTGAAGTTGCCGGTTACCAGATCGGTGCCGAGATGTCCGGCCGTGACGCAGTGCTGCATCGGTGATGCTATGATGTTCGGGATTTGAAGTGTCCGGACAAAAGGAAGGCTGAAGTGCATGTAGGAAACACAGGCGGTCCATCCTCCAACCATAGCGATTTCCCACGGATTGATTTTTTTGAAACGTGATGCGATGTAATCGTACGCTTCTTCCCATGTGGCAACGCGGAAGTTCCAGTCACCCCGTTTACTTCCTTCTACCCTGATCAGAGGTTCCTTGATACGGTCCGGATCGTAAAGCTGTCGAAGCCCTGCCTGACCACGTGCACAGATTTTGCCCTGATTGAGCGGACTGTTCGGGTTCCCCTCGATTTTGACTGCACGTTTGCGTCCATTGACGGTTTTTACAGCGACATTGATGTCGCAAAAGGAAGAACAGAAGTTACAAATACTCGGAATCCATACAACTTCTCCAGAAGAAGACTGGGCATGAACACCTGCTGTTTGCCGGCCGGAATCCCATATTGGTCGCAGTATGGCCATGCCGCCCAGAACGCCCGTTGCCTTAAGGAACTGGCGCCTCGTTATTTTGTTTTTCATACCTGGATTGTGATGGTTGCGAATTATCGTGCAGCTGAGGCACCGCCATCGAAGAAACAAGTTATCACAATTGTTAGTTAAATGTCAACTATTGCATACGTAGAATGGGTTTCTGTTGCACGAAAAAAATTCGATTTTGGTGTTTTTATGGCTAAAAAAGTATGTTTTGGTTAAAATTTTTTTTGATGGAAAGAAAAATGACCAAGGAATACAAGGTGACTGAAAGGGAATGATATGCGAAAATCAAGTGGAGCTTCCATCGAGTTTTCTTTGATTTGGGAGAGTGAATGTGCCGTTCACCGTGAACGGCGGTTGGTTTCCAGAGTCAATTTCTGGAGGGACATATTTCCAGGCAGAATGGGAGAGGCAGTTGAGGCTCTCCATCCGGGTGGGCGTTGCAGAGAAAGCTTTTCTGCCGGTAGACTGGTTGTACCTTCGGCAACGGATGGAATCGTACGGTTCAAGGAAAAGTGCTTTGAACATCAACAGGAATACCACACACTTTTGCCAAAAATCGGGCGGTTTTATCCGCAAGGATTTGCCTGGACGGCTTTCGGTTGTTTTCGCGGTAACATGAATCCGTTCCGAGTCATCGGTATTGAAAATGAAACGTTGATTGCCGATACCAGCCATCCTCTCGCTCAATATCCTGTTTCTTTGGAGGCAACATGTGTCGAAAAGAGAGAAGCATTCGAAGAACGCGGGGGAATGTGCCATGATATTTCGGAAGCGGTTACATCGGATGGTCCTGGAATGCAGGTGCCTTATCCTGGAATCGGCACGGATTTTTATTCTGAATATCCGTTCAGAAGGCAGAACGAGAGTGCCGACGGAATATTTTACAGTATTCCGAGATTCATCGATCATCTCGACGTGACGGCACTGAACCACATCGGTGAAATCTATTCGCGAACGCTTGTTGCCGGCTCAAAGATACTCGACCTGATGAGCAGTTGGGTATCACATCTTCCGGATGAGCTCGAGCAATGTGAGGTCGTCGGGCTTGGTATGAATGAAGAGGAGCTTGCAGCGAACGAAAGGTTATGCAGATATGTTGTCCATGATCTGAACGAAAGTCCGTCATTGCCGTTTGCCGACAATGAGTTCGATGCTGTTATCTGTACGGCATCGGTTGAATACCTGGTCCGGCCGCTTGAAGTCTTCGAAGACATCGGTCGGATTGTAAGGCAGGGAGGATTGTGTGTCGTAACGTTTTCAGATCGGTGGTTTCCCGGTAAGCAGATTTTGCCGTGGTCCGAGCTGCATGGGTTCGAACGCATGGGTCTTGTCCTCGATTTTTTTCTTACAACAGGTCGTTTTGAAAACCTCCATACCGAAACGGTGCGAGGATATCTCAGGTCATCCGGTGATCGGTATGGAACTCGAACTGCGTTTTCCGATCCTGTATTTGCTGTTTGGGGAAGCGTGAATGGGAAATGAGTGTTGTAACAAAACATGGGTAGGGTGCTCTTTGCCTGTGTTCCAAAAGGATGGGTTGAATGCGGCGATCATTGACGATGTGTGCGTTCGGCCTGCTTTCATCAATACGTAAAAATACATGTTATGGTGCGTTTTATAGAGCTGATACGAAATTGTCTTTCCGATGTTCAGGAAATTATGCCCTGGGATCTGGTCGAGCGAATGAACGTTAATCCGGACCTTCTTGTCATCGATGTTCGTGAGCCATATGAGTTCGATGCGATGCACATTCCGGGTTCCATAAACATTCCGAGAGGCATTCTCGAATCTGCCTGTGAGTGGGATTACGAAGAGACGGAGCCCGAGCTGGTGAATGCCCGTAATCGGGAAGTTGTCATTGTCTGCCGTTCAGGTCATCGCAGTGTCCTTGCGGCTCATTCAATGCAGGTGCTTGGGTACGAAGATGTGGTTTCTCTACGCACAGGATTGAGAGGATGGAACGATTATGAAGAACCTCTGGAGAACAGCGAAGGCCAGGCCGTCGATGAGGATGATGCCGATAGTTATTTTACAGCGTCATTGCGTCCTGATCAGATGGATCCGGCGAGAAAAGAACGGTAGGATAGAGGATCTGGTGGGGACACAAGTAAAAGTTCAGTATATGAAAAAGCGGTTTGCTGCTTGTTTCGAATAGGACCAGGGTTTTTCTTTTCTTATCTTCGTCAGGATCTTTGATAGCCTTTGAGGCTCGAGGAGGTCAGATGAAAACAAAAAAATCCCCAAAAAAATCTGAAATGAGTGCCAACGGCAAGCAAAAGAGGGTAGATACCGAAATTCCAACCAAGGAGCACATTGTCGAGGCTGAGCGCTGTGGCTTCCAGTGTCATGCCAAGGCAGCCAAGGTTCGTTTCGATGAATTGTTCCCAGGTATTATCGCTTCGGTTACCGTTGCGGCTGCAGCCACTTTTCTTTCCGAACACTACGGAGCTCCAACCATGCTGTTCGCTCTTTTACTCGGCATGGCTTTTCGTTTTTTGTCCGAAGGAGGACAAGCTATTGCCGGTATTCAGTTTGCATCCAAAACCATTCTGAGAGTCGGGGTTGCACTGCTCGGTATGAGGATAACCCTCGAACAGATTTTATCTCTTGGTGCGGGGCCGATGGCTGTAGTCGTTGTTTCTGTCATGCTGACGATACTCTTTGGGCTCGCACTTTCAAAAATCATGGGGCGAGGAAAACGGTTCGGAGTGCTGACGGGAGGAAGTGTAGGCATTTGCGGGGCTTCGGCGGCACTGGCTATTTCGGCAATCCTTCCAAAAGATGAGTACAGTGAACGAAACACCATTTTTACCGTGATCAGCGTTACCGCTCTCAGTACCGTTGCAATGATTTTCTATCCCTTGATCGTAGAACAGTTCGGTCTCGATCACAACGCGGCCGGTATTTTCCTTGGCGGAACCATTCATGATGTTGCTCAGGTGGTCGGTGCCGGTTATTCCGTTTCAGACAAAACCGGAGATACCGCTACCTTTATCAAGCTTCTGCGTGTTGCCATGTTGGTGCCTGCGGTTTTCACTCTTTCGCTGATTTTTCATACACGCAACAAGGCGGAAGGGAATACTGCCGGTGGTGTCTTTTTACCGCCTTTCATCATTTTTTTCATTCTGTTGGTCGGTGTCAACAGTGCTGGTATAACACCCGAACCCATTCGTCAGTTCATTGTCGACACGTCGCGCTGGTGTCTGGTGACCGCTATAGCGGCTCTCGGTATGAAAACATCTCTCAAGGCTCTTTTTGATGTGGGCTGGAAGCCGGTTTCGATAATCGTTGCCGAAACGCTGTTTCTTGCCGCATTGGTATTGGGGGCTATCTTCTGGATGTCGTAACAGCCTATACCAGGACAAGTTACTACATCCCCTCCTTTTTTCTTCTTCATTTGGCATGGCTTCAAAGCGGTAAGCTCCGGCTTGCTGTTCTGGAATCGGATTCCCTGAAATTACTCCAACATCGCCGAGACTGCCGTAGTGAAAAATAGTGTGTTTTTTGAGCGATATCGTTGTTTTTTCTTGACTATAGTTATGTAATTATGTAGCTTTATGTTTTATAAAATCCCCCGTTCTTCGAATTCCTGAGTCTTGATATTCGCATAGTCGGGAAATAAATTTCGGTAGTTACGTAATTTTCAAGAAGGAGAAGCCATGAGTGAAATCGCAACCAGTATGGAGCTTGATTGCAAGGGAATGAATTGTCCTTTGCCGATTCTTAAAACCAAGAAAGCCGTGGATAGCATGCAAAGCGGTGATGTTTTGAAAATGATGGCAACCGATGCCGGCTCCGTTAACGATATGGCTTCATGGTCCAAGCGAACAGGAAACGAAGTGATCGAGCACGTCGAAGAAGGTGACATCCATACTTTTTATATCAAGAAAAAATAGTTCGACGTCAGAGTGATGGATATCCTCTGATCGTAGAGTCTGCAATATACCGTTGGGCAGGTGCCTGCGCGTACATTGCAAGTGAGGCGTTTGTTGTTTTTTGGCAGAGTTGAAATAATGTGGCTCAGCCTTTTTACTGAGTTTATGAAATGAGTTGCCGTGAAAGCAGTGAGTATACCTCGGTTGATGATATCAGCCCCCCATAAAAGCTCGGGCAAAACGCTGGTAAGCCTCGGTGTCATGTACAATCTCGTACAAGATGGTCTCAGCGTGAACAGTTTCAAAAAAGGCCCTGACTACATCGATCCGATGTGGCACAGGCTGGTTACGGGAAGCCAGTGCCGAAATCTCGATCCTTTTTTGATGGGAGCCGGAAACTGCCTTCACTCGTTTATCAGCAACAGTGATGAAAAGAGTTTTTCGCTGATAGAAGGCAACCATGGCCTTCATGACGGCATGGACGTTGATGGGGCTGATAGCAGTGCAGGATTGGCGGAACTGCTCGAAACTCCGGTTTTACTGGTTATCGACAGCCAAAAAATGAATCGTGGTGCGGCTGCAGTTGTCAAGGGAATGCAATCCATGCCTCCCAAAGTTCGCATAGAGGGTGTCATTCTCAACCGGTTACAAGGGGTACGTCAGGAAGAAAAGCAAAGAAGTGCTATCGAGCGGTTCTGTGGGATACCGGTTTTGGGAGCGATCCCGAAAGACAGTGCTCTGGCTATTACAGAAAGGCAGCTGGGGCTGACGACGGTTGGTGAAACTTCCGATGCGAAAACCATTATCCGAAATGCTGGCGAGAAAATTGCCGGTTGTTGTGATTTGCAGGCTATACGGTCTCTTTTTTCACAGGCTTCGCCGCTGAAAACATCATGTGTGAATGCCGAGAAAAAAGCTATGGCGTCCGTATCGATAGGCGTCTTCAGGGACCCCGCATTCTGTTTTTACTATCCCGAAAATCTCGAGGCTTTGGAGGAGAACGGCGCCGAGCTGGTCTTTATCAATGCCTTGGAAGATGCTTCACTGCCTGATGTGGACGGTCTCTATCTCGGGGGTGGTTTTCCGGAATCTTTTCTCCATGAACTCAGTGGTAATCAGAGTCTTTTAAGAGACGTAAAGGCAGCTGTTCGATCCGATACCCCTCTCTATGCTGAATGTGGTGGGTTGATCTATCTATGCCGTGCGGCTCGTTATGAGGGTAGAACGTATCCTCTTGCAGATGTTCTTCCTTTTGAAATGAGGTTTCAGCGCAAACCCGTTGGACACGGGTATCTCGACATGAAGAGTGTTTGCGACAGCCCCTGGTTCACAAAAGGAGAAAGGATAAAGGCTCATGAGTTTCATTATTCGAAGCCGTTCGGTTCGGGTGAAATGATTGCATATCAATTCGAAGTGCAAAGGGGATTCGGAGTGACGGGAAAGCGTGATGGTGCGTTGACGGCTAATCTATTCGCTTCCTTTGCGCACCTTCATGCCATCGCGAACCCTGGTTGGGCGAGAAAATTTGTCTCTTTGGCTTCTGAATACAAATACAAGGTACATGGAAGGTGTGCTGTTTGATAATTCGTTGTTTACGAAGACTACATGCAAAAAATAATCGAATGAAAAAAGAGTGAGTATTTATGATTATATGCTTATATAGTTTTTCGGTGAAATTTTTTTTGTTGTTGACGGGGTTTTTGTGCAGTAATTATTGCTTTTGATGTATTTGAGATGTATTTTTGTGTTATTTTTCTTTTGCTATCACTAATTCAAATGAATAAAGGAGTTGAATTATGGGAATTGAGGTAAACGGTTTGGCTATCGAGACTGATGATGACGGCTATCTTGTGAATCTTGAGGATTGGTCGAAGGATGTGGCGGATAAGCTTGCAGCGGCCGAGGATATCGATATGGAAGAGGAGCACTGGAGCGTGGTCAATTTTCTGAGGGATTATTACGATGATTATCAGATAGCTCCTGCGGTTAAGGTGCTTACAAAGGCTATTGCCAAAGAGCGGGGTTTGGATAAAAAAGCCGCTTCGGAATTTCTTTATGGTCTTTTCCCGAGCGGGCCGGCTCTGCAGGCATGTAAAATAGCGGGGTTGCCGAAACCGACTGGTTGTGTTTAAGGGACAGAATGTCTGTTTTCCTTCCAATTTTTTGTGAATCAAAGGAGGATCATTATGAGTGATGCTAAAGGTGCCGGCTCGAACGGGTCGGGTAATGGGAGGTTTTTGAACCCAACACCGATGCTTGACGAACTTGAAAGCGGTCCCTGGCCAAGTTTTGTGACCGGCCTCAAGGAGCTTGCCGAAAGGACAAAAAAACCGATGCTGCGTGGCGTAATGGATCAGCTGGAATATTCCTATCAGACCAGGATGGGATACTGGAAAGGCGGGCTCGTTACCGTTAAAGGGTATGGAGCGGGTATTATTACGCGGTATTCGATGATAAGGGATAAGCTGCCGGAAGCATCGGAGTTTCATACAATGCGTATCCAGGCTCCCCCGGGATTGCATTACAAAACGGATACGTTGAGAGAACTGTGCGATATCTGGGAAAAGCACGGGACAGGCCTGATAGCCTTGCATGGGCAAACCGGAGATATCATGCTGCAAGGTATCGAGGCTGACAAGGTTCAGGAGTGTTTTGACGAGCTCAATCAGAATGGTTGGGATCTCGGCGGTGCCGGAGCCGGAATGCGTACCGGGGTTTCCTGTGCCGGTCCTGCCCGCTGTGAGCAGGCTTGTTACGATACGCTCGAGATGCACGAGAAGGTCATGAAGCATTTTGTTGGTGCGGTCCATCGCCCAGAATGGAATTATAAATTCAAACTGAAGTTTTCAGGTTGTCCCAACGACTGTACGAATTCGATTATGCGCTCCGACATAGCTGTAATCGGTATGTGGAAGGATTCGATTCAGATGGATGCCGATGAGGTGGACGCATGGGTCGAGAAGAATGGGATGGAAAAGCTGGTCAATGAAGTTGTCAACCTCTGTCCCACAAGAGCTATTTCTCTCAAAGATGGTGGAATCGAGATAGACAACGGCAATTGTGTTCATTGCATGCATTGTCTGAATGTGATGCCGAAAGCGCTTTCTCCTGGTAAGGAGCGTGGTGTGGCTCTTCTGATGGGTGGAAAGAGTACGCTCAAAGTTGGTTTCAATGCAGGATCCATGATTGTTCCGTTCAAAAAGATGGAGAGTGAAGAGGATATCGAGGAGTTTATCGATCTGGCCGATGAGATTATCGACTGGTGGGATGATAATGGTCTCGACCACGAGCGGCTTGGTGAAACAATCGAACGCGTCGGGATGAAGCAATTCCTCGACGGTGTCGGGTTGGAACCGAGTATCGACATGGTGACGAAACCGCGTGACAATCCGTACTTCAAGACGAAATATTAGGATTAACAATTTTCCCGTTGGGATAAAACAATTTGAGGGGAATTACAATATGAGCAGTCCTGAAAGAACATGGAAAACCATCGAGTCGGGTCCTTATCCGTATAAGGAGGGCTTGCACCCGGTTGTGAAAAGAAACTACGGAAAATGGGTATATCATGAGTATCCCCGGCCCGGGGTGTTGAAGCACGTTGCCGAGAGTGGTGATGTACTCTATACGGTGCGAGGAGGAACGCCCCGTCAGGATTCGGTCGACTTCATAAGGGGGCTTTGCGATGTGGCCGATACCTATGCCGATGGATACCTGAGGTTCACCACTCGAAACAATGTGGAATTTCTGACTCCGGATGAGGAGAAAGTCCAGCCGCTTATCGATGAGCTCGAAAGCAGGGGAATTCCGGTCGGCGGTACCGGCAAGACGATTTCTCCGATTGCCCATACACAGGGTTGGTTGCATTGTGACATTCCCGCAACTGATGCATCGGGTGTCGTCAAAGCCCTGATGGATGAACTTATCGACGGTTTCAGAGGCATGGATTTCCCGAATAAGGTCAAGATCGTTACCCAGTGCTGTGAGCTGAACTGCGGTGGCCAGGGTGATATCGCGATTATCGTGAAACATACCCGTCCTCCCCGGATCAACCATGAAAATCTAAGCGAAATTTGTGAGCTTCCGAAAGTTGTCGCCCGTTGTCCTGTTGCTGCAATCCGTCCTACGGTTGTCAATGGCAAAAAGTCGCTGGTGATCGATGAGGAAAAATGTATGTACTGCGGCGCCTGTTTCGGGGCCTGTCCGTCCATGGAAATCAATCACCCCGAATATTCGAAATTTGCCGTCTGGGTTGCCGGTAAAAACAGTAACGCCAGATCGAAGCCGGCTCTGATGAGCCTTGTTGCTCATGGTTTACCGAACAATCCACCCCGCTGGCCTGAGGTGAGTGTTGTTGTCAAACAGATTCTCGACGCCTATCGTAAGGGTGGACGGCCATGGGAAAGACTTGGTGAATGGGTTGAAAGAATCGGTTGGAAACAGTTCTTCGAAGAGACCGGTCTCACCTTTGATGAGGATATGATCGATAACTACAGACATGCGAGAACAACATTCAATCAGTCCGCTCACGTACGGTTCTGATAAAAGGCAAGGAGTAGAACATGAGTCAACTTGATCCTAAAGAGTCCAACCCGGTCCTTGATTTCGCTCTCAATTACGAGTACCCACCGTATAAGGAGCAATCTGGGGCGGATAAAGTCGTTGCTTTCGGTGATGCCAGTCACAAATGTCCGATATATGTCGAGTGGCGGCCACCCTGTAACGATGCGTGCCCGGCGGGAAACGATATCCGCACGTGGCTTACGACGGCACAGCAGATAGAAACCAAAAAGCTGAAGAAGGAAGAGGTGTACCGGAAGGTTTGGCAAGAGGTAAGTAAAACGCAGCCGTTGCCGGCAGTATGCGGCCGCGTATGCCCAAACCCATGTGAAGGCGGCTGCAACCGTGATGAAAAGGATGGTTCGGTAAGTATCAACGCCTTCGAGCGCTGGATAGGTGACTATGCCATAGAGCACGGTTTCGAACATGAGAAACTGACCGATGAAGTGAGGCCCGAGCGAATCGCCGTTGTCGGTTCAGGTCCTGCAGGTTTGAGCTGTGCGTTTCAGCTTGCCCGTCGCGGTTATAATGTCACTGTTTTCGAAGCGTTCAAGGAAACAGGAGGAATGCTTCGATACGGAATTCCCCCTTACAGGCTGCCCCGTCACATTATTGATGCCGAAGTGGGGGCTATTGAGCGAATGGGGGTTGAAATCAGGTGTAACACGGTCATTGGCAAGGATATAAGTCTTGATGAAATCAGGACAAGGTACGATGCGGTTTACCTTGCAATCGGTGCCCATAAAGGCATTCGGCTTGGTCTCGATGGTGAAGATGCTGAGAATGTCTACACAGGTGCGGAGTTTCTCAACCGAGTTCATTCAGACGAAAAAATCGATGTCGGTGATCAGGTTGTTGTGATCGGTGGGGGTGATACCGCTATCGATGCAGCTCGTGTATCGTTGAGACTCGGTGCCGGAAAGGTGACGATTCTTTATCGCCGTACACGTGACGAAATGCCTGCAATCGATCCTGAAATCGAGGAGGCGCTTGAAGAGAAGGTCGATATTCAGTTTCTGACCGCTCCAATCGGCATTGTGACCGAAAATGGCCGTGCTGTCGCTGTAAAGTGTCAGCGAATGGAACTTGGTGAGCCTGACAAGAGTGGTCGAAGAAGACCGGTGCCGATCGAAGGTTCGGAGTTCGAAGTACCTTGTTCCACGCTCATCCCGTCCATTAGCCAGGAACCTGAATGGCTGGATGCCGAGCGTTACATCAGTGGCAGGGACTGGCTGAAGCCTAATAAAGACTGGTCACTCGAAGACGGCGTATTTGCCGGGGGTGATGCGGTGAACCTCGGTCTGGTTTGCGGTGCCATAGGTGATGGAAGAAGGGCTGCTGAATGCATCCATGCCAAATTCACCGGAGAGTTCCCGCCGGTTGAGGATCGAAGAGTCATCAAAACCTCCGATATGAATCTCGAGTATTACGAGGGTGCAGAGAGGAGTGAAAGGAAGCACCTCCCTCCTGACGTTCGCGTCAAGGATGGCCTCGAGACTGAAGTCGATCAGGGGATTACCGAAGAACAGTTCATTCAGGAGGCAAAGCGTTGTATGAGTTGCGGGCTTTGTTTCGACTGTAAACAATGCGTTTCCTTCTGTCCGCATGAAACGATTAAGCGTTTTAAGGATAATCCCGTCGGTGAGGTGATGTATACCAAATATGCAGAGTGTGAGGGTTGCCACCTCTGTCATCTGATCTGCCCTTGCGGGTATATACAGATGGGTGGTGCCGAGGGGCTTTAAAGAAATGACGGACATCTCGATTTGTTGTCATGAGCGGTTCAAAAGCAAGGTGAACGGAATCTCCCGGTATATCGGGGTCACTGATGCAAATGAAGCGCTGAAAAATACAATAGAGGTGCCCTTAAAAATGGAGGTATAGAGTTTTATGTTTGAAGATATGATCCCTCGGGTGGAAGAAGCGATCGAACTCTCCAGAACGTGGGCTGAAAACGGCTGGAAGATGCAATTCGGTCCAAAAAATGCTGAGATCGTTTCTCTGAAACAAGCAGAGGCTCTTCCGGTCTCGTTTATCTACCGTGAGGAAGCGGTAAATTACTGGCATCAGGTGCACCTTATGGGCAATGATGCTGCTGATTCAGGCGAAAAGGCGGCCGAAGCGTTGAAAATCGGTGATGTCGATGCTGCAGAAAAGGCGCTCTATCTCTCCTCTTATATAGAGAGGCCTTACGAGAACTATACCACAGCCTGGAAGTCTCTCTACGAGATGTTTAAAAATAAAGCGGCGGCGTGTACTTGAACTCGGTGCCAAGCTATTTTAATAACCTTAATCAATAGTATCTACGGTGAATATAGGGATTTTGCTAAAGGAGGGGCCTTATAACCATCAGGCTTCGGATACCGCTTACAAGTTTGCTGAAGCAGCTATCAAAAAAGGGCACAAGGTTGATGCCGTTTTTCTCTATAACGATGGTGTGACAAATGTGACAAAACATATGGATCCCCCACAGGACGACAGGGATATTGCGAGACGCTGGAATGAGCTCGGTAAAGAGCACGGTGTCGAAGTGCTGGCATGTATCGCAGCGTCCAAGCGCAGAGGAATCAATGACGATGTCATTATAGATGGTGCGGAGATCACCGGTCTCGGAACGTTGACCGACATCGCCATCCGCAATGACAGACTGGTAACTTTTGGAGACTAAACACTGTATTCTCTATAAAAATGGAAGATGTTAAAAAGATTATGCACGTGATGCGCCGTGCGCCTCACGGTTCGATTTATACCTATGAGGGGCTGGAAATGATCCTGATAATGGCAGCCTATGAGCAGGATCTTTCCGTTGCGTTCATCGGTGATGGTATCTATGCATTGAAGAAAGATCAGGATACCGAAGGAATAGGAATAAAAGGCTTTGCCAAAACATTCATGGCACTTGACGGATATGACGTTGAAAAGCTCTATGTCGATGAGGAATCGCTCGAGGAACGCGGATTGACTGAGGAGGATCTCCTCGTCGATGTCGAGGTTCTGACATCCGGGGAAATAGGAAGGCTTATGAACGAACAGGATGTTATCGTTCCGCATTGAGCCGTAATGTTGAAGCAGCAAAAAATTTACTAAAGTATGTTACACACCATCAACAGGTCTCCCTTCGAAAACAACGCAATGGAGACTTGCATCAGATTTCTCCAGCCTGGAGATCCTTTACTTTTTATCGAAGACGGTGTCTATGCCGTTCAAGGAGGAAATAGATTTTCCGACCTGCTTGAAAGTACCCTGAAAACCAATCCCGTCTACGTGCTGCAGCCTGATCTTGCAGCCCGGGGAATTTCTGCAGTGGTCGAAGGAGTGGAACGGATCGGTTATGACGGGTTTGTCGATCTTGTTGAAGATCATCAGGTAAACAGCTGGCTCTGATTTTTTTCTGTATGTCATGAATAAAGAATACATCAGGTTGATACACAAAAACAGACCGCTTGTTCTCGAGCGTTGGCGGCAAAGCGTTCTTGCCTTTTTTCCGCAAAGAATGCATTCGGGGACTCCTTTGGCGGAGGCTCTTTCTGACGTATTGGCTGAAATTCTGGATGCTTTGGATGAATCATCCGAAAGAGTCGGCGAAACAGTGAACAGAGTATCACGAATCCTTGCGGTTCAGAATTTTCCGCCTTCTAAGGCGATGTCGCTTTTTTTTGAACTGCAAGCAATACTGCGAGAAATTGCTCCTGGAAAGGTGAAGCAGATACATTGGGACGAGTTTCGGACCGATATGGAACAGCTTACGCTCCAGGCATTCGATAGTTACATGGTGCACCGTGAAAAAATCTATCAGCTGAAAGTCGAAGAAAGCAAGCGTCAGACATTTATGATGTCAAGGAGGGCCAAAGCATGAAAAAAGCTGTAATGCCTCTGATAATGGTTGTACTATTGGCATTCGTGCCTTACGTAGCGGTGCAGTTCGCCGGGCTCGGTTTTCTGTTCGGTGTGATCATACCCTACGTTGCAATTGTGGTCTTTATCGGTGGTTTTATCTACAGGGTGGTCGATTGGGCAAGAAGCCCCGTTCCTTTCAGGATTCCTACGACCTGTGGGCAGGAGAAATCTCTTGACTGGATAAAACCTAACCGGCTCGAGAGTCCATCCAATTTCTGGGAGGCTACAGGAAGAGTGTTATCGGAAGTGCTTTTTTTCCGTTCTCTTTTCAGGAACACCAAGGCTGAGCTGCACAACGGCCCGAAACTTGCCTATGGTTCAAGTAAGTGGTTATGGCTTGCCGGGCTTGCTTTTCACTGGTCGATGCTGGTTGTCGTGCTTCGTCATTACCGCTTTTTCATAGCTAAAGTTCCTGGTTTTGTACAGCTGCTCGAAGATGTTGACGGTTTTCTGGATATAACGCTTCCTGCATTATATGTTACCGATGTCATTCTTCTTGCTGCGGTGACATTTCTTGTGATTCGGCGGTTTCAGGATGTTAAGGTACGTTTGATATCGTTACCTGCCGATTACTTCCCTTTGTTCATGATTTTGGCGATAGCGCTTGTTGGAGTTCTCATGCGCTACATTGTCAAAGTCGATGTGATGTCGGTAAAAGATCTGATGGTCAATCTTGTCCATTTCAATCTCGCTCTTCCTGAAGGGATCGGTGCACTTTTCTATGTTCATCTTTTCCTTGTATGCGTACTTGCCATGTATTTCCCATTCAGCAAGTTGATGCACATGGGCGGGATTTTCATGAGTCCGACACGTAATCTCGCCAACAACAGTCGAGAAAAAAGGCATGTGAATCCCTGGAATCCCGACAGTAAATTCAGGACCTATGCCGAATACGAAGATGAGTTCCGTGAAAAGATGAAAAAAGCGAACCTGCCGGTTGAAAAGAAATAATTATGCCGAAATTTGCTCCAAAACAATCGGAACTGAAAAAAGAGTTCGAGGAAAAACCAAGCCTCCTGAAAGGCGATTATCCTGACAAGGAGTTGTTCGATACGCCTGTAGAGTTCCGAGATGGAAACTGGTGTTATCCTGCCAAACCTGAAATTGTCGAAGATATTGGATTCGCAAATCCAAGAAAGTGGTCACCGACAGATGAAGACTGGAAGTTACCCGACGGGTGGGAAAAAACCATCAAGGATGGTATGAAAGACCGTCTTGAACGGTTCCGTTCTTTCAAGCTTTTTCTGGATATCTGCGTGCGTTGCGGGGCCTGTGCCGACAAGTGTCATTTTTTCCTGGGTACGGGAGACCCCAAGAATATGCCGGTTGCACGAGCCGAACTAATCCGTTCCGTGTATCGGAACGATTTTCCTCTTGCTGAGAAAATCCTCAAAGGTTTTTCCGGGGCGAGAAAGCTGACTCCCGAAGTTATCAAGGAGTGGCATATGTACTTCCACCAGTGTACCGAATGCCGCCGCTGCTCCGTTTTCTGTCCGTTCGGTATCGATACAGCGGAGATCACGATGATGGGCAGAGAGTTGCTACACCTTATCGGGGTTAACAACAACTGGATTCTTGAACCGGTATCGAACTGTAACCGAACAGGGAATCACTTGGGGATCGAGCCGCACACGTTTGTGCAGAATATCGAGTCGCTTGCCGAAGACATTGAAGATCTTACCGGAGTGACCGTTAATCCAACGTTCAACCGAAAGGGAGCTGAAATATTGTTCATAACACCTTCAGGTGATGTCTTCGCCGAGCCGGGTGTGTACACGATGATGGGGTATATGATGCTTTTCGAGCACATCGGTCTGGATTACACCATCAGCACCTACGCTTCGGAAGGAGGGAATTTTGGATTTTTCACCTCTAACGAGATGGCAAAAAAACTCAATGCCAAAATGTACCATGAGGCTGAGAGGCTGGGTGTCAAATGGTTGCTTGGTGGTGAATGTGGACATATGTGGAGAGTCGTACATCAATACATGGATACCATGAATGGTCCGGCTGATTTTCTCGAACAACCGGTTTCACCCTTGACCGGGACCACATTCACCAATGCGGCATCTACAAAAATGGTACATATTGTCGAGTTTACCGCGGATCTTATCAGACACGGTAAACTGAAGCTCGATCCCAAACGCAATGACCATCTGCGAACGACGTTCCACGATTCCTGTAACATAGCCAGGGGGATGGGAATGCTCGAGGAGCCGAGGTATGTATTGAATAATGTATGCAACACCTTTCACGAGATGCCTGAAAACACCATTCGTGAGCAGACCTTCTGCTGTGGTTCGGGGAGTGGTATCAATACAGAAGAGTATATGGATATTCGTTTGAGAGGCGGTTTTCCCAGAGCCAATGCAGTAAGGCATGTTAAAGAGAAGCACGATGTGGATTCTCTCGTTACGATATGCGCTATCGATCGAGCAACGTTACCTGCCCTGATGAACTACTGGAATCCAGGGGTTTCAGTTTACGGTCTTCACGAGTTGGTCGGAAACGCTCTTGTTATGGAGGGTGAAAACAAAAGAACCGAGGACATGAGGGAGGACCCAATGGCCGGATTCCAGGATGAGGTGGAAGATGAAGATTAGGGAACGCATACTTGTCTTTGGGGGATTGGCGCTTTTTTTCTTTGCGGTAACCTATGCATTCTGGCAGGAAGGTGAAGCAAAAAAAATTCCGACACCGGTTGCGAAAGGGCCCGGTGAAAACTGTGTCGAGTCGAGAGAATACATGCGTGAGAACCACATGCTTCTTTTGAACAAGTGGCGTCATTCGTCAGTGCGCGATGGTGAGCGCATTCATGTAACTCCTGACGGCAGAGAATTTGAAAAAAGCCTGAACACTTGCTTTGAATGTCATGGCAGCAGGGGGTTTTGTATAAACTGTCACACCTATGCAGGTGCCAAACCGAACTGCTATGGATGTCATCATGAAATGTAGAAAACAATGTGATGAACGAGAATAGAAGAGAGTTTATCAAGAAAACCGGTTTAGGTGTCCTTGCAGGTCTGGGAGTCGCTTCCGGTATTTTTCCGAAGTCTTCATTTGAATCGGCGGTTGCGTCGACAACTCATGAAGATTCTGCTTCAGGAAGACGCTGGGGAATGGTTATCGATACACGAAAATGTAAGGATGGGTGTACGAAATGCATAGACGCATGCCACGAGGTGCACAATGTGCCTGATTTCGATAACATCAAAGATGAGATAAAATGGATATGGAAAAGCCCCTATGGAAATGTTTTTCCTGGTGAGAGTGCGCAGTTTGTCAGTGAAGAAACCAGGGAGCGGTCATATCTGGCTCTTTGTAACCACTGTGATAATCCGCCTTGCGTAAGAGCGTGCCCGACAAAGGCGACATTCAAGCGCGACTGGGACGGTATTGTCGCGATGGATTATCATCGTTGCATCGGCTGCCGCTTCTGTATGGCCGCCTGTCCTTACGGGGCGAGAAGCTTCAACTGGAGAGATCCAAGACCGGCTATTCCAAAAAGGAGCCAGGCATACCCCACCAGGGAAAGGGGTGTAGTTGAAAAATGTAACTTCTGTTCCGAGCGGCTTGCACAGGGACTGCAACCTGCTTGTGTTGCAGCGTGTCCGGAAGGTGTATTGACATTCGGAGATCTGAATGACCCGGAGTCGGAAGTCAGATTGTTGCTCGAAAAGAACCACACATTGCAACGGAGGGCTGAACTGGGTACCAGGCCATCCGTTTTCTACATCATATAATGATTCCTCATGATAGAGAAAGCATTTAACGGAGACCGTAATTACTGGGGCTGGATCGTGTTCCTGCTTGTTATCATTTCAGCAGGCATCTATTCCTACATCAATCAGCTGACCACGGGTCTTACCCTCACGGGGATGGGCAGGGATGTCAGCTGGGGGGTCTACATTGCACAGTTTACATTTCTTGTCGGTGTGGCTGCATCTGCTGTGATGGTTGTCCTTCCCTATTATCTGCACGATTACAAGGCTTTCGGCAAGATTGTCATCATCGGTGAGTTTCTCGCGGTTACAGCAACGATAATGTGTCTGTTATTCATTCTCGTCGATCTCGGCAGACCCGACAGGATACTCAATGTAATGCTCTATCCGACGCCGAACTCGATGCTTTTCTGGGACGCCACGGTACTGACCGGTTATTTGCTGTTGAATATCGTCAGCGGTTGGACGGTACTCGGCGCGGAGAGGAAAGGGGTGCAGCCACCGAAATGGGTCAAGCCCGTTATTTATCTTTCCATTCCCTGGGCAGTCAGTATTCATACTGTGACTGCGTTTTTGTATGCAGGATTGCCAGGCAGACATCTCTGGCTTACTGCAGTACTTGCTCCCCGTTTCCTTGCATCGGCATTTGCAGCCGGTCCAGCAATTTTGATTCTGGTCTCTTTTATTCTCAAAAAAACAACCGGATTCGATGCAGGTAAACAGGCGATAAACAAGCTTGCAGTGATTGTGACCTATGCGGCGATTATCAATTTCTTCCTTTTGGGGATGGAATTTTTTACAGCGTTCTACAGCAACATTCCAAGCCACATGCACGGCCTTCAGTATCTGTTTTTCGGCCTTCATGGCAAAGGCCAGCTTGTTCCCTGGATGCGCGTATCGATGATTGTCGGTTTAGGCTCTTTGGTTGTGCTGTTGATACCGAAACTCAGAACATCTTCCAAATGGTTGATAATGGCGTGTATCGGAATAGTGGTTTCCATATGGATCGACAAAGGCGTCGGGTTGATTATCGGAGGCTTTGTTCCCTCACCGCTCGAGGAGATTGTAGGATATATGCCGACTTTGGGTGAAGTGTCCATAACTTTTGGCATCTGGGCAATAGGAATACTTCTGCTGACACTACTGTTGAAGATTGCTGCAGCAGTGAAAACCCAGGATTGAAAACCCGCAGCCCTCTTTATACGATATACACTGTAGACATGGTGTCGATTTCAATATCCATGTATGGGTTTTATATGTAATAATCCTTGTAACTATTTGCGAATAAATCAGTTATGATAAAAGTTTTTTTGCCGCTGAACATAAGGATCGATGATAAGAAGATTCTTTTTATCGGAGGTGGAAACATTGCCTTGCACAAGATACAGACTGTAGAAAGATATACACGGAACATTACCATTGTCGCCACGGAGATACATGATGCTCTGAAAGGAAAAGGTTTCGAGATTGTCTGCAAGAAATATGAAGAGACCGATCTCGATGGCTTTTTTCTTGTCTATGCCGCAACTGACAGTTTCGAGGTCAATCGCAAGGTAAAAGCAGATGCTGCAGCAAGGGGTATCATGGTCAATGTTGTCGACAATCGGGAACTTTCTGACTTTATCTCACCTGCGGTTATCAAGGAAAATGAAATGACCATTGCCGTTTCGTCTAATGGTCAGGATGTAAAAAAAGCTGTCGCATGGCGGAACCGGATACGAGAGATGTTTCGGGATGGTTGAGTTGCAGTTCTTGCTGTGGTTCAGCCCCATAGTAAAATGGCCGGAGGATGTTGTTTCAATCTGATGCGTGAAAATAGATGATGCAAAAAGTATTGAGCGATGAATGAATTTCTAACAAAGAAAGCAGCTACGGAATCACATAAAAAAGGTTACGTCTACATCATCGGCGCCGGCCCGGGAGATCCCGAATTGCTGACGGTCAAAGCAGAGAGAGTCCTGCACGAGGTCGATGTGATTCTTTACGACAATCTTGTGAGCAGTGAGTTGGTTGGGCAGTTTGATGCCCTGAAAATATATACCGGAAAAAGAAAAGACAAACACCATTTTGCACAGGATGCGATAAACCAGGAGATCGTGTTTCATGCGAAGCTCGGGAGGAAAGTCGCCCGGTTAAAAGGAGGTGATCCGTATGTTTTCGGCAGGGGAGGAGAAGAAATAGCTTTTTTGCGGAAACACGGCATCGAGTATGAAATAATTCCCGGCATTACGGCTGCTCAAGGTGCAAGTGCCTATACAGAAATTCCTTTGACCATACGACACGTGTCCTCATCCGTGGCATTCTGTACGGGTCATCCCCTGGACAAGATACACGTTCCTGATGCGGACACCATTGTTTATTATATGGTTGCGTCGTCAGCCAGCGATGTTGCAAAGGCTCTCATTGGAAAAGGAAAAGCCGAAACAGCCAAGGTTGCCATCGTTCAGAATGCGACTCGCTATAACCAGAAGATATTTGCAGGAACTCTTGGCGAGCTAAAAAACAAGGACAAGAAAGTTGTCTCACCGGCACTGCTTGTTCTGGGAGAAAACATTACCGAGTTTATCGATGATTACTGGTTCGGTAAAAAGAAGAAAGTACTGGTAACCGGTGATGGAGCAAATAGATATGAAAACGGCGAGTACGTTCTGGTTCGTTATTCCTGCAATGAGCTCAAGCGACATGAACAGGAACGTGTAAAGGAAACGGTTGAGGATATACGTGCCGAGCTCATGTTTCTTTTCCCTGACAAATATGCGGTGCGTGGTTTTTTCAACCATCTTTTCGAACAGGATCTCACTGTTGGGGATTTTGTGAACACCGTTTTTTGTCCGGTAGGCAGAGCCGCTTCTGCAGAACTCTTGAAACACGGAGTTCTGCCTGACTTGTGCCTCGACGCCGGAACCTCCGAAGAGGTCGTCGTGGAAATGAGAAGCCTTGGGATAACGGATGAGAGTATTGTCATTCCCTGTTCGGGTTCTTTCGATGATTATCTTGTCGATGAACTGACAGCACTGAAAAACAGTGTGATATTTCTCGATGTCTCCGCTCAATCTTCATCTGTCCCGGAGGAAAGAATCGAGCTTGATTGTATCGATGAAATCTACTTTTCTTCGCCGGAATGTGTCCGGCTCTTTAAAACAATGTACTCGGAGATACCTGAAAAGATAACGGTAAGGACAGCCGATTCGAAAACAGACATCGAATACATAACTCTTTTCGATGTTTCTTTGGTGTAACGGTGTAAAAAAGTGTCTTTATCCGGTTTTTTTTTCTGAATAAACAGTTGTTAAGTTCCAGTATTTTCCAAATAAACTATATATTTATTCATCTATTCGGTGTTGCAGTGAAATGGTTCGGACGTATCCTCTTCATCACACCCAACTTTTCAATAAACGTCTTTCATGTTTTCAACAACCAGCGGTAAGTTTTTTGGGTCGTTAATGCTGTTTCTGTCAGTATTGCTTGTTGTATCACCGCAGGTTGTTCTTGGCGCTGAAGCTGTTCCTGCCGAAAGTATGGTTTGGTGGGTCTGGGTGCTCCTTCTCTTTGTATTTTCTTTTTTTCTTGGAATTGTCGCTATTGTTGCCGGTGTTGGCGGTGGGGTACTTTATGTACCGATTGTCAGCAGTCTTTTTCCCTTTCATCTTGATTTTGTTCGAGGTGCCGGTTTGATGGTTGCTCTTGCAGGGGCTCTTTCTGCAGGGTCACCTCTTTTGAAAAAAGGGCTTGCTCATTTGAAACTTGCCCTTTCCATGGCCCTGATCGGTTCTGTAAGTTCCATTTTTGGCGCTCTTGTCGGTCTTGCATTGCCTGCTCACATTATTCAGCTAGCCCTCGGGTGCACTATTGTTTTCATTGCTATCGTGATGCTGCGGGCCAGGAAATCCGAATTTCCTGAAGTCACAGCGTCTGACAAGCTGTCACAGGTTTTACATATTCAGGGGATTTACTATGAGGAATCGCTGAAGAAAGATATCGACTGGAAGATTCACCGTACCCCTGTCGGGCTTGTATTGTTCGTCGTTATCGGCTTTATGGCTGGAATGTTCGGGCTTGGTGCCGGCTGGGCAAATGTTCCTGTTTTCAATCTCGTGCTTGGAGCCCCTTTGAAAGTGTCGGTGGCAACCAGTGTCTTTGTGCTTTCCATCAATGACACTGCTGCTGCATGGGTTTACCTTCACAAAGGTGCCGTTTTGCCTCTGATCGCTGTTCCTTCGATAGCCGGTATGATGCTTGGGACAAAGATAGGAGCCAAGCTGTTGACCAAGGTAAGGACGAAATCGGTGAGGGTCATTGTTATAACGTTACTGCTGCTCGCCGGTGTACGTGCGATATTCAAGGGATTTGGAATATGAACAACAATCACGCACATCCGAATAATGCCCAGCTTGTTTATGCCCATGTACTGCATTGGGTTTCGACTCTGGGAATCGTTTTGGTTGTATTCGGTTTTGCGGTTTATGTCTTTGAGCTTCTGCCTCTTTCGGTCTCGATCGATGATATTGCCGGGAACTGGCATCGCAGTGCTGCGGAGCTGAATCATCAGTTTCACCTGCCTACAGGTTGGGCGTGGGTTTCCGATATCCTTAAAGGAGACGTTCTGAGTTTTGCGTCGGTGGCGTATCTCGCAGCAGCTACCATAGTGTGTCTTGTCGCAGTGACGGGTGTGTTTTTCAATGAGAAAAACGTCATCTATTCAATCATTTCCATTCTACAAATTCTCGTTCTGGTTTTTGCGGCAAGTGGTGTTATCGGGTCAGGTCACTGACATTTATAACGGTTGTATGTTTTATTCATGTTGTTTTGAACAGGTTTTTCAGAACAGTAACGAAAAGTAATTACAATGGCGGAAACAACGAAAAAAGTAGCCCTGATAGCATCACGAGGGACGCTGGATTGGGCATATCCCCCGTTCATCCTGGGCTCGGCGGCAGCGGC
>JADMLA020000030.1 GCA_015482705.2 Prosthecochloris sp. | reverse complement strand
ATTTTCCATATCGATGAAACTCTTTTTCTTTTTATCCTGTTCAATCTGCTGAAAAATGCACTGTATTATTTCAGAAATCATGCTGATAGCGAGATCCGGATTCAGCTGAAAAGTGGCAGTGAATACAACTATCTTTTTTTTCGCGATACCGGACCCGGTATCGCAAAAGAGGATCTACCCCACATTTTTAACAGCTTTCATACAAAAGGAAAGCAAGGTGGCACCGGTTTGGGACTCGCATACTGCAAACGGATAATGAAAGCTTTTGGCGGAAACATCACTTGTGATTCGGTGAAAGGAAAATATACCGAGTTCTCCCTTGCTTTTCCGGTTGTCAGCAACAACGATCTGGCTCGCCATAATGCTGACGTTATAGCCAGCGCCCTGCCTGATTTCCGCGGAAAACGGTTATTGATCGTCGACGATGAACCGCTCTACCGAATGACTTTGAAAAAACACCTCTTGCCTCTTGAAGTAACCCTCGATGAAGCGGCAAACGGGTTTGAAGCCATGGTATACGCTGCAGAAAATCAGTACGATCTCATCATCATGGACCTGAACATGCCGCAAATGAACGGTTACGAAACGGCAGAACGGCTGCGATGCGGAGAAGCCGGTGCAGCAGCGGTTACAACCCCGATCATCGCCCACAGCACCGAACCGGCATACATCGCAGGAGCAATGTCTGAAAAGGCAGGTATGCAGGCTCTGGTTGCAAAACCTTGCAGCCAGGCTGAGTTGATTAACGCTCTACACGAAGCTCTCGAGACAGGCAAACACAAAGCCCTCAAAAGTAACCTGTTTGAAAACTCACGAGTACTTTTGGTCGACGATTCAGCTTCGAACCGGGAACTGCTGGCCATGAACCTGACCGAAACCGGTCTCCAGGTGGCATTAGCCGAAAACGGAGCAGAAGGCTGGCATATGCTTCAGACGCTCGAGTTCGACCTGCTGATCACCGATATCCGGATGCCCGAGATGGATGGTCTGGAACTGACCCGTTTGCTCCGCACAAGCGAAAATCAACGTTTACGCAGGTTACCGATAATCGGTCTTAGTGGTGCCGAGGAAGAAGCGGAAACAGCTAAGGCCCTAGGAATCGATGAGTTCAGGCTCAAAACCGAAAATTCGGACCTCTTGCTGGCTTCAGTTGAAAAGCTGCTCTCTTCATCACCATTCAAGCAACCGATCGATTGCACCCTGCCACCGTTCAGCCTGACCCCTTCACCTGAATCGATGGGTCTGTCAAGTGCTGACGTCGAAGACCTTTTCAAAACGTTCCTCGACGAATTTCAGGGCATCGAAACATCGATGTACAAAGCCCTTGCCGAAGAAAATATCGAATACCTTCGCACTCAAGCACATAAGTTGAAAGGCAATGCCGCTCTCTTTGGCGCTGAGCCCTTGAGGCTGGCAGCAGAGAACCTGGAAGAAAGTTGCCGCTCAAACCAGACCGATGAGTTGGAAAAGCAGGTTACAGCCTTGCTCGGAGCGTTGTCTGCTCTCAAACAACATCCTTGTTGAAAGTCACCTTCACCGATGGATAAAAGAATGTCTGTGATCTCCGAAAGATTCCATGACCGGCATGAGGAATTATGAGAAAGAATAAGAGTATATTATCCTTGAGATTCAATCCCGGCAGTTAATAAACAATACAATGAAACATCTTCTTCAGGGTATAGTTCTACTCCTGTTGTCAATCGGAATCCCGTTGTTGATAATAAGACGGTTTGACTTCGGCAGAAAATTTTCAAACAAGGAAATCGGTCGTGAAATCCACACGAAAAGAAAACCATGATGAACAAGAACTATTACACAACTGTCTCATCCATATTGTTTTTCATGGTCGCTCTACTCCATCTGTTTCGCGTTTTCTTTGCATGGGAGGTGACAATAGGTGACTATACGCTGCCAGTTGCAAGGTCATGGGTTGTTTTTGGCGTTACGCTTTGCCTTGGCGCATGGGGATTTCTCGGATCGAAAGGATATACTGCCCTGTCGGCAATTCTGTTTGCCCTTGTTGCCATGCTTCACCTTTTCCGCGTACTGATCGCAGACACAATCGTTGTTATAGACAGCGTCACGGTGCCACTCTCCGCATCCTGGACAAGCTTTGTTATCTCTGCAGCCCTCTCAGTATGGGGCTTCGTAACCTACAAAGTAAAAACACCATAACAGTCTCGCCCTCTGCGATACCCCTTTGAGCATCCCCGAGAACAAATACGTATCATGCTTCACAAAGATTTGACCGAATCGGGCTTGTTTTTCACTCAGGAAGAGTGAACATTTCGATGTGCGCTACACAATACATAAAAAACAAAGCAAATATGAAGTATTGTTTATTATCAATGTTATAATCAGCCCGATCATTTTGCATAAATAATGCAATTACCTATTTTATCTATCGTTGTGAAGATGTCCCCCCCCCAACCTTCGAAGGGGACATTATTAAAATCACGTTTTTCGGCGTAGTCAGTATGAACGCTCGAACATAACAGAAACAGTATGCCAAAGCAGACGCTTTCCGCCTACTCTTCAATTGCCATCGGTTCGCAGGTTTGGATGGATTCCAACCTACAGGTAACCAGCTACAGGAATGGCGACCCAATACCTCAAGTGGATGACCCTCATGAATGGAGGAAT
Source organism: Prosthecochloris sp. (assembly GCA_015482705.2). GTDB lineage: Bacteria > Bacteroidota > Chlorobiia > Chlorobiales > Chlorobiaceae > Prosthecochloris. The sequence continues at coordinate 109,690 of JADMLA020000030.1, read as the reverse complement.
TCGACAACTGGAGCCATGTGCCCGTACGGAGGAGAAAACGGTTATAGCCGGAATTTCGGCTATTTATATAACGGGTATGCACTCAATGATCCCAGAGGATTGGCACCTGAGGGATGGCGCTTACCTGAAGATTCTGACTGGCAGACACTGTTTGATTTTCTCGGTGGTAATGAAAAAGCGGGCGGTGCACTGAAACAGGAAGGAGTCAAGCACTGGAAAAGGCCCAACAGCGGAGCCTCGAACAGCAGCGGATTTTCTGCCTTACCCGGCGGGTTCCGCAGTCTTTACGGAGACTACCGTCACCTCGGACTGTACAGCTATTTCTGGTCCTCAACACTGTTCAAAAACAACTGTACATCCATAAAGGTCCTTGGATATTTCGATTCGAAGGTGGTTCATACAGGTGGTCCTGCTGAAAGCGGCTACTCTGTTCGTTGTATCAAGTGTTGAAAAACAGCTCTCCGCAACCTGATTCATCATGAATCCATTACCTGAATAAGAAATACAACTTCTTAACCCCAGACAATTGCTCGGTTCATTCGATCACCGAAAGTCTTCCATTATCAGCTATGTCAAGAATACACAAGGTCGCATCGAGATCGCTCTATATGGGCAAACTCAAACATGGAGATGATCTTCTGGGAGCCATCAGTGTTATTTGCAGAGAAAACAACATCCGCCTCGGTAGAGTGGAAGCAATTGGAGCCGTAGAGAAAGCCACACTTGGTTATTACGATCAGATACGAAAAGAGTATGACTTTTTTACAATCCACGCCCCTCATGAAATCACTTCACTGATAGGCAACGTCTCGTTACGTGACGGTGTACCGATGGTTCATGCCCACATGACGCTTTCAGACGAAAAGGGTAACGTTACAGGTGGTCATCTCGCTCCCGGCACCATCGTATTTGCATGCGAGACGATAATCGAGGCTTTCGAAGGACTTGATTTCAACAGATGCATCGATGAAGATACCGGACTACCACTTTGGCATCACCATGACTGACATCCTGAAACCTCCCTTGCATCGATATGGTACTATCCCGGTTAATCCTTTACACAGCGTACCGAAAAACCGCACTTCTGATTGAAGCTGAAGCGGTAGACACCAGGCTCTGTCGAAGTCACCCCCCTGAATAAAACACGATTACCGTCTTCGGCTTTCGATGAGGTCCAGAAAGAGCCGTATTTTCCAAAAAAACAGAATGGACCGTCATTATCGCGATAACCACCTGCGAGAGCTGAAAAACCTGTTTCATTGGTTGCATCAGCGTTTTGCCCTTTCCAATGCTCGGTTCCTGCCTGTTTCAGTTTACTGCCGACAGCAGCTTCTCTTCCCCGAAACTCAACATCATTGACCTCGTTACTATCCATCCCAAGCTGCATCTCCATTGCAGCCCACTCTTCATCGGTAGGCACATGCCACCCTTCCGGGGCAAGACCGCGAGGATCGTTGACGGCATACCAGTTATAGAGTTTCCCGTAAATCGTTCCGGTTTCGGGATCGTTGTTATAATAGCACCACGCTCCGGTTTCAAGCGTGATCCACTCCTCTTCGTCCGTCACCTGTGGTATCGGATCACCATTACGGTAATGCGTAACCGAAAGATTTTGAGCCATCCAGACCTGATCACCGATCTGTATCGCTTCATATTCATTTCCATCAACATCGGTTACAGGTTCTGTCGTTTTCTGTTCAATCACCTGTTTTCCGTTACAACCGCCTGTCATCAATAACAAAAGAACGGTACACAGAGAAAGCAGCGAATGGCATGAAAAGCGGTTCATCGTAGAAATTCGTTTAAATTGACGATACATTGGCGAGTAAAATATTAAAAAACAGAATTTTCATGGCACTATTTCTAACTGCATGCAGTTAGAAAATATCATGTTTACAAAGCAGTCCCGCTAATTTAACAGAAAAGAGACCATGGATGTAAAAAATACTGTTCTGGAAATCATGAACAAAGAAGGAAAACCCCTCAGTGCCGGACAAATTGCAGAAATCAGCGGCCTGGACCGCAAGCAGGTCGATAAGGTAATGAAATCGTTAAAGCAAGAAAACCTGATAGTTTCTCCAAAGAGATGTTACTGGGAGCCAAAAAAATAATGATCACCTCATCTCTTTCGTGACAGGAATCAAGGATGCCGCAACAAATGCGACATCCATTCCGGCACTCCCCTGTCCCGAGCCGGGAAATCACATTCGGCTACTCCAATCCCTTGGTATTGAAAAAATAACCGATTATGTACTCACCTGCCTCCTGAATGGCTTTATCTATGGCGGCTTCATCAGAACAGTCTTCCAGCAGTTCCACCTCTTCAGCAAGACAAACATCCTGGGGCACCTCTTCTTCTGTAGAACAACTGCGGGGATTCGTCAAAGGATTGTCGGTAACTGTTTTCGATATATACCCTTTAAGCCTCGGGAAAACAACTCTTTCAAAAACAAACCGTTCCCCGTCCCTGTATATTTTGAAGTCGTTATTCATAGTATTGTTGTCTTTTGGGAAAAAACAGGTATAAGTTAGCCTTATTTCCTGGAAAGACAAGCATACCCATCCCCAATAGTTCAGAGCCTTCTCTTCTTCATCACACACACCCAGCACTTTACAGGGTCAGGACGGTCGGAATCCAGATTTCCCGAAACAAGGGAAAGAATCTCAAAAAAAGGCTCGACCGCTATCGTGATTTCAGCTGCCGATAGCCTTGGAGGTCCAGGATTTCGTTGCGGTGCATCGGTACAGGCGATGAGACTGAGCCATACTCCCTCATGATCGAGATGAATACTGACGTTTTGAGCAAATAATGCATGCTGTTGCGGAGAGTCGAGAGAATGAAAACAGCCCCTGTCAAAAGCAAAACCAAAAGGAGCTTCATCGATCCGTTCTTTCAGAAAATCTGCAACAACGAACTTGCATTCAATACCGATCTGTAATGCCTTTCTTCTTGCTTTTTGTATCGCCAGAGCTGAAATGTCAACCCCTGTAACATCAAATGTCCGGCGAGCCAGCCATAGGGAATTATCACCGGTACCACATCCGATATCAAGTGCCCTGCAGCTTTTGATCGGCCACGCATCGACTACCGACACAAGATTGGCATCCGCCCTACCCAAGTCCCAGGGGATTTCACCTTTTGCGTAGCGTTCTTCAAAACTCTGTTCTTTCGACATACACCATTCTGATTCTTTCTCCATCAACACCTTTTCATAGAGAGATATTGCGGTTTCGAACCTTGAACCGGCAATACCATTTCTTCAAATCCTGCCTGCATTACATCATCATAGTGATGCACAATACCGTCGACTTCGAAAAACAGGCTTCGCTGTATAGGTATCATACCACAAATCACCTGTTCAGATCTATCAGAATTTTGCGATAGATACTCTCGCAGAAGATTACCCTGGTATTGTCTGACACTTTCTGCTACCAGAACCCCTTCTTTTTTATGACAAAGGAAGGTGTTGAATTACCATGATTAAGGAAGATTCAATACCGAAAGTTATTGAATGTTTTTAAATTACAGCATCCCATTTTGGCGAAAGAGGTTTCCATTGTCATCTCTTTCGCCAAATACTAAAATGGCATGACCATGGTATTACAGGAAACGACATGTTCCCTGAGAAGTACTATCTTTTTTTCTCTTAATCATCAAAAAAAGAAGGAAAAACGAAAATATGACCAGAAACTTCAATTTCAGTGCCGGACCGGCGATGCTGCCAACTGCAGTCATCGAGCGTGCCCAAGAAGAAATGCTGGACTGGAATGGTTCAGGAATGTCTGTAATGGAAATGAGCCATAGAGGCAAAGAGTTCGTCTCTATCGCGGAAAAAGCTGAAGCTGATCTTCGTGACATTTTGGCTATTCCGCAAAATTATAAAGTGCTTTTCCTGCAGGGAGGCGCTTCCAGCCAATTTGCGATGATTCCCCTCAACCTGCTGAAAGACAAAAAGAAGGCCGATTATATCAATACCGGCATGTGGTCAAAAAAAGCGATTGCCGAGGCCAAACGTTTCTGCGAAGTGAACCTTGCCGGTGACACGTCAGAGAACAATTTCACGACTGTACCCGATCAGGACAGCCTGAGACTCGATCCAGATGCAGCCTATGTACACTACACTCCTAACGAAACCATAGGTGGTGTCGAGTTCAACTATGTCCCTGATACAGGAGATACACCACTGGTTGCGGATATGTCTTCCGATATCCTTTCACGCCCTATCGACGTTTCAAAGTTCGGACTCATTTATGCAGGCGCCCAGAAAAACATCGGGCCTTCCGGGCTGACCATCGTTATCATTCGTGAAGACCTGATCGGCAATCCCGCCGATGGAATACCGACAATGTTCAACTATGCCACTCATGCCGACGCCGGCTCTATGTACAACACACCCCCCACCTATAACTGGTATGTCGCCGGGCTGGTTTTCGAATGGATCAAAGACCAGGGCGGTCTTTCAGCAATGGCGGAAATAAACCGGAGAAAAGCTGAGAAACTGTACACAGTTATCGATAATTCAGCATTTTATGCAAACCCCGTTGCAGAAAATGCCCGTTCCTGGATGAATATTCCATTCACGCTTGCCGACCCCGGTATGGATGCTGATTTTCTTTCAGGAGCCACAGCAAGAGGACTGCTCACGCTCAAAGGCCATCGTTCCGTAGGAGGCATGCGCGCAAGTATTTACAACGCTATGCCTGAGGAAGGTGTCGATACACTGATCTCTTATATGCAGGAATTCGAACAAAAAAACGGTTAACATCTACTCGACATGTTCAAGATCTTAACGTTAAACAATATTTCCGTTGCCGGACTTGACCGCTTACCACGGGATAAATACGAGGTCGCCTCTGAAATCGTGCATCCTGACGCAATACTGTTGCGCTCTTTCAAAATGCACGAGATGGAAATCCCCGAAACCCTCAAAGCTGTCGGCCGTGCAGGAGCGGGAGTCAATAATATCCCGGTAGGAAAACTCACAAACATGGGTATTCCCGTTTTCAACACTCCGGGAGCAAATGCCAATGCCGTCAAGGAGCTGGTTGTAGCAGCACTGTTGATTGCCAGCCGTAATCTCACACAGGCCTGGGACTATGCCCGAAATCTGGAAGGAGACGATGCTTCAATCGCAAAAGCTGTCGAAGCAGGAAAGAAAAAATACGCCGGCACCGAATTGCCCGGAAAAACACTCGGAGTCATAGGCCTCGGAGCTATCGGCGGAAGAATTGCAAATGCGGTTATCGGTCTTGGCATGAAAGTTATCGGTTACGATCCAACCGTCACTATCCAGCATGCCTGGAACCTCTCTGCAGAAGTCCAGCGAGCTCATAGTTTCGAAGAGCTTCTGTCGAAAGCAGACTATATCACGTTCCATGTCCCTCTCATCGACGCGACAAAGAACATGCTCGATGCTGAACGCATCGCGCATATGAAGGACAATGCAATCGTTCTTAACTTCGCACGTGGAGGGATTGTCGATGACGATGCGGTAATCAAGGCGCTCGATGAGGGAAAACTATACGCCTACATCAACGATTTTCCGACGAACGAAAACAAAAACCACCCCCGAGTTGTGTCGCTGCCGCACCTCGGGGCATCGACACTCGAGGCGGAAGAAAACTGTGCTGTCATGGTTGCCTGCCAGATACAGGACTATCTTGAAAACGGCAATATCACCAACTCGGTAAACTTCCCTGAAATGAAGATGCCGAGGGCAGGAGCATCAAGAATGGCGATCTCCAACTCGAATGTTCCGAAAATGGTTGGCCAGATCACTTCGGTACTTGCCGACTCCGGCATCAATATCGTCGACATGCTTAACAAGTCCCGCGAGGATATCGCCTATAATTTGGTCGACCTCGAAACAGCTGCAGACGGCGATATAGTGAACAAAATCAAGCAAATCGAGGGTGTACTGGCAGTAAGGATAATCTGAGAGCTCGATGGCAGGAAAAGAAAGGGGCACAGGAAAGAAATGGCTATGAAGCATATACATATCCCGATGCAGGAGATCTCTCACATTCTGCTCGATATGGATGGTACGCTGCTCGACCTGTATTTCGATGATTATTTCTGGGGACACCATGTGCCGGAAAAGTATGCTGAAAAGCACAGTATTTCCTTCGGCTCTGCGAAGGAAATACTGCTTGCCAAATACAAGTCACATGAAAAAACCCTGAACTGGTGTGATATCGACTTCTGGTCAAAGGAACTGTATCTCGATATCCCCTCTTTGAAAGAAGAGATAAACCACCTGATCGATGTCCATCCGCATGTTTTCGATTTTCTCAACCTCATGCGCGAACAAGGGAAAAAAATTTATCTCCTGACAAACGCTCATGTAAAGGCAGTAGAAATCAAGTTCAGAAAAACACACATCGGTAAATACTTTGACGAGGTGCTCAGTTCATTCCACGTCGGGCATCCTAAAGAGAACCTGAAATTCTGGCACAAGGCAGAAGAAAAACTCAAATTCGACAAGGAACGATCACTGTTCATCGATGATACTGAAGATGTACTGATAACCGCAAAAGAATACGGAATCCGCCACCTCTTGTTCAAGGCAAAAGCCAGCTCGATGAGCGAACCGAAAAAAACCGAACATTTCCCGGTTATTCACGATTTCAGGGAACTGATGTAGAGCACCTTTCCCCCTCCGCAGCGTCTTTGTCCCGGCAAGTTCCTTCAGACTTTCAGTTATCCTTTCGATACTTCAGCATGATTCACGAAATGCGTCTTGTCAGACTCTTTCTTCACGGTTCAAATGCATATGAATCAATGCAACACGTTGGCTACCCGGACCTTTTCTCTCCTCGAGGTCCACAGGCCTGAATCCCATTTTGTAATACAGCAACAGCCCAGCAATATTCAGGTTGAAACAGGATATACGCACATAGTTCGCAGCATAGCGCTGAAATGCCATATCGACAAATGTACCGATGAGGTAGGAGGCAACTCCTTTACCTCTATGTGAAGGTTCGATGATAAGGTTCCCTATTGAACAATGACTTCCTCGATCGACCTCGATAAAGTTCCCGTAACCGGCAATAACGTCGTTTACGAACGCGACTAAAGGATCGCACCTGTTTCGTGCAGCCTCGAACAGCTGCTCAGGCGTCAATGGATAGCTTGCCTTCGGAAACATATAAAACAATTCATCAGCAGACTGAGGAAAGGTGCAAATACACTCCAAATCCTTTTTTAGTAGAGGCCTGTGCGTATACATCTTACTCTCTACCTTCAGGCTTTCGACGCCACTTTTGCCCAGCAGTCCAACCTTCTGAAGCCTTACCGATACAGTCATATTTGGGAATATAAGGCTTGATATCGAGAAGTGGAGTTCCGTCAAGTATGTCAGGTCTTTCGACCATAAGAATATTTTCATTTCGGCTAACAAGCCCGACTATCGAAAAGCCGATTCCATTCGGCCTGCAAGGGTGCCTCGAAGCATAGATGCCACGTGGTGCATCCCCCAGGAAAGTTGACCGGACCAGCTCGATCTTTCCCGCTCGATCAAAAAGATAGAGTATATAGATGTGGGAAAATGTTTCGATATCTCTCAAACCGAGTTCGTATTCCCTAAACACCTCAACTCGTCCAAAAGAACCTAAAGAATAGAGTGGCTGTATAGGACACTCCTCTTTGGTCTTGTACGGAGTGTGAATAATACCTATATGTTCCATATTAGAATGTTTACAGAACAAATATACAGCAATACTGCTTTACAGCATAATTCTCTGAGTATGCCAATTCCTCCTCAACACTCATTCCATATCAGAAGAACTACAGCACCTTCACCACGAAGTATACTCCAGTTAGAATCATGATCAGGCTTGCGAGTTTGTAGAACCTGTCACGAGCTTTTACACCGACATAATTGATAACTCTGCCGACAAGCAAGAGAGCAGGGGCTGTACCGAGCCCGAAGAAAAATAGCATGAAAGCACCTTGAAGCAGACCTGCCAGGTGATTTTCGGCTTCCATGGAAGCCCTTGCTGCCGCAAGAAGAGCAGTGTAAGTCAAGCCGCAAGGCAGAAACCCGAGCACGATACCCATTGGATAATAGGTTCCTGCCGTTCGAGGTCCCTTGAACAACTCCATCGTTTTCTGAATCAGGGAAGTCAACCAGGAAGCACTTCGTGAGGTTTTCCTTACCGGAATCCATCCGCCGATCACAATGCCCATGATGATGATCGACACTCCTGCCACAATCATGATCATCATCTGTATTTTTTCTATCGATGCCGTCAGCACCAGAAACGACCCCGTCAGCCCGACAATCGCCCCCATGAACATATAGGTTGTAACCCTACCGAAGTTGTAGAGAATATGGTGCAGATATTTCAGCCTCTGTTCACCGAGAGAGTACGCGGCGACAACAGGCCCGCACATCCCGATGCAGTGACCAAAACCTCCTGCAAGTCCGGTGAGAAACATGACGATCAGAGCACTTTCTTCCATCAGTAGTGGGTGTATGGTTTTTCATCCTCTTGAGAAGAGGCTGATTTATCGATGGCTTCACCGGCATCTTCATCGTCGAGCATACGGTATTTGGGGGCTTCCGGATCCTCGAACTGTCCGCTTTTTACCGCCCAGACAAACAGAAGCCAAGCGGCAAACCCCAGAAAAAACACGATGAATATGAGAAAGTAGGTGGTGTACATAATGAAAAGTCAAAAGGTAAAAGTCAAAAAGCCGGACAACTCGACGGTTTGATTGCTCTCTCGTCTCTTGTCACTCGTTACTCGTCACTATCTTCAAAACTTCCTCAACCGCAACGCATTCACCACCACAACCAGCGAACTCACCGCCATCAGAAAAGCTGACATGATAGGGTGTAAATAACCACCGATCGCAAGTGGCAACGCTACGAGATTATAGGAAAAAGCCCAGAAAAGGTTTTGACGAATGATTGCAAAACAACGCCTGGAACCAACGATAAGCGTAGCTATCAGGTCAAGGTTATCTTTTATTATAACAGCACCGGCACTTTCAAGCGCAATATCACTTGCATGGCCGAGAGTCACTCCGGTGTCGGCTTCTATCAATGCAGGAGCATCGTTAATACCGTCTCCGACCATCATCACCGTATCGCCTTTCGATCTCATGGATTGAACTTCCAAAGCTTTTTCAACGGGATTCAAACCTGCCTTGATGTCCTCTATACCACACTGTGCCGACACGTATCGAGCCACATTCAAAGCATCTCCGGTAAGCATGCTCACATGAACCTTGTTTTTTCTGAGAGCTTCAACAAGAACGACCGCATCATCGCGAACATCGTCAATCAGACCGATGATACCGGCAAGGGTGCCGTCTATCGCGATAAACACAACCGTTTTTCCCTCACGCGTCAATGTCGTAAAGGCTTCTTCAGATTCATGAGAGAGAGATACATCTCGTTCAAGCATGAAAACCCGATTTCCAGCCAAGCCTGATTTTCCGTTAACGGTACCCACCACCCCTTTACCGGGAACAACCGTAAAACTTTCAACGTCGAAAACATCAGCCTTGTACGCCTCTACAATGGCCTTTCCTGAAGGATGTTCGGAATACCTTTCAAGAGATGCCGCAAAGTGCAGCAGTTCTTCCCGTTTCATCTTGCTCACAACATCGGTCACCGAAGGATTGCCACTGGTTATCGTACCGGTTTTATCAAGCATCACACGGTTGGTTCTGGATATGCTCTCAAAAATGTCACCACCTTTTACAACGATTCCCTTTTTCGCCGCTGTACTTGTTCCAAGCAGAATTGCAAGGGGCGTTGCCAGACCAAGGGCACATGGACATGCTACGACAAGGACGGATACGGCATTCATGAGAGCGACAGCTGTATCGGCAGTTGTCAATTTCCAATACAAAAAAGCCGAAACAGCAAACAGCACGACAACCGGAACAAAATAACCGGCCACCCTGTCGGCCACAGCTTGAACGGGAGCTTTTCTTGATTGGGCATCTTCGACAGTTTGTATGATCTTCGAAAGGACTGTATCGTCTTCAGTAACTGAAACCCGAACAGAGAGCCTGCCGTTAAGCGAAATGGTCCCGGCAAAGACCTCCTCTCCTTTCGACTTGAAAGAGGGTGTGGATTCACCTGTCAGCATAGACTCGTCAACCTCGGCTCCACCTTCGAGAACCGAGCCATCGAGGGGAATCTTTTCTCCAGCCAGTACTTCGATCGTATCACCCTGGTGAATCTCATCGAGAGGAACCATACCGGTTTGACCGTCCATCATGACAAGCCGAGCTTCTTTCGGTTGCATTGCGATGAGCGACGTCAGGGCATCACCTGCTTTCAACCTCGAGCCGGCTTCGAGAAAACGGCCGAGCAGAATGAACGATACAATCATTGCCGAAGTATCGAAATACACTTCCCCCCCCCGAAAAATCATTACGACACTGTAAGCATATGCAGAAAAAGACCCAAGCGCGATCAGCACATCCATGTTGAGGGCACGATTGAGCATCGATCGAACAGCGTTTTTCAAGAAAGGATATCCCGAATAAAAAAGCACCGGCGTTGCAAGAACCCATGAAATAATCTGAAACGCCTGCCTGTATTCTTCTTCGATACCCTGAAAAAAACCGGCATAAAGAGCGGTAACAAACAACATGAGCTGCATCGAAAAAAACGCTGCCGTTCCAAATCTGAGTAAAAGGTCATTTTTCTCCTGCCGCATGGCCTCGTTGAACGCAATCTTGTGATAGGGATGCGGAACATAGCCGATAGAACGGATGCCCTCGAGAATTTTGCGCAACGCTATTTTACTCTCGTCCCACTCGATCGAAAGACGATGAGTTGCATAGTTTACCCTGGCAGAGTGTACGCCGTTCATTTTCACAAGAAACTTTTCGACAAGCCAGACGCACGATGCACATCGAATCCCCGAGAGCGTCATATCGAGAGAAGAGATGGTGCCGGCTGTACGGATAGACTCTCGAAATGCAGCCGGCTCAACTTTTGCTTTTTCAGGGGGGCCGGGAGTCCAACCGCATCGGCTATTGTAAAAAGTATCGAGTGATTCCCTGTGAATCAGCTCATACACGCCGAGGCAACCATGACAACAGAAATATTTCGTTTCTCCGTCGAAGTCAGCGCTCACGGCCGACTCCGGCTTCATCTCCAGCAGACAGTGATCGCAGCGGATAGTTGCCGATCCACGTGTTTCAGTCTCTGACATTGAAGGTATATGCCGGTTTCAGATTTTCGGAAAGCAACAGCGTAGCCCGCCACAGAGTCCTGCCGCTCGGGCATTTGACAATGATACCTTTTCCGCTGTACCGACTCTCTCCAACTCTTCGAAGCACGACTTCATTTTTTCCCATATCCATACCCGGCATGGAAAGATCGAGTAACAGGGTATCCGATGAAATTGGCGGGGAATCGCTGGAAAAGCTCAGCTCGAAAGTCAATTCTTTCATGTGCGGCACTGGCTTCGGTGAGATATCGAGCATTATCGTATAATCACCGGCCTGTTTCGTACAGGTTCCTGCATGAGGATCACAGTCCGGTATTGCATCCGTTCCGGATGAGCAGCTTACAAGAGCAAGAACAAGGTACAATGAGCAGCTCCACAGCCACCCATGTTTCATTCGATTTCTGTAAACCATCGCCTGCTTGTTTTAATTGTTGTATCTGCCACATCGACTCTCACGAACCATTTTCCCGAAAACGGAAGAGGTACATCAGCAGTATATATCCCCGGCAAATCCTCAATCATCGAATACTCAGCATCATAGCTTTTCTGTGATACACTTCCTGCAAAAAAAGTCACTTCCGCCCTGCAAAACGGCCTGTCCTCCAAGAAAACAAACACCTCAACCGCATTGTTTCCTTTTTTTAAAGAATCGGGCAGAATAATTTTCAGCCCGAGTGAATCCTCGAGCTCTTTCGTGGAAAAATAGCCGGTTGCCTTTTCATAGTAATTTTCCTCGACAAGCCCTTCGGCACCGCGATACGCAACATAAAATCCCATCGCCATGGCGAAGAGAAACAGTGTATACAGAGCGTAGAGAAAGATTTTCATGGCTGTAACGAAAATGTCAAGGCTTTACACATACTTGCTGTCCTGTCCATAACAGTGATAGTACAGTAATGTACCCTTTTCGAAGCGATCGCTCATCGAGAAACAACCCATGACAATCAAGATGCGTTTATGGTACTTGCTCGTTGCTGAAAAAAGGCATCATGAACAACCGGAAAAAACTCTGCAGTAACGGTTCGAAACAGGCTATCCGCCTTCATCCGGACATCAATCCTGTTTTTTTCACCAAGGCATCCCATAGCTTTTTTCCCGATTCCTCGTCATTCATTGCTCTATCGGGTTTTTCAATGCGCTTACGTAATTTGAACATGGCCCCGTTGATAGCATTACGATCAGGACAAGAAAGCATGAGATCCGCAATCGGCACACCGGCTACTACCGGCGGTCTTGAAAAAAGCGCTGTCATCACACGCCAGAAAATCCCCATCAACCCGGATGAAGGCCATCGTTTTTCCAGCTCCGGATCTGATTTATCAAAAATGAACGTCGGATTGAATGCAACAGAAGATATCTTTCCGGCATACCGCCTGGCCAGTTCCGCTGCGACCATCCGGTTGTATGTCTTGGTTCTGTTATATGCAGTCCATGTTCTATGGGTCCTGATACTTTCAGGGTCTTCCCAATCGATCCTTTTGTAAAATGTTGAAACCACATGCAAAACCAATCCATCGGATTGCTCCATTCTTTCCACCAACTGCTGGGTAAACAAAAACGGTCCCATCACGTTTGTAGCGAACATCATCTCATGACCACTGGGCAGGATACTCGGACCATTTTGGACCAGGACGACAGCGGAGAGTATCAGCCCGTGAATTTCCGGAAACCGATCCATAGCCTCCATTGCTGCTGACTTTACAGACTCCATATCCGAGAAATCGACCACCAATGTGGTGATATCCCCGTTCTGACAGTCTATTCCGGATTCAGATAACCTGTTACGAATAGAATCCGCCTTGGTTTCCAGGGTTATGCGCTTGCGCCCGAGCAGAACAACCCTGGCACCACGTTTTGCAAGCTCGATTGCTGCACCTCCGCCGATGCTTCCAGTCGCTCCGGCAACAAGTATTGTCTGTTTACCTGTTGTTTCGATAGTACTCACTGTCTTGAAAAATTATGGATTTTTTCAAAAGCCTGAGAAATGGATATTCATGTCTCACGAATCAAAATCACATACAAAGGGTTGTGACACAACAATCCACTGTTTTCAACTCTGTTGTGCATACCAACAATCCATTGCAGCTCATAGGAATCCCGCTTTTTTTTCTATGAAAAATTTCTCGTTCTCTACCCTGAACACAACCTCGCTTTTCCCGCCCTCTGATCTGATGAGCACTTTTCCTTTTTTAAACGAAAATGGCTCGACAGACAGTGTAGTTTCTCCGATAATCAGAAAACCACTCTGAACGGAAAGCTCGAATTGCTTTGAACTTCCTCCGTTGTTGTATAGCGTCCAGGAATAACGGTTGATTCCCTGAGGTAACCGTTCCGGGTCCCTATTCACCAAAAACGAGACTTCAGGCCTCGCATACACTATAATGGCAAGTGTCAACCCTGAAAGAAGCGTCACTACACCAAGCCAGTACGATTTGGCACGAAGGATGTTTCCTCGGTATCGTGGGAACGGTTTCATGTTCCTTTTTTCCGTTACCGCCGTACAGGCGTCGATGCATTCGGCACATGCGATACAGTCGGTTTTCAGTCCTTCTTTTATATCGATCCCGACCGGACAGACTTTGACACAATCATCACATTTCATGCACTCGCTTTCTCTGGCCTTGTCATATTCGATCACCAGAGTATCCTTGTCGAAAAGCGCATTCTGTATCATCGCATAAGGGCAGATAGTGGTGCAGAACCTGCGACCCAGAAAGACAAGTTCCGTATAAATCACCACCCATTGTACGAGAAAAAAACCGGTAACGACTGTGTTGGAAAACAGCGAATGAACCGCTTTTACCGGAGGGACGAAATACCAGAGTATGGTTAACGATACCAGCGCTGAAAACGGCAGAAGCACAATGCGTTGCACGGTTTTCACCGACATTCCGTTGAAAATTCTCGCAATACTCATCGAAAGGTCGAGAAGGACGGTCTGCGGACAAAGCCATCCGCACCAGACGCGCCCGAATACAGCCGTTACCGACGTGATGAAAAGAAGGAAAAAAAGAATCACGCTGAGGATCAGGTAGAATTCCTTTACCCAGATAACCGAACCGAAAAAGTATAGTTTCAGCTCCGGAATATCGAAACGCAGAGCGCTCTGCCCGTTTATGACAAGAAAAGGCAGGCCGGTAACGAAGAGAACCTGCAGAATCTCAACCGCTTGTCTGTATGTGCGCCACAAAACGATCTTTTACTTCCTGAGGATTTCGAGAAAAGCTATCAGTTTTCGTATTTTTGTATCGTTGAGCTGTTGCTTGAAAGGTGGCATCCCGCCTTCTCGTCCTTCCGCAATCGATTCATACAGTTCTTCTTCCGAACCACCGAATTTGAGATCACCGGTAAGATTGCTGCCGATTCCACCCGTTCCATCTGCATTGTGGCAAACGGCACAGCTCGAAGCATAGATTTCCCCCCCCTCTGCAATAGCGGCTTCATCTCCGCTGTATGACGCTTTCGCTTCACGTTGTGCATCGGTTGACAAAGCTTGAGCCTCCGATACTCTTTTTTCAAATAGTGTATAGTACGACCACCCGGAAATACCCGGTGTATATAAAACGACGTACACAACAACAAAAAGAATGCAAAAAACAAAAAAAGCAGCCATACCCTTTGGCACCTTGTTATTGCTTTCCGTCGGATTGTCATAATCGTTCATGGAAACCTCCTGTGCTGATTTTATCGGCCATCATCATCATCCAGCATTCTGTGTTTCGGAGCTTCAACCTCTTGTTTGCGCCGTGGGTTATAGTAATAGATTATGATAAACACCAAGACAACAACCAGTGAAAACGTGAAGAGAATGTATGCCAAGACCGTAAAACTCACTGTTCCGCCTCCAGTTTTTTTACATCCCTACCCAGTTTTTGCATATACGCTATGATCGCGTCCATCTCTGTCAACTCAGCCTGTAACGATTCAGGGGTAACTTCCTCTCTTGCTTCTTTTGAGTCATAGGACTGACCGGTGACTTTTACTGTATACTCTTCTATCTGAAGAGCAACCTCTTCCGGAGTGTATCCATAACCGAGAATAGAAATTTTTTTTACGGTATAACGGGTATCCAGCCTGTTTTCCGCCAACCACCCATAAGGAGGCATGTTCGATTTTTCAAACATGCTTTGCGGGCTTTGCATATGCTTGTAATGCCATGAATCCGGATACTTCCCCCCTACCCGGTTAAGATCAGGCCCTGTACGGCGGGAACCCCAGAGAAACGGACGATCGTAAGCGAACTCCTCCGGCTTCGAGTACTCTCCGTATCGCAGCACTTCCGTTCTGAGTGGACGAACGGTCTGGGTATGACAGTTGTTGCAGCCTTCACGGATATAGATATCCCTGCCTTCGAGCTCGACGGCGGTATACGGAGTGACATAGTCACTCACCGGTTGAGTCGATGGCATGAGCAACGGTATGAAAACCGTGACCACCGTACCAACGAGAATCACTACAGCAGAAAGGACGGCAAAAACAGCCGGTTTTGAATAAACGCTCATCACATGCCCTCCTTGTTCTGTTCAAAGGCTTTTTTTGGTGTTCTTATCGTCATGAAAATGTTCCACGCAAAAAGAACGATACCTGCGAAGTAAACAATACCCGCTGCGAACCGGATTTTATAGTAGGGATAAAGCGAAGCAATGGAGTCAAGGAAATTATATGTCAGTGAACCGTCTGCATCGGTAGCTTTCCACATTGCGCCCTGCTGAATACCGCCGACCCACATGGTAACCGTCCAGATGAGCTGCCCAACAAGAATAAGCCAGAAGTGAACATTGGCAATCCTGATACTGTATAAATTGGACCCGGTGATTTTGGGGATCATGTAATAAAAAGCCGCCGAAATAGTCATGGTCACCCAGCCCATCGTCCCCATATGCACATGGCCGATAACCCAGTCGGTATAATGAAAGAAAGCATTCAGTGTTCTCAGTCCCTGGACCGGCCCCTGTATGGTCTGCAAACCGTAAAAAGTGATACCGACAATGAAAAACTTCACAAGGTAGTTGGAGCGCATTTGTTCCCAATTTCCCCGAAGCGTGTAGTATCCGTTGACTACGGAGCCCCAGGACGGTGCTATCAGGAAAATGCTGAATGCAATGGCAACAGTCTGAATCCATTCAGGCAACGGTGTCAGCATGAGGTGGTGCGCCCCTGTCCAGAGATAAGCAAATATGAGCGACCAGAAAGAGATAATCGACAAGCGGTGACTGAAAAGAGGAAGTCCGGACGAAACCGGCAGGAAGTAATAGAACATCGCAAGAATCGGAACCGTGAAGATGAAACCGACGATATTGTGACCGTACCACCACTGCACATTCGCATCGTTCACACCCGCATAGAGCGAATAGGATTTAAACCAGTTTACCGGTATCTCGAGGTTGTTGACGATATACAGAATGGCAATGGTGACAGTCATGGCAATGATGTACCAGAGCGAAACATACATCTGCTTTTCCTGCCTTTTCGCCAATGTTGCAAAGACATTGACTGCAAAGATCACCCACATGACCACCACCGCGATATCAAGCGGCCATTCGAGTTCTGCATACTCCTTGGTCGTGTTCATTCCTGCGAAAAGACTGAGAGCCGCTAACGCGATGATGGCATTGAACAGATAAAGATGTACCTTGGCCAGACCGGGATAAACAAGCGACTTCCGGGTGAGCTTCTGAAGAATGTAATAGGAGGTGGCAAAAATACCGGCCAAACCGAAACCAAGCCCCAAACCGTTGGTATGTACTACCCTCAAGCGTCCGAAACTCAGCCATGGAGTAAGATTGAGTACCGGGTTGAACATTTCAAAAGCTATCCAGAGCCCTACAATCAAACCGACTATCAGCCAGAATAACGCAGAAAACGTAAATCCGCGTACTATTTGGTAATCATAACCGCTCTCTTTCATACCTGTCTCTCCAGGATCATATTAGATGGTAATGGTGATGAGCTCATTCTGAACAACTTTTATCGATCGGTGTTGGGAGATCCAAAATACAATCGCATATTTTACTCGAACATCTGGTCTGATTATGCTAATCCATGAACCTATGTCTTTTACAGTAACAATCAATATCAGCAAGAACCTCGAGACCGAAGCTTCTTCCGAAGAGGTTTTCGAACTTCTTTCCGATGTTGCAAAATCTGGGTCTTTTTTCCCTAAAGTCGAGAAACTGGTTGATCTTGGCGGCAATACCTGGCGATGGGAAATGGAACGTATCGGCATTGGAGAACATACGCTTCAGCAATCCATCTATGCCTGCAAATATAACGCCTGTAAAGAACGAAAAACAGTCACCTGGATACCTGTCGAAGAAATCGGCAATGCTACTGTCAGCGGAAAATGGGCAATCATGCCAACACGATATGGAAGCAAGGCCACCCTGCAATCTCTCGGCACCCTTACCGTCAACATGCCCGGTTTCCTTGAATTGCTTCTTTCTCCATTGATCCGGTTCGAGTTCGAAAACCTTGTCGATCGGTACATAACGAACCTTGCAGAAGAATTTGAACAGCACGCAAACCGCAGCTCTTCTTCTATATTCCCAGAGACTTGATCACCTCTGCTCGAATATGTTCATAGGGCAACGCACCTGTCGCCCTCCATTTGATCGTACCTTTGTCAAAGAGCACCAAGGCAGGAATACCCTGCACCTGATATTTAGCGGCTACTTCCGGTTGCTCATCAACGTTGATTTTAACAACGGTCAGTTTTTCCTGAAATTCCCTGGCAAGCCTTTTGATCGAGGGCGAAACGCTAGTACACGGCCCGCACCAAGCCGCCCAGAAATCCACAAAAACCGGTTTTTCACTTTCCTGTATCAGCTGATCAAATGATTTTTTGCCATAATCCAAAGTATTGTTGCAGGCTGTGGGTTGCATTTTTGAGGTTATAATCCTTTTTTTCACAAATTCATTCCCGAAAAAACAACTCTTTCATATGCTTCTTTTTCAAATCATGGCATTATGGCTACAGAGTATTTCAATGAAGCTGAAACTTATAAACTGAGGCACAAGTTTACTCTTCGTAAACAACCACTATGAAACATGAGTTGGCTCTTCTTTGTCTAACCCTCAACCAAAAATGCAACCCTCCTCACAAGATACTCATATTTTACCTCGTTTTTTTTACTTTATGAATGATGAATGATATTCTAAAGAAACCGAGAAAAGTTTACGTTACACGAACCATCGAGTTCAATGCTGCACACCGATTGTATAGCACTGATCTTTCTGACGATGAAAACCGTGAATTGTACGGCAAATGCAGCAACACGTATGGCCATGGCCACAACTACGAACTTGAAATAACTGTAAGCGGAATCGTAGACCGTGCTACTGGATTTCTGCTCGACATGAAAGAGTTGAAAAAAATTCTTGAAAAAGAGATCATGAGCCGGTTCGATCATAAACATCTCAACTTCGATGTTGAAGAACTCAGGGATATGGTCCCGAGTACCGAGATACTTGCCGTTACGGTATGGGATATTTTAACAACCGCATTGCAACGTTACATTAACAAGGGAATAACCCTTCATGAAGTCACAATCCATGAAACAAGAAAAAACTCCGTCAGATACCTTGGTGAATGAGCCTCCATCATATTCAGGATACAGTTCATGCGCCGATGACGAATGTTTCGACGACACCCGCAACACCGACCCGGAGGCTATTTCCGGCATATCAAACGCTGTCTACACTATGCTGGAAGGCATAGGAGAAGATCCCGAACGGGAAGGGCTTTTGAAAACTCCGGAAAGAGTAGCGCGATCAATGCGCTTTCTTACAAAAGGGTACCGGCAGAACCCGGTTGAGATGTTGCAAAAAGCTGTCTTCACCGAATCTTACGATGAGATGGTGCTTGTCAAGGATATTGAACTTTTTTCAATGTGCGAACATCACATGCTGCCATTCTTCGGAAAGGCTCATGTAGCCTATATTCCGAATGGAAAAATAGTCGGCATTTCCAAACTTGCACGTGTGGTCGAGGTTTATGCCCGCCGCTTACAGGTACAGGAACGCTTGACCCAACAGGTAAGAGATATCATTCAGGATGTCCTGAATCCAAGAGGGGTAGGTGTTGTCATCGAGGCAAAACATATGTGTATGGTCATGAGAGGAGTTGAAAAGCAGAACTCAACCACAACAACGTCAGCTATGTCAGGCGAGTTTCTTTCTTCTCAGTCAACAAGAAGCGAGTTTCTGCGTCTGATCAATCGCTGAGAACACTGCTGAGCATTTTTTTACCTTCATCAACAGCTGTAACAAGCAGTTCTTCAACGATTTCGCTAATCCCGCTGCCGAGACGAAGATCTCTCGGCGGCACCCCTATCAAAACAATCTTTCGAGGCACTTTTCCATGAAGCCTTGCTATCGAAAGAAGCTCGCTCAAACCCATCTGGTGTGATGACATTTTACGATGGATGAACGACGGCAGTTCATTATCGATATACACATAAACCTGCCTGTCGTAATCGGAAGGAACAATGGCATCATAAATCAGGACCACATCGGCCGACTCGATATAGTCGAGAAGGTAGAGACCTTGTGTTCCCCCATCGATGAACTGAACTCTATCGGTTAACTCCGGACACTCTTTTTCGAGCCGCCTTACCGCTTCTACCCCGAATCCCTCGTCACCAAACAGAATATTGCCGAGACCGATGACATTTATTTTTTCCATATGACACTTCTCCAGTCATTAACCATGTCGCACTTTACGACCACCATGCAAAATACCACTGACAGCTAGATCTCAGGATACGTTCAGTGGAATACTTGTTCCGGATTTCACGGATCGAACCCGAAAATGACAGTAAGAAAATATGATGTGACCGACGACTGTAATAACTACTGCTCTTGTCAATCCAAGGACGGTTCGTCCTCCACTTTGTGTTTATACCCGGTAATAATCGATGATGTAACGCTGGTACGATCAACGACATCATGGCGAAAGACAGCATAGAGATGAAGAATCACGTAAAACGGAAAAATCCAGGCTGCACTGTGATGAACGATGTGGAGGTTATAACTGCTGCCGAAAAGGGGGATCAGCCAACCAAACATGGTATCGGTAAATCCTCCTGGATTATTCTCCCCATACATTGCAAGACCGGTAAAAATCATGAAAAGCGAACCAAGAAAAATGAAAATGAAATAGGACATTGCAGCTACCGGGTTATGACCGATATATCTCGGCTCGTCCGATCGCAGGAAAAGATACGAGGCCATCTGCTCCCTGAAAGGTTTCCCCCACCATTTCGGAGACCATGGCCTGAAACCGGCAAATCGTGCATATTTGTCATACCCGAACAACGCCCAGTACATACGGAACAGATAATTAGCAATAAAGATAAACGCCGCTGTAAAGTGCAAAAAACGAAAAATGGACATCTGCTTGAACCAAACTGCCTCGCCGATCGGTGGATTGAGAAATGGTGAAGCGATGTACAAGCCCGATACAAATAAAACCGTGATACAGAGTGCATTGATCCAGTGGTACATCCTTACCGGAAGCTTCCATACATAGATTTCCTCGATAATTCTGCCCATGTTTTCCTCCCTGTCTAAACGATGGTGACCTTGGTGATTTCTTTACCGTTCATATCAAAAACATGAGAAGCACAGGCAAGACAAGGGTCGAAAGAATGAACGGTTCTGAGTATTTCAAGAGGCTGCCCTGGATCGGCCATTGGTGTTCCAGCGAGAGCCGATTCGTAAGCACCGACAGCTCCGTTTGCATCACGTGGTGAAGCGTTCCATGTCGAAGGAACGACAATCTGGTAATCCTCTATCTTGCCGTCCTTAATATGAATCCAGTGCCCAAGCGCACCACGGGGAGCCTCTGTATAACCAAACCCTTTTGCTTCTTTCGGCCACCTGGAAGGATCCCACAGCTCGGTGTTCGCTGTTCTCAGATCACCCGCCTTGACATTGTCGACAAGCTGATTGTAGTAATGCATCATAAACCCGGCGGTCTGCAGGCACTCGATACCACGGGCGGCAGTTCTTCCCAGCGTCGAAAACAAAGCTTCCGGGCCAACCTCGAGCTTGCCGAGAATCATGTCAACCGTTTCCGTGATCATAGGATCATCTTTTGCATAGGCCAACAACACTCTTGCAAGCGGTCCAACCTCCATAGGATTGTTTTTCCAACGGGGAGTTTTCAACCAACTGTATTTCTTGTCCGTATCGAGAAATTCAAATGGAGGTTTCGGACCGGTGTACTTAGGGTTTGTCTCCCCTTCCCAGGGATGAAGTCCCTTGCCGTCACCATTGCTGTAAGTGTACCAACTATGGCTTACCTCTTCGGTCACCTGGTTCAGATCCCGGGGATCGACCTCGTAAATCGTCGACAGGTCCTTGTTGAGAATCGCACCTCTCGGCCATAACAGTGACGCTGCATCATCGATACTTTTTTCTGGAAAATCCCCATAACAGAGGTAATTACCAAGACCGCCTCCATAGAGCCAGTCCTTGTAAAAACCGGCTATTGCAATCAGATCGGGAATATAGACCTGCTCGATAAAAACCTTAGTATCCTCGATGATCTTCTTTACCATGCTGAGGACCTCGATATTGATCGCCGTGTTCCTGTTCGGGTCGATTGCACAGGCCATGCCACCAACAAGATAGTTTGGATGCGGATTCTTTCCCCCAAAAACAGTATGGATCTTGACAATCTCTTTCTGAAAATCAAGAGCCTCGAGATAATGAGCAACCGCTATAAGGTTGACCTCGGGGGGGAGTTTATAAGCCGGATGTCCCCAGTATCCGTTCGAAAAAATTCCTAACTGCCCGCTTTCGACAAAGCCGACAAGCTTCTGTTGCAGATTATTAAAATAACCGGGTGACGATTTAGGCCAGGAGGAAAGGCTCTGCGCTATGCGGGATGTTTCTTTGGGATCGGCCTTGAGCGCGCTGACAACATCGACCCAGTCCAGTGCATGGAGATGGTAAAAATGCACCAGATGATCCTGGGTTTGCTGGGTTGCATTCATAAGGTTCCTGATAATCCTTGCGTTTTTGGGTATTTCTATATCGAGGGCATCTTCTACACACCGCACAGACGCAAGTGCATGAACCGTCGTACAAACACCACAGATACGCTCAGCAAAGGCCCAGGCATCACGGGGATCTCTACCTTTGAGTATAATTTCGATACCTCGCCACATAGTACCGCTGCTGTATGCATCTTCAATGACATTGTTTTCCCCGAGTTTCGCTTCTATACGCAAATGTCCCTCGATTCTGGGGATTGGATCGACAACGATTTTTTTCGCCATAATACGTTTCTCCCGTTACTTGCGAACACACCGATTCATGTTTTCCGTAACTCGATTTTCTTATCCTTCGAGTTGATCGTTTTCACTATCTGTTTTTTTCTTTCTTACTGCCGTTACGGCAGCATGAGCCGCTGCACCTGCCGCCGCAGCACCAACAGCTATCACACCGATCCTGTCGGCATTCATATCGGTACCGAGAAACGATACATCGGCAAGCCTTGTATAAAACGGCCCGTCATCCCAATACCCCGGTGCGGCACAGCCAAAACAGGGATGTCCTGAACCGATAGGGAAACTGATCCCTTGATTCCATTCCGTTTTTGAACAGGCATTGTACGTCGTCGGCCCTTTACAACCCATTTTGTAAAGGCACCACCCCTTTCTTGTGGATTCATCATCGAAGTCCCTGACAAACATTCCAGCATCATAAAATGCTCTGCGATAACACTTGTCATGGATTCTCGTACCGTAAAAAGCTTTCGGCCTTTTCAGCCGGTCAAGCTCGGGAAGAGTGCCGAAGGTATGATAATGCGTAATAACACCAGTCATTACTTCAGCAATCGGGGGACAGCCAGGAACATTGACAAGCGGCTTGTCTGTGATTAATTCCGAAACAGGAACAGCACCGGTAGGATTTGGGGCGGCATTCTGAACACAACCAAACGTAGCACATGCACCCCATGCAATAACCACGGCGGCGTCGGCAGCGGTCTCTTTCAGAACGTTCAGATAAGAATCTCCGCCAACAAGACAGTAGACACCGTCGTCTTTTGTAGGAGCATTCCCTTCACAGGCCAGAATGTACTGGCCCTTGTACTCTTTCATGATCTTTCTGCGCACCTCTTCCAATTGATGTCCTGCTGCTGCACTCAGTGTATCGTCATAATCGAGCGAAATCATATTGAAAATGATATCTGCCATGACAGGATGAGAAGATCTGATAAACGACTCCGTACAGCAGGTACATTCAAGCCCATGAAGCCAGATAACCGGCGTTCTTGGGTTTGTCTCCATGGCATGGATGATTTTTGGCAGGAGAGAAGGTGCAAGTCTCAGAGATACCGAGGTGAGCCCGCAGAACTTCAGAAAATCACGACGGCTTATACCTCGTGACTTGAAAATCTCAGCATAAGTAGGTTGTTTATCCATTGAAACCTCCTGATTACCGAAACAGCACGAGAGTGAACAACACTGTTCGATATGTTGACATAAGGACACCTTTATTGACTTACAGCGCACCATGATTACTTCTGTGATCGGTGCAGAAAATTCTCACATGTTCACTGTACACTCCGGTTTCTGCGATCCGCTCGCCTCGTACTCATGCCGTTTGTGACAATACATGGAAGTGCCCATGACTTCTGAAGAGATTATGAAGCAAAATCAAAAGAAAGTTAACAATTGCTTAAAACAAAACATAACAAACAATGTCACACATAAAAATATGCAATCAATTTATTATTCACATAAAGCCTAAATAATCCTTAATTATTAAGTAAAAACAACCATATAAAAACAATTTTTCAGTAAAATCCTCTTACACATAAAATCCCTTATAACATTGATATTTTACCAGGAACTTCCTTGTCCCCTCTGGGCTTGTTACTCTATGTACCTATTTTTCACGTACAAGACAGTACAGGATACTCCTGCCTAAAGAGCAATGTAAAGGCACAGAACAAGAGCGAAATTTCAATCACAGCTAACTGAAAAAAGATATGTCTCCCCATAATGTTTTATCCCCTCGACAAAAAGCCCTACAGATCAATCTCGATGAAACCCTCTATGGCAGTTTTGCAGAAATCGGTGCCGGTCAGGAAGTAGCTCGTCATTTTTTCCAGGCTGGAGGAGCTGCGGGTACCATTGCACGCACCATGTCTGCTTATGATATGATCATGTCAGATGCAATGTATGGAGAAACCGGCCGTTATGTGAGCGAAGAACGGCTGATCAGCATGCTGAAGACTGAATGCACTACCCTGATGCAACGCCTTGATCTCGAACGGGGAGAAAGCACTCGTTTCTTCACCTATGCAAATACGGTAACCGCAAAGGGATACCGCGGTGCCGGAAATTACCATGGCTGGACCGGTGTGAAATTCCAGCAAAATCCAGGAGACGAACCAAGTCAGATAATTATCCATATCAAGCTTCTGGACAATCAAAATCTTTTTCAGCAGGAAGCCATCGGGACATTTGGAGTCAACCTGATTCACAGCTGTTATTACGCGAGTGACAGTATGGAATATTTTGTTCGCTCTTTGATGGACAATCTAACGAACGAGCGCATACTGATCGACGCGATCAAGGTTACCGGTCCGGCTTTTCGTCATATGGATGACCGCCTTCTGAGTCTCGAACTGGTCAACAACTGCTTCACCGATGTCATTATGTTCAATGACAGGGGTAACGTGGTGCAACCCTCGGAAGAACTGTACAAGAAAACCATTGTCGCTCTCCGCGGTAGCTTCCGCCCGCCAACGTTATTGAACATGGAAATGCTTCAAAAAGGAGCGGAACAGTTCAGAAGCAATTTGCCTGAAGAAGAGAGAGAAAATATCATGACTCTCGCTGAAATCTCCATGAACCGTCTGATTGAACGAGGATCCATCGACAGCGAAGACTTCCTGGCTCGTATCGACATGCTGACCTCCATCAGTCAACCGGTACTGATTTCGCACTTTCAGCATTTCCATACCTTGAGCCATTATTTGTCGGACATCTGCAAGCGCCGTGTAGCATTTGCCGTCAGAGTTCACAATTTGCAGGATATCTTCGATGAGGAAAACTATAAAGATCTGGATGGAGGATTTCTGGAAGCGTTTGGAACGATGTTTGGCAAGAACACCCAGATGTATGTCTATCCGGAGAAAGCAGATAATGAAGATATGCTGCTTACATCGGATTCGGTCACCCTCTCAATTCATATAAAACCGCTTATGGAGTATTTCAAAAACAACAACTTCATTCAGGATATCAAAGACTTCAATCCGAACGTAGCGAACATCTGGTCGCGTACGGTTGTAGAAAAAATCGAGCTGGGTGATTCAAGCTGGCAAACCATGGTTCCGGCGCCCATTGCCGATGCGGTCAAAAAATCCAACCTCTTTCGCGCAGGTTGAGAACAGTAACGAACAATTTTCGCAAACTCCCTACTGTTAACAGCTCTCTATTACACGGAGTGCTTCGGTGGACAGGGCAAGCGAAGCGTGTGAGACGGGAACCCATCGATTTCCATGCGTTCCATCATGGATGCCGGATCAAGTCCGGCATGACCATAAGAAAGATTGGATAGCGCATTGCCGTGAATTCCGAAGAACTATTGTGCAGGACGGCATAAGGTTTTAGGCTGTCTTTTGTAACACCTTGTTTGCTTTACTCCAAAGCCCTGACATGATGAAAGCCCTTGTCAGTACAACTGGTTGCCGAACACTGTAACCGCGAAATGTGCGAAATCGGAAAGCGGTGTAAAGAAAATACCGAAGTACAACGTCAGCAGCATAAGGCATGCTGTAACCAGCCTTGGAAGTAAACCGGTCTTGATGGTATCGGGAAGCGGTTGCTTCGATTCACGCAGATACATGTTCAGGGGTATCAACATGTAGTAATACAGAGAAATAACGCTGGTGAGAATCCCGATGAGAGCAAGCCAGACAAAAACCGAACCTTTTGCGAGAAGAGCGGAAAAAATCATCAGCTTTCCAATGAAACCTACAGTTGGTGGAAGTCCTACCAGTGAAATCAGGAACACGGTCATAGCCGCACCGGTAAGGGGCATTCTCCGGCCGAGCCCCCGATAATCTTCGATGTTCTCGCTTCCAGTCTTGTTCGCGATGATCACAGCGACAAGAAAAGCGCCGAAATTCATGAAGAGATAAGAAAGCATGTAGAACAATGTCGCCTGAGTTCCCAGCTCATCCATGACGATAATGCCAAGGAGAATGTAGCCTGCATGAGCGATCGAAGAATATGCAAGCAGCCTTTTGACATTTTTCTGCCAAAGAGCGACGACGTTACCGTAAATCATCGAAGCGACCGACAGGATCATCAATAGCATCAGCCATTCGGAACCCGGCGTGAACGCACCAGTTTCGGAACCGTGAGGAACCGCCACATAGAAAAACCTGATGAGCAATGCGAATCCGGCCGCCTTGGATGCGACAGACAGTAAAGCGGTAACCGGAATAGGTGCGCCCTCGTAAACATCGGGACTCCAAAAATGAAAGGGAACTGCACCGACCTTGTATCCGATACCGGTAAGGATCATGATCGAAGCGATCATCAGTGTTACCGGATCGTGCCCCCTCGCAATCAAAACGGTGCTGATTTCAGAGATATTGGTTTCCCCGGTTAGACCATAGAGTATTGAAAAACCATAGATCATCAAGCCCGAAGAAACCGCACCATAAACAAGGTATTTCAACGACGCTTCAGTTGAACGTCGCTCACGCTTCAAATAACCGGTCAAAACGTATGCGGAAAAACTGACAAGCTCCATCGAAACGAATATCATTACCAGGTCAGTGGACGATGCCATCATCACCATGCCGATCACCATACCTATAACAAGAACATAGTATTCCCCTACCCCTGATGCCCTGTTGTTAAGCTCATCCGAGGACATCGAAAGAAAAACGGTCAGAATGCCCGAAAGCACGAAAAAATACTTGAAAAAGATCGCGAACTCATCGATGACATACATGCCGAAAAAGATCTCTTGTCCGGTCATTGTATGCTGCTGCCAGATAAACCAGAGACTACCCGCAAGACCTGCAAGTGATGTAATCGAAAGAAGATGGTGCTTTTTCGGCCTGAAAATCAGATCTACCAGAATCAGCACGAGAAAGAGAGCTGACAGATATATTTCGGGTAGATAATATGCTGCACTGGACTTCAGAGTCGTAATCACCGCCTGAATTTCAGTACCGGATGGTAGCTCGTACATATTATTGACGTGAATGTTCTAAAAAACGTTATTCGTATTTATTTTTCCGGCATTCTGCTTTTTCATTACAACTTCATCCCAGATCAGTTCAAGGCTGTCATTACAACCGGCGACAACACCTCGACAAGTTTGTTGATGCTTGTGGTTATCATACCGAGAACCGGCATCGGATAGATACCGAGGAAAATGATAATCACCGCAAGAGGAACAAGCATTGCAAGCTCTCTTCCATCGAGGTCGTTCTTGCCTTTCCAGTCATGGAAATGGATCTGATCGTTACCATCGGCATCCTTGTGCAGCTCGTAAACCGCATCGGGCCTCCGTTTTCCAAGAAAAACCCTCTGCAGAGACCATAACAGATAAACGGCACCGAACAGAATGCCCAATGCTGAAACGATAGCGACATAGCGTATATTCTCGGAACTGAACGCCCCTACGAAGACAAAGACCTCGGAAATGAACCCGCTGAGCCCCGGAAGCCCAAGTGATGCAAACCATGCAACGGTAACGATTCCGGCATAAACCGGCATGTAAGAGGCCAGACCGCCGAACTTGTCGATCTGGCGAGTATGTGCACGGTCATAGATAACACCGACAAGAAGAAAAAGCATCGCCGTGATAGTACCATGATTGAACATTTGATACAACGCGCCGGTCATGCCTTCAGTGTTGTTGGCCGCAAGCCCTAGCAGCACATACCCCATATGGCTGATAGACGAGTACGCAACGAGCTTCTTGAGATCCGACTGAGCCAGTGCACAAAATGCACCGTAAAGAATATTGATCGCTCCGAACACAGCGATAACATAAAGTGATGCCTGAAACACCTCTGGGAAAAGCGGGAAGTTTATCCTCATCATACCGTAGGTACCGAGCTTCAGAAGAACACCAGCCAGAATCACCGAAATCGGTGTCGGCGCCTCGACATGGGCATCGGGAAGCCAGGTATGGAACGGGAACATTGGCACCTTGATTGCAAAACCGATAAACAGCACGATGAATGCTGCATAACGCCACACAACACTTTCCGGCCCGAAAATTGAACCGGGAAGATAGTTTTCCTGACTTGCCATTGCAACGATGCTGAACGTGTGATTACCGGTCGCAGGATCGATAACGCTGAAATACAGTCCGATCATGACCAGTAGCATGAAAACGGAGCCGAACAGCGTATAAAGGAAAAACTTGATGGCTGCGTACTCCCTGTTCGGACCGCCCCAGATGCCAATGAGAAAATACATCGGAAGAAGCATGAGCTCCCAGAACACATAAAACAGGAAAAAGTCAAGAGCCACGAAACACCCCATCATCGCCGTACTCAGAAGGTTGAACAAAATGAAGTAGCCCTTCACCTGTTTTTGTATCGTCCAGCTCGACAAGACAGCAATAATGGAAATGAGTGCCGTCAGAATTACCATCGTAATGGAAAGTCCGTCAACACCCATGAAATACTCGATATTCAAAGTGCCGAAGTTACCGAGGTCCAATGTAATCCAGGGAAGCCTTTCGACAAACTGGAACGAACCATCGAGCGAACCGTCAACAGCGGCTGTGATACCCGGAAGAGAGGGATCGTAGCCTTGCCAGATGAGAACGGCAAGAGCACCCTGTACGAGAGCGGCAAGTAATGTTACGATCCTGATGATCTGCTTTTGTGATGACGGCACTGCAAGAATTATCAGGCCGGCTATGATGGGCAGAAATACAATTAAACTCAGCATCTTCAGTTATCTGTTAGTTTCAGATTAAATAAAAACCTCTCTTCATCTATGAGCTAGGGCATTAGCTGAAAAAAGTAGTACACGATATATCCCGTAACGGCAACAAGTACCATGACAAGATAGGTCTGAACTTTTCCGGTCTGGATTTTTTTCATTGCTGCCCCGGATGTCTGAACGAAAAAGGCAGTGAAGTTTACAAGGCCGTCAACAACATAGTGGTCGAAATTGCCGCTTGCCGTTCCCAACCTTCTCACCAACGCACCAAGCCCGTTCACGATACCATCGACAATATTGCTGTCGAACCAGGCCAACAGCTTCGATAAGAACAACGAACCTTTGATGAACGTAGCATCATATATTTCATCCCAGTACCACTTGTTGTACGAATAAAGATACAGCGGTCTTATGCGCTGCGCCGTTTTTTCCGGATCGATGAATCCGAAGGCGTATACAATCAGCGCAAGCCCTATACCGAGTGCAACCATGAAGCTCGAATACATAATGGCAGGATCATGATTTTCATGTGTTGCATGAGCAATCGCTGCCTGACGCGGATCGTCAAATACCGGCCCATGATGCTCGTCCCCATGCAGCTTATCGTGTTCCGCGTTATGTGTAACGGCATGCTCCTCAGCGTTTGCATGAGTGGCGGCTGCCGAATGATCGCTTCCGTCGATTTCACTATGCACTGCCTCAGTGACGTTCTCATCGGCAACGACCTCATTCATATGAAGATCCGCTGCCGACTCTTCCATGACGGTCTCATGCTGCATTTCCGATACGCTATGGGCACTGGCGTTTTCACTCACCATGCCTGCGGTAACAACCGTTTCCGGAGTTTGCACCAGATGCATGAACCAGCCTTTTGCACCATCGAGAGGATCCGGCGAGTAAACCGCAAAAACCGATAAGGCAGCCAGAACAACAAGGGGCATTCTCATCGCCCAAGGTACTTCGTGGACCTCATGGTGGCCGTGCTCATCATGTTCATGATGGTCATCGTGTCCACCGGCAGGTTTGAGATGAGTCCTGCTTTCTCCGAAGAATACCAGCCAAATCTGTCGGCCCATATAGAACGCCGTGAGCATCGCAGAGAAAAACCCGAGAATCGGTATCAGGTAGTATATACCGCCACCTTCAACTTCAGCAAATCCTAGCGCACCGGCAAGAATGGCATCCTTGCTCATAAAACCACTGGTAAGTGGCAGACCGGCAAGAGCGAGAGTTGCAAGAGTGAACGTTACAAAAGTCCATGGCATTTTCTTGCTCAGCCCCCCCATCCATCTCATGTCCTGCTCGTGATGCATCGCATGGATAATGGCGCCTGAACCGAGAAAAAGGCATGCCTTGAAAAACGCATGGGTAAGAAGGTGGAAAAGAGCTGCAGAGTAGGCGCCAACCCCCAGTCCGAGGACCATATATCCAAGCTGCGAAACCGTCGAGTATGCCAGAACGCGCTTGATATCATGCTGTGTAATGGCAATCGTGGCAGCCATAAAAGCGGTAATCGCACCGATGAATGCTATGACATGCAGCGCATCAACCGTAAGAATAACAAAGATCCTTGCGACGAAATACACACCGGCAGCAACCATGGTGGCTGCATGAATAAGAGCCGAAACCGGAGTAGGGCCTTCCATCGCATCGGGAAGCCAGACATGTAGAGGAAATTGCGCCGATTTTCCGACACATCCCATGAAAAGAAGAATACCGGCAGCTGTCAGCCAAGCCTGGGACATGTGAAAATCACCGGCCTTGATATGTTCGTAAATCTCATCGTATCCGAAAGTATGAAACTGTGAATAGAGAATAAGAATACCCAGCAACATACCGATATCACCCACACGGTTGGTGAGAAATGCCTTCTTTTGAGCATCTGCCGCACTGTCTTTTTCAAAAAAGAAACCAATAAGCAGATAAGAGGATAGTCCGACAAGTTCCCAGAAAATATAGATGGAAAACAAGCTGTCAGAAAGGACGATACCGAGCATCGAAAAGGTGAAGATACCGAGATATGCGAAGTAACGTCCGTAGTATTTATCTCCGGCCATATAACCGGTTGAATAAATGTGCACAAGCAAACTGATAAGCGAAACCATCGTCAGCATGATCGCCGTCAGGTTGTCGATCAGTATCCCCATTTTGATTGTCAATGGGCCGACTCCCGGCACATTACCAAAATCGATCCAGTTAAAATTCCAGGTAAGTTTGAATGCAGGATCGTAACCGACGACAATGACATTCCAAAAAATCCAGGCGGAAATGGCAAATGTCGCCCCGAGCATACCAACAGCCAAAAAGTCACCGTTTCGTGGCAAACGACGATTGAAAAATATCAACAGTACAAACGAAAGCAGCGGAAGCAGCAGTACGATTATTGATAACTGGATTAGGTTGTGCATATCTTTTTAGGCTTTACAGAAAAACAATAGAACCAGATTCCCTTGTTATAACTTACTCTTTCAGTGAATCAATACTGGATACATCCACAGTATTGAACGTTTTATAAATATTGATGACAATCGCCAAAGCAATTGCAGCCTCCGCCGCGGCAAGAACAATCACAAAGAGACCGAACATAACGCCTTCCATTCCACCATTGTATTTGGAAAAAGCGAGCAGATTGATGTTAGCCGCATTAAGGATCAGTTCAACTCCCATGAGCACGACAATGGCATTCTTGCGGGTAACGATTGCGAACAGACCCAGCCCGAAAAGTATTGCCGATATGACGAGATAGTGATTGAGCCCTATTGTGTTGAAAAAATCCATGAGAATTTACTTTTCATTCATTTTTCGGGGATTATCGAACCTGGCAAGAAATGCTGCTCCGATTAGAGCGAGCAGCAGGAGAATCGAAGCCATTTCAAAAGGCAGGACATATCGTGACATGGTTTCGAAACCGATCTTTTCCACGACACTCCCCTGCAACTGGTCATCCGTTGTATACCAGTCCGCTCTTGTCAAAAAGGTATAGATAAGCCCACCTGTTATGGTGATCAGCAAAAGAATACCGGGCACAATGTTGAGAACCTCTGTCTTCAGGTTGGTCACCATGATCTTGTTGGTGAACATGACACCGAAAAGCAGCAGCACCAGAATCCCCCCGACATACACGATAATCTGGGTCACTGCAATAAAGTCGGCACTGAGAAAAACATAGAGTGCAGCCACGCCAAAAAATGTAAACAGCAGAGAAAATGCCGAGTAGACGACATTTTTTGAAAAAACCACAAAAGCAGCTGAAAAGACCGTAATTGCGGCGAACAAATAAAAAATTACAGTATAGGTCGTATTCGTCATGTGTTATACACCCATTAGTGTTTAAACTGTGCCTATGAGGAACCTTTGTCAGATCCAGATTTCGGTGCGGGTTTCGGCTTGGGCTTCGGTGCCGGTGCCGCTTTCTTCTCTTCTTCGAGCTTCTTGCGTTTCGCTTCGGCTTCCAGTTTTGTCAGGTTACCGAAATGATAGATCATGTCTTCCCGTCTGAATACGGAAAAATCGCTTACCTGTGTATGATAAAGACAGTCAGTGGGACAAACGGCAGAACAGATACCGCATGTCATACACTGTGCGACATCGATATCGAAAACAGGTACCCAAAACCGCTTTTGCTGACCACCTGAAGTTTTACCGCAAACAGCAAGATCATCCTTGGTTACCTTGATGGTCTCGATGGTGATACAATCGATCGGGCATGCCCGCGCACATTGGTTGCATCCAATGCAGTCATCGATATCGTTATAGAGTCTGTAATGACCTATTTCGGGAGTTGGAACCGCTTCTCTCGGATATTGGAGTGTAACCAGGCCATCAACCTGATTGAAGTAATTTTCTTCATCGATACCGGCATCGCCTTTACGCCTGACTGCATTGAAAAAATGGCGCAGGGTGATTCCCATACCGGTGAGAATGGTTGTGATACTGCTGCCTATATCCCTGAAATACTCACTCATGTTTTTCTCTGAATCCTATTTGACATAAATCTCCCAGACTGCAGTCAGCACAAATGCCACAAAAGCGAACGGTGTAAGCACTTTCCAGCAAAGATGCATGAGCTGATCGACTCTCAGCCTTGGAAGCGTCCACCTCAACCACATCTGGATGAAGATGAAAAAGAAACCCTTCATCACGATCCAAAATGCTCCCCAGACAGGACCGGTAGTCCAGTCATTGAGCAACAGAGAGCCGATATTCGGTAACGGTGAATTCCAGCCGCCGAGAAAAACGATTGAAATGATCGCCGATACCATGAACATGCTCGCGTACTCCGCAAGAAAAATAACTGCAAATTTCATTCCGGTATACTCGGTGAAATACCCGGCCACAAGCTCTGATTCAGCTTCGGGAATATCGAACGGAGCACGATTCGTTTCAGCAAGAGATGCGATGAAATAAATAATGAACGGCAGCCATGCGATAGGATTCTGAAACAGGAAAAAGTGAAGAAATCCGTACTCACCCTGCTGAAGGAGGTTGAATTGCTGCATGCTCAATGTGCCTGCCATCATGGCACCGCACAAAATGGCGATTGCCGCAGGGATCTCATAGCTTACGATCTGGGCTACACTCCGGATAGCACCGTAAAGAGCCCACTTGTTATTCGAACCCCAGCCGGCAGCGAGAATACCGACAACCTCGAGGGCGACGATACCTATAGCATAGAAAAGTCCGACATTGAGGTCGGCTCCGATAAACGCAGGTCCGAAAGGTAAAACAGCGAAAGCGAGAAACGACCCGACAAACAGCACACCGGGTCCGATGACAAACAAAAACTTGTCTGCCGATTTATTGACGATGTCCTCTTTCTGAAGTAGTTTCAGAATATCGGCAAGAGTCTGTAGAATTCCCCACTTTCCAACTTCCATAGGACCGAGTCGATCCTGCATGAATGCGGATATTTTCCGCTCACCGTAGACACCATATGTCAGGGCATAGAGAGCGATAAAAACAAGAGGAATAGCCGCAATGACAATCAGCCCAAGAGGTATTCCGAAAAGATGGAGTTCTGAAAGCGCATCGGACCATGCATTGAGACTTGTACTCATGACTAAAGAAAAACTGTTAGGCAAAAGAGCTCCGTTACTCATCGGTCTACCTCCCCAAGCACAATATCGATACTGCCTATAATTGCGACAAGATCAGGAATAAGTTGTCCCCGAGAAAGCTCTTTCATAGCGGAGAGGTTTACGAAACAGGATGAGCGTGCCTTGCAACGAAGAGGCTTGGTTGATTTCCCGTCACTTTGGATGTAAAAACCGAGTTCACCTCGCGGATTTTCTGCACGACCGTAAACCTCACCGGCTTTCGGTCTTATACGCTTTGGAATTGCCGCCCTGGGATCGAAACCTTCCTCCTCCGGCATCATTTCCAGGCACTGCTCGATAATCTTGAGACTCTCCTCCATCTCCAGAGCTCTGACGACGTGACGGGAAAGACTGTCCCCGATATCGGAAAACTTACCGTCGGGAACGCAAACCTTGAAATCAAGCTCCGGATAAATGGAATACGGATCGTCTCTCCTGAGATCCCATTCAACACCGGAACCACGCAACATGGGACCGGACCAACCATAGTTGACAGCAACATCGGCCGGCATCATGCCGACTCCTTTGGTACGTTTAACGAAAATCTCGTTCTCCGTCAAAAGCCTCTGGAGTTCAACCGCTTTCGGCCTGAAATATTTGACAAACTCGGAAGCACGCTGCTTGAAACCTTGAGGAAAATCATGAGCCACCCCGCCAATCAGGATATAATTATAGAGCATTCTCGCTCCGGAGGCCCACTCCAGAAGGTTGAGGATGTGCTCCCTGTCACGGAAACAAAAAAGAAACGGTGTAAAAGCGCCAAGGTCGATAGCATAGGTACCGATAGCGACCAGATGGGATGCTATCCTGTTGAACTCTGACACAATGACGCGGATAAACTCGACACGTCTTGGTATTTCGATATCGAGAAGCTTTTCAACGGCAATGCAGAAAGCAAAATCGTTGTTCATGGAAGCCAGATAGTCCATTCGGTCCACAAAAGGAACGATACCCGGATAGTCAACCATTTCGGCATGTTTTTCAAAACAACGGTGGAGATAACCGAGATAGGGCTCAGCCTCGATAACAACCTCACCATCCGTTTTGCACTCAAGCCGAAGAACACCATGAGTCGAAGGATGCTGAGGCCCCATATTCAGGATCATCTCTTCACTCGAGATGTCTTTTTCAATAATCACCCGGTTCTCCCCCTGAGGGGTCACCCTGACTGATGAATATTCCGCCTTTCCCAACTCCTGCATCTGTAGTGCTTTTACAATTAAAACATGTCTTTCGATTCCTTAATCCGGCACCTTGATCCCATGATAGGTCTCTTGCACCTGGTAATCCTTGCGAAGAGGATATCCTTCCCAGTCCTCGGGGCATAGAATCCTCCTGAGGTCATCATGACCTCCAAACCTCATTCCGTACATGTCGAACGCCTCCCTTTCATGCCAGTCTGCCGTTTTCCACACCTTCATAACCGATGGAATGATCCCCTTGTCACGACAACACTTAACCTTGACAGCAATTTTGTGGCCATGCTCTCCAAGCGATTCGAGATTGCATACGATACCGAGCTTTTCTTCTTCAGGATAATCGACTCCCGAAAGACAAGCCATATAATTAAAACGAAGCCTTGCATCATCACGCATAAAAAGAGCGATCTCTCTCCAACGCTCCGTTTTCAATACCTCGAAAAAAGGCATGAAAGCATTTTCATCCAGCTCCGACACAGCATCACCGAACTTTTCTCTGATAATCTGCCAGGCTGCTTTCGCAGCGATAACCTCGGCTGACTGCGGTTTATTTTCCTGTGTATCTTCCATCCGGAATCTGCTTGAATTGTTTTATGACGCCATTGCGCCTTTTCGCGCTTGCTGTATAAGCTGACTTGGATCGACGCTCTTTTCTTCGAGCTTTTTCAACGCCTCTGCACGTGAAATCCCAATTTGCTCCATACGGATCAGTTCCTGAACTTTCATTAAACCGCCGATAAGAGCTTCCGGCCTTGGCGGACAACCGGGAACATAGACGTCTACCGGTATTATCCTGTCTACCCCTTTAAGCACATGATAACCGTGCTTCCAGTAAGGACCGCCACAATTCGAACAGCTCCCCATTGAAAGGACATACCGCGGCTCGGGCATCTGCTCATACAGTCGAATAACCCTTTCTGCCATCTTCATGGTAACGGTTCCGGCGACAATCATAAGATCTGACTGACGTGGGGACGAACGAGGAAAAATACCGAAACGCTCGAGGTCGTAATTGGAAGCATTTGTAGCCATCATCTCGATAGCACAGCAAGCCAATCCGAATCCCATAGGCCAGAGCGAAGAGAGACGAGCCCAGTTCATGACATTGTCGACCGAGGTCACCAGCACATTGTGCTTCGATATATTTGCATCAAGTAATCCCATATCCTTTTATGCTTGTATATTAATTCTCTATCGGGGTATTACCGGTCATTCTCATCTTCATCGATAACAGGCATGGCTGGAACATTCGGCGTCGGCCTGACCCAGTCCAGATCACCTTTTACCCACGCATACACCAGACCAACGATCAGAATACCTGCGAAAACAAGCGCCTCGATCAATGCGAAATCACCAAGCTGCTTGAAAACCGTGGCCCAGGGAAACAAAAAAACAACCTCGACATCGAAAATGATGAAGATCAGGGCAACGACGTAGAAACGTATATTGAACTTAATCCAGGCAGAACCAACAGCTTCTTCACCACACTCGTATATTGCAAGTTTTTCAGGATTGGGTCTGCTGGGGCGTAAAAGGCGGGCGGTCAGATAACCTCCGATAACAAAAACGATACCGAGGAGAAGAAAAACAAAAATGGTGCCGAAATCACTCAACGTTTGGTCCATAAGAATATATTTTACGTTGATATCTCTGGCTCATGAGACTCTGTTTTAACAAGCTTTTAACAAGTGCGCCCAATATACACAAAATTGTTCTCGAAACCACAAAAAAAAGCCAAGAAGAAAACATCCCCACACTTTACCACAGCACGAAACAACCTTAATAAAGAAATGAAATAAACCAACAAACAATATAAAAAAAGGCAAAAACTAATTATCCCCGAATATTTTCTCACTAAGCAAGACAAGGTAGCGAAATGCAAAAAAAGTCAACAATAGTGACAACCCGATTACCAAAGAGTGTTCAAGCCAAACAATCCCGATGAACAGTGCAAACAATTTTCCGAGAGTCACAGAAAGAAACAGCCACAGTATAGGAAACCAGGCTATAGCGAAAACAATCTGAAGCCCTGTTTTCATCAATTGCTTTCTTGTACAGCCATCCTTCACCTCAGGTTTCATCAAAAAACAGCCCTCCGATTTGCAATGCAAGGGAAGGATCGAGTTCCTTCAATATCAAATGCTGCTCCTTCAAGCCCTTGAAATCGCCCTGAGAAAGACAGTACATCGCCATCTTACAATGCGGTTCAGCCCCATCCGGCTCCAGTTCGAGCGCTTTCTCGATCGCCGCTCTCGCCTTGCCATACTCACCCATATCGATATAAACGTCTCCAAGAAGGCAATAAGCGTCAACATATGAAGGATCGATGTCGAGAACCCTTTCCAGAGTACCGACAGCCGCAGCCTCTTTTCCCATGGTCAACTGTACGAATCCCAGGTTCTTGTATGCGTGCAGAAAATCCCTGTCGAGCGCAACTGAACGAAGAAAATCCTGACCCGCCTGACGATAGTTCCCGGTTGACATATGGACAACCCCCCTTGAATACAGAACATTGACATTCCGGAAATCTTTTTTCAGCAACCCGTCAAGAACACCAACCGCCTCGGAATACCTGCCGGCACCGATATACGCCAAAGCGAGTTCATACTGTTTCTCATTATCACCCGGATCGTTACCGGCTTTTTTTTCAAGCTCCTCAAGTTCCAGCATGTTCACCGATTTTTTTTTCAGACCACAAATTCTCGAAGACCTCCTGAACTGCATGAAGCTTTTCCATTTCATCGACAATACGTGCAGCAAGCCATTCTGCAAACTGCGGAAAACCATTGATACAGCGAACATACTGCTTGTAGGTAAACGGAGATTTTTCAAGCAGTGTTCGTGCCTCATACTCTGTTTCGCTGTTATCGGCAAAAAAACCATAGGGAAACATCACCACACTGTCGTACCCCTCGGCCTGGAACTCCTGAAAAGCTTTTTGAACGGTTTCAGCTGTCCATTCACCTCCCGTTGTATGGTTCATACACCCCTGCTTGACTCCATGAAAAACATTTCGAGGATCATTTATTATTTGCCTTTTCACCATCTCGAAAAACTCACCAGTTTCATTCAATCCTGTAAATACTTTCGGAGGATTTCCCGCACGATCTCTCACAAGAGTGCCGTGAATAACAAGCACCAACCCCTTTTTTCCAGCTTTGCCCAGGTACGACCTATCGATATTCTGAAACAGATAATCGGTATAGAGCCTGTGCAACTCCTTGTCCTGCCAAAGCTTGTTCAGCATACGGGTCTTTTCAAACTTTTGATCTCCGTAAATATCCGTCACAATTTGACAAGCGACCCCACAGGAAAAAGCTGACTCCACTGGAATCATCGGAACAACAATCACCCCATCATACTGCGCCTGAATACTTGCGAGAGAATCCTCGAGATACGGTGGGACAAAATAGTAGGAATCGAAAACATCGACATCTATGGAAGACAGAATAGAACGATCATCTCTACGGATCTGATCGGCAATCGACCTGGTCTGACTTCTATTGGTAGCGACAAGGGTTGACTCGTAGTTGTGTAACCGCCAGTCGATATAATGCCGCGTTGACCGGTAATCCGCAATCAGATAGACCAGGAATTTCGGTACCTTGACAATTTGCCGGGTTATGACCTTGACTATTCTCCGGGTACTTGGCCAGAGATTTCGCAGCGTCAGTCTTTCAACCTCACCATATGTTACAATAACAACAGCATACTTTTTTTTCTTCACAATCCAATCCACCACTTTAATTCGGCAAACATGACCAGAAAACCGATCAAGCTGCCAACAAGAGTCTGCATGAACGTATGCGCTTTCAAATAAATTCTCGACCACATCAGTACCGGAACAAGAAACATGAGCCAAAACACCACAGCACCAAACTGGATATACAGCAACGCTATTGAAGATGCTAACGTAAGAAGGTGAACACTGATCTTCCACTGAAGGGTTATCAGAAGAATAAGCACCGTATTTACTGCATTAAACAGTAAAATGCCGGTAAAAATTCTTGGTGCTTCAAGTTGCTGCATCAACTCGTATCCCAGAAAATTGACTCCGACCATGACGAGTAAAGGCAGAAAGCGCTGTTCGCGAAAAGTAATGTTGTAGTCGGAGACCTTCCCTATTTTCTTCAGTCCGTATATCAGCAGTACTGGAACAACAGTACTGGCAAAAAAAAGAAGTAAAAAATAGTCCCATCGAGCAGGGTCATCTCTGAAACCGAAACGTGCAACAAAAAAATATGCTGCGGGTGCCACAACTATCGGGCTAATCAACCAGGATATCAGCGATGCTAAGCGATGGAAAAACATGGAGTAAGCAAGGAGCAAAAAAGAAGTTACGCATAAAAAATCAACTATCATGGAAGATAGTTTTTATTAAAGAAAAAACCACTTATATTCTTTTTTCATCGCAGAATGCGAGAGTGGTGAAATTGGTATACACGCTAGTCTTAGGAACTAGTGCCGCAAGGCGTAAGGGTTCGAGTCCCTTCTCTCGCACGCTAAAAATGGAATGTATCTGAAAAACCGTCTTGGGCATTTCGATACATTCACAAGCCAAAGTGGCGGAATTGGTAGACGCGCTGGACTCAAAATCCAGTGGGTGTTTAACCCGTGTGGGTTCGAGTCCCACCTTTGGTACGACGCTATCCCCTGCAGCAAAATACAGCCAGCATGGAAAAAATGTATTCGCCATGGAGAGAGGTGTACATGGAATCTTTCAAGGATGAAAGTCATCCCTTCCACCCGGCAAAAGATATCTTTACCGATATCCCTCCTGAACAAGACGAGGAACGCTACGTGTTGCACCGCGCGAAAAAAAGCTTCAT
Source organism: Prosthecochloris sp. (assembly GCA_015482705.2). Classification (GTDB taxonomy): domain Bacteria; phylum Bacteroidota; class Chlorobiia; order Chlorobiales; family Chlorobiaceae; genus Prosthecochloris. The sequence goes on along the minus strand of JADMLA020000030.1, from coordinate 69,419 downwards.
CATCATGAATCTTTTTCCCTACAACTGCGGGCACCTCATGGTCATCCCCTTCAAACAAACACCTGAGCTTTCCGACCTTGACGACGCAACGAAGCTTGAAATCATGCAGCTCACCGATATCGGCATCGAAGGGCTTCGAAGAACAATCCATCCGCACGGGTTCAATTTCGGCGTCAATGTAGGAAAAGTTGCCGGCGGAAGTGTCGATTCACATATCCACTTCCATATCGTACCCCGTTGGGAAGGGGATACGAATTTCATGCCAGTTGTCGGAGAAACCAAAGTGCTGAGCAACGATATGCGCAGACTTTACAATCAGCTACGGAAAGCTATCGAGGAAATAGTTCAGGAAAAAGCCGGAAAATAAAAATCATGGAGAGGCCCGCTAGCCCCATAACCGGTAACAGATCTCCAACCCCCTTCATGACGGTCAATGACCGGCTCGATTCCAAAAACAGCCGACAATGGCAACTGGTCCAGGATCCTCTGTCAGAACTGATCTATCTCTCTCCTTGCCCTGACGAAACTGAAATGACAGCCTATTATCCCTCCTCATGCTACGATCCGTACCTGTCCGCAAAAACCACGAAATCTTTTCGAGACACCCTCTACCTGATCCTCAGAAAATTCACTCTCGGCAGAAAAGCATCACTGATCGAGAAAATAGCCTCTCCCCTCTCTTCCGGCTCAAAAATACTCGAGGTAGGCTGTTCCAGTGGTGAGTTGCTCGATATACTTCAGCAAAGAAACAGCCTTCCCCCTGAAAACTGCATCGGGTTCGAGAAGGACGACGGTACAGCTTCTCTTGCAATGAAAAATTACAGACTTGACGTAAAGACCGTTCCATTTTGTGAAAGTTCACTTTCAGATACTTTTGACCGCATCATATTCTGGCATACACTCGAACATATTCACCGAATCAACGAAACACTTGACAAAGCCGCTCAATATCTCGATACAAAAGGGGCTATGATTATCGCTCTTCCAAATGCCGAAAGCTACGATGCAAGCTTTTACGGCAAGCACTGGGTAGCCTGGGATGCCCCTCGACATCTCTACCACTTCACGCCAAAAACCCTAGGAAAGCTGCTCAAAAAACACAGTCTTGAAATAACCTCGATGCAGCCTTTCATATTGGATACTCTTTACAACTGTATCTACAGCGAAAAAATTATCCACCGCGAAAAAGGACGTCGATATGCATCCTCTCTGACCAGCGGAATCCTTCGTGGGATACAATGTATGCGTAAGGGAGTACAAAACAACGAACAGTCCTCAACGCTCGTATATACCGTCAAACGGGTCGTAAGAGAAAAGAAATCCGGGAACTTAATGCCTTGAGAAAAGGTATTGACCATCATATTCGAATGCATCGTCCTCTCAGAACCATGGGAGAACGCATTGAATTCAAGGCTATCCGAACCCCCATATAAACATTCAGCATACTCGGATCACTCTACAGTCAACTCTTCGAGGAAAAACCATGAAAAAGCCATTCGCCCTTTCACTTCTGCTGTTTTCTTTTATCGCAACCGGCTGCACCCCGAAAGCAGAAGAACAAACTGAAAACGTTGTTCAGAAAAAAAACGGAACCTTGAAAGAAACAGTCGAGCAAGTAACCGAAGAACCCGTCAAGAAAAATGAGGACAATACGGCCGAAACAAGCGCGGCAAATAACACCATGAACCCATCCGACGGCACAGTCATGGAGAACACTGAAGAAGTGATATTCGCTCCGGGAACTACCGGCACCACAATAAAATCCGCTATCACAGGCCGCCAGTCAAAAAACTACGCGCTCAAGGCAACTGCCGGACAGACAATGAATGTTGTACTGTCGAGCGGCAACACCGCAAATTATTTTAACATTTTCGCTCCTGGCAAGGGACCGGGAGACGAAGCCATGTTCATAGGTTCGATAAACGGAAACCGTTATACAGGAACCTTACCGGCAACAGGTCACTATATCATACAGGTGTACATGATGCGAAGCGCCGCGCGCCGCAATGAAACTGCAAATTATACCCTGAAGCTCGATATTACCGGAGAGAAAAAAGAGATGTCGGGAAACAGCAGTATTCAATGGCCGGCAAGTGGAGATGCTTCCGGTCGAATAGTTTGCTCCGGCAAAAAAGAAAACATCAAATCATTCTGTGAATTCAGGGTTAAAAGAAAACCGAATGGTGCGACAATCTGGATGGTTAAACCGGAAAACCAGAATACTCTCCGAACCCTTTACGTCGAAAACAACACCTTTACAACCGATGATAGCTCGAAAATCAAGCAGGTAAGAGTTGACGATAACTGGAAAGTCTCCGTAGGAATTTCCGAAATCTACATCATACCTCACGCCCTCATATACGGCGGATAACTATAAACCACTTACTATTAAGCTTTACGTATGTTGCAGCTCCGCGAAAAGCTTTGCTGATCTGTATCTCCGTCCCGGAAACGCAACTGTATAAGCTCACAGCTCTTCTCGGCCATACGGATTGTGCTACCTTGCACTTCTGTTCTTTTCAGGGATTCCCAGCTCCGGCACGGGTGACATACATCCCAAGTTGTATTGTCAGTCGTCTTGCCATCACCGATCCAAATGTTGTTGACAAAAAAACATCATCCTCCTTGCCAAAACAAATTTCCAGCTCTTCAGTCCTGCATGACTGACAAACGGTACTTTACACCAAATGCATCATCCTCGCAGAAGACAGAAAAAGCTTGGGAACAAACAACTGAACCCCATTGTAAGGATATGTAAAAATCAAGAGGTTAAAACCATGAAAGAGCAGCAAGCCTGGCACAGTAAAACCGCTGAACAAGTTTTTCATCAGCTTTCGACTTCACACAAAGGCTTGGCCAATAACGAGATTTTACCGCGAAAGGAACAATACGGACCAAATCGTCTCACTCCGGCGAAAAAACAGCATCCGGTTCTGAAGTTTCTGTCACAATTCAAAAATATCCTGATCTACGTTCTCCTCGTTGCGGCTGTTGTTACCGCTCTCCTCGATCACTGGATCGATGCCTGGGTAATACTCGGCGTGGTCATCATCAACGCGCTCGTCGGGTTTATTCAGGAAGGAAAGGCAGAGAAAGCTCTGGATGCCATTAAAAACCTGCTTTCGCCCCAGGCAATGGTCCGCCGGAACAACCGAACATACACGATACCCTCCGATCAACTGGTGCCTGGTGATATCGTCATTCTGCAGTCAGGCGACAAAGTACCGGCGGATATGCGTCTCATCTCCGTCAGAAACCTTCGCATCGACGAGTCACTATTGACAGGAGAATCACTTCCTGTCGAAAAAAACAGCACGACAATCAAGAACGATACACCGCTGGCTGAACGCGCAAACATGACATTTTCAGGGACACTTGTCACATACGGAAAAGGTGAAGGTGTCGTTGCCGAAACTGGTGACCAAACGGAGATCGGCCGAATCAGCTCCATGCTCGGTAAAATCGAAACACTTGAGACCCCTTTACTTCAACGCGTCGATGAGTTCGCTCGAACCCTGACAATTGTCATTGTTCTTCTTTCAGCGTTGCTTTTTGGTTTCGGCGTCTTCGTAAGAGGCTACTCGTTGACAGAAATGTTCAATGCAGCTGTCGGTCTTGCTGTTGCCGCCATTCCCGAGGGTTTACCCGCGATCATGACCATAACTCTTGCGATCGGTGTAGAAGCAATGGCTCATCGAAAAGCCATAATCCGGAGGTTACCGGCTATTGAAACCCTTGGATCGGTTTCGGTCATCTGCACGGACAAAACCGGTACGTTGACCCGTAATGAAATGACGGTCAAATCAGTTGCCCTCCCGGGAAAACGCTTCGAAGTCACCGGCTCTGGCTACGATCCTCACGGCACCTTTCAGCTTGACGGCAGAGAAATTGATCTCCGGAACCATTCCCAGATGAGGGCCATTGCTCATGCGTCCCTGCTATGCAACGATGCAACCCTTCAGTTTCGCGATGAACAGTGGACAATATCCGGAGATCCTACAGAAGGTGCCCTCTGTGTCCTTGGCAAAAAAGCAGGTTATGACCCGGACCTGGAACGCCAAAACTGGCCAAGGATCGATTTGATTCCGTTCGAATCCGAACACCGTTTCATGGCAACCTTACATCACGATCATACCGACAGGACGTTTACCTACCTGAAAGGAGCCCCCGAGGTTGTACTTGAACGCTGTACGAAACAACAGCATGGTGAAACCGATGAACCTCTCAACTATCAATACTGGGAGAACATAACACAAAAAATGGCCGCCCAGGGTCATAGATTACTTGCCATAGCCAGCAAAAAGACAGCGCCCGGACAAGAAACTTTGACATTTAAAGATGTAACCTCCGGACTGACGCTGATCGGGATTGTCAGTATGATCGACCCTCCGAGAGACGAAGCCATCATGGCTGTCAAACGTTGCCAGCAGGCAGGTATTCGCGTAAAGATGATCACAGGCGATCATATCGATACCGCCAGAGCCATCGGAAAAATGACCGGCATCGGCGATGGATTACGAGCTTTGACTGGAACGGAAATCGAGGTTATGAGCGACGAGGAACTGCAACAACACGTCGATTCCATCGACGTGTTTGCTCGCAGCAGCCCCGAACATAAAATCAGGCTGGTCAAAGCGCTCCAATCCAATGGCGCTGTCGTGGCGATGACAGGAGACGGCGTCAATGACGCCCCTGCCCTTAAAAGAGCCGACGTTGGAATCGCAATGGGACAGAAAGGAACGGAAGTTTCCAGAGAAGCATCTGAAATGATACTTGCCGACGATAATTTTGCAACTATAGCCAGTGCCGTCGAACAGGGACGGACAGTATATGACAACCTTAAAAAATCCATTCTTTTTGTCCTGCCGACCAACGGGGGCGAAGCACTCAGCATCCTCTTCGCCGTAGCACTGGGCTATACGCTGCCTGTCACAGCGGTACAGATCCTCTGGGTCAACATGGTTACAGCGGTAACGCTCGCCCTCACCCTTGCGTTCGAAAAATCCGAAAACAACGTGATGGAACGTAAACCAAGGAAATCCGGCGAACCCATCCTTTCTAACTTTATCGTCTGGAGAATCGTGTATGTTTCGCTTATCCTGCTGAGCGGTACTTTCGGGCTCTTTCTCTGGTATGAAAAAGCAGGGTACTCTCATGACATGGCGCGAACCGTCGCCGTCAACACACTTGTCATGTTCGAAATATTCTATCTTTTGAGTTCACGCTTCTTTGTGGCATCTGTTTTCTCGAAAAAGGGACTACTGGGCAACCCTGCCGTCCTCTATGCGATAGGAATACTCATTGTCTTACAGTCACTGTTCAATTATGCCCCATTCATGCAAGCTCTGTTTGCAACTGTACCGATCGGCCTGTCGGACTGGCTCACCATTCTGCTGGTCAGTTCTTCAGTGCTGTTCCTTGTCGAGTTGGAAAAATACATACTGAGAAAACGGCGTAAAGACAACCTGACCATGTAAACCGGCATCAGGAAAACGAAGCTCCTCTCAACAAGTAGTTCGAGTACTTACCCGACAATCAAGAACACAGTTTATAGCCCATGCTCGGGCTTAACAGTTCTGCCAAGAGCCCTGTCGCACTCGACACGGGCAATCAGGTAATCGTAAACAGCCTGGAGATAGTTGGTTTTTGCCTTGTTGAGCTGAAGTTCAGCCTCGGAAAGTTCGAGTTGTGAACCGACGCCTTCACGGAAACGCAACTGCGTAATCTCATAGCTCCTCTCGGCCGTACGAATTGTTCTATCCTGTACTTCTATCCTTTTCCGAGACTCCTCGAGATCGGAAAGCTTCATCTCCAACTCAGCTCGTATATCGGCTTTCAGATCTTCATGCCTTGCGATGGACTGCAAGCGACCAAGTTTCGCCTGTTCGACCTGTGCACTGGTGCGAAACCCGGTAAACAACGGTAGGGAAACCTGCGCCCCGATATATGAAGTCACCGGCCAGTCTGTATTCTCGATGGCTGTCCCATCGTCAAATTGTGTTTGCGCCTGCAACTGACCTACGGCGGTAATCGTCGGAAAACGCTCGGCTCTTGTCTTACTGACATTTTGTGCATCGGCTTCCACCTGTAGTTCGAACTGGCGGACTTCGGGTCGTGCTGCAAGTGCTTCGGCATAGGCTGCCGAAACATCCTGAGGGTATTTTCCCGGCTGATAAACAAGTGAATCAGATAAAATAACGTTTTGAACAAGATCAAGACCAATGATATTTTTGAACTTCGTCCTGACGATCACTGCCTGGTTTTTTGCTTCGATGAGGTCCGGCTTGATATTCTCTACAGAAAGAAAAGCTTGTAAAGTATCGATATCTGCAGCTACCCCTTCTTTGAAAAGCGCCCTGCTATCACGCAAAGCCGTCTCCCAGCGTGCGATGCTTTGCTCCAGTATCTTAACCTGTTCGGCTGCTATCAAAACATTGTAATATGATGTTTTAATGTTGCTGATAACTTCTGCTTTGATCTTACGATACGATTCCATGCTAATCTTTTTCACCGTAGTGGATGCTCGTATCCCGGCAATAGCCTTAAGGTCGAACAATGGCTGTGTCAGCGATAGTGAAGCACTCATTGAATTGTCCAGACTCACTTCCAGGGGAATCAATCGGGTTAGATCACCGCCTTCGATATCAGGAAAATAGATGATCGACGGTTCCAGAGTTCTTGTATAGTCGAATCCTGCATCGAGCTGAGGAAGCATGTCCGCCCATGCTTCGCGCACTTTCTGACTGGCAATATCGCGATCGAGCCGTGCAATCTCGAGATCACGATTACGATCGAGCCCGGTTGATACCGCTTCATCGAGCGAAAGAGTCAATACGGTCTCTCCGCTCACACTTCTTTCAACAGCAGGAAGAACCAATGGCAACAGTGTGAGAAACCCCACCGAAATCAGGGAGAAGAAAGATTTATCGATAGTTCGCATGGTAAACAAATCTCGTATCAAGAACTGAAAAGGCAAAATATACCGAATTCGTCGATCTGCATGAACAATGATCAATATCTTCCCTTCCAAAGCTTTTCAAGACGATCCTTGATGAATTTCTCCCTTCCTTCTGCAGTCGGATGATAAAAAACTGTTTCATGGCCTTCAGGCATGTACCTTTCTCTGACAAAATGTTCCGGATAATCATGCGGGTACTTGTAGCCCTTGCCATATCCCGACTCTTTCATGAACTTGGTAGGGGCATTTCGTAAATGCATCGGTACTGGAGCCTCTTGCTGTTGCCCGGCATAGTGTTGTGCATCGTTTATCGCCCGATAACTTGCATTTGACTTCGCAGAGCCTGCCAGGTAGGTCACCCCCTGGGCAAGATTGATTCTCGCTTCGGGTAGACCGATCACTTCGACAGCATGGAAAACAGATACTGCCAGCGTAAGAGCATATGGATCGGCATTGCCGATATCTTCGCTGGCGAAAATCACCATTCTTCGAGCTATGAATTTCGGATCTTCTCCTCCTTCGAGCATCTTCGCAAGCCAGAAAAGCGCCGCATCGGGATCGGACCCTCTCATGGATTTGATAAAAGCAGATATGACATCGTAATGCGACTCCCCTTTTTTATCATAGACCGGAAGCTTTTTTTGAAGCGCTTTTTCAAGCAGGGTTCTTGATATATGAACTGGAACGGTGGAAGTATCGACCATCGACAACGAAGCCTCGAGAGCATTCAGAGCTTTCCGTGCATCGCCGCCGGCATAGCGCAAAAGAAAATCCCAGTCATCTATGGCCGCCTGATATGAAGCAATCGTGCTATCGCTTTCAAATGCCCGTCTGACAACAGCTTCAATATCGCGGTCACCAAGAGGCTCAAGAATGTAGACCTGCATCCGGCTCATCAGAGCAGGGTTGACCTCGAAAGAAGGGTTCTCGGTTGTCGCCCCTATCAGCACAACAATCCCCTGTTCGATCGCATGTAACAGTGAATCCTGCTGCGCCTTGTTGAATCGGTGAATCTCGTCGATAAACAACAGGGTCTGGCGTCCCTCTATTCTCTGCGCCGATTCTGCGAGCTCAAGCGCTTTGCGGACCTCTTTCACCCCTGCATCGACTGCGGAGAGCGAATCAAAACGAAAATCCAGCGAGTATGCGCAAATTTCCGCAAGGGTTGTTTTACCTGAGCCCGGAGGACCCCAGAATATCATGGACGGCAAGCGCTTTTGCACAAGAAACCTTTTGAGGGGACCGTCAGCACCGATAAGGTGCTCCTGACCGTACATCTCCTCGAGAGTTTTGGGCCGCACCCTTTCGGCAAGCGGCTGAAAACCGGAGCCTCTTTTTTCCCTGGAAGGCAACCCGAAAAGGTCATCCTGCATGTGCGACATCAATATCCTAAATCACTTAACCAGCTTTCACTGATTTTTCCGGCACCGCTCGTAACATTTTTCACAAGCCCCTGCTGTTTGACGATATATTTACCGAGTATATCAAACTCCAGATTCACCCCATCCCCTACGTTGAGATGGTTGATGGTCGTATTATCGAACGTATAGGGAATAATAGCAACGGAAAAACTGTTTTCCCTGACGTCAGCAACGGTAAGACTGACACCATTGATCGCTATAGAGCCTATCGGTACGATAAATGGCTGAAACTTCTCTGGAAAACCAATCCTTATTTCTCTGCTTCCTTCCAGCTCCCGCACCTGGAGAACGTTACCGACGCAATCAACATGTCCCTGAACAAAATGCCCTCCAAGCCTGTCCGAAGGACGCAACGCTCTTTCGAGGTTTACGGAAATACCAGGAGCGAAAGTACCGAGCGTGGTTTTTTTCAGCGTTTCCTCGATTGTATTGACATCGAACCTCTTTTCACCAAGAGCCACTACCGTCTGACACGTTCCGTTAATCGCAACACTTTCATCAATTGCTAGGTCACCGAATTCATGTTCATTTTCATAGCGCACGCAAATTCGGAGGTTCGAGCCCTGACGACGTATTGACTCTATCGTCCCGATATCTTTGACAATTCCAGTAAACATAATCCAGACCATTACTGTTTTCCAGGCAATCGAATTTTGCCGAATTCATTACTCATATATAGCATTTTCCGACGTTTTCCAGTGAAGTTCACACGAAATCTTTACCTGCAAGACAGCTCTTCGAAAAACACTTTTGTTCAGAAAAGTCGATTGAAGAGCGTACGGATACGCTCGCCAACAACCCGATCGACCTCTACTGGGTAACACATCTTCTCGAGGGATTCCACAATGGTTTTCAGCCGTAACACCTTAAAAACATTACACGTTAGGTAAGAACTTAAATGCAGGATATTTTTTTCGGGAAACTCGTTCCGCATTCTGTCGAAAAAGCCACGTTCGGTACCAAGTATGATCGCCCCCGGATTTCCGTCTTTACTTATCTGCTCACGCATTTCACCGGTTCCCATCACATAATCCGCAGCATCGATCACCTCTTGCTTACATTCCGGATGGGCCATCAAGCATGCATCGGGAAACTCGTCTTTCAAACGTTGCACATCGGAAAGGTCTGCCGAATTGTATACATTGCACACCGGATTCCCGCTATAGGCAATGACTTTCTTGCCGCACCTCTTGACCGCATCGTCCGAACAGTTCCGTTCCCCGGCAAAAAGAACCTCATCGGCATCTACGTTTTCAATGGTATCGACAACTTCTCCAGGAAAAGCAACATAGTCGGCCAGTAGTTTTGTTTCGAGCGGAGACGTTGCATAACAGACCAGCGGTTTACCACGATGACGTTTTTTGAATGCAGCGATATTGTCGAAACCGAGATTGCTGTGGCTTGCGACAGGACACTCGGCTATTTGAGGCACAAGAACCTTTTTTTCCGGCCACATGGCTGCCGTTATTTCCGCAAAAAAAGCCGGAGCGAGCACAATCGCTGTGCTCGCTTCACAGCCTTGTACAACCGCGTCGAAAAACCCCCTGCTGTCCGAAAGCACATCTGCAACACCATGCACCTCGGCCGGAGCATAATGATGAGCGATAATCACTGCATTTCTTTCTCTTTTGAGCAGCTCTATCCTTTTTTCAACAGAACTCCCCACTTCTTCACGATATTGCTGCTGCATAGGTAAAAAAATGAATTAAACATTCGCAAAACGATCATGGAGCTTTTCTACACCATGGCTTTCAAGGCCGCTTCGTAATCAGGTTCCTGAGTTATTTCAGGCACTTGTTCGGCATAAATGACTTTTCCTTGGTCATTAACGATCACCACAGCGCGAGAAAGGATTCCCTTCAACGGACCGTCAACCATGGTAACCCCATAATCATTACCGAATTCAGGGGAACGGAACACAGAAAGAGACACCACGTTCTCTATTCCTTCAACCTCGCAAAAACGCTTGTGGGCAAAAGGCAGGTCGGCAGATACACAAAGAACAACCGTATCGGGAATACTCGAAGCTTCGAGGTTGAAACGCCTGACCGAAGCTGCACAAACAGGCGTATCGAGACTCGGAAAGATGTTCAGAACAATCCTTTTTCCGCTAAAGTCCGTCATGCTTGTTTCAGCCAGGTCTTTATTCACAAGAGTAAACGAAGGAGCGTCAGTTCCTTTGGCAGGCAACTCACCAACTGTCGCCACTGGATTTCCTTTCAATGTAATGTTGGCCATGTTTTTTCAGTGATTTGTAACTATAAAAGATTGTATTTCAATGTGGTAACTATAACGGGATCTCAAGAAACAGTATGGGGAAACGGAAAATACTCGAACAAAGTTCCTGTAAACGAAAACCTTTAGAGTTTGAATTGTTTCACCCACCCCAAAAGATATATGATTCGCAAAAAGCACGTAAATAGAGCGTACCCCCTCGTTCTTCATCCTGGTAAAACCTGATAAAAACCATTTGAAGCGACAACTTGTACAGGAACCTCGAAAAGACTTGAAAGATTTGAGGAGGTCAACACCTCGGCTTTTTCTCCATCCAAAAAAATCCTCCCGTTTTTGATAAGCACCACTCTTTTGATTTCCGGTGGAATTTCATGAACATGATGTGTAACAAGGATGATTGTTTTTCCGTCGTGGATCAGTTTTCTGACAATATCCAGATATTGAAACGACGCCTTGAGATCAAGCCCGGTTGTAGGTTCGTCGAGAAGCAGTGTTCCCGGATCGTTGATCAATGCCCGGCCGAGTAAAAAACGCCGCTGTTGACCGGTAGACATTTCCCCGAAAGAACGTTCGGCAAGAGTTTCAATACCCAACTTGCGCATAATGAGAGATGCTTTCTCGATATCACTCTCAAGAAACTTTTGATAACTCCATGTATCGATACTCGAGTAATATCCTGAAAGGATAACGTTCAAACCTTTTGCAGATTCCAAATAATCATGTTGCAGGTCGTGAGAGATGATACCGAACCGGGAACGTAACTCCCAAACATTCCAACGTTCCCGACCAAGAATGTTCAGCCGGGAACCTTTTGAAGCCACAGGAAAAATATCACAACTGATGAGCTTTAACAAGGTTGTCTTACCCGCACCGTTGGGACCGAGCACAGCTGTGCTGCATCCCTCCGGGATTGCCAGAGAAAAACCCTTGAATACAGGGGTTTTACCACGATATGCAGTTATATCACAAAGCTCCAGCAAATATCGACTCATCCCATACAACAGCTTTTCCTATAATTACATCCATTATCTCATCGAGAATCTGACTTTTTTCAATCCAACAAGCCTCTTCCCCTCGAAATGCTGTACCTGCCTGAACCGAGAAAAACAATGGCCAGAGAACCGAACAGATAGAGAAACTGTAGTTCCAATGCATGACCACCATGTTGAGTCAGAGCGAAGAGTTCGGGAACATGCACCAGATAGATTGCGGCAATCATCACAAATGCCTCAACCAGTGCAGCAGGGCGGGAAAAAATACCAAGAACGATAAATAGTGGTGCAACGATCTCACCGAGCAGCGCCCCATAAGATAGATAAGCGGGCAAGCCTGCATCAGAGAGTGATTTTTCAATGAACCCGAGTCCGTTTTTCAGCTTATGAATCCCGTGAAACAACATCAGTCCACCAACAGGCAAACGCAACAGTAACTTACCCAGATCATTGTTCTGAACGATACTTTCTACCATATCAATCGAATGTTTAGGGGTTTCAGGAAAGTTGGAACAGCTGTGAACAAAAACATATCAACGAATCAATCTCGACGCACACAAATTACAACTATTTTATCAGACTTGTAAACAAAAGCCGAACTGCCCAACGGAGAAAGGCAGTCCGGCTTCTGGATGTTGTCAACGGTAACACAGGAAAGAACAATCTTTTTCATTCATTTTAGTTGGCCGTGTATTTGAAGTTGTAAATCGCACCAACCGACAGAACATAAGGAGTGTAATCAGAATCAAGATCTGCATAGCTTGCCATTGCATAAATCTGTGCATTGTCAAGGATATTGTAGAATGCACCTCCGGTTATACCCAAACCTTCTGCCGCACCATCGTCAACCAGTCCGAGAGAGAGTGAAAGATCGGTTTTAGCCTCTTCCAGCATGGCCGTTCCCGTCAGATAAAAATAGTTGACATTGTCAGGGCCACCCTTGATGTCGATATTTTCATACGAAGCGCCGGCTTTCCAGCCCTTTCCCTTATAGGTTGCATACGCACGTATTGCATCACCATCTGCAGCTATGTTCGGATAGACCACTTTTTTCTCCGGATTATCGGCATAGACCCCCCCAAAAGTAAAACCGTCTGTGCTATAGGAACCACCGGCAAGATAAGCGAGCTGGTTATCGTCTTCGCTGTCATCAAAAGCAATGCCACCAACCAGTTTGAAACCGTTCAGATTCGGGGAGAAGTATTGCAGAGAATTATCGGTAAAACCGTTGGTTGCAGAGGACAAGCCATAAGATGCCCCGCCACCGCCGAACCACCCGTTCGAGCTGATCCGGGAAAGGTCATAGAATGGATCGAGAGCATAACCGGGAAATTTGTAGGCATTGGTCATACGGCCATAGGTTACCTTACCAAAACCACCTTCGAATCCGCCAAAGAAAAAGCGCTGTTCGAAGGCGTCTTTGTCGGCGTCTTTGTCGGCAAAAGCTCTTACCTGCAAATGAACAAAGGCTTTTACATCTTCGTTACCGTACGATCCCTTGATACCGAAACGTGAGACGTTATCCGTCCCCTTCCAGCGCTCCATCCCGCCTCCATCTTCGTCAATGTAGTTGAAAGAATAACGGAGATTACCATAGACGGTAACACTCGGCTTTGTTTCTTCCGCCTTGACGGCGGATGGCAGTGCCAAGATCATGAAGAGGCACAATAATGATAGAATTTTTTTCTTCATGTTGCTGCATTTCTAAGTGATTGTGTTGCTTTTTCCTCGCATTCTTGTTTTTGCCGGTGCTGTAAGCACCTCTTCTTTTCCTTCGAACCTCAAACAAGAACCATATGTTCATGAGAATATATATACATATACTCATAAAGTATGATGTTATAAAAAACCACCCATAAAACCAAATGCGCAAATAAAAAAGGAGGAAAACCAGGAGAATCGATGCCGTAAAAAAACACCGACAGAAAGAAGTTTTTAACGAAAAAAGAGAGGGAAAATCGCGACTGAATGAAGTTTACCGCGTGTAGGCTTCGAGCAAAAGGTCTTCTCCAAAAAAGAAGGACGCCTCGAAACGAAAAAGAAAAGCCTTATCGGGAGTATGAACATCGAGAGGGGCAAAAGAGTCAAGACCGTCACCGCCGAACAGTTTGGGAGCGATATAAATATAAGCCTTATCGACAAGCATGGACCGAAGCAAAGAAGCTGAAAGTCTGGCCCCTGATTCCACGAAAACGGAAAGGATACCTTTTGCATGAAGAACCGATAAAACTTCCCCGAGGTCGAGACCGCCATGTTTTTCGTCAACATGCACAACTTCGACACCGTTCTTCTGCAAGCGGTCAAGCTTCGTGGTATTGGAGCTTTCGACCGAAGTAAAAAGAAGCGTCGGTGCTTCTTTATTGAAAACTTTCGCTCCGAGAGGCAGTCGCAACGTCCGGTCCAGGACGACACGAAGGGGATTGCGCCCTTTTGTATGGCGAACCGTCAAACGAGGATCATCGGCAAGTACGGTTGCCGATCCTGTAAGAACTGCATCGTAACGGCTGCGTAAACTGTGCACATGGGTTCTCGATTCCTTTCCGGTAATCCATTTCGACCTTCCAGTGACGGTTGCTATCTTTCCGTCGAGGGTCTGAGCGAGCTTGAGGGCGACAAAAGGCATGTTTTTAACATGACTTTTTATAAATGCCTCGTTTAATTTCAGGGCCTCATCTTCCAGAATTCCCTCTATGACATCCACCCCGGCTTCGCGCAGTTTACCGATACCTTTTCCCGCGACTTTTTCATGAGGATCTCTGCAAGCGACAACAACTTTGGGAATCTTTTTTTGAATGATAAGATCACTGCATGGAGGGGTTTTACCGTAATGAGAACAAGGTTCGAGGTTGACATACAAGGTAGATCGGGTCAACAAAGCTTCATCATCCACACAAGCGATAGCATTGACTTCGGCATGCGGCCCACCGAATCTTCGATGGAAACCTTCTCCGACAATCCGGTTATCGACAACGATTACAGAACCAACCATAGGGTTGGGACTGACACTGCCGGCACCTCTTTGGGCAAGCTGTAGACAGCGCGACATATAACGTTCATGATGCTGCAAATCTCTTCTTGTTTTCTTCACGGCCATACGCTGTCATGTCGATGATGATGGCATTTCGACATGTACCTGCACCAGTTTTATCCCCGAAAGACGCAGCAGTTCAGCAATGTGGTCTATCTTATAGGGTTTGTCGTAATAAATGGTTTTGATACCGACGTTGATCAGCACTTTCAGACAATGTATGCAAGGACTGGAAGTGATATAAATATCGGCATCCTTGATGGAAACACCATGTTTTGCAGCTTGTGCTATTGCATTGATCTCGGCATGAATGGTATTGACGCAATTCTCTTCCACCGTTCCATCAGGATGGGTGCTCCTATAGATTTTACAGGTAGTTTCGTTGCAATGAGGCAACCCTGAAGGAGCGCCATTGTAACCGGTTGAAAGAATATTGTTATCCCGAACGAGCACTGCACCGACATGCCCTCTGGTGCAGGTAGCCCTACGCGAAATCAGATGAGCAACACTCATGAAATACTCATGCCACCCAAGCCGTTGCTCATCGGCGAAGCCGTCACCTCCTCCATTTGGAGAACAGCAATTGTCTTGTCGGACATTTTCAGGCATAGACCGGATTTTGATACATTGTTTCAAAAAATTATTCAGCGTATTGTATTTGCACGTTTTCCATTCTCTCGATGATCACACAGCCGTGCGTCAGGAATTGCAATACAACCTGATTTGTTACAAATAAAGAAAGAAAAAACATACAGAAAAACGATGCTGCGTAACTATTTCACCCTGTACCATCTGGCAAGTGAATTGGACGAGCTGCTAAAGAACGGCTACGTGTTCGAGGTATTTTCCCAGCAGCGAAACGAAATCACCATCAGCCTGATAACCAACAAGGGTAACCATCTGCAGCTTGTTGTCGTCACAGGTCATCCAAGATTTTGCATCTATACCAGAGAAGGATTGAACAGAAAGCAGCGTAACACCGTGGATCTGATGCCTGAAATCGCCGAAAAAAAAATCGCCGAAATAATCATCGATCCCCGTGACAGGATAATCCGGTTACGACTCGAAGATAATTACGTAATAGTCCTGCAGCTTTTCAGTGCCAAAACAAACGTTCTTTTGGAAAAAAACGGTATGTCCATCAATGCCTTCAAGCATGGGCCCCCTGTCAATGCTTCCGAAAAAAAAGAAAGCTGCCACGAAAAGCCTGAAATACTGCGTTCACTCGAACCGCTTGTTTATGATCGAGCCCTTTTTTCGACACGATTCTCGAAAACGCCAGCAAAAGACCTCCGCTCAAAACTGATAAAAATGCTTCCCGGTTTTGATCGCAAGCTAACAAGAGAACTTATCGACCGTTGCGACAACAATCACTCTGCTGAACATATCCATACAGAGTTCGCTACACTTTTTTATGAATTGCTCGACCCACATCCTGTCGTCTATATCGGCAAAGATGACTACCCTGAATTTTCAATACTGCATAACTCCACAAAAACGTCTACCCGCCTTGAAACAATACAAGAAGGTCTGAATCTCTACAGCGGCAGAACATGGCAGTTCCTGAAAACAAGAGAGCTTGTCGGTGAACTCGATAAAAAACTCCATCACAAAATGACCAAAATCGAACGAGAACTCGCTCTTTTTCGTCGTGAAAAGCTCAGAAAACAAGCCGAAGACTATGAGAGAAACGGACACCTCATAATGGCAAATCTGTACAATACCGACCATCAAAAGAATCAGATCACGGTAAAGAATATATTTAACGAGCCACCCAACCCCATAACAATCTCTCTAAAACCGGAAATGACTCTGCAGCAAAATGCGGCAGCGTGGTTTCGAAAAGCGTCAAAAGCGAAAGAAAAAATAGAAGGCGGCATAAAAAGAAAGAATGTGCTTGAAAAACAGAAGCATGAGCTCGCAAGACTCATAGAGCTGTCTTCGAACCTCTCAACACCCTCTCAAGTCAGAAATTACTACCAAACAAACCACTCTTTACTACAATCGCTCGGGATTGAACGTACGTCGAAAAAAGAGAAAAAGCCATTACCGTTCAAAGTATTTTCAATCACCCAA
This sequence comes from Prosthecochloris sp., assembly GCA_015482705.2. Taxonomy (GTDB): domain Bacteria; phylum Bacteroidota; class Chlorobiia; order Chlorobiales; family Chlorobiaceae; genus Prosthecochloris. Next base: position 52,709 of record JADMLA020000030.1, on the reverse strand, counting down.
AAAGCGGTACTCTATGTCGGAAAAAACGCAAAGAACAACGAAGAGCTTACATTCTCCTTTGCAAAACCACATGATATCTGGCTTCACGCTCGTGGAGTAGCCGGCTCGCACTGTATTCTACGCGGCGCAACGATGCAAAACATCACTGAAATAGAGAAAGCTGCCGAAATCGCGGCGTTTTACTCTTCTGCAAAACATTCAGAACTCGTTCCTGTTATGTATTCCGAAAAAAAATATATTAGACGGGCCAGAAACATGCCTATCGGTCAGGTCTTGGCGGAAAAAGAAAAGGTCATCATGGTACGGCCGGCGTCAAATGGTTTTTAGAAATACCCTCATCAACGTTCAAGTAAAAAATAACATGGAAAATTATAAACTCGTTCTACCCGAGCACCTCAACCATTATGGCTACCTGTTCGGCGGTAATTTGCTGAAATGGATAGATGAAATGGGATACATTGCCGTTACGCTGGACTATCCCGGCTGCAACTTCGTTACGGTTGCCATGGACAAGATCATCTTCAGAAAAAGCATAAAAAAAGGGACCATTCTCTGCTTTGAGACCGTAAAAAACCGCGAAGGCGAAACTTCGGTCGAATACACCGTCAACGCATATAAAGACAGTATCGACACAGGAGAACGTGAAATGGTTTTCACTACCCAGATTACGTTTGTCTGCCTGGATAGAAACGGCAACAAAAAGAAACTCTGTAAGGATAGAACCACCTCTCAAATCCAGGATGAAGCTACCGACCTGAACCAATAGCAAGACCGGAAACGCGAATCAGGGCAATGGTACCGATCAACAGCATGACAGCATTAGCTATCCACATCGCTATTCCGGGATCAAGCAAACTCCTGTCGGATAATTCTTCACCCATGATGAGCAGTGACCAGTAACTCACAAAAAACAAGAGGGACAAGCCTGCACCGACCCCGAAACCACCTCGTTTCGCGAGAACTCCGAGGGGAACCCCGACTAACACAAAAATGGTGCAGGCAAATGATAGCGCGTACTTCTTGTGAAACTCAACCATGTACTTGTTATACATATCCCTGCTGCGTTCCATATGGTCGATTTCCCTGTCAATTCGCGCCAGCATTTTTTCCACCTGTTGCAGAGCCTGTGCTTTTTTTTCAACGGTATATCCGGTTACTGAGGCAATTGCCGGCTCGACCGAATCACGTTGCTTGTTTATCGTCTCCTGCTCGCGCGAAACAACATCGCTGATATGCTTTTTAGCATCATTACTGCGTTCTCGAAATTGCAGCCCCACAGCATACAACTGCTTGGCTGACAACTCTCGATCGCCCCGGCGTATTTCGTTACCGTCGGTACGTTCGAAACCGTAGCCGGTTGAAGAAAAAACGTAACGATGTTTGTCGAAGGTCGTGATTCTATATTCTTCACTGTCTTCTTCTCTCAATTCATGCATCTGTCCGTCAAACAACGTCAAAATCAAGTAATGATAGTCGGACGTAAACGCAATACTCCCTCTTTCAGCTGTGATGACAGTTTTGTCATCATCTTCTTTCGTCTCGTAAATCGTAATCCCCTTGAGCGTTTCAGCATCATCTCCAGTCTCCCTTACAAGAATCGAGTATCCATCCACAAGTCCTGAAAAAGCATTTTCCGTGAGACCGAAACTGGGTTTTGCCCTCGTTATATCTCTCAACAGCTGTTTTGCCTGATAGTTAGCTTCCGGAAGCACAATATTGTTGAACCGTTCCATCAAAACCGTGAGAAAAACACCCGCCAGTAAAACCGGAACGATAAGCCTATATAGGGACAACCCGCCAGCTCTCATGACGGTTATTTCAGAGCTGTTCGTAAGGTTCCCGAACACGACGAGGGTTGCTATCAATACCGCCATAGGAGCTGCAAGCACAACCATCCAGGCAATCTGCAGCACAATCAGCTCGACGACAACAAAAAATTCAAGACCCTTGCCGACAAAACGGTCAAAAAAACGGGTAACGAATTGCAGTGTAAAAACAAAGAGAATGGTGAAAAAGGCAAAGAAAAAGGGACCGACATGCTCTTTGAGAATGTAGCGATACAGTATCTTCATTGATATCAATCATTACTTTTTCGCATGAAAAGACGAACACCATCGCGATAATATAGGCAAGACTCTTGATTGTCAAGACATTCACCCGCAATCACTGACCGAAAACACAAAGGATGGTGAAAGTGAGAAGTCAAAACACCCTGCGTAATACATATTGTCAATTACACAGGGTGATACGGCATCCATAGTGAAAAACAGGTACGATACGAGAGGCTGCCTTATGCAAGTCCTGTTGAACGTCTAAATGTTTTGAAACGTTAACCTTTATAAGCACCTGGAGAAAAAAGGAAACCAATCGTCGGCTCCGGAAGAAGGAATGAGAGGAAGGCATTATCAGTTATTTTGTAAATAGTGTTTCTGTGTTTTAAATTATATGTATATAAAGTTGTTATTTTTCTAATGAAACATTCCTTGCCATGACACAAGCAATAAAGATCATCAGTAATACCTGGAAATCAGCTGTATTGTTGTCGGTTCTTTTATCGCTGGTCATTATCAACAGTGAAAACGCCAGAGCGAAGGACGGCAAGGAGCTTCATTTCGCCTCCGAAGAAGTCCGAAAAACCGTCTCCTGGGTTAAAAAGAACAAGGATAACCGGAAACTCCCTTACGCAATTATCGACAAGAAAAACGCCCACATTTTTGTTTTTGATGCCAAAAGCAAGATTGTGGACCATGGACCGGTCCTGCTTGGTATCGCAAAATCAGATAGAATCGACCCTAAAACCCTCAATGCCCGGCTTTCATCCATAGGTCACAAAGATCGCGTCACTCCTTCAGGGCGCTACGTATCGGTATTTGGGCCCGACCATAGGGGTAAGGATGTTTTATGGGTCGACACCAAATACGCTGTCGGACTGCACCCGGTCGCCAACGTCCCCGGTCAGAGAAGGAAAACCCGCCTCAATTCCACCACATCAGCGGACAACAGAATCACGTGGGGCTGCATCAATGTTTCCAAGCCGCTATTCAAAAACGTACTCACCCCTCTCTTCAAGCCTAAAGCAGGCATAGTCTATATCCTTCCCGAAGCTGCTCCGATAGAACAGCTTCTCGCAAACAAGGATAAAGACTGAGACTTCTCCGGAAAAATCTGGTCTTGCCGAAATTACCTCAGCGAATAATCTCTTGATGCTAACATTATAGAGGTTTCTTCATAGGAAACCTCTTCTTCTCTTTCTTTCATACTGTCAACCTGTGTTGACACGAAGAGCCCTAAAACTCAGTGAAGATCGAAAAACCAGATCGCCTTTCCGCTTCATATCGTTGAGGAAGCCGATTTAAAACCGAACGATATACTTGAAATCACCTGTATGCACGAAAATGTAACGTTCGTCCTGACGTTTTCGGCATTGTCAGACCGCTTCAGACAACCGATTCCAGGTAAACCTTAGGCATCACAGAAAATATCACTATCGCTGAACCGTAGAATACTTATTGGCACACTAACTTTCTGCACCTGTTTTCTCAAAACGCTTTAAAGGATTAGTATCGGAGACTTCCAATCATTCGAAAGAACTGTTCGCGAAGCAACGTTTAACACTATAGGATGTACCCTACTTTTCTTTTAAAACAAAAAGGCTTACAGATTTCCATCTGTAAGCCTTTTTGTTTTGTGCGTTCGGAAGGAGTCGAACCCTCAACCCACTGATTAAGAGTCAGTTGCTCTACCACTTGAGCTACGAACGCATACCATAATTTTTACTTCTGACTTATTCAGCCGTTTTTTCGGGAGCAGCTTGAGGTAGTGCATTTTCTACCGGAGCCGGGGCAGGTACGGCTGGCAGCTCTTTCTGCAAGATGCTTTCCCTGGTATCTATAGATGACTGCCTGGAAGGCAGTGTGAACTGAACGACAAAACAGAGTACCATAACAACGCCGGCAAGAATTGCCGTTGTCTTGCTCAGAAAATCGCCTGTCCTTCTGACTCCGAGATTCTGGACAGTACCCAAGCTCGCCATTCCACTGGTCAAACCACTCCCCCCTTTAGGGTTTTGCAAAAGGACAACCCCAATGAGCAAGATGGACGATAACAGAATCAGAACAACAAGAAAAACGTGCATAATCCCTCAGGATGTTGTTAATTAAAAAGGTATTTACCAAAAATCGTACCTTCTTTTAAATAACGAAGGGCTTAATTTAGCAACTTTCGGAAAAAATCCAAGACGTGTTTACCGAAATCGGGAAACTACTCGTCGTTATAGGAATCATTGCTGTCGTTGCAGGCGTGCTTCTCATAACATTTCAGAAGACCGGGACACCGGTTTACATGCGCTGGCTTGGCAACCTCCCCTTTGATATCAAAATAGTCAGAGACAATTTCAAATTTTATTTCCCTATCGGGACATCGATCGTTCTTTCGTTTATTTTAAGCTTTTTACTCTATCTTGTCAATAAAATTTTCAGATAGCCCATTTCATGTCCAAAAACGCAAACGGAAACAATCGCTCTGCAAAAGTCAAGCGTAAAACATCCGAAACCGATATCCAGATTGAACTGAACCTTGACGGTTCAGGCCAACACTCCATTGATTCAGGCGTGGCTTTTCTCGATCACATGCTTGCAAACTTCAGCAAGCATTCCGGCATCGACCTTTCGCTACAGTGCAAGGGAGACATCGACATCGACGACCATCATTCAGTTGAAGACGTCGCCTTAGTCATGGGTTCGGCAATACAGGAAGCGTTGGGAGACAAAAAAGGTATTCAACGATATGGCTGGTCGATGATACCGATGGATGAAGCGCTTGCGCGTTGCGCCCTGGACCTCGGTGGAAGAAGTTACTGTGTTTTCAAATGCGACTTCAGCCGTAGCGATATCAACGGCTTTTCAACCGAAATGATCGAACATTTTTTCCTTTCACTCTCCCGAACACTACAGGCGAACATCCACTTGTCCGTTCTCGAAGGAAGCAATACACACCACAAAATCGAAGCTCTTTTCAAGGCGTTCGCGTATGCACTCAAACAGGCCGTTTCGATTACAGGGACATCTGTGCCATCTACAAAAGGAACTCTGTAAATGAGTGCTGAGTGCTGAGTGCTGAGTGCTGAGTGCTGAGTGCTGAGTGCTACGGTGAAAATAGCAGCAACCGAAACCTGCGTCAAGCCAAAAAATGACAGCTATTATCTAAAAACTCATAACCGCGAACTGAAAACCATTCATTTCTTAGCACTCGTTGCTTTCAGCTAAGAACTAAGGATTGAGAACTAAAAGGGCCGGCAAGCTGGCCAGCCCTTTGTCGATTTTTTCTGAACTTGTCACTTGTTACACGTCTCTCGTCACTACTCCCTCATTTCGCATAGGCAACCGAGCGCTTCTCCCTGATAATCGATACCTTTATCTGGCCGGGATAATCGGCTACTTCTTCGATCTTATGAGCGATATCGTGAGCGAGAACATCAGCCTGAGAATCGTTGACATTTTCTCCCTCGACAATAACCCGGATCTCTCTTCCTGCCTGAAGCGCATATGTCTTGATGACACCAGGAAAACCTTTTGCAATTTCTTCAAGATTTTCAAGACGCTTTACGTGACCTTCTGCCGTCACAGCACCCCTGCCCCCAGGCCGTGAAGAGGAAATCACATTGGCTGCTTCGATAAGAGCGGCAATAGGGCTTTCCTTTTCGTGATCCCCATGATGAGCGGCAATGGCATTGAGTACAATCCTTGACTCTCTGAATTTCTTAAGATATTTCATACCCGCAATGGCATGAGGCTCTTCGCTTTCCGGAAGGACAAGCCCGATATCATGCAATAATCCTGCACGTTTAGCCTGCTTCGCATCGAGTTTGATTTCAGCGGCCATGAGACCTGCAAGCATGGCTACTTCACGCGAGTGTTGCAGAAGATTCTGCCCGTAGACCGTATGGAATTTCATTTTCCCTATGAGAGAAACAAGCTCTGAAGGCATATCGGGAATCTGCAGAGAAGACAGAGTTTCCTCTCCCGTGCTCATGATAACGTCATCGATCTCTTTTTTCGCATCCTCATAGGCTTTCTCGATCGCAACCGGATGAATAACCCCATCGATAAGCAGCTTTTGGAGTGTCAATTTGGCAAGCTCACGGCGCAAAGGATCGAAACAGGAAAGAATAACGACCTCCGGAGTATCGTCGACAATGATATCGACACCGGTCGCATTTTCAAAGGCTTTGATATTTCTACCTTCACGCCCAATAATTCGGCCCTTGAGTTCGTCACTCTGAATGTGAACAACCGAGAGCGCACTTTCAGTCGCCTGTTCGAAAGAAACCCTTTGTATCGCAGTCAGTAAAGTTTTTTCAGCGATCTTGTTCGCTTCCTGCTCCGCTTCTTCATTAATTTTGTGTATCGTTTCCGTCGCCTCTTCCCGTGCAACGGCAACCATATTCTCCATTAACTCCCGCTTTGCCTCTTCGGCCTGCAGGTTACCAATCGCTTCGAGCTTCTGGTTTTGTTCGGTAATAATCCGCTCGAGATCATTATTCTTCGTTGCAACCGCCTCTCTGTCATGTTCGAGCCCCTTGAGTTTTTCGGCAACCTTTTTTTCGCTTTCCTTTAGATCCTGACTCTGACGCTTCAGATTATTTTCTTTCTGGCGGATCTGTTTTTGTAACTGGTTGAATTTGTTGTTTTTTACCGTAACATCTGCATCGAATTCACGTCTTCGCTTTTTCCATTCCTGATTCACTTCGGCGACTTTCAGATCTTTGTACTCATTCGCTTCTTTCTGGGCCTCCTGTACAATCTGAACTGCCCGTTCCTCTGCCTCGAGTACTTTCGTCGTCCCGATCTTTTCGAGCATGAAACGACCGATAAAAAACCCTACGCAAAAAAACAGAAGTGATGCAATAACCAGTAAAACAAGATTAACGACAATCCCCATTAAACTCTACCTCCTTTGTGCGCCCGTTATCCGATAAAAAAGGGCACTTTTTAATGCAAAAAAAAATCCGCACCTGCAGGGATGTGTAAGATTTAAGAACCCGTATTCGGTACGGTGGGCGCCTCCTTCAGATTTTTTGCTTCCTATGGGATCCCTTTTCAGAAATCCTCTGAACCCTTGGGCTCAGCAAGGCCTGCAATCCAAAAGAAGAGTACAGCTCCCAGTTCTTAAGTGTTGGTTCTTTTACTTACAAAACACCCCTGTAATCGGTGCGGATATTTCTTCTACTTCTAATGTAAACGATTAGAACGAATTTTGCTCAAGAAAAAGATTTAGCTGATCGATTTTTTTCTCCATCGATGACAGCTTTGCCACGAGTTCGTTTTTTTTCTCTGCAAAATGAATTGCAGCGAGTACCGCAAACTTTTTAACCTCGAGGTCAGGAGCTTTTCCGGCGAACTGCTGCATGATTTCATCGACTTCATAGGCAGCCTGTTCCGTCGATTCACGACTCTCGACCCTTAACGGATAGTTATCTCCAAAGATGTTGACATTTATCTTTTCCATCAACCTCTCAACCCGGCATCTCGTTTCTCAGCTCAATTTCTATTCTCTGCAGGATCGTAACCAGTTTCTGTCTTATCTGTACTTTTTCCTCATAGGAAAAACCATCGACCGCTCCACCTTGCCCGCTTCCTGAAACGGAAAGCTTGCATGATCGCAATATCGACTGAAGACTCGTAATTTCAGCCTGCAACATTTCATTTTGTTTTCGACAATCAGCCAGCTGTTCAACAACCTGCGCAACACGTCGGTCAAGCAGATCAAGACCAGAACTTTCGCTGCCTTCCATGCGTCTCTCCATACCTTTACGCATCAAACTTGCCGAATTACCGCACCAAGCCTGCTTTCTGCATTTTCCATGACTTTCTGGAGAATCTTTTTGACATTTTCTTCTTTAAGAGTTCCAGAGTGATCTGTAATATTCAGAGACAGCGCAACACTTCTATCTACCTTACCGGCATTGTTTTCCGGCTCCCTTTCGAAAAGATCGAATACCCGAACGCTACTGATCAGAATATCACTGGTTTTCACACAATCGACCAGCTTCTGAACCTCCAACCCTTCAGGAAGTATAAATGAAAGATCCCTTTCAACTACCGGATACCTGGAAGGGGGCTCGTAACGAACATTCAAGGTAAAACAACGCTCGAGAACCTGCGTATCGATTTCAGCAACGAAAACTTGCTGATCGATATCAAATGCCTCAAGCACCTCAGGCGCTATCTGCTGAACTTTCCCGGCATGTAATTTCAGGGGTTTATCTTCTCCCTTCCAGTCACATGTAATGGAAAGCGTGCTTTCATTATAAATATTCAATGATGATTTATCAAGCAAATTCAATTTCCCGAAAAGCATCTCCACCGCACCTTTCATATCGAAAAAATCAACCTGCTCTTTCTTTCGGTCCCAGTTTACAGGATAACGGCTTCCGGTAACGGCAAAAACAAGCTGCTCTTTTTCAGTCATGCTTTTCGCTGTATCACCATCTTCATTCAAAGCGAAAAACGAATGCCCCACTTCGAAAAGCCGCATATCTCTTATCCCATGCTTGATATTATGGGATATCACCTTCAGCATTGTCGGCACGAGGGAAGGACGGAGAACTTCAAGACCCTCACTGATGGGATTCAACACCGGAACCGAGTGTTGATCGAATTGCAAAGCATCACGCTTCGTTATCAAAGGATTCGTAAGAATTTCTCTGAACTGCAAACCAATCATGACAGAGCGAAGATAATCAGGAAAATATTCGGGATTTTTCCTTGACTGGGGATAACTTGCCACCATCCTTTCTGACGCGGCAATATTGTTATACCCTTCCAGCCTGGCTATTTCTTCAATAAGATCGATTTCCTGTTCAACGTCGACTCTGAATGTCGGAACCGAAAATACCAGGTATTCATCTTTGTCATTGGCAGTCATGATAAAACCGATATTCTCCAGCATGGAAACCATTTTTTCCATGGATATCGAGCAGCCAAGAATTTCATTGGCTCTCTCTGGGCGTAATGCAACCGCTTTTCTTTCGGGAAGAATCGAACCGGCTTCCTCAGCTTCTGTAATTCCTCCCCCTGCAAGTTCAAGAATGAGCTTGACCGCAAATTGTGCCGCAAAACGCACATTTCCCGGATCGGTCCCCCGTTCAAAACGATAAGCCGAGTCACTTGTCAGTCCAAGAATTTTCGAGGCTTTTCTCACTACACCTGGAGAAAAATATGCCGATTCAAGTAATATATCGGTTGTCGAGTCGCTCACGGCCGAATCGTAACCACCCATGATACCTGCTATGGCTACCGGCACTTCCTTGTCACAGATTACAGGCATACCAGGTTTCAATTCATAGGACTCCTGATTGATAGCGACGATCGATCCGCTCATATCGGTTCGTACCTCAACGCTTTTCCCCTTCAGTTTCAAGAGGTCAAAGGCATGAAGAGGCTGGCCGAGTGCATGCAAAACGTAGTTGGTAATATCGACAATATTGTTTCTCGGGCGAAGCCCGATACTTTCAATCTTCTGTTTAAGCCATGAGGGGGACTCCTTCACCACCACGTTGCGGATAACGATACCGCTGTAATAGGGACATGCATCAGGATCCTTTATCTTTACAAGATTTTCCGAGCTTGTAAAGTCTACTGTACAGATATCCGGCAATGCTACCTGTGCAGTACCCACAATTTCTCTCGCTACCCCAAGATGCGAAAGAACATCCGGACGATTCGGTGTTACTGCAATATCAAGTACGGTATCGGCATGAAGATATGAGGCGACAGGCCGACCTATCTCGAAATGCTCTTCGAGCACCATAATTCCTGAATGATCGTCCGATAACCCAAGTTCATCGGCAGCGCAGATCATTCCGAACGAACGCTCACCGCGTATTTTCGATTTTTTTATGGAAAAGTTTTCACCTTCGGGTGTTTCGAGCTTTGCACCGATCATTGCGACCGGAACAAGCTGTCCTTCAGCCACATTGGATGCTCCACAAACAATTTGTAATGGCTCGACCCCGCCAACATCGACCCGGCATATCTTCAGGCGGTCGGCATTCGGATGCTGTCCGACCTCTTCAACTTTTCCAACAACAACAAGAGAATCGGGCAACTTCTTCGTTATGATATCCTCGACTTCGAGTCCGAGAAAGGTAAGTTGATCGACAAGGGAAGGTATATCTGAAGTAATGGAGGGAACGAAATCCTTGAGCCAGTCTACGGAGATTTTCATGTGAGACCCGTTTCTGTATTAGATAACAAAAAAGCTCTGATCGATAATCGAACAGAGCTGTACAGAAAAAAAGCTATCATCCACGATAATCCGGCAACCTGAATTCATAAAAACGGATCTTTTCTCATAAAAAAAACAAGCCGGATCTCGTGAGAGATAGTATGTGACCCCAACGGGATTTGAACCCGTGCTACCACCTTGAAAGGGTGGTGACCTAACCACTAGTCCATGGGGCCATCAAGGAGACACTTCTATTTATTTGTTGCGCGCTATGATCACTTCGTTGGTCGGTGCTCGAAATCCTCATGTACTCTGTGTACACTCCGGTTCCTGCGCTCCGTCCACCTTGTACTCAAGGCGCTCAAAGACAATAAATAAATAGAGGCACCCAAGAGGGTGAATGAGGGGACTCGAACCCCCGACCTCCAGGGCCACAACCTGGCGCTCTAACCAACTGAGCTACAATCACCATAAAAATGGCTTACATCATTGCATGCCCGACTGGACTCGAACCAGTAACCCTCAGCTTAGAAGGCTGATGCTCTATCCAATTGAGCTACGGGCACAACTAAGCTCTTACCAATGAACACTCCATATCTGTCGGGGCACCGAGACTCGAACTCGGGACCTCCTGCTCCCAAAGCAGGCACGCTACCAGCTGCGCCATACCCCGCCTTGCTGGAAGGCTCTTAATATACCACTATAACGTTTAGAAACAAACACTTTTTGCACCTCACGAAAAAAAACTTTCTGCTCTTCAAACATCGCTGACAGTTCAAGAATTTCACAGTACAACGAAAAAACAAATAATCACAAAACAGTGAAATAAAATATACTCATAGTAACAGAGCCGCTCAACGCGAATCGACCCCGACAGCATCTTCTTCCGTAACCAGCGTTCCTGCGAAGCGTTTCAGCTTCAGTTCAAGTATCTTGGCATCATAGCCTGCGGAGGCGATACTTTTCCTGGCATCGATAAGGTTGAGCTGAGCTTCTCTGAACGCTGTCGTGGTCAACTGTCCGAGAACATACAATTCTTTCGAACGCCTGAAATTCAGTTCTGCCGTTTCCAGGTTTTTTTTCTGAAATTCCAGAATATCAAGGTTGTTCAAGTATTCCTGCCAGGTATCGGCAACCTGCTTTTCCAACTCATTGAGAGACTTCTGCTCGAGAAATTTCTTGTTCTGCAGTTCGATGCGGGCGTTCTGACTATTGATACTCGTTTGAAAACCATTGAACAAATTGAAGTCCAGTGTCAACGCCGCCGAAAAGCCCCCTGACAGATCATCCGTTCCCGTATCGAATCCCGTTTCGGTATTGCTGAAACCGTAACCAACCTGAACACCCAATTCAGGAAAAAAGTCGGATCTTTTTATACCGAGCTCGTATTCAGCCTGTTTTACCGACTCCCGAGCGATCAGATATGCTGAAAACGACTGTTTAGCGCCTTGTAAGACTATATCTTCGCTGAGGTTTTCTTCGAAAGAAACCTCTCTCTCGATACTGAGCGGTGTGTTTACGGGACGATTCAGTAAAAGATTCAATTTCCGATTCGCATTATCCATGTCAAGCACCGCCTCTTTCCACGACACACTGTCTGCATTGACATCTACCGATGCCGAAAGCACTTCGAGGGTATTGGCCTGTCCGTATTCCGCCCTGAGGCGAGCACGTTTCAAACGGTCGCCGGATATGGCAAGTGCTTCTTCGGCAACAATAACCTGCTCGGTTGCGTTTGCAAAATTATAAAATGCCTCACTTACCTCCAGAATAACACCTTCAATGCTGTTGCGGGCCTGAAACCTGCCAAGTTTTCCTGCGCTTTTGAGCTTTTTGAATGTATAAACGTTACCCAATCCATCAAACAAGGTATAGTTCGCCTGCAAGGTTACACTTGTCGTAGTGAATTCATCGAGTCCAAATGACGAAGACTCTTCATTGTCCTGGTAGTTCATCGATCCGACAAGATCGATCTTCGGAAGCAGTCCTGCATTTCCGATGTTGACATTGTTGCTACTGATCTCCTGCTCTCCCCTGGCCACCTGAATATCCTGATTGCTGGCAAGAGCCTCGGCAATGGCATCTTCAAGGCTCAAACGCTCTGTAGCCGACAGCGATGAAACCAGAAAAACACCGAAAAAGAGCGTCATCACTGCAACCACCAGACCAACATAGGAAAAAGCATGTCCTTTTCTTTTCGCCATAACCTCTTCTTTTTTCACTTCCTGAAATCCTCTTTTCCGTATCTGGACAATCTACTTCTGCGTTTCATCACTTTCGAAAGGTTCCCGATGCATTACAGCAGGTTCAACCGCTTCAGGCAAAGGTTTTTCTCCCTGTAGCAGTCCTATGACAAATACTTTGGCACGATTGAGCAAAACCAACAGGGCAGGCAGCATTATTAACGTCAAGAGCGTACCGAACAACAAACCGTACGCAACGGAAATAGCCATGGGACTCAGAAACTGGGCCTGACGGCTTTTTTCGAAAATCAACGGGCCGAGTCCGGCAATGGTCGTCAGCGATGTAAGTACAATAGGCCGGAAACGGCTGAGCCCAACCTCATAAATCGCATCGGAGAATTTTGTCCCTTCCTGCAGACGACTGTTGAACGTATTGACAAAAACCAGAGAATCGTTGATAACGATACCGATCAATGCAATAACGCCGAAAAGTGAAAGAATACTCATCAGATACCCTTGAATGAAATGCCCCCATACAACCCCTACAAGACTGAAGGGAATCATGATGAAAACAACAAAGGCCTGTAGAAAAGAACGGAAAGAAAACACCACAACAAGAAACATCATCCCCAGAACAACAGGAAAAACACTCCTCATCGAACTGGTTGTCTTGTCGCTTTCCCTGCTTTGCCCCTCAAAATCATAGCTTACATCCGGAAATGTTTCCAGAAGGCCTGGCATGATCTGTAAATCGATACGCTCGAGCAGATTTGGAACCGATTCTTTAGAACTGACAATGTCCGCTTCGATTTTCACGACTCTCTGAGCATCGATATGGTTCACGGAAGATACTCCCCGCTGTATCCTGACATCTGCAATCGCACCGAGAGGAAACGCTCTACCGTCCTGCAGCCGAATATCCATCCGTTCCATCTTCGCGACCGATTCCCGATCGGTCTCGGAAAACCTCACCCATACTTTCACTTCATCGATCCCCCTCAGGATTCTCTGAACCTCGTAACCGAAAAAACCACTCCTGACCTGATTCATGACGTCAGATTCACTGAGACCAAGCGATTTGGCCCTGTCGTTAAGCGTTATCCGAACTTCCCGTAGACCAGGAGGATCATCATCGATGATATCCTTCAGTTCCGGCATTTTTCTCAGCTCTCCTTCAAGATACTCCTTGGCACCTCTCAACTGTAACAAATTATCGCTTTTAAGCGCTATCGATACCGGCATTCCCCAGAAACCACCTGTTCCGACCTGCAGTTTTTCAGCACCGGGAATTATGCCTATTTTTTCCCGTATGGCATTGGATACCTGCATACTCGACCACTCTCGATACCGACCCTCGAGCAATGTAATCCTCAGCCCACCCTTGTGTGCATCCGGCCCGACGCTGCGGCCTATGGCCTCGACGAGATCGAGCCCGTACTCTTGCTTGTATTCGTCACTTACTTCCCGCACATTCATTTCCATACGGGCTAACAGGCTGTCGGTTACCGTTTGGCGTGTTCCGGCTGGCATTTCAAACGTCAGCTCCACATTGTCGAACTCGAGATTCGGGAAAAAGGTCAGCTTGACAATTCCTCCCTGGAGTGCACCGATAGTGACAAGCAGCAAAGCAACGGGAATGACTGCCGTGACGACAGGATTATTGATACTGAAACGCAGAACGGGCGCATAAAACCTGTCGCGCTGAAAGCGTATGAATGCTTCCGATTTCCTTAAAAGCCATGATTTTTTTTCAGTACCGCCCCGCAATGCCCTGGAATGGGCAATATGACCAGGAAGGATGAAAATCCCCTCGACGAGAGAGATGAGAAGCGTGGCTATAACGACAAACCCAATATCCCTGAAACGTTCTCCGAAAGCACCTTCGAGGAAAAGAAAGAGCATAAAAAAGACAATCGTAGTCAATATCGCCGCTACAACCGACGGAAGCACATCCATGGTACCTTTAACTGCCGCATCGAGCGGCTTCATACCTTTTTCGTACTGCTGATAAATACTTTCTGCGATAACGATACCGTCGTCGACCAGAATACCGACAACGAGGATCATGGCCAAGAGAGAGACAACATTGATGGTCAGCCCGTAGAAGGTACCGAGCATGAACATACCTGCAAATGAAAGGGGAATTGAAAGAGCAACCCAGAAAGCCATTCTGGGATTCAGTGAAAAAGAAAGAAACAGAATCACGAGAATGCTACCGATCAATCCATTGTTCGCCAGAATATTTGCACGTTCCTGAACAATGCCCGATCCATCCCGCAACAGGCTGACCGATATATCATCATGCTCCCTGTCGAACACCTCCATGTATGCCGCAACCCTGCTTGCTATGCTGAACATGTCTTCGTCGCTGGTCTTTTCAATATCGATCGTGACCGATGGCTTTCCGTCGAAGTAGGTCCTGTTTGGATCCTCCGACCAGCGATCTGTAACCATGGCAATGTCTTTCAAACGAACGACTCCCCCCGCAGCTGTGGTCCTGACCACGATATTTTCGATATCGATGGCGTAATAACCCTGATTATCCGAACGGATCAGGAGCTCTTCCTTAGACCCTTTGATAGTCCCGCCGGTAATCCTCAAATTGGCCTCACTCACAGCAGAAGCCACTTCATCGAACGTCAAACCATAGGATTTCAGTACATCCTCGCGGATACTGACCTCAATTTCTTCTTCAGGAAACCCGCTCAAGGTAATCTTCGAAATGCCTTCATTGTTACGCAATTCACGTTCGATCCTCCGGGCGTATGTTTTCAGTACCTCGAGCTCTACGTCACCATGAATGGAGTAGGCGACGACGAAGTCGGTCATCTCCCTTTTGTATATCCTGATTTTTTCCAATCCCACAGGAAATGAGCTGATCTGGTCGACTGCATTACTCACCTCTTGAAGCAACACATTCGCATCGTAATTCTGGAGCAGCTCAACGGTAATCGTAGCGGTGTTTTCAGCGGAAACAGAGGTCACCCTTTCTATTCCGGTTACTCCTTTGAGTTCATCTTCAATTTTAAGAGTGATGCCTTCTTCAATCTCTTCTGGTGAAGCACCGGGGAAAGAAGCGACAACAAAGATGGTGTGAGACGGGACTTGAGGGAAAAACGTCGTTTTCATCCCATTGAAAGCAAGAAACCCGAAAAGAAAAATCGAGAGAAAAATTGCGTTGCCGAGAACCGGATACCTGATAAATTGCCTGATAATTCCTTTCACAATCCAGAATCAGCTTTGAGGCACCTTGCAAAAACAGCTTCCATGACAGACCGGAATCTGCGGCAACATGCCTTTTTATTGGAGAAATAATTATTCTTGTTCATTTCGAAACCGACGAGTTCTCTTCCTGTACCGTCGCTACCGACTCGGTTATAACCATGCCATTGAAAAGTCCTTCCACAGGTTCGGCAACGATCGCAGTACCATCAGGAATACCGCGGACAATCGCTGTTCTTCCATCAACCGACACAACGTCAACAGGAAGTAATACGACTATAGAATCTCGCAGTGCGAATACACGATTTTCATTATCAAGCAGTTCACGGGCTATAACCGACGCATCTTCAACCGGGACGCTCAGTGATGCGGAAAGGAACATACCGTCTTTCAAACGGGAATCATCGAGAAGTGCATATACCCCAACGGTCTGAGTATTCGGATTGATCACATCGTTCACCCGGGCGACCTTCGCTTCTATCGAGCCGTTAAAATCATCGGATGAAAGTGTAATGCGATCCCCCTTCCGAATAAAAGCCGCCTCACGCACCGGTACGGACAGTTCCAGCTCATATGCCGTCGTAGCAGCAAACTCTCCAAGCTTTTGCCCATTACGAACAAGAATACCAGGATTCGCTTCCGAAACAGTAACAACACCATCAAACGGAGCAAGGATACTGTACTTGGCCAGAGTCTCTTCCATACTGCGGACAGCATAAAATTTTGTGTAGATATTCCTTGCCGCCACATAATTTCTCAACCTGTCATTTGGCGCCGGAGGCAATGGACGGAGAGGTTTACCGATACTGAAATCATCCAGGTACTCTCTCCAGGGCCCGGCATACAACGGAAAATCAATCAGTAGATCCGGCATCAGTAAGGTCAGATCATTGAGCAATGCACTTTTTTCTGCCAGAACAGTATTGCGATAAACACTGTCCTCGATCCTGAGCAACACTTCCCCCTTCGCAAACCTGCGCCCCTCTCTGAAAGGCCTCGCCCCATCGACAAACACACCGGTCACTTCGGCATATATTTCGATTTTTTCAAGCGCGTCAACTTTTCCGTTCATTTTGACGACCCTCTGCACCTGCTTGTTCGTTATCTCCACAACTGGAACCTGACTATCCCTTTTTGGAACAATCCTTTCCGCTTGCTGCTGTTTTCCCGATCCGAGCAAACGGCCAATAAGAATACCGGCTAAAACGATAATCACAGCATAGGCGTAAGGCTTGAACTTCAAAAGAATCGGTTGTTTTTGTTTCATGACTGGTTGCTGTAGCTTCTGCGGATTACCTTTTAGATTTTCTTTGCATTTTCCCTGAGCCTCTCAAGGACCTCAAAGACAACCCTGATATGCTCCTTTTCGATCCCGTCAAGCAGACGCTCGTTAAGAAACCTGGCTTTTGGAAAGACTTTTTCTACAAGCGTTTTTCCCTGAGGTGTAAGATACGCAAGGTTCGAACGACGGTCATGTTCGGCCTTTTTTCTAACAGCAAGCTTCTTTTTTTCAAGGCTGTCGAGAATACGCGTTATCGTTGCATCATCCTTGAGAACGCTCTCGGCAATAGCATTTTGACTCAATCCGTTTTTGGTACTCAGCCGAACAAGCACAGCAAACTGCTCGGGAGAAATATTTTCCGCATACTTTGTAATCTGTGCCGCAAAAACTCTCCGAAGAAGATTTGAAGTAATCCCTATCTGATAACCGATCAGTTTTTTGATTGCATCCTTTTCTTCAACCATATCAATTTATTTGAGACTTAAATATTTGAGACTGCAATTATATAAAAAATAACTCGGCAATAAAAAAATCAAACACCCGTAGCACTCCGATGAAGGCTTTTCAGCATGTGCATTATTCTCACTCCTTTTCCAGACGATGGAAAAAAGTTTGTAGTATCTCTGCAAGCGCATCGTTTTCGATCATTTCGATGGCTTTGCTCAGAGATACAATTTTACGTTTCCTGACATGCATCTCTTCCCACCTGTCAAGCAACTTCTCGACGTAGAATGGATAAACCCGAACGGTACAAGTCCCTCCCCACTTGGGGTAATCATAGCGGCCAATTTCTATTTTCCTGACATTGCCGACAACACCAGCCTCTTCGTATGCCTCCTTTGCAGCCGAATCATGAGGAGACATATTTTTTTCGACAATCCCTTTCGGGATGGTCCACCGCCCGGATTTCCTGGTAGTAACAAGAACGACTCTTCCATGCAGAACAGGTACTACCCCCGACTGGTTATAAAACCACTCCGGCTTCAACGACATGACAGTATCTTCTTTTACATTCTAATTATTCCCTTTTCTCGAGAAACGGAGAAACATTTGCAACAATACAAAAAAACCTGATTACGGTCGCCCTCGAGGGTGAAAAGAGATTTTATTTTTTTATCCTTTAGTAAACTGGTATTTGTACAACGTCCAGCAACCCCATTTAACAAACCCGTCACATACCATGAAAGCTATCATACCTGTTGCAGGAGTCGGTTCGAGACTACGCCCGCATACCCTTTCTCAGCCAAAAGTACTTCTGAATGTTGCCGGAAAGCCGATCATAGGCCATATCATGGATAAACTCATCGCTTCAGGTATCGACGAAGCAATTATCATCGTCGGCTACCTCGGTGAGATGATAGAGGCTTATCTCAGTGAAAACTACGATATCCGTTTGACGTTTGTCAACCAGCAGAAACGCCTCGGCCTCGCTCATGCGATCGGAATGTGTAAGGAACATGTCAACAATGACGAACCGGTGTTCATTATCCTCGGTGATACTATTTTTGATGTCGAGCTCTCGGGAATACTGAACAGTCCATCCTCCAGTCTGGGAGTCAGAGAAGTGGAAGACCCCAGTAGGTTCGGTATTGCCATAACCAATAACGGCCGCATCGTAAAGCTTGTAGAAAAACCGAATGAACCGGTAGGCAATCTCGCAATCGTGGGACTCTACTATATCAGGAACTCTGATTCGCTCTTTACCTGTATCGACAGCTTGATCAGGGAAAACATAAAAACAAAGGGAGAATATCAACTGACCGATGCCTTACAGATGATGCTGGAAAAAGGCGAATCTCTGACGACATTTCCAGTCAACAACTGGTATGATTGTGGTAAACCTGAAACACTTCTTTCGACAAACGAAATTCTTCTGAAAAGCCATAGTACCGAATCGTCTTTTCCTGGCTGTATAATCAACAAGCCGGTGTTTATCGCGAAAAATGCGCAAATCGACAATGCCATCATCGGTCCGAATGCGACAATAGGAGAAAACACCGTGATCAAGGATGCTGTCATTAAAAATTCTATAGTCGGCAACGATTCGAATGTACAGCACGTGTTTCTCGATAATTCCATCATAGGGAACAATGCATCTCTGTCCGGCCACGCTCATGAGGCCAACATAGGAGATTTTTCAGACATCAAACTCCGATGATTCGACGGTCGATACCGTACATCAAAGGTTATGCTCACGTCGTCTGTCAGGAATACAAATCAGACAGTGTGCATACCCCCCTCCACCGCAGCCTAAGGATATCGCGAGGCACAATAAATTAACGGAGCACCCCTTGCATGAGTAGCTCCGAATGATTACATTGTGCACTTATCCGGCATCCCCATTACCTATGGACACGGTGCCGAAAGCTTCCGTCAAGATGTTGCCGGAAAGCTTGTACCCAGGGTTTTCCGTGTCCAGTCTGTCTTTTAATCCAACGTACACGCCTAATCCTTTGTAAGACAAGCAAGAGCTTTTCTTGTAGTTCTTGTTGTTACGGTAAACAATAAATATCAACGAAAATGACACAGTCAAGATTTTTCTTTACTTCAGAGTCTGTATCAGAAGGGCATCCGGATAAGGTTTCAGACCAGATTTCCGATGCAGTATTGGATGAATTTCTTCGTCAAGACCCGAAATCCCGTGTCGCATGCGAAACATTTGTAACCACAGGTCAGGTCATTGTCGGCGGTGAAGTAACGACAAAAGGTATTGTAGATATACAGAAGCTTTCAAGAAAAGTCGTCGAACAAATCGGGTACAACAAAGGCGAATACATGTTTGAAGCCAATTCCTGCGGTGTACTCTCAGCGCTTCACAGCCAGTCACCCGATATCAACAGAGGCGTTGATCGCAAAGAAGAAATTGAAGATGAGCTCGACAGAGTCGGCGCCGGCGACCAGGGAATGATGTTCGGTTACGCTTGTACCGAAACTCCCGAACTGATGCCTGCCGCAATACAATACGCTCATGCTCTCGTTAAAAAGCTCGCCGATATCCGCAAAGCAGGCGAAACAATGACCTACCTTCGTCCTGACTCGAAAAGCCAGGTAACCCTTGAATATATTGACGGAGTCGCAAAAAGAGTCGATGCCGTTGTAGTTTCGACCCAGCATGATCCCGAACCGGAAGGTTGCGGCGAACAGGAATGGCAGGATATCATCAAAAAGGACATTATCGAAAACGTTGTCAGAGAAGTCATTCCTGCAGAAATGCTCGACGAGAACACCAAATTCCATATCAATCCTACAGGGCGTTTCGAAATCGGCGGTCCTCATGGCGATACCGGCTTGACGGGACGTAAAATCATTGTCGATACCTATGGTGGTGCCGCTCCTCATGGTGGTGGCGCATTCAGCGGCAAAGACCCGTCAAAAGTAGACCGCAGTGCAGCCTATGCTTCACGCCATGTCGCCAAAAATATCGTAGCGGCAGGACTTGCTGAAAAATGTACCGTTCAGGTTTCTTATGCCATAGGTGTTGCCCGTCCTGTTTCTGTATACATCGATACACACGGAACAGCGGTAAACGGTCTCAGTGATGCTGAGATCCAGGAAAAAGCCGAACAGATTTTCGATCTCAGGCCTGCAGCTATCATTCGCCATTTCAGCCTGGACAACCCTCAAGGTTGGTGTTACCAGGATACGGCTGCTTACGGTCATTTCGGTCGTTCCATTTTCCCATGGGAAAAAACCGACAAGGTAGAAGAACTGAAACAAACATTTAATCTGTGATTCTATATTTCAAAGCAAAAAACACACTATCACTATGATGACAACTGACACTGAAGTACTCAACTACAAAGTGGCAGACATCTCTTTAGCCGACTGGGGGCGAAAGGAAATTGAAATCGCAGAAAAAGAGATGCCGGGCCTGATGGCTACCCGCCGTAAATATGCGGGCAAGAAGCCATTGAAAGGTGCTCGTATTACAGGATCATTGCACATGACGATCCAGACAGCGGTCCTGATCGAGACTCTGGTCGACCTCGGTGCCGACGTTCGCTGGGCGAGCTGTAACATCTTTTCGACTCAGGACCATGCAGCTGCTGCAATCGCGGCAGCTGGAACACCGGTTTTTGCCTGGAAAGGGGAAACACTCGATGACTATTGGTGGTGTACCCGTCAGGCACTGTCTTTCGCTGACGGAAAAGGCCCGAATGTCATAGTCGACGACGGAGGCGACGCTACCTTGATGATACATCTCGGTTACAAGATCGAAAATGAACCTGGGATGCTTGATAAAACACCAGGGAATGCCGAAGAACAGGCATTGTATGGCCAGCTCAGGGAGATTTTCGAAGCAGATAACCAGCATTGGCACAAGATCGCTCCTGAAGTCAGGGGCGTCTCCGAAGAAACGACAACCGGTGTCCACAGGCTCTATCAGATGATGGAGAAAGGGGAACTTCTCTTCCCTGCCATCAACGTCAACGACTCGGTCACCAAATCAAAGTTCGACAATCTTTACGGATGCCGCGAGTCTCTTGCCGATGGAATCAAGCGCGCTACGGATGTTATGCTTGCAGGCAAGGTGGTCGTCGTTCTCGGTTATGGTGATGTCGGTAAAGGGTGTGCCCATTCAATGCGCTCTTACGGAGCAAGAGTTGTTGTTACCGAAATCGACCCGATTTGCGCGCTTCAGGCTGCCATGGAAGGCTTTCAAGTTTCCACCATGGAAGATGCCATCGAGGAGGGCAACGTTTTTGTTACCACAACAGGCAATAAAGACGTTATCACGCTCGAACACATGAAGCGGATGAAAGATGAAGCCATCGTCTGCAACATCGGTCACTTCGATAATGAAATTCAGGTAGACAATCTCAACAACTATGCCGGTGCGACAAAAACAAACATCAAGCCGCAGTTCGACAAGTACACCTTTGATGATGGGCACTCGATCTATCTGCTGGCTGAAGGCCGCCTGGTAAATCTCGGCTGCGCAACCGGCCATCCATCGTTCGTCATGAGTAACTCATTTACAAACCAGACTCTGGCACAGATTGAACTCTGGACGAAAGAGTATGAGACAGGAGTGTATTGTCTTCCGAAAAAACTCGACGAAGAGGTTGCACGACTGCACCTCGAACAGCTGGGAGTCAACCTTACCAGACTTTCACAGGAACAGGCTGATTACATCGGAGTGCCGGTAGACGGGCCATACAAGCCCGAGCACTATCGATACTGATTCAAGCTCTTGCTTTTTCCGTAAAAAAAGCTGTACCGGGGATCTGCCGGTACAGCTTTTTTTTGCTCCGCCGCGATTCACAGAGACATGCCGGTTTGCCCTTTCGAACCGAACCTGATAGAGCAACCATACGAAATCACGAAATATCAGGCTAGCCTTTCGTGCTCTCTGTAAGCAAGGAGATACAGCAAGACGAAGTGGATCCACGGATCGAAATCCACTTGCCCGGGGATGAAAGGTGGAGAGGTGCTACCGTGATAGAATTATTTGGACTCGCGTGAACAAGCCCGAAAGAATGCTGACATCGGGGAGAAAGCGAAACGATGAAGACTGTCTGTCATAAACATACAAGAGGCTGCCTTTTCGAGGCAGCCTCTTTTCCGCTGGGGCGGCAGGATTCGAACCTGCGAATGTCGCCTCCAAAGGGCGATGCCTTACCACTTGGCCACACCCCAGTAATGTATCACCAATACCAAGCGGAGGAAAGTATAAAAAGAATAAGTTAAAACTAAAAATCACATTTGCTCAAAGCCACACATTTTTGCGCTTTTGCGATACTTTTTTAATTTAATTTTTTTCTTTTCACCTTTCATCTTTGACCATCTCCTTTCGGGACCCTCACTATGACAAGAATTAAGATTTGTGGAATAACGAACCTCGATGATGCCCTTGCCGCATGTATGGCAGGAATCCATGCTCTCGGGTTCAATTTCAGCAAATCAAGCCCGCGCTGTATTCAGCCGAACGACGCACGAAAAATCATCGCCGAACTCCCCCCCTTTGTATCCTGTGTTGGAGTATTCGTTGAGCAGGAACCGTCCGAAATCAATGCAATATGCAAGAACTGCAACCTTGACCATGCTCAGCTTCACTCCGAACACTATACCCCGCAAACAGCCCTTGCCATTTCAACCACAAAGGTCATACGGGTATTTCGAGCCGGACCGGATTTCTCGATGGAAGAAGTCGAAACGTTCGCCGAAAAAACAGGATTCAGGTCATTTCTTTTCGATGCTTATCGTCCAGGGCAAGCTGGTGGAACAGGAACCACTATAGCGAAACAGACCGCGCAAAAGATATTCCGGAGGATGGAAAGTATAGGCCATGGCATTCTCGCCGGCGGGCTCAACCCTCAGAATATTGCCGAAGCAATTCGGACAGTCAAACCTTATGCAGTCGATACCGCAAGCGGAGTGGAAGAATCACCCGGGAAAAAAGATCATCAAAAAATCATCGATTTCGTCGATGCTGTCAAAAAAGCCGACAAAACACCCACGGAGTCCTAAAACGATGCATTTTCAGGCACACAATGTTTGATGTGCTCGAAAATCAAACCGCCTGCAGTCTCAGGAAGTTCAAGCGTGATAAGATGCCCGCAGGCCGGCACATTGACAAAAATTCCTTTTCGGCAATATCCAGCAAGTTTTTTAGTGTTCTCCGGGGTCATGATGCTGTCTCCGTCACCTGCTGCAAACAGTACCGGAACCTGCAAAGCCTCGACAAAACCAACGATACTTTCCGTAACCTCCATAGAGGTTATCTGGCTTGTTGACTGCTCGATTGCTTCCGGAGCACAAAGTGCAAGACTCTCGAAACCAATCTGAACATCATGGAACAAGACGGCATTGCGGGAAAGCACAAGACGGGCAAAAATATAGGCCGGCAACCACCAAGTAATTTTTCGTAAAAGATTATTGAACGTGAAATTCAACGTTGCAGGCGCCACCTTTTCTACAAAGCGGTTGTTTTCAAGATAGCCGAAATTGAAAAACACCATCGACAGCATCTTTTCAGGATGCTGTTTTGCATAGTGAAGAGCGATAAAAGGGCCGAATGAAAATGCTGCGATATGAAAGTTCTCGAGTTCGAGCTTGTCTACCAGAGCTTCGAGATTTTCGGCAAAAGAATCGATCGAATAATCATTGTGGGGATCGTTATCCGACCAGCCGTGCCCTTTGAGATCATATGCAATGGTTCGTATACCTCTTTCATTGAGAAAGCGGATAATATGATGCCACCACATCCACCAGCAATCCCAGCCATGTACAAGAAGCACTGTTTCGCCGGTAGAGCCCGGTCCAGAGTCATGATAATGATGAAGGATTCCGTTCAGCTCTACAAAACAGCTTTTTGCGATCAAACTTTTCTCGTACTCGACGTTCAGGGAATCTCCCCGTTTCCCGACAGCCTCGCGTTGGTTGAGCTTTTCACGATAAGCCAGAAACTTCTCCGTAGGCTGTGTTTTTTGTTCTTCAATCACGATTACCGCGTTACTTACAAAATGTTTAAGAGTGAAATATATGGTCTTTATCGTAAAACCGAGCCTTTTTTATGCGCCTTAAATTTGTTACGGAGTTGAAAACTTTCCAATTGATGTGCAGCGCCTGCACCAATCTTTTGTATCATGTTAGGCGGCATTTTCTCGTCGTAACAGCTTTTTTGATCGATTTATGTATAAAATCAGGATTCTTTTTCTTTGCACCGGTAATTCCTGCAGAAGTCAAATGGCGGAAGGCTGGGCACGATATTTGCACGGTGATATTTTCGAGCCTTATTCTGCTGGAACCGAAGTACACGGTATGAACCAGAATGCAATCCATGTTATGGACGAAGCGGGAATAGACATATCCTCTCACCACTCGAAAAATATCGAAGAAGTACAGCATATTCCGTTCGATGTTATCATTACGGTTTGTGATCATGCACATGAAAACTGTCCGTTTTTTCCTGGATCGGCAAAGCGCATCCATGCCGGATTCGACGATCCACCACGTCTTGCTCGATCGATAAACGATCCTGAAAAAAAGCTCGACTGTTACCGGAAAGTTCGCGATGAAATCCGGGATTTCATCGCACAGCTTCCCGATGCTCTGCAAACCGTTACTCAAGCCCGGTGATGAATCACGTCATTTCTCGGAAAACAGGATACCGACGCTGGGCATTTCCATTCACTGATCGATATAACCTTATACCTCTCTATGCATTGAAACATGTTCGGTTCAAAAAAAAACATATACATTGCTGAAGCAATCGGCACTTTTGCCCTTGTCTTTGCCGGTTGTGGCGCCATCATCGTCAACGACACGTTTGGAATACAGCTAGGCCATACAGGAATCAGCATGGTTTTCGGTCTCATTGTCATGGCAATGATCTACTCGATCGGAAACATTTCAGGAGCACATATCAACCCTGCAGTTACTTTGGGATTTTTTTTTGCCGGAAGAATACAAAAGCAGGAGATACTCCCTTACATCACCAGCCAGTTTACGGGCGCTCTTCTTGCGGCAGGGCTGCTAAGGCTGCTTTTCAGCTCCCATGAATCTCTTGGCGCGACATTTCCTTCCGGGGGAATAATCAATGCCTTCGTTCTCGAGGTTGTTCTCTCGTTTTTATTGATGTTCGTCATTCTGAATGTGTCAACAGGTCATATGGAAAAAGGAATTATGGCCGGTGTTGCCATTGGTGGAACCGTAGCACTTGAAGCACTTATGGGCGGCCCTGTCAGTGGAGCCTCCATGAATCCTGCCCGGTCACTGGATCCCTCACTTGTGTCCGGAAACGTCTCAACCCTCTGGATATACCTCACAGCACCGGTTATCGGGGCTTGGCTTGCTCACCCGACCTGCCGCATGGTACAAGGCAGTGAATGCTGTGCTGTAAAAGACGGCACAGCATAGTAAAAAGGACAATGATTTTTTTGTTTTCATTTTTCCTCATATATTTGATATATCAATATTTGATACATCAACAATAATGAGCATTCTGAAAAAACATCGATACAAAAAAAAAGAGCTTCAGACAAGTCTGTAATCACAAAAAAAGAACCTTGTGAAAAAAATGACCGTATCTCAGCAAAAGCTCCTGAAGGTTTTCCATGTGATAGCATCCGGACTATGGTTATCATGTGTCATTGTTTTAGCAGCACTACCGATCATTTCGATAAGCACGGCTTCCGGAGATGAAGTTTACATGTACAAT
This sequence comes from Prosthecochloris sp., assembly GCA_015482705.2. Taxonomy (GTDB): domain Bacteria; phylum Bacteroidota; class Chlorobiia; order Chlorobiales; family Chlorobiaceae; genus Prosthecochloris. The sequence goes on along the minus strand of JADMLA020000030.1, from coordinate 26,632 downwards.
CATGCCTATCATTTCATAGACATGTCTATCCTCATTCCTGCTTCGATAGTGACCGTGTCAACAGGATTGTGCTTCTCGCTATTTACGAAATGGGGATTTGTGCAACACGGTTGGATCATCTATAAATGGATCGTTACACTATTCATCGTCATCGCCGGCACGTTCTACCTTGGGCCAATGGTAACGGATCTTTTGGAAATTGCAAATAGAGAGAGAATTGAAGCATTACAGGATCCGCGTTACATGCAGAGCCAGGCAATAGGAACATATGCAGCTATTATCAATGCATCGTTACTTGTTGTCGCAGTCGTTGTATCGGTGTACAAACCATGGAAAAACCTAAGACCCTCGGCAAAAAACAGGAGCAGCAATGGTACCGGAACACCTCAAATCCCATAGCGGGTCGGAAGTATGGGATAAGTGTACCGGCAAATACTCGTAGTGTACTTTCAGCTCGAATGCAAAAAACAACCAGGGAGATCCACCAATGACAAGAAAAGTACATGCAATAGCGAGTCTACTGGCAACATTGACAATCGCAACCTTTTTTCTTTCAACGATTGTCGTAGAGCTTTTCAGCACAGACGAAACGGTGGCTTACGTCAAGAGTCTTATTGTAGCACCAGGCCTTTACATTCTCATCCCTGCGATAGCGATAGCAGGAGGAAGCGGCCAATTCCTTTCGAAGTCACGTAGTGGTAAACTCGTTGATGCAAAGAAAAAACGAATGCCGTTCATTGCCGCCAATGGCCTTTTGATTCTCATCCCCTGTGCAATCTTTCTCGACCGTTTTGCTCAGGAAGGAAGATTCGACGAGATATTTTACCTGGTGCAAAGCATAGAACTGCTGGCTGGTGCCACGAATTTAACACTTATGGGTACGAACATCCGTGACGGACTCAAGCTCAGCGGAAAATTGCGTGGATAAATTGTCGTGGTTCAGAAAGGAATATCATGTATCCCAGTGTCTCACTCCACTTGCCCGGGGATGACATGAAGAGGAATTGTCATGCCGCTCCGAAAAATAGCGTTTTGAATTTCACAGGCAAGGTTCGGAGCTGATCACCCTGAGGGTAACTGAACCATGAGCGGATAGCCTGCTAAAATACGAGAGGCTGCCCTTTCTTGGCAGCCTCATTCAAAAAGTGAATTTCTTCTTGATACATCAGACAATCTGAACGTATACCGATGCTTTCGCACTACAGATAGGACAGCGCTCAGGAGGTGTACCCAGTTCTATATGGCCGCAGATCGGACAAAGCCAGATTTCGGTTTCAGCAAGATCTTCTCCGTTGTTCACAGCTTCAAGAGCTTTGCGGTACAAGGCAGCATGAACTTTTTCGGCCTGAACGGCATAGCCGAACATACGTTTGGCCTTATGTCCTTCGGCAACAGCCTGTTCATACATTGGCGGATACATCTCATTATGCTCATATGTTTCGCCTGCGATTGCTGTTTTTAGATTATCAGCTGTCGACTCGATACCGTCGGATGCCCCCAAATGCCCCTCAGCGTGAATACGTTCCGCTTCGGCCGTTGTTTTGAACAGCTTTGCAACATTTTTGAACCCATCCTTTTCAGCTTTTTTTGCAAAAGCCGAATATTTCTGGAACGCCTGGCTCTCACCTGCAAATGCATTTTTCAGATTCTCCTGTGTTGTCGGCATTGTACTGAATTCTCCTTTGTTTTACTGTTACCATAATCGCTATTTCTCCTCGATCCGAAGCATCAACGATCACTCTTCGGAGCCTCGGCTCTTTCTGTAAAACCATAATTATCTTGACATAGTTTCCTGTAGAATGCTGCCGACCACATTACCCAGCAACTACAACCACCCATGAACAGCATTTGAAGGCACCTCGTTTTCCACAATCCCCCGATTTACAGGCATAACAAGCAACCAATGATTCCATGTACCCTTTGGAGCATCGGGATCATCCATAATCAGGACAAGACATTTGGCATTCTTGGAAATCGTGTGAAAAGCCAACGGAGGATTGACGTTCATCCCATCACAGGTAAACTTCGAAGGTATTTTCTCATTGTGATCGAATTCAGGAGATGACACACTAAAACCATCAGTTCCAACCCCTGAAAAAGAGTTTTCCGCAATAACCGATGTAGAGAAAAAAAGTCCTTTCACGGCACAAAGCACAATGAAAACACGTACAGAAAAAGCTATGCACCACTTCATCTTATACCATATTTTTTCATGGTGTCAATTATCAAAACAGAATCAACGAAAAAGAGTTCCGCTTTTTCTTGAAAAGAAATGCACAGGAAGTCATTTTTACGTAGATTTTCAAGAACCATCGCACACCACCACAGTTTCTGAAAAACAGGTATGAATCCTGCAGAATTTCTTCTTACCCTCGGGGCGATCCTTTTAGCAGGGCTTGCAATAGATCTTCTGGGAAAAAAGACCTTTCTGCCCAGGGTAACGCTCTTGCTTCTTTTCGGGATGGTTATAGGCCGTGAAATGCTTGACGTAATACCGGATTTTTTAACGGAACGGTTCGAGCTGATATCGAACATGGCTCTTCTCATGATCGGCTTTCTCCTCGGGGGAAAACTCACGAAGGATACGCTAAAAAAATCGGGAAAAACAATCATTACCGTTTCAATTTTCGCAGCGGTCATGACCACTTTCATGGTAACGGCAGGCTTGCTGATTGCCGGAACAGCCATTGAAATCGCCATTATAATCGGCTGTATTGCGTCAACAACAGCCCCGGCTGCAACGGCGGACACTGTTTTATCATCCGGCAAGGAAACTCCATTTAGCCGTATTCTGATTTCAATTGTAGCCCTCGACGACGCCTGGGGTCTGATACTTTTCAGTACAGGAATAGCAATAGTCAGCGCGATAACAACCGGAAGTTCAGCTGAAATGCCACTGTTTATTGCCGCAAAAGATATTGGTGGTGCACTCCTGCTCGGCATGATCCTGGGCTTTCCCGCCTCATTGTTGACAGGAAGGATCAAACCCGGCCAGCCAATGCTGACAGAAGCTCTCGGTCTTGTCTTTCTTTGTGGTGGTCTTGCCCTTCATTTCGGCGTCTCTTTTCTGATCGCATCGATGGTCATGGGAGCGGTTATCGCCAATTTCGCATCGCATCATGAATATCCGTTCGATGCAATCGAAGGTATTGAATGGCCGTTCATCGTTGTATTCTTCATTCTGGCAGGGGCTTCACTTGAATTCGATTCACTACAATACATCGGGCTTTCAGGCAGCATATATATTGTGACAAGAATAGCAGGAAAAATAAGTGGCTCGGCTCTTGGAGGCTTTCTGGCAGAAGCTGGCAAAAATGAAAAAAAATGGCTGGGTATAGCACTTCTCCCACAGGCAGGAGCAGCAATGGGCATGGCTCTCGCGGCTGCAAATCATTTTCCTGAATATCGCCAGACCATCCTCTCGATCGTCATCAGCACAACCGTTTTTTTCGAACTTATCGGGCCACTCTTGACACGTATCGCCGTGAGAAAAACAAGCGATTGACCATCGATAAACAGTAGTTATCGATAAAACCCTCGAGAGGCTCTTCGACGAAGCTCACAAGAGCCGGCAACAAAAAAAAACAAATAAGGAACAAAGAAATATCGACGTTTTACGAAAGGGGCATTACGAGCTTGCCCAAACAACCGATGACACTCTGGAGGTGAAGTTTTACAACCGTGAAGATGCTTAGACAAAATAACCACCTACAATGATGCTTCACGAACAACTTTGTCAGGTCTCATAAACGAGAAGAAAAGGAGGACAATCAAAAAGGTTATAAACTCGGCAATGGAAAACGAGACGAATATCCCGTTATCACCGAAAAAGATCGGCAAAACCGATACAAAGAGAAGAGGAAAAACAAGAGTTCTTGAAAAAGCGACAAAAGCCGAGGGAAGCGGTTTGTGAATCGCAGTAAAATAGGCACTGAACACCACATTGAAGCCATTCCATAAAAACGCCGGCCAGCTTAGGGAAATGAATGCAAGAGTAATACTCAACGTAGCTTTCGTACCGTTATCGAGAAACAAACCGGCCAACTGTTCCGGTATGAGGAGAAGTAACGCTATGAGCGAGACCCCGACGACCATCACACAAATCGATGCAAGCCACAGAAAACCTTTGATCCTTTCAGGTTTCCTCGCGCCATAGTTCGTGCTGACAATCGGTTGAAGAGCATCCGAAAAACCATAAACGATGATTTGTTCTGAAAAGAAGAGATAGTGCATGATGGTAAATGCAGCAACACCTTCGACACCGAAGCGGCTTATCATTACCCAGTTGAAAACAAGAATGACAATAGCTGCCGACAACTGGTTGGCAAACTCCGATATACCATTGTAAGCTACCTTTGTCATTTCCCCCCAATCGTTCTGCTTCAGGGAAAATTTCAACGCCGACTTACCGGAGAAAAAATGCAACAGAAGCACAAGAAAGCTGGCAATATTCGCAAGACCGGTCGCGAGAGCAGCTCCTTGCAACCCCATACCCCATTCAGCGACGAACAACCAGTCGAAAAGCACATTGACCAATGCCGCGGATATTATAGCCACCGCAGCGAGGAGGGGCTGGCCGTCGACACGAACAAAAAATGAAAGAGTGAGACTGACAGGCAAAAAAAACAGCAACAGTAACAAAACAAAAAGATATTCGCTCACCAGGGGAGCAAGCGTCTTGTCGGCCCCCAGCAGAGCGACAACCTGATCGAGCGCCAAAATCCCCAGAGCGGACAGCACAAGCGTCAAAAGAGACACCGTTATCAAGGTTTTTGAAAAAACAGCATTCGCCTCTTCCCTTTTTGACTCTCCTATATATTTTCCACAACGAACCGTTCCACCAACGGCAAACATGATGGCAACCCCCATAAGAAGGCTGAAAACCGGCATAATTATATTTATCGAGGCAAGTGCACTGTCCCCAACGTAGTTCCCGACAAAAATTCCGTCCACGATACCGGCTGACGAAATAGCGAGCATCCCCAGAACATTGGGAATCGCATGATAAAAAAACACTGCCACAATATTGCCTTGCAGCATGTCGGCAAACCGATCATTACCCATTACAACCGCTCCTTTACGGGTATTGCAAACTTCCTGTCAATATCTTGAAAAATAACAGGGTCAGAATATAGCGCAATCGTCCACATTAAACAATTCTTGCACTTTCAAAATTTAATCACTTGATATATTTTAATCGTTTGATTAAATTATCGCCACAAAAAGCAACGTTAATGACAAGCTATTTTTCCTTGCTTTCTTCGATAAAAAGCAAAAAAAGAGTATGAAAAAGTATGCAAGCAGTGAGCAAACGAGACTGACCCTCATTAACGCAGCGGGAGAACTTGCAGCCGAAATGGGTTTTTCCAATGTATCAACGAGGGCAATTGCCATGCGGGCAAAAGAAAATATCGGGAGCATTCACTACCATTTTGGTGGCAAAGAACAGTTGTTCGAAGCTGTGGTAAAGGAGGTAGTCAAACGGGGTGACACATACCCTGTCAGTCAGGCAGTTGAACCGTTCCACAACGTTCTCGACACTCCTGCAGGCCAATCGGGAGCGTTACGAGCGATTGTCAAAAGGGAAATAACTTTGCTTTTCGATCCAGATTACCCGCCATGGCATAGCAGGGTTGTCTATCAGCTTATGCAGCAGAAAGGACGGCTGCAAGATATCATGACCAGAGATCTTTTCACCCCTATCGTCGATACCATTGAGTCGCTGCTCAAGCGTATCGACTCGAGTTTGGACAGAGAGGAAACCTTCCTTATCATCACGCAGATGATTTCCCCAATCGCCTCCCATGCCGACTATATGGCATATTGCCTGGAACATTTGGGAACTGATCATTACAGCGCTGACTATCTACAGAAAATGGAGGATATGATTGTTCAAAAAGTAGAACTCCTTCTGGGCTTGACTTCCGAAAAATTCAAATCAACTCTCGAAGAGTAGCATTCATGAGAAGAAATCCTTGCAAAGTTCTTGCCCGGTGCCTCGGCACCTTCATGACCATGGCCCTGTTAAGCTGCAGCGGAGGTGAAGACACCTCAACGGATGTTGAGACAAAACGTCAAGTCCCTGTAGAATATCCTCAGATGATCGACGCTCAAGCGGCATACAACTACCCAGGAGAAATAAAAGCCTGGAAAGAAACCAGCCTTTCCTTCAGAGTGGACGGACCGCTTGTCGATGTCGCGAAAAAACCTGGCGAGAGAGTCTTTCAGAAAGAACTCCTCATGCAGCTTGATCCAAGAGACTACCGCGACAGGATAAGAATTCTCGAGGCTGAACTCGATGGCGCCCTTGCCAGAGCGAACAAGGCATCCCAGGATTTCACGAGAGCAAAACAGCTTTTTGCCAAAAATGTCATCGCAAAGGCGGACTATGACCTTGCCAGAAGCAACGCCGCATCCCAGAATGCCTCGGCAAAAAACATTCGAGCTCAACTTTCGGTTGCACAACACCAGCTCAAAGATACCTCGTTACGCGCACCTTATGACGGGATTGTCACCGCTCAACTGGTGGAAAATCACGAAATGATACGTGCCGGACAGATTGTGATGCGGATGCACGATATTTCGACACTCGAAATCAGTACAAATATCCCGGAAAATGATATCGGGCAACTATTGTTACAGAAAGGAAGTAAAGCTGTTCTGACGGTTCCGTCCCTGAGTGGCCGCCTGTTCACCGCGGCACTGAAAGAATGGAGCACAGAAGCGGATAAAACAACAAGAACATACAACGTCACCTTCTCTCTGCCGGCTCCTCCGGACAGCAGCCTTCTTCCAGGCATGACGGCGGAAATAACGCTAAGAAACCTGAAGACTCGTAAACCGGTCATGACCGTACCGCTCGATGCCGTTACGGCTGATAGCGAAGGAAACTCGATAATCTGGGTTTATGATGAAAAATCCGGTATGGTGGCCTCGAAAAAGATAGTCACTGCGGAAATGTACGATGACAGCAGAATTATCGTCAACGGCGGGGTTGAAGGAAATGAACTCATCATCACCGGTGGCGTTCATTTCCTCGTTGAAGGATTGCAGGTCGAACCATTGAAACCCTCTACCGTGGACACGCTGAAACCCGAATACACGAAAGGACAGGAAAGCGCATTATGAACCCTGCAATCTTTGCTCTGAAAAAAAGAACGATCATGATCATGCTGACCATACTTCTGGTTGGCGCAGGTGTTCTTTCCTATCAACAACTCGGTCGCCTCGAAGATCCGGGGTTCACGATCAAAACAGCACTGATCGTAACAGAATATCCGGGAGCGAGTCCTGCAGAAGTGGAAGAAGAAGTCACCGATGTTATTGAAGAACATATCCAGTCGATGGGAGAAGTAAAGGAAATCTACTCGACGTCCGAAGAGGGAATTTCCTACGTCTATGTCGACATGAAGGACAACTATACTTCAGGCAAACTGCCGCAGATCTGGGATGAGCTCCGGAAAAAAGTTGGCCAGGCAGAATCATCATTGCCTGACGGTGCGAAGAAACCTTTTGTGAATGACGACTTCGGTGATGTTTACGGCGTCTATTTCGCCATCACCGGCAAAGGGTACTCTTACGCAGATCTGAAAGAGTATGCCGACTTTTTGAAAAAAGAGCTGCTACTGTGCCGCGATGTCGCGAAAATAGACTTCTGGGGAACACGTCAGGAAAAAATCTTTGTAGAAACAGATCGAGCGAAAATGGCTGAACTGGGTATTTCACCCGAGTCGATCACACGAACACTCCAGACACAGCTTTTTGTTCGGCAAAGTGGAAAAGTCGAAGCGGGAAACAACTATCTCCGCATCACTCCGACCGGTGAAATTTCCAGCGAAAAAGCAATAGCCACCTTGCTTGTCGGCCCTCCGGAAAAAACAATCCGCCTTGGGGATATTGCCAGAATTTACCGTGGCTACACAGATCCGCCGCGTAATGGCCTCTGGTTCAACGGAGAACCCGGTATCGCGATGGGTATCTCGACAATCGAAGGTGGTAATGTCATTTCGATGGGTGAATCGGTTAGCGAAAAACTCAGCCAACTCGAATCACGCAAACCGGAAGGTATCAACTTGCACAAGATTTATTACCAAAGCGATCTAGTCGAGAGTTCCGTCAATACCTTTGTCACCAACCTTGTTCAGGCGGTCTTCATTGTCGTTGTACTGCTGATGGTTTTTATGGGCTGGCAAAGCGGCCTCATGATCGGTAGCATCCTGCTCCTGACCATCCTGGGAACGTTCATCACCATGGCACTGTTCGACATCGACCTCCAGAAAATGTCGCTCGGAGCCTTGATCCTGGCACTCGGCATGCTTGTCGACAACGCAATTGTCATTGCCGACGGTATTCTGGTCCGTGTTGAACGGGGAGACAATCGTGAACACGCCGCTGTCGAGGTAGTGAAAGAAAACATATGGCCTCTTTTCGGAGCGACCCTCATTGCGATCCTTGCTTTTGCAGCCATCGGTTTCGCGCCGGGTGAGGTAGGAGAGTACTGCCGCTCTCTGTTCGATGTTCTGGCGCTTTCTCTCTTTATAAGCTGGATTCTCGCCGTAACCATCACGCCCCTTTTCTGCGTGTGGTTCTTAAAGATTCCTGACCTGCATAACAAGGATCCTTTCGACAAACCGTTCTACAACCTCTACCGCCGCATGCTTCATCTGGGTCTCACCCATCGATGGATCACAATTGGTATAACCACCGTTATGCTGTTTTTGGCAGTCATTGGTTTTACCACTCTGCCACAGGCTTTCTTTCCTGACTCGACACAACCGTATTTCTTCGTCAACTTCTGGAAACCACAAGGCACGCACCTCGACAAAACACGCCAGGACATGGTCATTGCCGAAGAACACATCAGGCAGTTAGATGGGGTCAAAAACGTCTCTGCATTTGTCGGGGAAGGTGGTATGCGCTTTATTCTGCCCTATAAGTATGTAACCCCAAACTCGAGTTTTTTTCAGCTTCTCATCGAGACCGACAGCCATGCGACCATTGAACGTATCAGCAGTGAGGTTGACAGGTATCTGGCAGAAAATTTCAGGGATGCTGAACCTTATCTCACAAGAATCACCAACGGCCCTCCTGTCGACTTCAAAATCGAGGTGCGATTCAGGGGACCGGACTCGGCCGTTCTGCACCGGCTTGCCGCTCGAGCGACTGAAGTCATGCAGACCACACCCAACACCCGTGACATTCGAACAGACTGGCGTCAGCAAGTCAGGGTGATTCGGCCAGTGTACAATGAAAGCCAGGGAAGAAATTCCGGAATCACAAAACTCGACCTCGAAGCGTCGTTGCAACGCAATTTCAACGGAGTCACAGCGGGAACCGTCAGAGAAGGCGATGAATTGATTCCCATTGTGTTCAGAATGCCCCGAAAAGAACGTGCAACTGTCAACGAGTTACAAAACGTTCAGGTATGGAGCTCAGGACGCCAGAGCTTTCTCCCTCTCAGCCAGGTTGTCTCCACCATAGGAACAGAATGGGAATGGCCGATCGTCCAGAGGAGAGATAGAATGCAAGCCGTTACCGTACAGTGCAATGCTGTTTCAGGCCTTGCCGAACCGTTACGTCAAACAATGGTTAAAGAAATGGAAGCAATAGAACTACCGGATGGCTATTCGATGGAATGGGCCGGAGAATTCAAGGAATCGAACAAGGGAACCGGTCCGCTTGCCCAGATATTTCCGCTCTGTGTTCTCGGGATGTTTTTCATACTTGTCTGGCAGTTCAATTCCGTAAAAAAGGCAACCGCTATATTTCTTACCGTTCCGCTGTCGCTTATCGGTGTAACGACAGGCTTGCTCATTACCGGTCAGGCATTCGGTTTTATGGCAATCCTCGGCTTTCTCGGACTATCGGGAATGTTGATAAAAAATGCCATTGTACTCATAGAACAACTGGAACTCGACCTGATAAAAGGTAAGGAACCCTACAAGGCAGTCCTCGATTCTGCGGTAAGCAGACTGAGGCCGGTAGTCATGGCTGCTTCGACAACCATTCTCGGTATGTTACCGCTGATTACCGACCCTCTCTATGCCGCTATGGCCACCACCATCATGGGAGGCCTGTTTGCAGCGACTTTTTTAACCCTTGGAATAGTACCGGTACTCTACACTCTTTTCTACAGGATACAACCCGATGAAAAATATCTATAAATACAGCAACCTTACAGTGAAAATTGTCACTTTGCTCGTTTTACTGCTTATTCAGTCGCAAGGTCTGAAAGCTTCGGAACCGCCGCAGACTGCATTTGAAATGAACCTGACCATTGAAACAGCGAAACAGACCGCTCTTGAAAACAATCCCGGAATCCGGCAAACTCTTGCACGGATACGTTCTGCAAAAGCAATTCTCGGCCAGGCATACGCATCCTGGTTTCCCACCATTTCCGCTAACGGGGGCTATATCCATCGCCATATCGACATACAGCCTGACTTCGACCCTTTCAATCGCGTCAAAGGAGATATCACAGAAACAACGGGCAGTCTCCAACTCAACTGGCTCCTTTTCAACGGATTGGCAAGAAGAGCCGAAACACTCGCTGCGAAGTATGGTGTCGAGCAGGCAAAACAAACATACGCCGATACACAAAGACTTCTTATGGAATCGGTAGCGACAGCGTACTATCAAGCTCAGCTTGCAAGAGAAAACATACGTATAGCCGAAAAAAATGCAGCTTTCAACCGGGAACTTGAAAAAAACGCACAGATACGGCGCAAAGTCGGAACCGCCCCCCGGTCGGAAATGCTCAATTTTTCCATAAGAGCCATTCAGGCTGAAAGTGACTCCATTCGTGCCGATAGAGACTATACCGTTGCACGTACGGTTCTCGCTGAGCTTATGGGAATCGATAAAACCATGCTTTCCGCTGAGCTTGGCCCTGCACCTGAAAATGCTGAAATCACCGATGCAATCCCGTCATATGAGCAAATCATCACTCTTGCTTTGGAAAACCGGCCTGATCTTTCAGCCGTAGAAGCCGGGATCAACGCGGCGGTTCAGCGTAAGGATGCAGCAAAAGGTTCCTGGTTTCCGACTGTGAACCTCACTGCCGGCCTGAACTATGACAAGCAAACAGGCATCGACCCTGATCAGGAAGAGCGTAACCGTTATGCAGGTATTACGGCTCGTTGGGATCTGTTCACAGGTGGTAAAAGAAGCTCGGTTTTTCAACAGAAAAAAGCGGAAGTTTTTGCTCTTGAAGCTGAAAAACAACAGACAATTCTTTCGATTCAGTCAGGTATTCGACAATCCATAGCCAATGCCGAAGCTGCAAGAAAACAGTGGAAACGCCAAGAAAGCGCCCTTACAATGACGCAACAGGTACGCGACGATATCGAATTACTTTATAAAACAGGATCCGCCACACTGACAAGGCTCAATGAAGCCCAGACAGATCTCGTACGTGCACAGGTCCTTGCTGCAAGCAGCAAAGTAGAGTATCTTCTTGCCCTTGAAAAACTGTCGTCCGAAACCGGAAACATTCCAACATTACCGACGCCGGAAGAAAACATTGCTCCCGTAGAGTAGAATCGGAAGAATCAAGCCTATTAAAAACAAGTCTCTGAGAATCGTTGAAACACTTATTTCATCCTGAAACCCAAACCATCCTTCGAATAGTTCAAAGCACCCGCAATCATGAACAATACCCCTGAGAAGGTTGTTCGTAATGCCTATGGTAAAGATGACTAGCACAACCATCATCACCAACGCATTGCTTTGAGCAAACACATTCAAAACAAGCATCATTCCGCACATCAACTCGAGCCAGGGCAAGATTATCGCTGCAAAAGGGATAAGACTTTCTGGCAATAGCTGATACTCGGCAACGACTGCACTGAATTGAACCGGGTTGATGATTTTGGAATAACTGGCAAGAATGAACAATACCCCGATAACAACTCTCAACACAGTGACGGTTATCGAACTAGACACTATTTTACCGATACTCATGAGTCAACGTTTAAAACCTTGAACGGGATATTTTGCTTGCAGCCACTCTACCCACCCACCTGAAAAGACTTTGAGGTTCGTGTATCCCAATCCTCTTAATTTTCTGGCGACGATATCGCTGTAAGGACAGGTAATGCTGTGACAGTAAATGATAAGTAAAGCATCCTTTGCAATAACGTCGCTGAAATCTTCATATCGGGAGTCGAATTTACTTGCCGATAATGACAATGCATTAGATATATGCAGCTCATAATACTTGTACTCGGATCTCGCATCGACAAAAAAACCCTCTCCCCTCTCGAAGAAAGCCTTTGCTTCCAACAAAGTAATCACCTCAATTTCCTCTCCAGCAGGCACGTCACCTGGCGACCCTTCCAGGGATTGACCTTGCTTGGTTTCGGCAATCTCTGCATAGGATGGACCTGAAGAACTCACAAAATCAATTCCATTGGGGTTCATCGAATTGAACACCAAACCAAGCCCACTCACTGCAATAGTGAGTATGATTCCTATGAAAATTATCTTTCCCAGCCCATGTTTTTCCTTCATTGTTACCAGCTTTTTTCAAGGCCAGACAGTTTGTCAGTCCTGTGACACACATTCTTCCAGATTCGGTTGGAATGTCCGTCGTCTTCTGTTTTAGAAAGGTATATAACCTTCCGAAACAGAACAACTCAACAAGAATGATTCTCACGAGATAGTTTACAGAAGCTGGCCGAAGCTTTATTTTTTCGTAAAATCTTTATCTTTACTCAATGCTGCAAACGCAAACCGTAGAATAATTCAATGCTGTACTCCGAGGCAAAGCAGGGAAGAACATTCATCATACGACTTGAAGACGAAGAAGTCGTTCATCAAACACTCGAAAAATTCGCGGTTGACCATGACATCAAGTCCGCAGCCCTAATCGTACTCGGGGGAGCGGATAAAGGAAGTACGCTCGTCGTAGGGCCGCAAAAAGGACGCACATTACCTGTCATGCCGATGCAGCACGAGCTATACGAAGCTCATGAGGTAACCGGCACAGGAACGATCTTCCCGGATGAAAACAACAATCCGGTGCTCCACCTTCACATGGCATGTGGACGTGAAGAAAATACCGTTACAGGTTGTGTCCGTGAAGGCGTAAAAGTATGGCACGTCATGGAGGTCGTTTTGTTCGAAATAACTGCAACAACTGCAACCCGAAAGCCTGATCCCGAGATCGGCTTCAAGCTGCTTGTCCCGTAAGTGTCATGTAACAGATAACGTGTAACAATCATTCAAGCCATCGAGCACTTTTACTTTTTAACTTTTGCCTTTTGACTTGGACTTCAAATGGATTTTTTCTTGGATTTGACATGGTGGGGACTGCTTTCCTGTGCACTCGCCGCAGCGATCGTCCCTGCATTTCTTCAAAAGATTCGTATTACGGTTCTCACCGCCACAGCCCTTTTTTGTCTTGCGATGATTACAGCCATGTACTTCATCACAGGCATGGTTTCGGCCATCGCCGGCTCAGCCCTGACACTGTTTGCAGGCCTTACTGCCCTGCTTGTCACCCTTGTCATTTCCGGTATTAACACTATGCTCAAAAAACGGTATCGATAATACCAACTTCCTCGACTGTCACTTATCTACATCGAGCGAGCTTTCACCATACTCGATGCCCAGTGAGGTGGAAACCGCACTATTGGTTATTCGATTGTTATGTGTATTCAAACCTTCTCTCAAGCCGGAAACAGAACGCACCGCTTCCTCGACTCCCGTGTCTGCAATTGCTCTGACATACGGCAGGGTGTTGCCGGAAAGCGCCTCTGTGGAGGTTCTGGCATAAGCCCCGGGCATGTTGGTCACACAATAATGCAAAACACCCTCCTCGATAAAAACAGGGTTTTCATGTGAGGTTGGCTTGGAGGTTACCGAGCATCCTCCTTGATCGATCGATATGTCGACAAAAACCGAACCTTTTTTCATGGAGCGCAGCATGTCACGATCGAGTAGTTTAGGAGCGGTCGCCCCGGGAATGAGCACCGCCCCGACAAGAAGATCGGTATCTTTGAGTTCTTCGACAATGTGCTGGCCTGTTGAAAAAATCGTCTGGACCTGCGCACCGAGCACGTTGCTTAGATAACGCATTCTCTCCTGACTCAGATCCAGTACAGTAACCCTTGCCCCCATCCCTTTTGCAATGACAGCTGCATTCATTCCAGCCGTACCTCCTCCCAGAATGGTAACTTTACCGGGTAAAACTCCCGGTACACCACCCAATAGAATACCGTTACCGCCGAAATGATTCGCGAGGTATAATCCTCCTGCCATAACACTCATTTTACCGGCAATTTCACTCATCGGAGCCAACAGAGGAAGACGTCCGTTGGTATGAACGGTTTCATAAGCTACGGCACTCACTCCTTTCTCGACAAGACAACAAGCCAGTTTAGGATTTGCCGCAAGATGCAGAAAAGCAAACAAGACCTGACCGTTGCGAAGAAAACCATATTCAGCTTCAACCGGCTCTTTTACCTTGACAACCATATCGGCCAGCCAGACTTCCGCAGGATCGTCCAATATTTCCGCACCCGATTTCCTGAACGCAGCATCGCTGAAACCACTGCCTTCACCTGCTTCGCTTTGAACCAGAACTGTGTGCCCCGCGTCCGAAAGATACCGTATACCCGCCGGAGTACAGGCAACGCGGTTTTCCCTGATTTTAACCTCTTTCGGTATACCGATGATCATGAAACCTCCTCTCTCCAAGCTTCGTACAGCATTACCATAGCGAGTGTATCGAGTTCACAATACTGAAGCAATGCTCGATTGATGGCATTTCGCTCAAAATCTTTCATCTCCTCATATTGCAGCCTTGCATACGCAGTCATCGCCGCCCCGCCGTGACGAATTGCATTTTCCTCTTCACCGCTCATCAAATGCTCCATCTCCTCCGGAACAATATCGGTAAACATCTTCGGTAAAAGCAGGTATGGATCCTTCACTTTACCGTTCTCCTTTTCAATCCAGCGTTTTTCCTTGAAATTCAAACTGGAAATTTCTCCTTCGGCACCGTAAACCTTCTCTGCGTATTTCCGTTGCAAAAAAAATGAACTCTCCAGTATGGCCGGAAGAACGTACTTGATGGAGTTCGATCCCCTCGTCAGGGGATGATAGTAGTAACGCTTTACCATATCGAGCAAATCGACCATATCTCTCGATCCCTGCCAAGAACATTCGTTTCCGGACGAAGAGTGAGAAATACTCTCGATGAAAGCAAGAAGCTCTTCACTGTCTCCCGGAGGGTTTTCCTCTTCCCTGAGCTGGCGGTGAATGACGTTCAGAACAGTGTTTTCGTAATGGCTGTAGCGAAAAACCGAACCTCGATCTTTTCCCAACTCGGTTTTGAGCGCCCGGAGGAATTCATAGTTCGGAAACACACCCGGTTCTGTCAGCAAAAACTGGCCTGCGTGACGCACGGAACCATTTTCTTCGGCTATGTGATGAGAAAACTGAAAAGCGATCATCTCGTAGGGATACCGCCCTTTAGTAAACGGAATGGGAGCCGTCGCCGTTTCAAAATCGATAAAGTGCAGTGGAAATCTCCATCCACTCATTTCCCGCTTGAGATTGTCCCTGTCAATATAAGGCGTCTCGTCATGCAACCGTTCCTTTTCGATTTGCAGAAACTGCCGGTTTGTTCTGGAAAGTCCATGTTCTCCGTCACCACAATCTTCCTTCAGCCCAAGATCTTTTTTCTCGAGATCGACAATTTTTAATTTTCCGTTAGATATTGCAGAATCTTTTTTTCTATAGTCCCAAAGATCGAGCACCAGCTGCTCCCTGAAATCCTCATCCCGCCACCCGAAAGCCTCTTTCCAACATTCTTTGAAACCGCTTTTTCTTTGCCTGTTTTCTTCGGGAGATATGAACTCGCACTTTCCACACTTTCCTCCGGGTTCCGGTGAAATCTTCTGATCCACTGCATAGCAATCCGCCAAGTACCGCAGCGTCTCTTCGAAACCCTTTGGTTCGAAGTCATCCGTTCCGTCACCGTTTATTACCATGGAAACATATGCACCAACCGGAACCGAAGTCAACAGTTGAACGGAAAGGTCAAACGATGTCAATTCATCGGTCAATACCTCTGCCTTGTTCCCGGATCGCTTGCGAATGCGGAACTTTTGATTCAACCCGTCAGTCGGACACTTGGCGGTTTTATCGGCAAACATGAGAAACGCTTCCGTAGCGAACCCCGGCACCGCTTTCCCTACAACATAAGCCTGAAATGCAATATCATAGAGATAGGGTTTCCATGCAGCGGTAAAATGGCCCTTTTTCCAGATAAATGTCTTTTTTTCGGAAGGATTCCAGGATTTGGATTTAACCTCGTAAAGACGCAGTCGCTTACCTTCCTTGACCAAAATATCCACCCTCACAAAAAGATTCTCATAACGAAAAGCCGGCTCATACAACACGACATTCTCCCGTTCAAAAAGCCGGGTTGTTTCAACCAACGCCGTCCGATCGTCAAGCTGTCCGATCATGTGCCCACCTGGAAAGTAACTACGGGCGAGTGCACCAGCCTGGAACCCTCCTTCAGCAAGAGCGGCAAGAAACGGATCCTGACTCGACTGATCGGCATATTCATCTTTCCCTGTGTAGTAGAGCTTTGTCGGGCACTGCATTGCGAGCAAAAATCTCGATTTGGTCAGATATCTTTCGGTCATGTTCCTTTGAAAATAACAGGTTGCGGTTTCTTCGCGGCTCTTTCATTGCTGCAAAAACTGCGGAACGTAATGAAACGCGTCTCTCATGGCACGATCATGAACAACGTAATCCGGCATGTTTTGCTCAACAAGAGCCCAGAAACGTCGAGAATGGTTCATATGCATGGTGTGACAAAGCTCGTGTAGCATGATATACTCGACAAGGTCGGGAGGAAGAAACAGCAGTTTCATGTTGAGGCTAATCGTTTTGTTGACCGAACAGCTTCCCCACCTGGTTTTTTGACATCGTACAGCCCCTTTGTCATACGACAATCCATACTGTTCCGAAACCTCGTCGAGCTTTTTCAGCAGTTCGTTCACGGCCTTTCTTCTCACCCATTCACGCAGAAGATCGAACGATGTTTTCGACCCGCCCTGCAACGAACGGATCTCGAGTAATCTGCCCGGTTTTTCAACGAAACAACATTCGGGTTCCCTGGTGACCTCAAAAAAAACGTACCATTCTTCATCGATACTCCGCAAGGAAAGGGTGTCAGGAAAAAGATCTTCAGAAGATCGAACAGCAGGCATTGTTCCAAGAGCTTTGCGAACCCATGGAAGTCTTTTTTCGACAATACCGGGCACCAGTGACCGGTCAAATCCCTGTGGAACGATGACAACCAGCCCTTCTCGAGGAGAAACACGTAACCGGACATGTTTGGCGCGAAGGCTTGTCCGAACAGAATAGGTAACATCCCCGTCAGGGAATTTGTAACGGTGTTGGTGATGCGCAGGCATGAACACGGTACACGAAAATAGAATTAAGGGGAAAAAAGGATCGGGAAAATCTTTCCCTCCGACAACCCGAACCTGCTGATGGAGATGGTCCCGGAAACATCATTTATGCATTGAATATACTTATCTATAAGCCGCCTGACAAGGATACGGCTCAACGAACGTTTTTCTTATCGGGGCTATTTTCTCGAAATTGGAGGGGTAACGATATAGTTCATTGGTAGCACTGTGAGAAAGATTGCAACGGCAAGGAGAAACACCGCCGATGCGAGAAACGCTCCATCGAGCGAAAAGAGCGATACAACAGGGGCCATGAGAATCGGAGACAGAAACTGTCCAAGAAATATCATTCCTGTAAAACCGCCCACCGCTTTTCCTCTTATTTGCTCAGGGGTCACTTCCATGAGCCAGAAACTGCCATTCGGCATCAGCATACCGTTACCGAATCCGGCGAGTGCGAGACCTGCAAGGATGTATGTAAAACCGAAAAAGTTGCCTATCAGAACATATCCGGCAGCAACAAACCCAAATCCAAGAACATAGATCGATCTATACGATAATCTGCGTTTTAACAAAGGAAAGGAAAGCGAAGAAACAGCACCGGCAAACGCCGCAACAGAAATGGCAAGGCCGGTAACGGCACTACCAATCCCAAAACGGTTCTGCAAGATAAAAGGCAACTGAACGAGTACCATGTAGTAAAATACCATCAGCAGGAAAACCAGCAGATAGATCAATCCAACCACAAGATACGGCATCAGCAATGGCTCTTCACGATCAATCATCCCGGAATTGTTCGAATCAGAATTCGGGTCACGGAGCCCGATTATCGCCATGATGAACACGGCAAATGCCGAAAGGTATGCAAGAAAAGGGGCTTTCCAGCTTATTTCTGCCAGAAATCCACCCAGCAGAATAAGTACAATCCCTCCGATATACATGAACCCCGACTGTAGACCGATAAATTCAGCACGTTCGTTGCCGGAATACAAATCGCCGATCAACGCTGTAGCGGCACTCATGATTCCGCCAACACTAATGCCGAGAACTGCACGACTTACAAGCAAAAGAAAAAGATCGTTCAGAAAAAAGCCGCTGGATCCGGACAAACCATATAAAAACAACGAAAAAACCAGAAGTTTTCTACGTCCGAAAAGATCAGAAAGATGCCCTGCAAGAGGGGCACACAAGGCAATCGTCAGCGCAGGCATCGTCAAGACGAGCTTCGTCAGGACGTTTACGCTGTCTCCGGAAAAATGACGGCTTATTTCGGGCAGCGCAGGAGAAATAACAGCTCCAGCCATTACTGTCATAGCACTTGACAGCAAAAGTACCGCTTTTACAAGCCGCATGTACACACCGTTACTACCTGGTTGCTATATTTCTTCACTGAAACAACTAACCCTCTTTATTGTATCGATCCTTCAGGTGCTTCGACAGGACAGTAATCCGATGCCTGCATAGAAGGGATACCGTCATAATCCAGTTCCTCGAGGGACGGCAGATCATATCGAACCACGTCCATATCGTTGAGCAAACGCCCCATTCCCGCAAGTGTCCGCGCGTCGGCTATCGTCAAATCGTATACTCCGTTGGTATACGCACGCTCTGCCTGATAGTACTCGTTCTCCGTATCCAAAAGGTCGAGCAACGTTCGTCGGCCTATCGTAAACTGATCGAGATAAGCGACTCGTACCTCTGCAAGTTGCATACGATGCTGATCGAGATAGTTTACCTGGGAAGTCAGCGCCTCGCGGTCATTATACGCAATTTCAATCGTTTGACGCAAATCCCGGCATGCTTTATCCTTCAAATCGATCGACCGGTACAACTTTTGCTTATACTGTCGCACCGAAGCAAAATCCGAACCGCCATTGAAAATATTGTAACGCATCACTACCTCTACCGCAGCCTCTCTTTGGTAACCGTCAATACCGTCCTTGTCCCAACTCCAGTCCTGATAGGCTCGTAGATCGAATCGTGGGTAAAACTTCGATTTCTGAACATCGAGCGCGTGCCGGGATGCCTTGATTTCAAGCATCGATGCGAGGAATCCCGGATTTTTCCGATAAGACTCTCCAAGCGCACCTTCGACACTCGAAGGAATTGCCGAAACCGGTACCTCGAATTCCTGGAGTTTTTCCGCAGGCAATTCTCCAACAATCCGCTGGTAGCGTGCCGTCACGTCATGCAGGTTCGCTCGTTCGTTAATAAGATTGGATTTTGCCAATGCAAGACGCCCCTCAATCTGCTCCATGTCCGCACCGGTGCTTACCCCCGATCGTACACGACGACTGATCTGATCGGAGATTTTCTGATGGTACGCATAGTTTTTTTCAGCAAGCGTGACAAGGTTTCGGTAACGTTGCACGTCGGCATAGGACCTGACAGCTTCGAGACCGGCCTGCTCGATGGAATCGAGAAACTCGAAATAAAGCGCTTTACCCTCACACTTCAGACGGCACACCTGGTGATGGGTATAAAATCCGTCGAAGAGCATCTGCGTCACTTCCAGACGGACACCTTTGCGAGTGTACACATCTTTCGTCAGGTTATCACCGTCCACCCACTCCCGGCCAACGCCTGCAGTAGCATCGAGTTTCGGCAGATAACCTCCATAGGCTACCGCTTCTTCATGGTAAGCCGCTCTGAACTCGTGCCATTTCGCTTGCACTACAGGATTACTGTTGATCGTCTGTTCAACAGCCGACTTCACCGTTACCGTATTATCGCGTGCCACCAAAATCTGAGGCACGATCATCCCTGACAGCACTGCAAACAGCAGTAGTGCTGTCAGCGTCCGCTTCCTGTACCTGTTTTTCATATCTCTTAGATGGTTAAATGTTAGCGACAAATCATATCATAGTTATGTCATTCTCTACTCTAAGCACAGCATCCCCGCTGGTGTAAACAGTAAAACCACCATCAACCGAAGATACCCAGCTCCCCGCAAGCTGCACACTGTCACCTGCGTCACCCAGAACTGTCAATACATTATTTTCATCGGTACTCTGCAGAACATCTGTTTCCGAAAGGTGAAGCAGTTGATGATCACCGTTTTGATCGAGATCGATGATTTCAATATTTGCAAGCGTTGAAGTATCTGCATTGAAATCAAGATCTTGGTTAAGCTGTAGTGTTATCGTATCCTCACCACCAAAACCATCATACGTTCGACCGGAGTCACCGTCATAGAACAACGTGTCGTCACCACCCGTAGGCTCAATCTGTGAAATATCGAGTGTAAAAGTCTTCGTTACGGCTTCATCAGATGAATCGTCACTACCATCGACAGTGTAAGCCGTCACCGTCACCGTGCCGGTTAGAGCCGACTGGACAAGTGTCAGGTGGTTCACATCATAAATTTCTGCAGGATCATAGCCGGGAACTCCTGTCAAGGTATAGGTATCGGTACCTGCATCATAAGCTGCATCGATCAGATTGCCTGCACTGTCATAAAAGACAGCACCCGCACCGATACCCTGAAACGTCAACGTCAGGGTTTCTGACCCGTCCTGATCTTCCATAGCCTTATTGAGGTTGATCGGAATCGCTTCACCCTCTACACCGAATGATGTGGTAGGAATGAACAGGTTCGGATCGACAGGATCGGCAACCGGTTCTACTTCGATATCAAATGTCACCATATCAACCGTTGGCTCGAGGTCCTGCTCGCCGCTGTACACCTTGAGGACACAATCTTGAACCGTCCCACTGTAATTTTCCGGCGGCCGGACAGCGATGTAATCCGGCAGTGAACCGTCCGGATCAAGCGGAATACTCCAGGTGTTGTTGCCGGTTCCGTCATCGCCAACATTGATTGCCAGAACGGCTGTCGCCTGGGAAGATCCGGTGAAAACAAGAAAACCGTCCGGCACATTTTCGATGAAAGCGCTGACAATCTCTTCAGAACCATCCGCATCCCTGAGACCGGTTCCATCGAGCTCAATCTCGATCATGGTATCTTCATCACCGCTGGCACTGGCAATCTCGGCATCATAACCATCATTGACAGGGTTGATATCAAAGCTGGCTGTGGCTGTATTGGTAAGAATATTGGACGCACTTTCTTCCTGTGTCCTCAGATACGCTGTAACCCCCACACTGCCGGCAGCATTTCCTTCAGGCTCATAGGTAAACTGAACAGTATCGGTAAATTCAACAGGGTCAATAACATAGTAATCTCCGTCAGGAACGCCCGGAACTCCGGTAATGGACTGTACGGAAACAGGCGAACCATTATGATAGAGGGTTCCTCCTTCCGGAGGGTGCATTCCCGAATCATCAACCTTCAGGTACAATGGGCCCTGAACGGTCGTAAACCCTCCATCCGCCCCGTTGCTGAACGAAACCGTAAAACCAGCGTCGTTGTCTTCATCTACGTCAGGAGCATTAATGACTATGGTTGTGTGATCTGTTACAGGAACTACTTCCCGGTTGTTAACCTCGATCACCTGATCGTTACGTTCTCCGCCTGGAGCCCGGGTTGTCAGCGTAAGTTTAAAGTCAAAGTCGTTCCCATGGTTGTTGTCATTCCAGTTGGCTGGCGGAGTAATGGTAATGCTGTCCAATACGGTCTGTAACACCACGTTACCCCCACTGCCGGAAACCGTATAGACCGTTTCACCGCCAGGAAGAACCGTTGCAGTCATACCGGTAATGACCGTACCCGGAGGAAAGTCGGTCAGCGTAATGTCGAAAGTACTGTTGGTTCCAGCGCTTATCTGGGCGTTGACCATTTCTCCAAGAGATATCGGAGTATCTTCAATAACATCGGAATCAGTATTTTCAGACCACAGATCAATGGTTGAGGGTTCATTGATAAAAACCGGACTCTCCGAGTCATCAAATTCATCTGCGTCTGCAACCGTTAACGTGAAACTCTGCATTGCCTGTTGTGTCCCAGACCCTTCATCCCTGCTGACAGCCGTAATGGTTATGGTCTGACTCAGACCGCCAAGCTGTTCAGCCGTTCCGTCGACGGCAAACGCAATATTTGTTGTAATAGTGCCGCTATCAGACGTTGTAAACGCCTGGTTCGGATCAATATCGATAATCCAGCGGCCCGAATTGACATTATCACCGGCCCCGGAATCATACACATTACCGATATAGGTGCCTCCGACAACCGTAACCCCCTGCGGTACATTGTCTATAATGAACTGCTCGAGCTTCTCGCTCCCGTCATCATCCTTGCCGTTCGGCCCTTCTGCCGGATCATCGACCTGGGTTACAGTCACAGGAATGGTAATGATGGTATTTTCAGTCACCGATACAAGGTTTCCCTCAACGGTGCCATCCCCTGGATCGTCCAGTGTTATAGTACCGAGTGTTTGTGAAATTGGATCGGTCACTGCAGCAAAAGACAGGTTGTAAACGGCATCCGACTGCGTGGTTACCGTGCTGTCCGGAGGATCGAGGGTTCCGTCAGAGGAGTTATCGGTTATTTCATACTTGATGTCAAAGGTGTAGTCTCCATGAAGATCCGCTTCATTCTGCACGTAAATATTGTCGATAGCCGAACCTGTAAGCTTGTAATAACCGCCATCGAGCACCACATCCGTCACGGCGGGATCGGCTGCAGCATCGGCAAGAGTCGTCACTCCGTCACTTCCCAGATACAGCATATAGTCCGCACCGTCTACATCTGCAGCCTTTATCCAGACCGATGTCAGCGTCTCGTCGGTATCGCCGTTCCGGTGCTGGATCGAGAAATCGACCTGCACCGTCGCATCTTCGGGAATTGTCGCCGAAGAATTGATCTCCGCTTCAGGGGACGGCGTAATCTCAACCGACAGGTCTATCGGGTCTTCAGTATGGCTATCACCTTCTCGCTCGGTCGTAATCGCTACCATCGACAGATTTACCGTGCCGCTGAAATTAGCGGGAACACGTATCTTCGCCGCCGCAAGATCTTCCTCCGTCAGAACCCAGACTCTCTCAGTTCCTGTGCCGCCGAGAAAGGTGCCACAGTCGATGGAAAACTGTGGATCGAGCCCGGTTATTCGAAAGGTCAGCGTCTCAGAGCCATCATCATCCTGCATGGTATAACCGGTAACAATCTGGTTCAGGGCAACCTCACCTGTAGTATCGACATCGGCTTCCGCGAACTTTGGCGTGGTTGTTGTCAGATCGACCGTATCGGCAACACCGCGCACATCTATTTTTAGAGGCAACGCTGTTGAAGGAGAAGCGTCTACGCCATCTTCACTGACTGCCTGAACATCGAGTTCGATCAAGTCCACATCGCTGTTCAAAGGCGGCTGGATCGTCAGCGGTGCATCTTCGTCAAAATCTGGAATGGTGTACTTCAACGTACCAACGGTTGTTCCGGCTGTTCCGGTCAATACACTGCCATTGTAATGCAGCACTGCACCGCTTGGCACGTTGTCAATGGTAACCGTAAAGGATTCCGAGCCGTCTTTGTCGTCGCTCTGTGGCCTGATGTTGATCGGAATCTGGGTATCCTCATCTCCTCCGGGACTGGAAACAGCAAGACTTACCTGATCTGCCACAGGCAGATAATCAATCGTCAAAACCACCTCTCCAGAGACCTGTTCGCTCTTCGATCCATCATCAGGATCGGTATCGACGGTCTTTGCATTGACGACAATCTCGATCCCTTCTTCTGCAAAGTTCGCTGGTGGCATAAACTCGAGACTGTCCAGGTGCTGAACCGGAATTTCGACAGGACTTCCGGTATACGTCAGAATCCTGCCCTCAGGGGTACCGTCATCGTATCTGAACTGTGAACCCAGCAAGTCATTACCCTCACTATCTTTCGGCGTAAACAGGGCAAATGTCTCCTCGGAGTTATCCTGATACGATGACGTCTCTGTATCCTCGTTGAACCATGGAGTTTCCAGATCGAACCCGTCAGAATCACCGCTGATACCGGCTCTGTGCAAAGAAAACCACTCATCTTCGGTACCGTTGACCGTGTATTCATGCGACGGATTCATCTGCAGATCGGCAGTACCGTTATCATCACTATCAGCCTGGCCCGGCAGCGGCGTATCGGTCTGTCCATCTTTATCTGCATCGGGCCCCATTTTTTCCGCAACCGGGGTAACCTCTATCTTGACCGGAAGAGTAACGGTCTGTGTATCGGAAACCGTGCTGCCGTTGACGGTCTGCGTATCGGTAGTCGTTACGTCGATATTGACAGTCTCGTCGACACTGCTGTGACCCGGGGGAAGCAGCGTGTAATCCGTATAGTCTCCACTTGTCACATCGGCAGTATCGACCGTCCAGTCATCGGAACCGTTACCGGTTATCAAGAGAGTACCGTCACCATCATACAGTTCCCATCCATCGGGGATGTCTTTGATGACTATACCGACGATGCTCTCACTCCCGTCGGTATCGGTAAGACCGAGCTCCTCCATGAATTTGACTGCAGTATCTTCCTCTGTTGAAACATCCTGTGCTTCGACATCTCCTGCAACAGGGTTGACATACAGGTTGAAGTACACCGTATCAGACTCCTCGACGGGATTTGCCCCTGAAGAATCGCTATCACTGTCCAGCGCGACAACCGTCACCGGAATATCTTCCAGAATATCCCCGCTGAAATGTTCAGGAGGCTGAATCGTGATCGGCGGAATAGTCTGATCATTGGTGAGCGCAATGCTGTAAGTCCCATCGCTTTCAGGATCAATCGCCACACCGTCAACCTTCACGATCGTTCCGGGAGGCAGTACGGTAACCCCGGACTCCCCGATCACCAGTTCACGGGATTCGCTACCGTCGAAATCAGGCGTCGTATTGTTACCGTCGGCTATCGGTGGTGTTTGCGTCGTCGTTTCATCCGGCTCTCCGGTAAAGGAGTAGTTCAGCATCGAAGTCAGATCAAGAGCAGTGTCCTCGTTGATAACCTTGTTAATCGTATCGGGATCGTCAGGAGTTTCATCCGTATCAGGAAAATCTCCACCCTCGTTCCACGAAATCTCCACCTTGTCGGTCACTGCAAGCACCCTTACATTCACTTTGATGTTCGAGACCGCACCATCAACGCCCGGCAAAGGATTTCCACTGTCGTCGACTTCGTATTCGGTCACCCGCATTCTTACCGAAAAGTTGTTGTGAGTGTCGGCAGGAGGCAACACACGAAGTCCTTCGAATTCAGCCGTCGTCATCGTCACATCCCCTGTCACCCCTGTGATGTGACTACCGTCGCTCAGCACGATATTGACTGTACTCCCGTCTGACTCCAGAACAGTTGTCCCGTCGGCATAGAGAAGTTTTGCTCCGGCAGGAATATTTCTGAGTTGTATTGCACCGAGAAGCTCAGGGTTGTCACCTGCCTGACCACCATTCTGGTCTGTGCCGTCACTTACAACCGGTGCGTTGAAACCCAGCGCAACTGATACATCTTCATCTGTCCTGACATTCAACGCATCTCTGCTCAACTCAGGAGCATCCGAAACCGGGGTCACCGTTATGGTCACGGTTGTCGTATAATCGTTACCGTCCTCATCAGTATGGGTATACGTCAGTTCATCCGTTCCGCTGTAGTGCTCGTCCGGTGTATAGGTAAGCGTACCGTCCGGATTTATCACCGCAGTACCATGCGATGGACCGCCCGGCTCTCCCTTATCGGGAACCAATGTGTTGTCCGATGTCGCATCGGCACTGGTATTGATAGTCTGTTCCCCGTCTTCCGCAACGGTCAGCAAATCACTTCCGGGCACGTGATCATCCAGTACCGTTACCGTAAACGTACCCTCCTTCGTGTGGTCGTCACTGTCATCGAACTCAAAGTCGAAATCAAGCTCATGCTCGTCACTGTCAACATGATCGAGCGGACCATGGAGCGTAAACTCGTAACCCTGCCCTCCATCAGGGTCGGTTGGATCGGTCACGACCACCGTGAACACGGTTTCACCGCCGGCCGTAGCCGTCAACGTATGACCGTCAGGGCTTAACGAATACTCGACCAGCACACCACCAGATGTCAACTCCGGTAAACTGTCGATATTTGTAAAACGCGTATCGACAATAACGGCATCAGCATCCGGCTCGATTCCCAGCGTTTCGCTCTGCGTCAATGCAGTGCCATCGGGGTTTGTCCCGTCAGGAAGATTGGGTTCACCCACCGTTACATCCACCGGAGCAGGATCCGGCGTCAGTGTCACCGTAAACTGACCGTCGCTTTCATCACCGTCGCCATCTTTTACAACAACATCAAAATCCAT
>JADMLA020000029.1 GCA_015482705.2 Prosthecochloris sp. | reverse complement strand
CCCTTGTTGTTTTCCGCCCTGCGATTTGTCTTTTCTGCATTTCCAGCGATTTTGTTCATTCAGAAAGGTTCTGTCAGTCTGCGGTGGATTGTGTCTATCGGTCTGGTTTTGGGGGTTGTGATGTTCAGTTTGTTGTTTGTCGGAATGAAGATTGGAATGCCGGCCGGGCTGTCTTCGCTGGTGCTGCAAATTCAAAGTGTCTTTACATTGATTTTGTCTTCATTCCTGTTACGGGATGCTCCTACTGCGTTCCAAAAACTCGGTATTTCGATTGCTTTTGGCGGAATATTTATCCTGGTGTTCGACAGTATCGGAGAGGGCCGTTCAAACTTGGCTGGATTGTGTATCGTTATCGCTGCCGGTCTGGCATGGGCGGTATCCAATATCTTGATGAAGAAAGCAGGGAGAATCAACATGTTTCATCTGGTCATTCAAATGAGCCTGATTCCACCATTGCCACTATTTCTCCTGTCGTTTTTTTTCGAAGATGGTCAGATCGGAGCAATTACCGACATATCTCTGACCGGTGTATTCGCTATTTTTTATACGAGCATGGTTTCAACAGTGCTTGCGTTTGGCTTCTGGGGAAAGTTGCTTTCCCGATATTCTCCGAATGTTGTCGCGCCTTTTTCCTTGCTGGTTCCGGTTTTCGGCATGCTGTCTTCATGGGTCGTGCTGGGCGAATCGTTCAATAACTGGGAATGGATCGCCTCTCTGTGTATTTTTGCCGGTCTGCTGGTGATAGTAGCTCCTCCGGATGTGTTGAACAGGATCAAGTCGTCCTTTGCGCTGGCAATGCAGCGTTGGGTATGAAAAGATTCGGTGTTGGCGTTGTGAAATACTCTGCCTTGTATGCTTTGATTGTCAACTTGTCGCGGTAGTGCGCAGGAGCAATAGCTATTTCTTCTCCGTTTTGAGCTTCGATAGAGTTCGAATTCATGGTTGATTCATAATCCGTCAAGCTATACTATCCTCGAGCTGGTAAAGCAGATTTGTTAGTGTGCGTAATCATCTACATCTACCACCAATATTCTCTGCCCTGGATATTTCGTTTGTTCTGGGTGTTCAAGTATATCAAGTATTTTCCCGGCCTCAATCTGTGAAACGATAAGTTCAAAAGAGACAGCTCTTTGAAGCTTAAGCTTATTATTCTTTTCATTGTTCCATGCAAAGGTTTTCGTGAAATCAATATACACTTATGTGTGCCTTTTGTCAATCACATGAGTCTGTCTGTCTCTGAAGTTTCGTAAGCCCATAGAGTCTCTTATAGAGCTGGCTTTTTTGTTTAAGGCCACAATATATCGAAATAACCGGGGTGATGGTCGTTCCGGGTTGAAAACCCGTGAAGTTTTACTGTAGGATGTCCCCTAAAGCCAATCAGAACCAACTTCTGCTGGAAAAATTTGCTTTGTGATTAGGTTGAAAGTCACTATTTTGTATAGAAAATCGAATAAATGTCGATTAACTGTGCAAAATAATTGCAATGAGGTTAGAACAAAAGCTTAAGACATTTGGTGGGGTACCGTTGACGCATGGCACTTTACTGTCGATTCTTGATGAATATCGGTCTCCGAACGACAAGATCGTCCGCATGATCGATGACGGGCAGCTCTTACCCATCAAAAAGGGGCTGTATGCCGTCTCACCTGAAATTACAGAGATTCCGATGTCCTTGCCGCTTGTTGCCAACTTGCTGTACGGGCCGTCTTACGTTTCCATGGATTATGCCTTGCATCATTATGGAATTATCCCGGAACGGGTCGTTGAGATCACCTCAATGACAACGAGGAGGGGAAAGATATACGACTTGATGGTTGGACGTTTTTCCTATACCCATTCTCCACCTGAATTCTATTCCATCGGTATCGACCGTATCGAGAATCCCGATCAAACCGGTTTTTTGATGGCATCTCCGGAAAAGGCGCTCTGTGACAAGCTGGTCTTTACCCGCAACGTAAGCATAAAGTCACCAAAAGGATTAGCGGTGTTGCTCTTTGATGATTTGCGCGTCGATGAAGAATCCCTGGCTCGTTTTGACATGAACGTGATCGATGACTGTATCTTAGCAGGTATCAAGACTGATATGTTGCAGGCATTGCTGAAACTTGTTGGCACACTGCAGCGGGAGGTGTCATGACCGTTCTGAAGCAGATGCTCGAAAAATATGATATGACGATGGCTGATGGTGCCGTGAATGGGTTGCGTGAGGTCGTACAGGAGGTGGCGCTTGCTGGTTTGTATAGGGGAGGCTTTTTCGACAAAGCTGCATTTTACGGCGGCACCTGTCTGAGAATCTTTTACGGGCTGCCGAGGTTTTCCGAAGACTTGGATTTTTCTCTACTCGAATCAGATGCCGACTTTTCACTCGAACCCTATTTCAAAGTGGTCAGGGAAGAGTTTTCAGCATTGGGGCTTCAGGTAGAAATGTCGGCAAAAAAGAAAACGGTTCGCACCGGTATCGAGTCCGCTTTTTTAAAAAGTGATACACGCCTTTTCAGTTTTGCCGTTCATGCGGACAAAATCATCAAGATCAAGTTCGAGGTCGATACGGAACCTCCATTGGGATTTGCAACCGAGGAAAAACTCCTTCTCCAACCCTTTTCGTTCTATGTCAAATGCTTCAGCTTGCCGGATCTGTTTGCCGGGAAGATGCATGCACTGCTTTTCAGGAACTGGAAAAACAGGGTCAAAGGGCGGGACTGGTTCGACTTCGAATGGTATGTCAGGAAAAGTATTTCGATGAACCTTTCTCATTTTGGCATTCGTGCCAAGCAGAGCGGGAATCTGCAAGGGGAAAACCTCACAGAACCTGACTTTCGCCAGTTACTCCATCAGCGAATTGATGCGCTCGATGTTGTACCGGCCAGGAATGATGTCTCAAGGTTTGTAAAGGATGTCGAAGCCTTAAAGATATGGTCGCGTGACTATTTCCATGAACTGGCAAAACGCATGCACATTACTGTCGGATAAGGTACACAGTAGAGGCGAGAGGTTCAACTCATTGCCTGATAAGGTCTTTCATTATTCAATAGTAAATTTTCATTTCTTAACGCCTTCCTCTTTCTTCTTCTTCTGCCCTGTGAAGTAGGTAAGTGCTACAACGACGAACGCAATGGCTGCGCCGTAATAGACTATCTCGGTCTCTCCGTGCCATTTGATGACATGGCCGAGAAAAACCACACTCATAACCACGATAACGACCCCTATCAGCTTTTGTTTGAGATCGTCGAGTGTATGTATTTCCAGCCAGTCGGGTACTTCTATATTGTCATCGACGAACAGTTCGTAAAGACCTGTCGATATGATGTACATTACTGTGCCTATAAGAAATATATCGGCAATTTCGACAAAACTGAGCATCAGGGCTTTCGACCCCTTGCTCGATACATGTCCCGTTTGGATAGTCTCGATGATTTGTTGAACGGTGAGTATGCCGCCATAAATGAAAAGTGAAATTGCTGCAAAAAATGCGCCGATGACGCCGATTAAGACCATATAGCGCCCGTTCGAGAGGATGAACTTCATAAGAATCAATTCAAAGATCAAAAAATACAAGGCAATAGTTCTGAATACAGAAGCCTGAAATATATAAAACCAGTTTACAGTCTTCGGTCAACAGAAATGATGTTCTATTACCTCTTGACTGCCGCTGAAATTTAAGGAATACCCTTTTGAATTGAAATGCTCCGAAGGTTATCATCGTGGGGAAAGGGTAAAAAAAACGATATTTTATTTTTACCTCCTTCTCCAATCTTGCAATGGAGCAAACCATGGACACGCAAAGGAAAATAATCACCGACTTCATGCATCCTCCTCTTCTTCGCTGGACAAGCGTCAACGATGGTGTTATGGGTGGATTGTCCGATAGCCTGATGCAGCATTCCAGTGAGGGCAAAGGGGTGTTTTCCGGTCATCTCTCCCTTGACAACAATGGTGGATTCGCCTCGGTACGGGCACCGCTTCCGGAAAATGATTATACTGGTTATGACGGAATCGAACTGTCTATCAACGGGGACGGCAAACGTTACAGTTTTCGTCTTCGAACGGATCTCCTGTTCGACGGCCTGGTATACCGCCAGGAATTCGATGCGCCGATGGACGGGTGGGTTGCTGTTCGATTGCCTTTCATTGATTTCAAGCCCTCTTTCCGTGGTCGCATTGTTACGGATGCTCCGCCTCTCGATCAATCCCGTATTTTCCAGATCGGTTTTCTGCTTTCCGAGAGGCAGGAGGGTGCGTTCAGGCTCGAAGTAGACAGAATCGAGGTTTTTCAGTCTTGAACAGGATCATAGGTATATTGGTGCATTGCGGACAGAATCAAGGAATTGGACGTCGAAGAAAACCAATTAGGAGAGAGAATTATGCCTTCAGGTGTCATTGTGGTCGAGAAGATAGCGAAGTACGATATTGCGTACTTCGCTGGCGGGAAGTTTGCGAACGGTTATCCGTACAGGGCGATAATCGGGCTGCGCAGGGATGACGGCAGCCTGATCGGCGGTGCGTATTTTCATCGTGAACATGGATCCATGCCTGATACGGATGAGCAGGTGGCAACGGGATATGTCTGGTGTAACTACCGATGGGAAGACTTTCCGCAGGTAGTGGATATTTTACGAAACGAGTGTCCTGTCTATGTGCGCTACGTTGCCGGAAGCTGGCACATGGGTTCGATCACGACGATGCCGGAACCTGTGGGTGAAGGTGAACCGAAATGTGGTGAATAGCGAATGGAAAGTGGTTGTAGGGGGAAACTTCAGTAGATCGTTTTCTTAACGAACGGGTTGCCTCTAGCGTAACGAAAAGCGAATTGGAACGGTCAACCATACAGCTATCGGTTCTCCATTTCGCATAGCGGGTTCGTAGGTTGAATTCATGACCGTCGCAATCGCTGAACTATCGAAAACGGTTTCTTCAGGTGGAGTACGTTTTAGAACGTGCGCTTTTCTGGGTTTCCCGTTTTTACCTATCATAACGATGACAAACACCTTTCCTTCGATATCTGCAATTCGGGCTTCTTCAGGGTATTCTGGTTTCTCCTGGTGAAGAAACCTCGGCATGATGTCAGCCTGAACCCATCTGATGGCATCCTTTCCGACAGTGGCATCCTTTTCGACGGTGGTAGGCTTTGGTAAGATGTTGTCTTCCTCTTCGTCCGATAGAATGCGTGCTTTGTCAATGACAAGAGTATTGGCATCACCACTTTTTGCTTTTCCCTCGATCGCAACAAACTGTCCTTTCGATAATCGAGCAAGTGACGCCATATCTTTTCTTGCGAAAAAACATCGGATGCCTTCAGGTTTTTTCTCTCCAATAGTCACGTACGCTTGGTCACTTGTATCTATGCCAAAATCCAGAACGACACC
>JADMLA020000028.1 GCA_015482705.2 Prosthecochloris sp. | reverse complement strand
GGCGACGATATTTCATCTTCCGGAAACAAAAGTAGCGCTGATGAACCCCTGGATAGAGTTGCTAACCGCACTCGACCTGACGGCATTCGGTTTTTATTTCGGCTCTCGCGGGATCGAAAAAGGAATACAAATGATCCGCACCGATATGAACAAAACAGTCTTCGGTATAGGGTATTATGAGGGTTAAGGAGGGGGTAAAAATATATCAAATCGTTGTAAGTTATTTTATTATAATCCGGTTCGAGTCCCGCCACCCCGACACAGGCGGTTACGGCAAGTTCTGTAACCGCCTTTTCCTTTGTCAATATTAGGGGACGTTGTAAATAAATTGTATATTTGTCATCGATACAAGGATAAAAGCTATAAAAGGTTATAAAATCGTTACAATGCCAAGAGGTCCAAGACTAGACGCACCAGGAACCCTGCACCATGTAATGCTTCGGGGAATTGAAAAGCGGGATATTGTTACTGATGATAAGGATCGAGATGATTTTGTTTCCCGTATGGGAAAACTTGTTCCGGAAACAGGTACGACAATCTATTCATGGGCGCTATTAAATAATCATGCACATATCCTACTTCGAAGTGGAAAAGCAGGGATGTCTACTTTTATGCGAAGGTTGCTGAGTGGCTATGCAAGTAACTATAACAGGCGACATGATAGGCAAGGCCATCTTTTCCAAAATCGATACAAATCAATTGTCTGTCAAGAGGATCGTTATTTTATACGTTTGGTTGCGTATATACATTTAAACCCTTTAAGAGCCGGACTGGTGAATTCTTTGGATGATCTTGATGCATATCCATGGAGTGGGCATACGGTCGTAATGAATGTTTTTTCAAATGACTGGCAAGATCGTGATTTTGTTCTTCATCATTTTGGAGAAAAAGAAAGAATGGCAATGTATGCCTATCGAAATTTTTTGAAAGAAGAGGTTCAAAAAGGTCATCAACCTGAATTGACTGGGGGTGGCCTTGTTCGTTCTGTTGGAGGATGGTCGGCAGTGCAAGGAATGCGAGCTAGAAAGGAAAAGCAATTGAGCGATGAACGAATTTTAGGAGACGGTTCCTTTGTTAGCAAGATACTTGAGGATGCAGATGAGTCGGTAAAGAGTCAGGTAAATGTGCTTGATTTCGATGAAATAAAAGCAAAAGCTCATGCTGATATTGAGGAATTATGCGAAAAAAATGGCATAGGGTTAAGTCAGTTGCTTTCGGGAAGCAGAATTCGTTCAGTATCAAAGGTTCGAAAAACACTTGTAGAAAAGTTTGTGAAAGAATACGGGTTTTCACTTGCAGAGATAGCAAGAATACTAAAAATTTCTACATCTGCTGTTGCGCAAATTGTTCGGAATTTTAAATATGTGTAAATTATTTACAACGTCCCCTATTCTGGGTTGTTAATAGTAGGTAAAATGTTTTACATTGGTTGAAGAGTTCTCTCGTGTTGTGGTGGGGGAGAATTCTCGTTATCTGCTTGCCTATTGATGGCGCCCTCATGAAGATTAATGAAGTAGGAAACGATGACAAATGTCGATGATGACTTACCTTTTGTTGATCATCTTGATGCTGCTTGTCTTTATTCTTGCCATGATGTTTACCGTTTTACCGCGACGGCAACGTGCTGAAATCGAGAAAGCGGTCAGTGCATTGCGTAGAGAAATGGCCGAGTACCGGGGGGATTCGATGCGGTTGATGCAAGTTATCCGTAATGAAGTTGAGGATGCCGT
The DNA here is from genome assembly GCA_015482705.2 of Prosthecochloris sp. Lineage (GTDB taxonomy): Bacteria > Bacteroidota > Chlorobiia > Chlorobiales > Chlorobiaceae > Prosthecochloris. The sequence continues at coordinate 77,525 of JADMLA020000028.1, read as the reverse complement.
CCAGGAGTCTCTCGACCGGGAAATGGCTGATTTTATGAGAGGTAGAGGTCGTTCTGCCATTCCTCCTTCGTGTTCCGAGGTTCCTGTATGCAAGGGGAAAACGGATGGCTCGTTTGAAGAGGGAAAAAAGAATGTTCAGGGGAAAGACGGTAAGGCAAAATATTCCACACAGTTGTCGTTGTTTGAGCAGACTGTTCCTGTTGAGCCGGTTTCTTCATCTGAAAAAGAAATAATGGATAAAAAGCCGGATGAGCCCGAAAGCGAAGAAATGGAAAGAATACAGGTCATAATTGATGACGATATTCCCGATATCGATGACATTCCTGATTTAGAGGACATCAAGTGAGCTGTTCTCAAGCTGGCATATCGGACGAACGGCAGAAGAGGTGTATCAGATATTGTTAGACAATGAGTTCTCCCGCTTCACGGCTTACATAAAAATCCCCTGTTATTCCGTTATTCGAAAAGAGTATCTGCCAGAGTTGAACATTACGGGCGCGGAAGGAGCCTGCTGCGCTAAGCAGGTAATATCGCCACATCCTGTAGAATCGTTCGTCATAGGCGCGCTTCAAGTCTGGCCAGTGGTGTTCGAAGTTTATGTGCCATGCTTTGAGTGTTTTGCAATAGTCGTTACCGAATGCATGCCAGTCTTCCATGACGTGCAGCCCTTCACTCGCTGTTGTGATCTGTTTTGCAGAAGGGAGCATGGAATTCGGGAATATGTATTTATGGGTCCATTTGTCGGTATTCATCGATGAGCGTTTGCTTCCGATAGTGTGCAGAAGAAACAGGCCGTCATCTTTCAGGCATTGTGAGGTGATCTCGAAAAACTGTTGATAATTCTTCACCCCGACATGTTCGAACATACCGATGGAATAGATTCTGTCATAGGTTCCTTGTATGTCACGGTAGTCCATCAGCCTGACATCGACCGGCAGGTTTTGCCCCAGTTCTTCGGCTTTCTTGGCCTGTTCGCTCGATACGGTAACTCCTGTAACACGGACTCCATACTGTTCAGCGGCAAACCGGGCAGCTCCTCCCCAGCCGCATCCGATATCGAGCACTTTCATGCCTGGTTCGAGCTGTAGTTTGTTGAAAATCAGCCGTAATTTATTTTCCTGAGCCTGATCGAGATTGTCCGCTCCTTTCCAATAGCCACAGCTGTAAAGCATGTGTTTATCAAGCATGGCTTCGTAAAGGTCGTTTCCAATGTTGTAGTGGGTTTCTCCAACGTGGAAGGCTCTCGATGGATGCTGAAGATTTATCAGGATACCGGCTAGGTTACTGAGAACGCGAGTGAACTGTGAAACTTTTTTATCAAGTTTCGCTCGCAGCACTTTATAAAAGAAATCTTCAAGTGCATCACATTCCCACCATCCATCCATGTAGGATTCACCAATACCGAGGTGGGATTCAGTGATGACCCGTTTGTAGAAACGAGGATCCAGTACCCTGATGTCCCACGGGTTCGGTCCGTTTACCTGTATCCCTGCAGATGCAAGAAGGCTTTTTAGTTTCTTTTCATATAAGGTCTCTGGCATTGGGTCGGAGTCCTGAATTGAGTTGTTATGCTATCAAGAAGGAGCTTATTCCGGCATCGATGAGACAAATGTCTCAATTGCATCGACTTCCTGCCGATCGAGCATTAGATCGGCAGCACCGACTATTCCTTCTACCTGTTCAGCACTACGTCCTCCGACTATAGCGCCAGTAACGCCAGGGTGCCAAAGCGTCCATGCAATGGCTACTTCTCCGGGAGATGCCCCATGTTTTTTTCCGATTGTTCTCAGGTATTCAACAAGCTCGAGATTGTGTGCAAGACGTGGTTCCTGGAATTCCTTATTATTGCGCCGCCAATCGTTTTCTGGTAACTGTAATGCCCGCTCGCGTGTCATCTTGCCGGAAAGCATGCCGGAAAGCATCGGGGAGTAGATGATGACTCCGATATCATGCTCCATGCAGTGAGGAAGGATCTCTTTTTCGATTCCTCTGCGAAGCATGGAGTAGGGGGGTTGAAGCGAAGCGACAGGTGCTATGCCCTGCGCTCTTTTCATTTGCTCGACATTGAAGTTCGATACACCGATATGTTTTACAAGTCCTTCTTCTTTCAGTTCAGCCATCGTTCCCCAACCTTCTTCGATATCCTCCTCCGGGTTAGGCCAATGAATCTGGTATAAATCTATGGTTTCGGTTTTCAGGCGTTTCAGGCTTGCCTCGCATTCCCGCCGGATTGAGTCACGTTTGAGGCTGTTGCCGATTTGACGGTTGTTGTCCCAGACAAGAGCGCATTTGGTAAAAACGTAGGGCTTGTCGGTTGTGCCTTCGAGCGCTTTTGCGACAAGCTCCTCCGAATGGCCGAGCCCATAAACAGCAGCGGTGTCAATCCAGTTGATGCCCGATTGGAGGGCGCACTCTATTGCTTCTATAGCCTGATTGTCGTCCTGAGGTCCCCAGCCGTGAGACCAGTTTTCTCCGCCAATTGCCCAGCTGCCGAAGCCGATGGACGTGATGTCCATTCCTGTACTACCGAATTGTCGTGTTTCCATATAAGGGGAAATGGTTTAAAAACTTCTGGTTACATGGAGAGTGTTTATCAAGTAGAAAATAACAAAACTTCGCTAAACGTTTATTTCTTCAGAGCTGAAAGTGAATTGTCGAGTAATTGTTTTGCCTGGTCGAGAGCGCTGTCGATATGGTCTACAATATTTTCCTGACCAATCTCATCGGTAATACCGTACTGTCGCATTGTCGAGAGTGTCTCCGGGTTGACTCCTGAAAGGATTAACTTTGTTCCGGTCCGACTGCTGTCGGCAACCATTTCCTTTAGCATGTTCAGGCCGGTTGCATCGATCACCGGGACGTTGCGCATGCGCAGTATTCTCACTGGTGGTGGATTTTCGACGATTCGCATGGATTCTTTGAATTTTGAGGCGGCGCCGAAAAAGAATGGTCCATTGATTTCATACACCTCCACTCCATCCGGAACGTCACGGTTGACAATGGCATTCGGATCATTGCTATCCTCTTCGCGGTCTTTCAGTTCACGAGTGATGATTTCTACGTTTGCGATACCTGCCATATGTTGCATGAAAAGCACAACGGTCAGCAATAGGCCAACCTCTATTGCGATTGTCAGATCGAAAATCACCGTTAACCCAAAGGTGGTCAATAAAACGATGATATCTCCTCTCGGACTTTTGAGAAGTTGACGGAACACGTGGTATTCGCTCATGTTCCAGGCGACAACAATCAGTATGGCTGCAAGTGTTGACATGGGGATGAGTTTTGCCCAACTTCCGAAAAGCAGCATTATACAAAGCAGGGTGATGGCATGAACTATGCCTGAAAGCGGTGTTCTGCCACCGTTTTTGACATTCGTGGCCGTTCGCGCTATCGCGCCGGTGACGGGTATGCCTCCAAAAAGGGGAGACACGATGTTTGCCGCTCCCTGTGCTATCAGCTCCATGTTTGACTTGTGGCGCCCTCCGATCATGCCATCGGAAACGACCGCCGAGAGCAGTGCCTCGATTGCGGCAAGGATTGCTATGGTTGTCGCCGGCATAATGAGGTTCTGAATGGTTGACAGATCGAACTCGGGTATCGAGGGAGCAGGGATCGTTGACGGAATCTCCCCGAATCTCGTTTCAATTGTTGCGACATCGAGGTGCAGCAATTGCACCATTGCCGTGGTGATCAGAATGGCGATGACTGAGCCCGGTATTTTTCTCGATACTTTCGGCCAGAAGATGATGATGGAAAGCGCAATGAACCCGATTGCCAACGTCGGCATGTGCAGAGTTCCGAGGTGAGAGAGATATTGTCCCCATTTTCCTATGAAATCACCGGGAAGATTTTCAATGTCAAGCCCGAGAAAATCTTTGACCTGGGTTGAAAAAATAATAACGGCGATACCACTGGTAAAACCGACGATGACCGGATAGGGAATGAACTTGATCAATGAACCGAACTGCGCAACTCCCATGATAATGAGAATTACGCCTGCCATGATCGTTGCAAGCATGAGCCCGTTGATGCCATATTGCTGGACTATACCGTAGACGATAATGATAAACGCACCGGTAGGGCCACCGATCTGTACGCGGCTGCCACCCAGCAGTGAAACGATAAAACCGCCGATAACGGCGGTGATGAGTCCTTTTTCAGGTGAAACTCCGGAGGCTATTCCGAATGCGATTGCGAGGGGGAGGGCAACGATGCCGACAAGAATTCCGGCAGTAATGTCTTTGAGTAGTCGTTCCCGATCAAGTTCGGGAAGCAAAACGAAGAGTTTGGGCTTGAACATTTCTTACCATAATATCCATTGTGATTTCTTCAGATTCTTTTGTGTACAATGTATGTTTTTCAGGGAATTAACAAAGGACGGTGAAAGGATTCTTTTCAGGAGTTTCCTTCTGTTTTGAATTCCGAGGTTTCATGGAACATAACTCCGGGGTAGTTTTCTTTGGCGACGTTGAGCATCCATTCGCTTTCGGCAAAGAATACCGGGTGTTTTTCTTTGTCTTCAGCTATAACCGATGATTTTCGGCGCAGGAACTCGTCGTACTGGTTGTTGTCTTTCGGGGTGATCCAGAAGGCCTTGAAGTAGCGCAGCGGCGTGAAATCACACTTTGCACCGTATTCATGTTCGAGTCTGAAACGGATGACATCGAATTGCAGTTCACCAACAGTACCGAGGATTTTTCGGTTGCCGTATTGCAGGAAAAGCTGAGCGACACCTTCTTCTGTTAGCTGGCGCAGACCTTTTTCCAGCTGCTTTGATTTGAACGGGTCACGGTTGATAACCTCTTTGAAAATTTCGGGGGAGAAACTCGGTATTCCTCTGAACTGCAGTTCTTCTCCTTCCGTAAGCGTATCGCCGATTTTAAGGTTTCCGTTGTCATAGAGGCCAATGACGTCTCCAGGCCATGCATCTTCAATAAGGTTTTTTTCGTTTGCCATAAACTGGGTGGGGTTGGCAAAACGCATTTTTTTCCCGAGCCGGGTATGAAAATAAAAGGTGTTACGCTCGAATTTTCCTGAACAAATTTTGAAGAATGCCGTACGGTCTCGATGGTTCGGATCGAGATTGGCATGGATTTTAAAGACGAAACCGGTCAGTTTGTTTTCAGAAGCTTTGACGACACGTTGATCGGTTTCACGTTTTTCCGGGCTCGGGGCGATATCGAGGAAGGTTTCGAGCATTTCTTTGATGCCGAAATTGTTGACGGCGCTTCCGAAAAAAACCGGTGCAAGAGATGCGTCAAGATAACTCCCTTTGCTGAAAGGTTCGTAGACTCCTTCGATGAGTTCTACTTCTTCACGAAGTTTGTCGGCAAAGGTTTCAGATATCCAGCGGTCGAGTTCGGTATCTTCTATTCCCTGAATTTCGATTTGTTGTTCAGTAATTTTTGTCTGGTCGGGTTCAAAAAGGTTGAGCTGCTTGTGATAAAGGTTGTAGACTCCCTGGAAACTTTGCCCCTGGCTGATTGGCCAAGTGAGAGGCCTTACCTGTATCTGCAGTTTCTCTTCGAGCTCGTCAAGGATTTCAAATGGGTTTCGGCCTTCCCGGTCCATCTTGTTCACAAAAATGATGACCGGGGTATTCCGCATTCGGCAGACTTCCATAAGGCGTTCTGTCTGTGCCTCAACACCTTTGACGCTGTCGATCACCAGAATGACGCTGTCGACCGCAGTCAGGGTGCGGTATGTGTCTTCTGCGAAATCTTTATGTCCCGGAGTGTCGAGAATGTTGACTTTTTTCCCTTTATACTCGAAACCCATGACCGATGTCGCCACGGAAATTCCGCGCTGTTTTTCGATTTCCATGAAATCGCTGGTGGCGGTTTTTTTTATCTTGTTCTGCTTAACGGCACCGGCTGTTTTGATGGCCCCTCCGAAAAGCAGGAATTTTTCGGTAAGTGTCGTTTTGCCGGCATCGGGATGGCTGATGATGGCGAAGGTTTTTCTTTTTTCTATCTCTTGCTCAAGATTCATGGTTCAGAATTCATATATGGCACCGCCGCCGTTACTGCTGTGCAGTCCGCATCGCTGTCTTTTGGTTTGAAATCATTTCCGGCGGGAAAGGGCCAAAGATACAAAGCTGATGAGGAAAAAGAAAATAGTCCTCGAGTGCGCTTTTCGGCAGACGCAGGGAAATGATAACTTTCAAAAGAATGTAAATCTCCTGCCAATGCATATTCGATGCAACTTTTTTTCGCTTATGGTTGTCTATGTTTCGGTGTCCCGAGAAAAAAGGTTTTTCACCTCTAACCCAGTTAATCATGCAAGTCCATCCCCATGCCGGCCGGCTTCCTGAACAAGAGATGCTTGTCGATGTACCCCGTCTCGTTACCGCATTCTTTTCTATGAAACCCGATCCAGGATTTTCAGCCCAACGGGTTTCTTTCGGTACTTCGGGTCACAGAGGGGCATCCCTTGATTGTTCTTTCAACGAACATCACATTCTCGCTGTGACGCAAGCGATCTGCATGTACAGAAAGAAGGAAAATATTACCGGGCCTTTGTTTTTAGGAATCGACACCCATGCGCTTTCAGAGCCCGCTTTCGTTACCGTATTGGAGGTGTTGGCGGCCAACGGCGTCGAGGTGATGATTGCCGGTGAAGAGCGATATACTCCGACGCCGGTGGTATCGCACGCTATCCTGACATGGAACGAAAAAAAAGTGAACGGGATGGCGGACGGTATTCTCCTGACCCCCTCCCATAATCCTCCGAGTGACGGAGGAATCAAGTACAATCCTCCTCATGGTGGTCCGGCAGGAGGTGAGGCTACTTCATGGATCGAGAAGAAGGCAAACGACTTTCTTGAGCAAAAGCTCGAGGATGTTCGCAGAGTGCCTTTCGAAAAAGCGCTATCGGCTCCGACTACGCATCGGTACGACTATCCCGGGAGGTACATCGAGGACCTTGACGCTGTGATCGATATGGAGGCTGTTGCCGAATCGGGACTCTCTATAGGGGTGGATCCTCTTGGCGGGGCAGGATTGGCATACTGGGAAAGGATTGCCGAGAGATATGGTCTGGGCATTACTGTATTGAACAAAACCGTCGATCCGACGTTCCGGTTCATGAGCGTCGACTGGGATGGTAAAATCCGTATGGATCCCTCTTCTCCTTACACCATGCAGCCTTTGATCGAGCAAAAAGACCGGTTCGATATAGCGTTTGCCTGCGATACGGATTACGACCGTCATGGTATTGTAACCCGTAGTTCAGGTTTACTGCAGCCCAATCATTTTCTTTCCGTTTGCATCGATTATCTTTTTCAGCATCGGCAGAATTGGGCCGATAGTACCATGATCGGCAAAACCCTGGTAAGCAGCAGTATGATTGACAGGGTTGCTGGAAAACTCGGTCGAAAGGTCTATGAGGTTCCCGTAGGCTTCAAATGGTTTGTCGACGGTCTGTTGAGCGGTTCACTGGGATTCGCCGGAGAGGAAAGTGCGGGTGCTTCTTTTCTGAGAATGGACGGTAAGGCATGGACGACGGACAAAGACGGGTTTATTCCTGCACTGCTTGCTGCGGAAATAATCGCAAAAACTGGAAGCGATCCCGGCGAAGTGTACGGTGGTTTGACCCGTGATCTGGGTGAGCCGATGTATACAAGGATCGATGCCCCGGCTTCTCCAGATGAAAAAACAAGGCTGAAAATGCTTTCGCCAAAGGAGTTGAGTATCGATAAGCTTGCCGGGGAAAAAATTTCCGACATTCTTTCCGACGCTCCCGGTAATAATGCTGCAATAGGGGGGGTGAAAGTTGTAACCGATAACGGATGGTTTGCAGCGAGACCATCAGGTACCGAAAATATATACAAAATATATGCAGAGAGTTTTCTCGGCAGTGAGCATCTGGATGCCATTCTTGCCGAAGCTCAAGACGTTGTCGGTTGTGCTCTGTCGAGCGGTGGGAAATGACGAAAAGTAAGAGGCTGAAAGGCGGTATACCAAGATCACAGTCAATGTTTTTTCTTCGAGGCTCTTCGTTTGCTCGGGGTATTCAGGGCCCGGCATGAAGGCCGTAGTTGATGCTGCCGACTGACATGTCGGGTGTTTTTGATTATCTCTTCATGGTTACATTTTGAAAATTCAGGAATCTTTGTATACTTCCACAGCTTTTTTTTCAGATTTTCAGTTGGTATTCCTACCGAAACCATAACCCATTAACAGCGACGCTTACTATGAATTTTAATCCATGGCATCACGTTGAGATTGGTAAAGAGCAGCCACATATCGTCAATTCCATCATTGAGATTTCCAAAGGAAGCAAGGCTAAGTACGAGCTTGATAAAAAAACAGGAATGCTCAAACTTGACAGAGTGCTTTATTCCTCTGTCTTTTATCCTGCCAATTACGGGTTTATCCCGAAAACTCTTGGAGAGGACCATGATCCTCTTGATATCGTAGTGTTATCCCAGTGCGCAATTGTCCCGATGTGTCTTGTACGTGCGCGTGTTGTCGGGGTTATGCGAATGATCGATCACGGTGAAAGTGACGACAAAATTATCGCAGTTGCCGACGGCGATATGAGTGTAAGCACCATCAATAATGTCAATGAGATAAGACCGCATTTCCATTCCGAACTCAAACACTTTTTCGAGGAGTACAAAGCGCTCGAAAATAAAACGGTTCTGGTAGAAGAGTTCCAGGATGCGGATACGGCAAAGGAAATTATTTTGCGTTCCATAACAAAGTATCAGAAAACCTTTGGCGTAGCTGAAGAGATTCGGCCTGTTCCCGTGATTGGATAGAAGAGTGGTTGGTTTTTCCTATCTTTAGCTTTTTGCGTCATTTCGCAAAGGGTATTTACACAACTACTACACACAAGCGATCATGGATTACAGAATCGAGAAAGACACCATGGGGGAGGTACGTGTCCCCGCCGATAAATTCTGGGGAGCTCAAACCCAGCGCTCTGTTGAAAATTTTAAAATCGGTCCGTCCGGGTCGATGCCGATCGAGATCATCGAAGCTTTTGGATATCTGAAAAAAGCAGCGGCTATCACGAATTGCGATCTTGGTGTCCTTCCTGAAGAGAAGCGGAACGCTATCGCTGGCGTATGCGATGAGATTATCGGTGGAAAGCTTGTCGACCAGTTTCCCCTTGTGGTCTGGCAGACCGGGTCGGGTACTCAGTCGAATATGAATGTCAACGAAGTCGTTGCAAATCGGGCTCATGTGCTTGCTGGAAACAGGCTCGGAGAGGGAGATCGACTCCTCAATCCCAACGACGATGTCAACAAGTCGCAATCATCCAACGATACGTTTCCGACGGCCATGCATATCGCAGGGTATAAAGTACTCGTCGAAAAAACCATTCCCGGAATCAAAAAACTTCGCGGCGAGCTTGCCAGAAAATGCGAGGAGATGGATGAAGTCGTCAAGATCGGACGGACTCACTGGATGGATGCTACGCCTCTTACGCTCGGCCAAGAATTCTCCGGTTATGTCTCTCAGCTCGATCATGGCATCAAGGCCATCGAGAACACGTTGCCTCACCTTGCGGAGCTTGCACTTGGCGGTACAGCTGTAGGTACCGGCCTCAATACACCTGATGGTTATGCTGAAAAAGTTGCAGAGACCATTGCATTTCTGACAGACCTTCCTTTTGTGACCGCTGAAAACAAATTCGAGTCTCTTGCTGCTCATGACGCCGTTGTCGAATCTCATGGTGCCTTGAAGCAGGTTGCTGTGAGTCTCATGAAGATTGCAAACGATATTCGGATGCTTGCCTCAGGTCCCCGTAGCGGTATCGGTGAGATCGTTATCCCGCCAAACGAGCCTGGATCGTCCATTATGCCGGGCAAGGTAAACCCCACGCAAGTGGAGGCGATAACTATGGTTTGTGCTCAAGTGATGGGCAATGATGTTGCGGTCAGCATAGGGGGCTCGAACGGTCATTTCGAGCTCAATGTGTTTAAACCTGTCATGATCTACAATCTGTTGCAGTCTGCCGAACTGATTGGAGATGCCTGTGTTTCTTTTGCTGAAAAATGTGTTTGCGGGATTGAACCGAACCATCCCAGGGTGAAGGAGCATCTGGAAAATTCACTCATGTTGGTCACTGCGCTCAATCCGCACATCGGTTACTACAAGGCTGCCGAGATCGCAAAGAAAGCTCATGCCGAAGGTACAACATTGCGAGAAGCGGCCGAGGAGCTCGGCTACCTGACAAGTGAACAGTTCTACGAATGGGTTATTCCCGCCAGAATGACCGGCAGATAAGAAGGTCTGGGGCGAAATTCTTTCCCCGGCTCAGCTCTGCGAGATTGCGGAATTGAGGATCCAGAAGACTTTGCATATATCGAAATGCCAATTGTTCCTCTCATGTTTGCCATCCCCGGGACCTTACCCGGGGTGGTTACTCCAATTTTTTCTATAGGTGCCCCATCAAGTTCTAGATGACTTTTCTCCTAGGGTATTTTTTTCTTTTTTTCCACGAGAGCCGGCTTTTGTGTCTGTCCCATCGCTTATCCGGGCATGAATGAACGATGTCGAAGGATTGGTGACCATCTTCCTGGAGGTATGGATATCAATTTTGGTGTACGGAAATAGCCGGTTGTTTTCATTTCAGTTTGAAAACAGTTTATTTATAAAAAGTAACGCTATTTCTTTAATCCGTTTCTTCTGCTGCGATGAGCAAGATAAGGCTGAAAGATTTCAGGGTTGTCGAGGGTCGAAAGGTCGCGCTGAAAAAGTGGCCGACGGACATTCCGAAAATGTATTCTTCCAAGGATGCATACAAGGAGAAACTTGGTGAGCATGTCAAGGAGCTGAGTGAGCTACAGCAGATCCACTACGCAGATGACCGTTATGCGGTACTTCTGATCTTTCAGGCTATGGATGCAGCGGGAAAAGACGGTGTGATTCGCCATGTCATGTCGGGTATAAACCCCCAGGGGTGCCAGGTATTCAGTTTCAAACATCCTTCCAGAAAGGAACTCGATCACGATTTTCTTTGGAGAACAAACTGCGCGCTTCCTGAAAGGGGGCGCATCGGTATTTTTAACCGATCGTACTATGAAGAGGTACTCATTGTGAGGGTACATCCCGAAATTCTCATGAGTCAGAAAATTCCAAAGGACCTCTTGAACGGTAACGATGTCTGGAAAAACCGGTTCCGTTCAATTAACAATATGGAGCATCATCTGTACCATAACGGGACCAGAATTGTCAAGTTTTTCTTGCACCTGTCAAAAGAAGAGCAGCGTAAACGCTTTCTGCGGAGAATTGACGAGCATGAGAAAAACTGGAAGTTCAGTATCGCCGATATCGAAGAGCGAAAGTACTGGGATGATTATATGAGAGCATATGAGGAGTGTCTCGAGGCTACAAGTACCGAACGGGCTCCCTGGTACGTCGTTCCGGCGGATGACAAGAAGAACGCACGCCTCATTGTTTCTTCGATCATACTTGAAACCTTTAAATCACTGAATATGTCATACCCTGAAACCAGCGATGAGAGACATGAAGAACTGCTGAAGATCAGGGAAATGCTTGTGGCCGAAGAAGAGTAGATGTTATCTGTTTTGGAAAATGAAATGAAAGTAAACGTTTCAACCTATTGGGGGCCGAATCGTTATTGTACGCGGCCATCCGTCGTTTTTTGTTTTGAAGAGATCTCGGAGGAAAAAATGTCGGTTATGCAGCGTTCGTTTGTCGCGCTCGCCAAGTATCTGCAGAAAAGTTTTGGATATAGCCACACTTTTGACGAACAAAGTGCCATTGTCAGAAATGATGTTTTTGAGTTTTTATCGAGTGCTGCGATTTTCATTCTGAACTATGTAAGAGGGGACTTGGAAGAAAGCGGTTATGTCGTTGACAACATGGTTCCTGTCCTTTTTGTCGAATTCCACAAGCCCGAGTTAACAGTTAAGGCTGTAAACATTCTACTGAAGTTGCTCTTTAGGGGTTCAAAGGGAAAAGAGCATGAAGTGTATTCGGTATTAAACGCCTTTTGGGATGAGTGTCAGAGGGGGCACCCGGATTTTCAAGCGCACGCATTGATTACTGCCGCGAAATCAAAAAAACTGTTCTACCAAAATCTTGATAAAAAAGTATGGCTCTATGGAATGGGGAAAAAATCGAAGATTTTTTTTGAAACAAGTACTATAGAGGATTTACAACGTGAGGTTAAAACCGACAAACTCTCGGGAAAAAATATTTTCAATGCCGTTGGTGCACCGACAGCGCAGTATAAGATTGTGAAGGATCGTGATGAACTGTTCGCTGCGGTGCATGATATTGGTTTTCCTTGTGCGGTTAAACCTGTTCATTCAGATAGCGGAAGGGGAGTGACTGCGAATATAAGAGCATTCGATGACGTTGGATTTGCTTATGCCGAGGCGAAGAAATATACCGGGAAAAGTAATGAGATAATGGTTGAAGAACATGTTCCTGGAAGAGATTATCGGCTGCTTTTCCTTCGGGGAGATTTTATTGGTTGTGCCAGCAGCGTTGCTCCTTTTGTAATCGGTGATGGTGCAAGGAGCATTCGTGAGCTGATAAACGCTGTCAACAGCAAAAGAACCAGAAACCTTTATGTAAGTAATTATCTGAGGCCAATAAAAATCGATGCATCGGTCAAAGAAGCGCTTCTGGTTCAAGGTTACGACTTGAGGACGGTTTTGGAGCAAGACCAAAAAGTTACCCTGCGCAGAAATACTAATTTAGGAGGAGGCGGTAGTACCGAACTGTTTGAAAATGTACATCGCGATATTCTGAATCATGCGAAACAAATTGCGCGCTATTGTGGCTTGCACAGTGTCGGAATTGATTATATCACCGAAGATATAGGCGCGCCTCCATCCATATCCGGCGGGAAGTTCACTGAATTAAACAAAATGCCCGGGGTTCCCTTGTTTTTAGCCGCAGGCTATGATATCGCCAGGTTAGGGGATCAATTTCTGGGGAGCAGGGTTGGCAACATTGAACTGAATCTGTTTGTCTTTCAAAAGGAGCGATGTAATGAGCTGTTACATTCCTACAGTGGAGAGTATGCGGTGTTTTTGCCGAATACCATTGTCAGGAAAGGCCAAAAAATCAACGTTGAAAACGGTCATTTCAGGCAGTTGGTCGGTAAGGTTTTGTCGGATAAGCAGTTGAAATCATTGGATATAATAGCTGCTTTGGAATTTGTCGAACAATACGGTTTTCCAACTGAACATATTTCAACCGTGTTTATCGGAGAGTTGTGCAAAACAAGGATTGTCTGTGAGACCATCGAGAAACTCAATTGCCGAGTGCAATACGCTTAAGCTTCTTGAGTGTTTCTGTTTTTTTCAAGCAGAGGTCTCTTTTTCGATTGTTGCCTACAACTTCATGTGCTTGACTTGAGAAAGAAAGATCATGCGATCAACCTTTTTTAGGCACAACTTGAAAAGCGAAGGCAAATCGACTTCAACCATAGCAGTGTTCAAAATCGGTAATAAATCCGGCCAATGTCTCTACCTCTTCAGGTGTCACCGCGTTGTAAAGGCTTGCCCGAAATCCTCCACGCGAGCGATGTCCCTGCAGTCCTAGAAGTCCTGCTTCTTCTGCTTTCTGGTTGAAGATCGGGACGATCTTTGGGTTAACCGTATCGAAAACCACATTCATCATCGAACGTGATTTCGAAGGTACAGGGCAGTGAAAAAGCGTAGATGCGTCCAGTGTTTTATACAGCAGACCAGCCTTTTGTCTGTTAAGGGTTTCCATGGTATCCAGGCCGCCGATTTCCTTTTCCAGCCAATCAAGCATACACTCAACGACGTATATGGCGAATACTGGTGGTGTATGATGGTTTGATCCGGCATCGATATGAGTGCGGTAATCGAAAAAAGAGGGCAGGCCAGGTTGTATCATCTCTTGAGTTTTCCGCGGGACGATCACCACGGTAACGCCGGCAGCACCTATGGTTTTCTGTGCATGAGCGTAAATCAAAGCGAAACGTCCGGTATCGATATTTCGGCTCAGAATGTCCGAACTCATATCGGCCACCAGCGGCACCGGAGATTTCGGTATGCCTTGCCATTGCGTACCCATTACCGTATTGTTGGTGCATACGTGCAGATAGCGGGCATCGGCTCGGATATCGAGTGCAGTAGGAATCGTATCATGAGCCTTACCGGCAACATGTACATCCCGTTCCAGTTGGCGAGCGGCTTCTATGGCTTTAGCTGCCCAGTATCCTGAATCAATGTAATCGACAGGTTCTCCTGCCGCTGAAAGGTTCATCGGTATCATGCTGAATTGCAATGTGCCTCCTCCTTGCAAGAGCAGTACATCGTCATCAACGGCTAATCCCATCAATCGTCGAATCTTTTCCTGTGTGCGTTCAAGCAGATCCAGAACCGGCTGTGCACGATGGCTGATTTCCATCACCGACATTCCGCTGCCCCGGTAATCGGTAAACTCGTTGCGGATGCGTTCGATGACCGATTCGGGCAATTTGCAAGGTCCGGCGTAAAAATTGTATGGCATATAGGTTGTTACGTCTCGTTGATCAAGAATGGCGGTGACAGTATTACCAGCGATTCTTGATATTGTGCTGTTATCAAAACTTCCAAGATGCTTTTGGGGATAACCGATGCTTTTTGTCAAAGACTTCACTTTATAGTGAATATCCTCGATGATACCAAAAAACAATTCACCATAATCATTCGAAAAAAAACGTGTTATCGTCCTAGAACGATGCTCGGTTCTTTTGGGTAAGATGTGTTGCCGTTAGAAAATCTTGCCTCTGATTCCTGATCGCATTTTTTTCAATTGATCTCTTTGTTTTTGTCAACAGCGGCAATATTTTTACATTCAAACAAGATGTTCTTTCGACAATTCTGATGAGGCAAGATACCCCTTAATCGGGGTTTAATAGGGAATCACGTGAAAATCGTGAGCTGACGCGCAACTGTAAGCCCATTGAAATGTTTTCCGGCAGTATGCCACTGTTCCTTTCATGGAATGGGAAGGCGCCGTGAAAAAGGGTAAGCCAGGAGACCTGTCTTGTGCCTTATTGTTTCAGCAACTACCCGGTTGCTGATAGGTATAACGATTATGCTTTCGCGTCCAAAAGCATGTGACTGGAATGAGGCTGTTTTTTCCTTTCTCGATATCCCTTTCATAGCTGTTTTCCGCGGGAGCATGCCTGTACAGGCTTTTTCACATTCTAACTATGATGCTCATGATGGAAAACAAGATGATGTGTGATGACACGAAGATGATCACCAAGCGTGATGGCAGGATTGTTCGTTTCAATCAGGATAAAATCACGTTCGCGATCTTCAGAGCCCTACGGGCTGTAGGAAATCCTGACCGGCAGTATGCTGCTGAACTGAGCGCCCAGGTTGCTACATCACTTGGAGGAAACGTTTCACACGAACCTCCTTCGGTCGAAGAGATTCAGGATGTCGTTGAAAAGGTGCTCTTTAAAAATCATGCTTTCGATGCTGCAAAGGCATATATCATTTATCGATTTCAGCATCACAATATGCGGGAAGCGAAAGAGATCTTCGCCAACATCGATCTGGTCGATGATTACTTGCACCTCAAGGACTGGCGTGTGAAGGAAAATGCCAACTTGAGTTACTCACTTCAGGGGTTGAACCATCATATTTCGAGCATCATCAGTTCGCAATACTGGCTCAATGAGATCTACCCGGCAGAAATCGCTCAGGCTCACAAGGAGGGGCGGATGCATGTTCATGATCTTGGTTCGTTGAGTGTATATTGTGTTGGCTGGGATCTCGAGGATCTTTTGATGAACGGTTTTCGGGGAGTGGAGCGTCAGACTAACAGTGCTCCGGCGAAGCATCTCAGGAGCGCTCTCGGTCAGATCGTGAATTTTTTCTATACCATGCAGGGAGAGGCTGCCGGCGCGCAGGCTTTTTCCGGTTTCGATACATGGCTCGCTCCGTTTATCCGTTATGATAATCTTGAATATGAAGAGGTAAAGCAGTGCCTGCAGGAATTCTTTTTCAATATGAATGTGCCGACCAGAGTCGGGTTTCAGACTCCGTTTACCAACGTGACGCTCGATCTTCTGGTTCCGGGTCCAATGAAAAACCGACAGGTCATTGTCGGGGGGAAGTTACAAGACGAGGTATACGGTGATTTTCAGGTTGAAATGGATATGTTCAACCGGGCGTTTGCCGAGGTGATGCTCGACGGAGATGCAAATGGTTCGGTATTTTCTTTTCCGATTCCTACCTACAACATCACACCGGATTTTGATTGGGAAAACCCTGTCTACGACGGTATATGGGAGATGACGGCAAAGTACGGGATCCCGTACTTCTCGAATTTTGTCAATTCTGATATGAACCCTGATGATGTACGGAGTATGTGCTGTCGTCTTCGTCTGGATAAACGTGAGCTGCAAAGCAGGGGCGGAGGGCTTTTCGGTTCCGACCCGCTGACAGGTTCAGTGGGGGTAGTGACGATCAATCTGCCGGAACTCGGTTATCTCTCTTCTTCGGAAGAAGAGTTTTTTCAACGTCTGTCAAGGGTTATGGAGCTTGCCAAAAGCAGTCTTGAAATCAAGAGAAAAGTGATTGAACGTCTTACAGAGCAAGGGCTCTATCCGTACTCGAAGTTTTACCTGCGTAATCTCTACAGGAAAAACGGCAGGTACTGGGACAATCATTTCTCGACCATCGGTTTGCTCGGTATGAACGAGTGTTGCCTCAATTTTCTTGGATGTGCAATTGGTGATCCGGAAGGGGCTGCCTTCAGCTTGAGAGTTCTGGACTTCATGCGTGATCGTCTTGTTGCGTTTCAGGAGGAAACCGGCCATATATACAATCTCGAAGCTACACCTGCGGAAGGAACCTCCTATCGTCTTGCAAGGCTGAACAAGGTAGTTTATCCCGATATCATCGTTGCCAATGAACAGGCAAGCAAGAAAGGGGCGGAACCTTACTATACCAATTCTTCACAACTACCGGTCAACTTTACCGATGATTTGTTCGAAGCGCTGCACTTGCAGGATGAGATGCAGGTTCGTTATACGGGGGGAACCGTTTTTCACGCTTTTCTCGGTGAACAACATCTTCCTGCATTATCGGCACGCCAGCTTGTTCGGAAAATCACGGCAAATTTCAGATTACCTTACATAACACTTTCCCCGACATTCAGCATTTGCCCCTCGCACGGTTATCTGGCCGGTGAGCATCAGGAGTGTCCGTTCTGTCGTGAAAAGGGGGAGGTGCAGAAGTGCCTGGTTTTTTCGCGTATAGTCGGGTATCTCAGGCCCGTCGAGCAATGGAACGCGGGAAAGCAGGCGGAATTCAAGGATCGCAAGCTCTTTGACGGCAAACATTCTCCCAGCTCCGAGACAACAGGGAAGAATGAGGGGGCTCCGATCTGTGTGTCATGAACGATAGCGGTGGATTGCAACAGCAGGCTGGCGGAAAAAAAGGTTTTCGTTTGCCGATCGGAGGATTTCTCAAGCAGAGTTTCAGCGATTTTCCCGGAAGGGTATCTGCAGTTCTTTTTACCAGAGGATGCAATTTTCGGTGTATCTACTGTCATAATCCGGAACTCGTTCTTCCGGATCTGCTCCGGCATTCGAAGCCCTATGAGGTGAAAGGAATCCTCGAGTGGCTTTCGTCGAACAGATCCCTTCTCGATGCGGTTGTCATTACCGGAGGAGAACCTACCATGCATTCGTCTTTGCCGGATTGTATCCGGCAGATAAAGTCTTTGGGCCTGGAAGTGAAGCTGGATACAAACGGGACCAACCCGCAGATGCTGGAGACGCTTATCAGTGATATGCTTGTCGATTATGTCGCTATGGACGTTAAAAACGTTCTGGATCACCGGAAGTACGCTTCTGTTTGTGGGGTGCATTTTAGCGAAACCATGCTGGCTGATGTCAAGCGATCGTTGGCTCTGTTGCATGATGCCGTTATCGATTGCGAAATTCGTACGACACTACTCGGATCGCATCACTCGGAAAATGATATCGCTGAGCTGGTTCGGCTGGTTCGTATCCCCTATTTTCTTCAAGAATGTAATTCGTCAAAAACTCTTCAGGCTATTGCCCCAAAGAGGTTGGGCAGAAAGGAAATTGCAGAATTGATGGAATCACTAGAACCAAAAGTGGGAAATGTTTGTTTAAGGTAAGGTAGTGATTGTTGTTTTTCTCCGTTCGGCCTGTCCTGTATCGATCAGGGCAGGTTTTTTCCACTCGAAGGTTTTCTCTCGAAATCATTATTCCAGATTCTGTTCCGTTCGATAGATGGCAAACCTCATCTTCTTCTTTCAGATATTGTGGATAACCACTTTATAATCGGCAGGCTTACCAAAATACATCCAGGAACTGACAAGTACATCGGCACCGGCTGCAGCGTATTTTTCCGCATTCATGTCGGTTATCCCACCAGCCGCAGCAATCGTTGTTTCATTGCCTCTTTGCTTTAACGTCTCGGCAATTTTCCTGACCGACTCGTCTGAGAGTTTGTCGAGTTGTACGATATCAGCGCCTGCTTCTGCGATCATGATCGCATCACCGATGCTTTCGACTTCAACAGCGACTTTCTTTTCCGGGCATCGTGCTTTTATGGATTGAAGATCGGTGCATAAGTTTTCCAAACCACCAAGCAGGTCATAGTGATTGGAAAATAACAGGATGGAGTCGGAAAGTCCCAATCGATGTGGAGAGCCTCCGCCAGAGCAGAGTGCTTTGAGCGAAAGATGTTTTGTTCCAGGGAGATGTTTGCGGGTGCCGCATATTTCGACACTTTTTCCGCTACGGTTTGCTCCCTCAACCATCGAGCGTGTTCTTGTTGCTATTGCGGAAAAATGTTCCAGAATGTTTTGAGAGACTTTCCAGCCCATGTGAAGTTTTTCAGCATTGCCATTGGCTTTCAATACGGTTTCTCCCGTAAGGGCTTTTCGACCGCTTGCGACAACCAATTCGGTTGTGACATCGAGTAAGGTGAAAATTTTGGCTGCCTCTTCGCTACCGGATACTATGACCGGCTCTTTCGGGGTAAACAGAATTTCTGCGTTTTGTGATGAAAGATTGAGTAAAGAGCTTGTCAGATCAAAGTAGGGGACATCTTCTCTGAGTAATGCCTCGACCTCGGGAAGGTTCAGTGTGAAATTCACGATTTGAAACGTTTAATGTTCGATATGATTCGTTGCCGTACGATGCAATATAATCCTCATCGAAAAATTGGTGATATTTTTGCGTACAATTTTTTTTGCATTTGTCAACGATGAGTGTTGAAAGTTGGAACAGTTGTTGCACATCGTGGCGTCCCGATGTAGTTGTTGGAAAACAGGGCACGAATAAGAGCGTAGTGGTTAAGTTGCTATTTATAAAAAGTTTAAGTTTTTTTGTCAACTTTTTTATGACATTGCTGTACCGGTTACATGTGGTAGGCTTTGCAATGTTTTTAAGTGTTGGCGAAATGTTGATAACTTGTGGGCAATTGACGATTGCTGTTTGATAAGTTGTTAAAATGATATATTAAATCCCTTGTTTGCAAGTGTTTAAAAAATAGCGAAACAGGATATGATAAAGCTGTCAACCGAAGAGTTTTTGCGTCGGGCAAAAAATATAAAACTTGTGCTCTCCGACAATGATGGTGTTATGACCGATAATGGAGTGTATTATTCCGGGCGTGGTGAAGAGCTAAAGCGTTATTCAATACGCGACGGGATGGGCGTCGAGAGATTGGAGGCCGTCGGGATTATTACAGGAATCATGACGGGTGAAATGTCTCTTAATCTTAAAAAGCGGGCAGAGAAACTGAAAATCAAACATCTTTATCTTGGTATCAAGGATAAACTGGCACAGCTTGGAAGCGTTCTTTCGGAAAACGGTCTTGCGCTCAACGAGGTGGCTTATATAGGAGATGACGTCAACGATTTCGGGATCATGGATGCCGTTGCCGTTGAAGGGTTGACTGCTTGTCCTGGAGATGCCACTGATTTTGTTCGTCCTGTGGTTCACTATATTTGCAAGACCAACGGAGGAGATGGTGCTTTTCGTGAGTTTGCCGAACTCTTGATACAGTTGAGGCGTTCCTGAAAAGATCGTTTTTTTGTAGAAAGTGGAAATGTAATGTGCTGTTCAGGGTTTGGTATATTATATTCCCGCTGTTAATGTTAGCCACAATTTCTCAGATAACGGCGCGGAGCACTGTTGGTTTGGGTCTGTGCATGGATAATTTTTACCCCAAAAAACTGAAAACAAGACAGAAAAGGATGAGCGAAAAAAAACAGCAGAAAGTACAGGAGTTCGAATACAAGGCAGAGATGAAACAGCTTTTGAACCTTATCGTTCATTCGCTGTATACACATCCTGAGATTTTTCTTCGGGAACTGATATCCAATGCTTCTGATGCATTGAATAAAGTCCATTTCAGTCAATTGACTGAAAACGAGGTCCAGTCCGAAGGAGAAGAGTTGAAAGTTACCATTACGCTCGATGAAAAAGAGCGCTCATTTATTATCGAAGACAATGGTACCGGGATGAGCGAGGATGAGCTGATCGCAAATCTCGGGACAGTTGCCAAGTCCGGCACACTTGGGTTCCTGCAGGCTTTAAAAGAGCAGCAACCTGACAAGAACGGTATCGATGCCAATCTTATCGGCCAATTTGGCGTCGGTTTTTATTCTGTTTTCATGGTTACCGATGAGGTTACCGTCGAGACGAAGACAGAAGATTCTCAGGGGTGCAGGTGGCGTTCATCTGGTGAGGGAACCTATACGATAGAAACCATCGATCGGGAAAAACGCGGTACGAAGATATCGTTTATTCTCAAGGAAGATGCCAAAGAGTTCGCTGAAGAGTTTCGGGTTGAAAACATCATCAAGAAGTACTCCAATTTTGTCGATTTTCCGATCTATCTCGATAACAAGAAAATCAACAGTATCACAGCTCTCTGGCAGCGGCCGAAAAGTGAAATCAAAGATGAAGAGGTCAATGAGTTCTACAAGTTTATCTCGGTTGACTATCAGGAGCCGCTGGATTATCTCCATCTTTCTCTGGAAGGTGCTGTTACTTTCAAGGCTTTGCTTTTTCTTCCCAAAGAAGCACCGATGGATATGCTTTACCAGCAGGGCGCTCTCGAGAACCATGGTCCACAGCTTTACGTCAGAAAGGTTATGATCCAGCATGAATGTAAGGATCTGCTTCCTGAGTATCTTCGCTTTGTAAAAGGGGTTGTAGAGACTGAAGATCTTCCGCTGAACGTGTCACGCGAGGTTGTTCAGAACAGCCCGGTCATGGCGAAAATCCGTCAGATTCTTACCACCAAGATCATTGGTTGGTTCGAGTCACTCGCCCAGGACCATAAAGAAAAGTTCCGTCAGTTTTACAAGGCATTCGGTCCGGTGGTCAAGATTGGACTCAATACCGACTTTACCAATCGTGACAAGCTTATCGAACTTCTGAGGTTCGAGAGTACTACAACCGAAGATGGTGAATTTGTGACGCTTCGGGAATATGTAGATCGTATGGTTGACGATCAGAAGGAGATCTACTATCTGTCAGGTGATAACCGGCAGCAGATGTTATCGAACCCGAACCTGGAATATTTCCGTAAAAAAGGTATCGAGGTGTTGCTTCTGGTGGATCCGGTCGATGTTTTTGTTATTCCTTCGATTAACGAGTATGACAAGAAACCTCTCAAATCCATTGAAAAAGCGGATATCGATTTCAAGGCCGGAGAAGATGAGGAAAAGGATGCACTCGGTAAAAACATGATCGAACCGGTTCTCAGGATTTTCAAAGAGGCTCTTGGGGACAAGGTGGAAGATGTGATTGAGTCTCACCGCCTGGTTAATTCTCCGGTCACATTGGTTTCCGGAAAAGACGACATGGATCCGCAGATCGAAAAAATGCTGAGAATGATGAACCAGTCGGATGCCTCGGGGAAAAAAGTGCTGGAGATAAACCCTTCCCATGCGGTTATTAAAAATCTCGCAAGTCTTTGCATGCTCAACGAAAATGATCCGATTATTCGAACAACCATGAATCAGCTTTATGAGGGGGCTTTGCTGCTCGAGGGTAATCTGGAAGGCACCGCGGATTTTGTCTCGAGAATGAATGATATCATCGAAGCGGCTACGAAACAGGCAAAGGCCTGAACCGTTTTTTTCAACATAGGCGACAATCAATCCATAAAGTGAAAAACCTGAAAGAAGTCAAGCCAGCGCACATTCTCGCTCTTCAGAAAAGCGAGCTGACCGAGCATTACATTTACAAGCGTCTCGCATCGAGCGTCAGCGGTGTGAAAAACAGACGGGTACTTGCCCAGATCGCAGATGATGAACTTCGTCATTACAACATCTTGAAAGGATATACTCGTCAAGAGGTAAAGCCGAGTAAGATGAGAATCTGGTTTTTTTCGATGGTCAGTTCCCTTTTAGGTTTGACGTTCGGCGTGAAGCTGATGGAAAAAGCTGAAAAAAATGCAGGAGATATCTACGGGCGCCTGCCTTCTTCTTTCAGGGAGCTGCAAGGTATTATCAGTGATGAGGAAGAACATGAGCAGGCGCTTATTGCGTTGCTCGACGAAGATCGTCTCAAATATACGGGGTCGGTCGTTCTCGGGCTCAATGATGCTTTGGTCGAGCTCATGGGCGTCTTGGCCGGTTTGACATTCGCTCTCCAAAATTCTCGTTTTGTCGCTCTCACAGGGATCATTACCGGCTTTGCAGCTGCGTTGTCCATGGCTGCTTCGGAGTATCTTTCAACAAAAGCCGAACCGGGAACGAAAAACCCCATAAAAGCGGCATTCTATACAGGAATGGCATATATCGCAACCGTCATTCTGCTCATTACACCTTTTTTTGTCGTCTCCTCTCTCTATGTCGCTCTCGGAACCGCATTCGTGGTGTCCATCTGCATTATCGCGTTCTTTAATTTTTATGTTTCGGTTGCGAAGGATATACCGTTCAGGAGCAGATTCATGGAGATGGTTGCGCTCAGTTCCGGCGTAACGGTGCTGAGTTTTCTTGCCGGGATGATAGTGAGGGTGGTTTTCGGAGTGGAAAGCTAAACTCTATTTTCACCCTGTATGCGACGCACTGTTTCTGCAATGCCTTTCTCTATCGATGAAAGGGATGATGTGTCGATGGTGATCGTTCTGTGCTGTTCCGTGGCTGAAAATGGTAAGAAACGCCGGATCTGTCGACGGAGTATGGTTTTATCAGCTTCTGACGGATCGTTGCCTGCAGTCTGTCGTTCGCCGACTCGTTTTTCGAGAAGTTTTTCGGGAGCATGGCAATGAAGGATGACGACGGGAATGTTTTTTTGTTCTCCTAAACTGACGAAACGTTTCCGTTCATCCTCATTCAGAAACGTTGCATCGATGATGACCGGGTAGCTGTTCTCCAGACATGTTCCGGCTATGTTGTGTAGTTTCGAATATGTTCTCTTCGAGCTTTGAGCTGAGTACATCGCCTTGTTTTTCTCCGGGTCGCTTTTTTCGAGAGGCTTGAGCCCGAACAGTCTTTTTCTTTCTATATCCGAACGAACATGTATTGCGGGCATCCGTGATATGAGTTTCTTGGCCACGGTGGTTTTGCCGCTTCCGGAAACTCCGCAGGTGAGGACCAGTCCAAATGGTGCTGGTGTGATATAGGAGAGTGCCGTCGAAATATAGGAGCGGTGCTCGGTAAGTGTTTTTTCTTTTTCGTGTTGATTTTTTTCTTGAAGATGGCGTATGGCGGTGACTTTCGCTCGCACCATCGCCCTGTATGTTTTATAGAATCTTAAAAGGGCGAGCCCTTTGTAATCTCCGGTCAGTGAAAGGTAGCGGTTGAGAAAGCTCGATGCATGTTCTTTGTGGTTGCTATGCTCAAGGTCCATGACCAAAAACGCTATTTCACTGAAAACATCAATCGTGCTGAGAAACGGGTTGAATTCGATACAGTCGAAAATCATCACCTTTCCTTTCCAGAGTACCATATTTCCTGTATGCATATCACCATGACACTCTCGTATCGCTCCTTTGGATTTCCGGAATAAGAACTCCGGCATGAGCCGCTTGTATTCTTTTTCAGTCCATTGTTTGAGTTTTTCAAGCTGTTTTTGTTCCTGTTGATCCTTAGTCAGACGTTCGGCTTCGGTAAAGTTGTCACGTATGGGTTTTATGATGATTTCAGGGCGGCCGTACGGAGTATCTGGCTCGGCTACACGAGTCGAATCGTGGAATGCAGCGACGATGTTGCTTATTTCGGCTATCTGTCTGCTTGTGATTTTCCCTTGTCTAAGGAGGGTATCCAGTTCAAGTTCACGGTCGAACTGTACCATTTTTACAGCATAGTCGACAATTCTGCCTTCTCCTCCGACTTTTATCGTACCGGCCTCTTGTGTGACAGGAACCACATCGAGATATATCTCACTACACAGCCTTTTATTGCGTTGGAGTTCTTCGTGGCAGAAATGTCTCCGTTTTTCAAGTGTAGAAAAATCCAGAAATCCGAGGTTGACTGCCTTTTTGATTTTATAGGCATATGTGCCTGTTAGAAAAACGAGTGAGATATGTGTTTCGACGATAGCGATATCTTCGACCCGATGAGGATAAGCTTCAGGGTTTCGAAGAGCATTTTCGACAGTAGTCATGTGTTTGTTGGGACACCTTTCAGGCATATGCCAGCAAGTGTTTCTTTTTCGTGAACGATAAGGATAACGGCTGGTTTAATCATAAAAATTATTGTAGATTCAAGGTTTATTAAAATAACAAACTGTGCTTTAACGGCAGTGAGAAAAAGGGATAAAAGTAATAGTTCATTGTTGCGCAAGTTTGCAAACAAAACAAAAAAGATTGACCCTGCATGATACAGTTGTCTAAAATTCTATGCCCTACCGACTATTCGAAAACTTCAGACAAAGCAGTACGGTATGCAATCGAGCTTGGCCGAAAAGTCGGTGCTCATGTGCGTTTTCTTCATATCATGCAACCTGAAAACATAGCCGAAAAAACAGCTTACAGTTACGGTGTCTCCAAAAAAGGCGGTAAGGCAGAGGTGGTTTCCGAAGAGTTCAGAAAGCTTTTGATGGAAGAAAAGAAAAAAGGGCTTTCAGCCGATATTCTCATACTCAGAGGAAATCCCTATGATGAAATTATTGAACAAAGTAATGCTTGGGGGGCAGATCTTTTGGTTATGGGTTCCCATGGGAGAAGCGGTCTGACCCGTATTCTCATGGGTAGCGTCGCTGAAGCCGTGTTTCATGCCCTCGATATTCCGGTTTTGCTGGTTAAGCAGAATGCCGCCGACAAGGCGATGCAAGATTACTCCTGAACATGAATGTTTCTCACACTGAGCAATAATCTCCTTAATAATCAACACCTCACATTTTATGATTACCGACGGCTTAATTCTTATGGTTGTGGGAATGGTTGTTGTTTTTCTTTTCCTGCTTCTGTTGAATGTCTTGATATCAGGGCTTTCATGGCTTCTCAAGGATCATGCATTGCAGGAAGAACAGCGGTTGCTCGAGGCAGAGGCTGCGAAAAGAAAGAAAAAGAATTCAAAAAAGATATCCGGTCCGGCTCTTGTTACAGAAGGTGGAGAAGATCCAGGCAGGATAACGGCGGTGATTTCTGCAGCGGTTCATGCGCACAGAAACAGGTGACTTCGCGCCGATTACTTTCTAACCAATAATTTATTACGAATCACGAAAAGAAAGGCTCATGAAAAAGATAAAGTTTATGGATGTGTCCTTTCGTGACGGGTTTCAGTCCTGTTACGGGGCAAGGGTAAAAACCGATGATTTTCTGCCGGTGCTTCAGGCAGCCGTTGATGCAGGTACGGATAACTTTGAAATCGGGGGAGGTGCCCGTTTCCAGAGCTTGTATTTTTATTGCCAGGAAGACGCTTTCGATATGATGGATGCAGCCCGGAAAGTCGTAGGGCCGGATATCAACCTGCAGACTCTTTCAAGAGGTGCGAATGTTGTGGGATTGGTTTCACAGTCACGTGATATCATCGACCTTCACGCTAAGATGTTCAAGAAACACGGGATTACAACCATTCGGAATTTCGATGCGTTGATGGATGTTCGTAATCTTGCGTATTCTGGCCAGTGTATTCATAATGCCGGAGTCAAACATCAGGTTGTTATCGCTTTGATGGGTCTTCCTCCCGGCCTGAATGAGAAATACTGCCATACACCGCAGTTTTATCTCGATAGACTCAAGGAAATTTTAGATGCAGGGATACCGTTCGACAGTGTCGCATTCAAGGATGCTTCTGGGACGACAACTCCAAGAATTGTTTTCGATGCTATCAAAGGTGCCCGGAAAATACTGCCTCCGGAAACGATTATTCAGTTTCACACTCACGATACTGCCGGAATGGGGGTTGCCTGTAACTTCGCTGCAATCGAGGCCGGTGCGGATATTATTGATCTGTCTATGGCACCGGTGAGCGGGGGGACGGCTGAAGTCGATCTTCTGACAATGTGGCATCGTCTTCGCGGAACCGATTATACTCTGGATATCGACCATGAGAAGATCATAGAGGTCGAGGCGATGTTTATCGACCAGATGGAAAAATATTATATGCCTCCTGAAGCGAAAGAAGTCAATCCTCTGATTCCGTTTTCACCCATGCCGGGCGGCGCGCTGACGGCAAATACGCAGATGATGCGCGATAACAATTCGCTGCATCTTTTCCCCGAGGTTATAAGGAATATGCGTGAAGTCGTCGCCAAAGGCGGTTTCGGCTCTTCGGTAACACCGGTTTCACAATTTTATTTCCAGCAGGCTTTTGCCAATACCGTACAGGGAAAATGGAAAAAGATAACGGAAAGCTATGGTAAGATGGTACTTGGCTATTTCGGGAAAACGCCGGCCGTACCTGATCCGGAAATTGTAAAGCTCGCATCGGAGCAGCTCGCGCTCGAGCCGACGACAGAGGATGTTCATGATATAAACGATAGGAATCCTGAGCTCGGTGTCGAGTACAACAAGAAAATTCTCGAAAAAGAAGGTCTTCCTGCAACCGATGAGAACATTTTCATTTCGGCAACCTGTGGGGCGAAAGGAATAGCGTTTCTCAAAGGTGATGCACCACTCGGGATTCGTTATAAAAAGGATGTCGAGGCTGCGGCTTCTGCCAAACAGGAAACGAAAGCTTCTACAAAAACCGAATCGTCAGCATCGAAGTCGTCTTCTTCTCCAGGAAACTATACGGTTACCGTCGACGGAAAGGCATATAATGTGACCGTTGCTGAAGGGAGCGGAGCAGTTCAGGCCGTTACCCCTGCTGCGGCGGCGACTCCTGCGTCAAAAGAGCCGACAGGTGAGGGCGTTCCGGTTGAAGCGGCAATGCCTGGAAATGTTGTTGCAATCGAAGTCGAAGTCGGAGATAACGTCAATGAAGGTGATGATGTCCTAGTCATCGAGGCCATGAAGATGGAGTCTCCGGTAAAAGCGCCAAAATCCGGTACTGTTATTTCCATTGACGTGTCCCCCGGAGATACGGTTGCTACAGGTGATACGCTCATGTTCATCGCTTAAGCGGAGTTGGCTGACGGTATGAAAACGCCTGTCTCTTTCTGGGGGGCAGGCAAAGATCATGGTTTTTAACTGTTTAACGGTTTATCAAAAAAATTTATGCGTACGTTCATTCTTGTGCTGCTGTCGGTAGTTTTTTTCGGCACAACGGCTCGTGCTGAGGATTTCTTTACTGAAAACGAGGCGGGAATTGTGACGCTTCAAGCTCCTATGGAGCTGGAGCTTGTCACGGTGCCCGTCAAAGACAGTCGTACTCTCCGGGTGGGGGATGAGGTTCATGTTGGTGATTTTCTCGGATTGTTTGCCGATAAGGAGCATAAAAAAATAACGGTATCTTCAGGTGTAACAGGGCGTTTGGTTTATATCCATCCTGAGCTTTATTCCAAGTATACTCGTGTTCCTCAAGGAACCGAGCTGCTCAGGATCGAAAAGCAGCCCTTACTTGTCAGCGCAAAGGGATCGCAAAGTACAGCTGAAGGCCTTTCAATAGGAAAGGTTTTTGGGAATCTTGTGGAAAGCACCGGTATTTATGCATTGATCAACGATAACAGATTGAGCTGGACGGAGGGTTTTGGCCGTTTGTTTATGATCAGTATAGGTGCTTTGCTCATTTATCTGGGGATTGCCAAAGGATTTGAGCCTTTGTTACTTATTCCTATAGGTATGGGGGCTGTTTTATCGAACATACCGCTGGCCTACATCAATGACGAGGGTGGAATTCTGCGTTATGTGTATGATGTGGGCATAGAGACCGGAGTGTTTCCGTTGATTATTTTCATGGGTGTGGGAGCGATGACCGATTTCGGTCCGATGATTGCAAATCCCAAAACCGCACTCCTGGGAGCAGCTGCACAGTTCGGTATTTTTTCGACGTTGATAGGTGCGCTTCTTCTTTCCCAGTATGTCCCCGGTATCGAGTTTTCAATGAAAGATGCAGCTTCGATAGGTATCATCGGAGGAGCGGATGGTCCGACATCCATTTTTCTTGCATCGAGGCTCAGTCCACAACTTCTGGGCAGTATCGCCGTAGCGGCATATTCCTATATGGCTCTGGTGCCGATTATACAGCCGCCTATCATGAAGCTGTTTACCAGCGAAGCTGAACGTTCGATCAAGATGAGTCAGCTTCGCTATGTATCGAAGCGTGAGAAAATTCTTTTTCCGGTTATCGTCATTATTCTCTGTGCATTGCTTCTTCCTTCTGCGGCTCCTCTTATCGGTTTTCTCATGTTCGGCAACCTGATGAAGGAGTGTGGTGTCGTAGATCGTCTGAGTGACACGACCCAGAACGCTTTGATCAACATCGTGACAATTTTTCTCGGACTCGGTGTCGGGAGCAAGCTCTCTGCCGAAAAGTTTCTAAACCTCGAAACGCTCGGTATCATCGTGCTCGGTCTTATCGCTTTTTCCTTCGGCACTTCTTCCGGAGTGATCATGGCCAAGTTCATGAATATCTTTCTCAAGCAGAAAATCAATCCTCTGATCGGTTCTGCAGGGGTCTCTGCCGTACCGATGGCCGCTCGTGTTTCAAACAAGGTGGGACTGGAATCCGATCCTCATAATTTTTTGCTTATGCACGCTATGGGACCCAATGTGGCCGGGGTAATCGGTTCTGCGGTTGCTGCAGGAATTCTGCTTTCGGTCTTTCTGTAGAGGGCTGGCATTATCAAAAAGAGGCTGTCACAAAATGGCAGCCTCTTTTATTTTGGTCAGGTAATCTCGTTAGCGCGTTAGCGATTATGCCGGGGCCTGATCCCGCCAAAGTATGTCCCTTTGCTTATTGCTTCAATATGATTTCACAGTCGGGGTGCAGTTCGAGAAACTGTTCAAGTTCTTCACTGGCAATCTGGCCAGCCGACAACTCGATTTTCTCAAGATTTTCGAGATGCATCAGAGGTGCGATCGAGGTGACTCCAGTATTGGCAAAAGAAATTTCTTCGAGTTCCGGTAGTTCTGCAAGAGGGGCCAGTGAATCGATCGGAGTCTGATTGAAGCTCAGTTCTCTGAGATTTATAAGCCCGGATAGGGGTTCTAGAGTGCCGATAGATGTCCGGCTGCAACGGATATATTCAAGGTTTTCCAAATCGCTGAGCGGCGAGAGGTCATCGATTTGGGTATTGTTGAAGCCCAGTTCTATAAGATTTTCAAGTTTTTCAAGTGGCTCGAGTGAGGAAACGTTGGTTTTGTAGCAGCTGATTTTTTCCAGTTCGGTCAATCCGGAAATCGGTGAAAGATCGTTTATCGCCGTTTCAGAACAATAAAGCTCTTCGAGATTGACGAGATTCGTAATTGGGGCGAGACTGCTTACCTCTGTGCTGGATATCCAAAGCAATTTCAGACTGGTAACGTTGCTGAGAGGTTCCAGTGAGGAAAAGTCGCAGTCGAATGCATAAAGCCGCTGCAATGCTCTGAGATCTTTAAGTGGTTCAAGGCTTTCAATCGGGGATTCGTCGCAGCGTAATTGTTGCAATTTTTCCAGAACACGTAATGGCGCAAGACTGTGTACTCTTCGGTTATCACATCTCAGATGTGTAACATTGAAAAAATCGAGCAACTCCTGATCAGAGGGGGGGTCGGAAAGTTTCAGCGTGGCTTTCACCACCTCTTTCCAGTCGGTGTTCAGTTTGTTCCACCATTCCTGCCGTTTTGAACGATCCTGGAGAAGCTGTTTGCGAGGCAATGAAAAAACAGGCGCATCGATCAGTTTTCCCCCTCTTTCTGCAGTGACATGGCAGGTGAAATCTTCGTCATTATTTGGTGTTGGTGTCTGCATTTCGCAGCAATTCAGCTTGTCGACTACACATCGGGTGTACCAGTCAGCCTTTTTTTCTTCAAGGATTTTACAATGCTTTTCCTGTGATTGCTCATCAAGAGATGAAATGTCCTCAAGAATATCGTTTCCGCATCGTGGACAGACAGCGCTTTGGTCGGTCAGAGGATAGTTGCAGACAGGGCAGTTGTTGTATATATGCTGTTTCAAAGTCGGGGTGGATGTTAAAGTTGTAAAGCAAATCAGTTACACTCAGCCCTAATTATAACAAAAAAATGAATGAACCATATGGCCAGGATGTCTCTAATAATCTGTCATGTTCCCTAATCGCTTTTTCGAGCTTAGCCTTCGGGGATTGAAATTCTGATTTCTCTCGATGCACCTGGCTTGTGTCAAGATGATATCGACCTGCAATTATTGCATAAGATTTTTTCTCTTTTGCATTGTTTCTGTGTGCTGTATACAGGACGTACAAGGACAAGGAGTGACCGTGGGAACGATAAGGCAGGGTATTTTTGTTATAGCTAAACACGAAAAAACGAAAAGTTTCATATCCTCATCGAGTATACTCTTCGTTTCTTTCGTAGCAACATCCCCCGTTGAAACGTGCAGTTACCGGTATTTTTTTCAGATTTGAGCATCTGGAGAACCTATGAACACGCAGAGTGACGATGTCCGTGATGACCGTTTCAGAGAAGATCCTGTTTTTCTGCTCGACTTTTCGCCGAAGCAGTGGCTTCTAAGACGAAGCGGTTACAGCAATCGCCCGAAACGGTTGCAGGTCAACGAAACGTTGATGACGATCGGTAATGGTTATCTCAACATCAGAGGTAGCCTGGAAGAACTGCCGCCCGGCAGTTACAGGGGAATGTATATCAATGGAATATATGACGGGTCCGAAGCGGACGTCGAGGAGTTGGTAAAATGTCCTGTCTGGACCGATGTTTCGTTGTGGATCGATGGACTGAAAGTTTCCCTGCCGGATTGCAAAGTGATTCGTCACGAGCAGATGCTCGATATGAGAAAAGGGATTCTTCATCGGAAATCAAGATTTCGACTTCCAAACGGAAAAATTGTAACGTTTGCGACAACAAAACTTGTTTTTCTGCATAAGGTGCATTGGGGTTATATGAGGGTCAGGATTGTACCGGAAAACTTTTCGGGTAAGATTAGGATACTAAGCGGTTTGAACGGAGACGTTCTCAACCGTGGATTTTTTCCGGGGGAACAACTCAAGCACCTCCACCTCGAACGTATCGAACGCGGACGTGACCTTATGTATCTGGAGATGAAAACCAGAGAGCACGGCATACGTATTTCCAATGCAGCGTCATGGCGAATTGTCGATCGTGACAGGGCTGCCATTACGTGGGAGCCAAGGATCTATGGGGAGAAGTTTACCAGCGAGATGACGCTGGATGTGAAAAAAGGTGTTTCCTATGAGTTTGAAAAATATGCTGTAGTCTATACAAGCAGGGAGATTCCGGAAGAACGAATGTTCAGCGGGACTATCTGTGGTTTGAAATCCTATCTTCGCAACGGGGCTTACAGGGAAATTGCCAGTCATATCAAACTGTGGAAAAAGTCTTGGCAGCAGGCAGATATCGTCATAGAAGGGGATCGCAACGCACAGCTGGCCATACGTTACAATATGTATCAGCTTCTGATAAACGGTCCGAGGCATCGAGGGAGTATAGGGGCGAAATTTCTCAGTTCTGAAGGATATCTCGGACATGTTTTCTGGGATACGGAAATCTTTATTTTTCCGTTCTATCTCTACAATTTTCCCGAGATAGCGAAAAACATGCTCATGTACCGGTATGAAACGTTACCCGGTGCGATAAAGAATGCAGAGCGTTCCGGTTACAAAGGAGCGAAATATGGCTGGGAAACCGCTACGACCGGAGAAGATGTCACTCCGAGATTTGCATCGAAACTTGAAAGAACCATAAATCTTATCTATACCGGTGCAGAGGAGGATCATATCGTATCGGATGTCATTTATGCCGTGGAACAGTATTTCAGGGTAACCGGCGATGAAGAATTTTTGCTCGAGTATGCTTTGGAAATGGTTTTTCAAACTGCACGTTTCTGGGCGAGCCGTGTTGCTGCATCAGGGGAAGTATTCGAAATAAAAACAGTTATAGGGCCAGACGAATTTCATGAACATGTGGATAACAATGCTTATACCAACTTCCTTGTGAAATGGCATTTAAGGCTCGCAGCAACTCTGTTCGAATATTTCAGTCACCGTGACGTTGAGGGGTTTGCGGCATTGTGCAAGCAACTCGATCTGCAACGAACAGAAGTCGGTCAATGGATGGATATCAGTAACAGACTTAAGTTCAACATCGACAGTTCTTCCGGACTTATCGAACAGTTCGACGGTTATTTCGATTTGAAGGATTATGTGATAACGCGACACGATCGTAAAGGAGGGCCGGTTCTTCCTCAGGGGATCACCTATCGAAATATCAGTAAGACACGATTGATAAAGCAGGCTGATGTGCTGATGATGTTTTTGCTTTTCCCTCATGCCTTCAGTGACGAGGTCAAGCGGGTCAACTACAACTTTTATGAAAAAAGAGCGTTGCATAAATCATCTCTCAGTCATTGTTCTCATGCGATGGTCGGCCTTACAGTTGGAAACCGCCAGCATGCGTATCGGTATTTCATGAGGACGGCATTGGTTGATCTGGAAGATTTACACGGTAACACCGAACTGGGAATACACGGGGCTGCTGTAGGTGGTACATGGCAAACTGTTGTGAGAGGTTTCGGTGGATTGACACTCAAGTCTGACAGGATTGTACTGAAACCCTGGTTGCCGAAAAGATGGAGGCGCTTGTTATTCAAAGTTCACTGGAGAGATCGTATCATCAAACTGGAAATATGTCACGATAATGTTTCGGTTTTCATCGAAGCCGATGTCGAGATACCGGTTCCGTGTACTTTTTGGGGTAGGTGCTTTACTATTTCTACGAACAAGCTGTACAAATTTAACTATGACCCGATTCTGTGTGTAAAATCTGGAGGATGTGATGAAACCCCTTCGCATTGCGCAAATAGCGCCGTTGATTGAAAGTGTTCCGCCAGCAAAATACGGTGGAACCGAAAGAGTTGTCTATTCCCTTACCGAAGAGCTCGTCGGGCGGGGACATGATGTCACTCTTTTTGCCACCGGTGATTCCCGGACATCCGCAAAACTGTGTTCATTGGTCGAGAGGGGACTGCGGCTCGACGGGAAGCAATCTGCAAGCGTTGTCAGTTCCTTACTCGAACTTGCACATGTATACCATGAGATGAGCCATGAGTTTGACATCATTCATTCACATGTAGATATCTTCACCTTACCGTTTGCGGCAACGTCGATGATTCCAACAGTACTTACGCTGCATGGTCGTCTCGATATGCCTTTTCTTATCAGAATGCTGCAGATATATACAGATATGAATTACGTTTCCATCAGTAACGCTCAGCGTTTTCCTGTACCAAACGTCAACTGGGCAGGAACGGTATACCATGGTTATCCTCCTGAATGTTTTCCATTCAATGAATCGCCATCTGACTATTTTCTTTATTTGGGACGTTTTTCTCCTGAAAAAGCACCCGATCAGGCAATTCGCCTTGCAAAGGCTTGCGGTATCCCTCTGAAAATTGCAGCGAAAGTCGATCCGGTCGAAGCGGATTATTTCAACGAGCACATCAGACCCATGCTGGACGATCCTCTCATTGAATACGTTGGAGAGGTTATGGAAAGCGACAAGATAAAACTGTTGAAAAATGCCAAAGCACTGCTCAACACCATTGATTGGCCGGAACCTTTCGGGCTTGTTATGATCGAAGCTCTTGCTTGTGGTACTCCGGTCATAGTAAGGGGCTGCGGTTCATCACCAGAAATCATAAAGCATGGCAAGACAGGATATGTCTGCAGTACGGAAGATGATTTCAAACAAGCAGTTAACGATATAGAGAAAATCAAAAGAAAGGCTTGTAGAAATGATTTTGAAAAACGTTTCAGTCATAAAACAATGGTTGACGGTTATGAAAAAATTTATTTCCGCCTGCATCAAAGTCGAACACGGCAAAGAGTACTGCCTCTGCCTCGTAGAATGGTCTCCTCGGGTTGATAAATGATTTGAAAATGTTATACTGCATTGCCCGTAGAGAAACCCGCCTTCAATGGTGTTTTGTAGTCGAAGAGCTTTTTCCTGAGCGGCTAATTTCTATGTAAAATGATGACCGAAATGGATTTTGTGCATTTGCATACACATACTCATTTTTCCATGCAAAGCAGTCCTATTTTTCCTCAGGAGCTTTTTGCCGCTTGTCAAAAGAGTGCAATGCATACTGTCGCGGTCACCGATTATGCAGCAACATTCAATATGCCTGAGCTGTTCAGTCTTGCCGATGAAGCTGGTGTCAGACTGATTATAGGGAGCGAAATATATCTTCTCGAGCGTGATGCATATCATAACGGCAAGAATTTTTCTTCTCCATCTTTGATATTGCTGGTCAAGAATGAGGAAGGGTACAGAAACCTCTGTGTTTTACTTTCGAAAGCCGCTCGTGAAGGCTTTAGCAATGGCGTGCCTCATGTTGACAGTAACTGGCTGGCAGATGCCAGTGATGGATTGGTATGTCTCTCTGCTTACTATGCCGGCCGTATAGGTAGAGCGTTGCTGGCTGGTGATTTCGAGGAGGCGACATCGTTTACGACTTTCTACAAGGATATCTATGGTGAAGATTTTTTCCTCGAGTTGCAGCGTCATCATACTCCATTCGATGAAACGCTCAATGCCGATACGATTCGACTTGCAGAAGAGAACGGTGTAAAACTGGTGGCTACAAATAACGTTCATTATCTCGAAAGAAAAGATGCTGATCGTTACCGGGCTATGGTCGCTATTAGAACCAAGGAAAAGCTATCCAGCAATCAGCTCCAGTGTCTACCGAACAGTGAAAACTATTTCAAGTCTTCAAAAGAGATGGCTGCACTGTTCGACGACGCTCATGGAGAACTTTCCAATACGCAACGTATCGCTCAAAAGTGTACGTATCGTTTTCGCAAGGAGGAGCCGAAGCTTCCTCATTTTCCTTTGCCAGAAGGATTTGACGACGAGGTTCAGTATCTGAAACATTTGACTTATGAAGGCGCAAAGGAAAAGTACGCTGATCCTGAATCTCAGGGCCTTTCGGAAAAAATGGTCAATGAGCGGATTGAAAAAGAGCTGGAAACCATTTCCAGTATGGGATTCAGTTCCTACTTCCTGATTGTCAGCGATCTTATTGCAGCGTCACGCCATATGGGGTATTCTGTCGGACCGGGAAGAGGGTCTGCAGCCGGGAGCATCGTTGCCTTTCTGACAGGTATTACAAGCATCGATCCATTACGTTATAAATTGCTCTTTGAACGTTTTCTCAATCCCGAACGGGGGTCGATGCCGGATATCGACATTGATTTTACCCCGGTCGGGAAGCAAAAAGTTCTTGAATATACCGTCGAGAAATACGGTGAAGAAAGTGTCGCAAAAGTCGTTGCGATCGGCACGCTCGGAGCAAGAGCTGCAATCCGCGACGCTGGACGTGTGCTCGAAGTAC
Organism: Prosthecochloris sp.; assembly: GCA_015482705.2. Lineage (GTDB taxonomy): Bacteria > Bacteroidota > Chlorobiia > Chlorobiales > Chlorobiaceae > Prosthecochloris. Next base: position 41,679 of record JADMLA020000028.1, on the reverse strand, counting down.
CGCTCAATGTTGTTGACCGGCTCGCCAAACTTGTGCCGGGTAAGCCTGGAATAACCTTGAAAAAGGCGCTCGATGATGTCGGTGAACTCAGGGATATGGTGAAGAGTTCTTCAAGAAACGCCAGTTTAATGGATTATGCCCAGGCTCTCGAAGGAAGGGCGAGGAATGTTTCGATGCATGCAGGTGCGGTTGTCATTACCAACGGCAGGCTTGATGAACAGGTGCCTCTGTATGTCTCCAATAAAATCGAGACGGAAGAGCGTAAGTATGCCGATGAGATGAAGCAGGACGAGCTTGAGCGTGGTGCGGCTAAATCCAGCAGTGATGATAAACAGGTTGTGACGCAGTTTGACAAAAACTGGATTGAAAACGCAGGGTTGCTCAAAATCGACTATCTGGGACTTGAAACTCTTGCCGTTATTGATGAAACACTTCATCTGATCAGAAAAAGACATAACGTTTCTGTCGACTTGGAAAAGGTTGCTATGGATGACAGAAAAACCTTCAGGATTTTCCAGGAAGGTAAGATGGCTGGGATTTTCCAGTTTGAATCCCAGGGTATGCAGAATTACATGACGAAACTTCAACCGACACAGATTGGTGATATCATCGCCATGAGTGCACTCTACCGGCCAGGGGCTCTCAATGCCAAAATCGATGAAAAACGAAATGCGGTAGATCTGTTTGTCGACCGGAAGCATAACCGTGAGCCGATAGACTATATGCATCCGATGCTCGAGGATATTCTCAAGGAGACGTATGGAGTTATTGTGTACCAGGAACAGGTCATGCAGATCTCACAGGTCATGGGTGGTTTTTCTCTGGCTAAAGCGGATAATCTTCGCAAGGCAATGGGAAAAAAGAAGCCGGAGATCATGCAGAAATTCAAGGCGGATTTTGTCGAGGGTGCGGTTGAGCAGGGCGTTCATGATAAGCTCGCCAACAGGATTTTCGACCTGATGGCCGAATTTGCCGGGTATGGTTTCAACAAAAGCCACTCGGCGGCATACGGGGTTCTCGCATATTGGACAGGATACCTGAAAGCACATTATCCGGCTGAGTTCATGACGGCCATTTTAAACAGTGAAATTGGTGATGCCCCAAGAATGAAGCACCTGACCGATGAAGCCAAGGGGTTCAATATCCCCGTTCTTCCACCATCGGTGAATAAGAGCGATGCATTGTTTGCCATCGAGGAGGTCGATGGAAAAGCGATGATACGTGTTGGTCTGAATGCCATAAAACAGGTCGGTAATGCCGCTCGAGCGGTTGTGTCATCCAGGTTGCTGAGGAAAAAAGACTTTATCAACCTATTTGACCTGACCGCATCGGTTGATTTGCGTGTTATGAACAGAAAAGCGCTTGAATGCCTCATTCTGGCCGGTGCTCTCGATGATCTTGATCAAGACAGGGCGAAACTGCTTGCCAATATTGACAAGGCGATCCGCTTCGGTCAACTTCAAAACAAGTCGGTAACGCTTGGCCAGTGCGGTTTTTTCAGTGATGAATCCAACGAAGCGATTCATGATTCACTGTACCCTGAGATGGATGCTGCACAACCGATGCCTGAAAGCGAGAGACTACAAGCGGAAAAAAAGCTTGTCGGTTTTTATCTGAGTCGCCATCCTCTGGAGCCGTATCGCCGTGACTGGGAAGCTTTTGCAAATCTTCCTCTCAGCACCAGGAGTGTACAGCAGGCAAGACAGTACAAAGTTATCGGTGTGGTTGTTTCAGTACGTCATCATCAGGACAGAAAAGGAAAACAAATGCTTTTCGGAAGCATAGAAGACTTTACCGGAAAAGCTGATTTTACCGTCTTTGCCAGTGTTTATGAGCAATATCGCCATCTTCTCAAACCTGAAGAGGTTTTGATGCTTATTGTAGAGGCTGAAGTCAGTGGAGGCATGCTGAAGTTACTTGTCAGGGAGGTTGTTCCGATAAAACAGGTTCGTGAAACCTGTATCGACAAGGTCATTTTGAAAATCGATGCCGATGACCCGACCGAACTGGAGAAGTTAGAGAGAGTCAAAAAGGTTTTGGAAGAGCATAAAGGTGGAACTGCGGTTGATTTCGAAGTCAAGGTACAGGCGGCTGAAAATATTGAACTCTTACATATATTTGCACGGAGAAGTCCTATCGATGCCGATGAAAAAACGCTCGGTGAACTTGAAAATATTCTCGGTCCTGATAATGTTAAGATTGCCGGGTAGCTTTAATAGGTATTTTTTATTACTTTCATCACTGTTTAGTTGTATTGTCATGAAGTCTGAGTTTTCTACAATCACCCTTAAAACATATATACAATGAGTGGACAATATCTGACTGCTACGGACCAGAATTTTAAATCCGAGATTCTTGACTCTGACAAGGTAGCCCTTGTTGATTTCTGGGCTGCTTGGTGTGGCCCTTGCCAGATGCTCGGCCCTGTGATCGAAGAACTTGCAGGTGAGTTTGAGGGCAAGGCTGTTATATCCAAGCTCAATGTTGACGAAAATCCGAATACCGCAGCACAGTATGGTATCAGAAGCATTCCTACCATGTTGATTTTCAAGAATGGTGAAGTCGTCGACCAAATGGTCGGGGCTATGCCAAAAAACATGATCGCCGAGAAAATCAACGCACAAATTGCCTGATTGTAATATTGAAAACCGGATTTTCCGATCCGGTTTTATCGCTTCGGCACTGCTCATGAAAAAGCTGCTGACTGCTGTTCTTTTGTAAAGATTAGCAGTCAGCAGCTTTTCTCTCATAATCTCTATATCATTTCAAACAACAAGTTACGCAGGAAAATGGAGAAAGAAACCCGAGACGTAGTGATTATCGGAACAGGTCCTGCCGGCCTTACCGCAGCTATATATGCCAGCAGAGCAAACCTCAAGCCCTTGGTGGTTGATGGCGAACAACCTGGTGGACAGCTTATGATTACCTCCGATATTGAAAATTATCCTGGATTCCCTGAAGGGATACGAGGGCCGGAAATGATGGAACGGTTTCGTGAACAAGCAACGAGGTTCGGGGCGGAGTTTATTCACGGCAGCGTCAGCGAAGTTGATTTGTCCAGAAGTCCTTTCTGTATTTATCTCGAAGATGGTGCCCGGGAAATTCTCACCAGAACGCTGATTATCGCGACAGGTGCGAACGCGAAATGGTTGGGGTTGCCTTCTGAAGAAAAATATCGGGGGAGAGGTGTGTCGGCGTGCGCGACATGCGATGGTTTTTTCTTCAAAGATAGTCAAGTGTATGTTATCGGAGGTGGGGATACTGCGATGGAGGAGGCGTTTTTCCTGACCCGCTTTGCCGAAAAGGTGACCGTTGTCCACAGGAGAGAGGAGTTTCGTGCTTCGAGGATCATGAGTTTGAGGGTGGAAAAAAATCCAAAAATCAATCTGGAACTCAATCAGGTTGTTGATGAGATTCTCGGTGATGGACAGAAGGTTACCGGTGTCAGGCTGAAAAACCTCAAAACGGGAGAGTTGAAAGAACATTCCTGCGATGGAGTCTTCGTGGCTATAGGGCATACTCCGAACTCTGAAATTTTCGAGCGTCAACTCGATATTGACGAGTATGGTTATATTGAAACCGCAAAAACGTCTACCGAAACAAATGTTCAGGGGGTTTTTGCCTGTGGAGACGTACAGGATTATACGTACCGTCAGGCAATAACGGCTGCAGGGAGTGGCTGTATGGCAGCGTTGGATGCTGAAAAGTACCTGGAATCAATACGGTAAAGCTTACGCGAGTACTATAAACCTTTCGTTACCGAGAACGAAAGGTTTTTCTCTATTCCGAATTTTTTCAATTTACGATACAGGGAAGAGCGGCTTATACCAAGTATTTCAGCGGTTTTTGTCTGGTTTCCTCCTGCCAGTTCGTAAGCTTTGAGTATTGTCTGAAGCTCGGCATTTTTCAACAACAGTGTGTTTCCTCGCTCGGGCACCGTTGTCTCCGGCAAGGGTTTGTCAGGTGCTCTTTGTTCTTGTGGTCCGGTAAGAGCGGGGATTTCGACATGTGGTTGATCGGATGGCGATCGAGCTGCTCTCTCTTCCTGTGAGTGAGCGTGAGGGAGGAGAGGAACCGAGGTTATTTCATCACCACTGCGATTTATTGCCGCTCTGCGAACGATGTTCTGGAGTTCGCGGATATTGCCCGGCCAGTCATATTTCGAGAGATTTTCGAGGACAGAGGCGCTGAATGAGATCGATTCAATATTGTTTGCAGTACAGAAGCTATCAAGAAAATGATTCGCCAGAAGCGGAACATCTTCTCTGCGATCTCTGAGCGGGGGGATGAAGAGTGGATATTCTTCAAGCCGGTAATACAGATCGGCACGGAAGGTTTTATTTTTTATGGCATCGGAAAAGTTCCTATGTGTTGCTGAAATGAGCCGGAAATCGATACTTTTTTCTTTTTTTTCCCCAACTTTTCTGATTTTTCTTTCCTGGAGAACCCGAAGAACTTTTGCCTGGATGTCAAGGCTCATATCACCGATTTCGTCGAGAAAAATCGTGCCACCATCTGCCTGTTCAAAGAAACCTGTATGGTCACTGTTTGCACCGGTAAAAGAACCTTTCACATGCCCGAAAAGCAGGCTGTCGGCAAGCTCGTTGGTGATCGCTGCGCAGTTTATGGTTACGAAAGGGCCGTTTTTCCGCTTACTTCCGTTATGAATGGCTTGAGCAAAGAGTTCTTTACCCGTTCCGCTTTCCCCGATTACCAGGACGTTGACCTCGGTTTCCATCACCTGCATTGCCTGTTCGATACATCTTTTCAAGGCAGAACTTTCCCCATAGATGCGTCTGAAGATATTTTGCTGTTTCAGCTCCTTTTCAAGAAGCTGAACCTTTTTTTTCAGGCTTGACTCGGAAAGGGCGTTACTGACCGTTATTTCAAGCCGATCGTTTTTTACCGGTTTGGTAAGGTATTCATAAGCTCCCATTTTAATACACTGGACTGCCTGACTGATGTCATCTGAAGCAGTAATCATGATGACTGGCAGAACCATGTCGTTTGCCTTGAGATACGAGAGCACCTCCATTCCGTTTTTCCCCGGCATGTTCAAATCAAGAAGCAGAAGATCGACTTTATCTGAATTCAGGGTGTGAATACAGGCTTCTCCATCATTGGCCGTAAGAGCTTTATAACCCAGCTTTGTAATGACGTGGCTGATCAGTGTCCGCATAACCGAACTGTCGTCGGCAATCAAGACATTGGGTTTTTCTCTTTTTGTATTCATTGGGGGTGAATAAACATGATTGTTGTTGCTATGTGAAATATATCATACAGGTTAGAGTGAAACAAACATGGAGAAAGTATGCTCTTGCTGCTTATTGTGCGTTGGATGCACATTTTGCTGTCTCATTTGTGGGTGTGCGTTTCCGGAACAGTTGTGTTGTTATGGCGCTATCGGCTTGATTTCTTTATCAATCAGACTCATAATAATGGGCGAATTGATGAGCTTGAAGGTTTGGTACGATATTTGCTGAATGGTTGTGAAAGGTTTTTTTGAAACTGTACATAACCGGAGATAGCCATGTTACCTATCGAAAAAGTAAGGGAAATTCATAACAAGCTCGATGCATTACAGAAACTCATCGATAAGATTCAGTCAGATATCAACTCTTTTTCCGGTTTGTTTCCTGAAGATCATCGACGAGTAGAGGAAATACTCGATGCGTTACATGAAGACATTCTTGTTCTTGAAAAAGGTGCAGAAGTGATTACAGGCATTATGGCGGGAAAACAGGAATAGGGAGTGGGGTATTGAATCAGGTTACAATGTATCCAGGAAATTCTTATTGGATATTCAATGTGATTGTGAACAGTTCATTTTTTGTTTCATTGACCAAAAGTAATTTATTGTTATCGGTGAAAACAACTGACTCTATCTGTCCCGCACCTTTCAGACCCACTTTCATTTTTCTGCCCGAGAAAAAATCATCACCAGGAAAGTCGTAAAATATCCAGAGTGATTTGTAGGTGAGCACGACCAGGATTTGTTCATCATCCGATATATCGGCAGCCGTAACGTAACCCTCTATCGGGAAAGAGGTTACACGGGTTAGGTTGTTGACTGTGTTTTTTTCTTTCCTGTCAAGACGGTAGAGGGTTGTGGATGCATCGAACAGTCTTTTGGTAAGCAGGTAGAGTTTCTTTTTGAAAATGAATGCTGCCTCGCAATCATAGATCAGCCTGTCGGGAGAAACGAGTTCCTGGTCAGGATAACGTATACGAATCAAGTCTGCTTTTTCTGAAACATCGCCGTTGAGGTGTGGTTCGGGAATTGTATAAATTTGCAGCTCTTTTCTTCGGCTGTAGTTGTTTCCAACATCACAGATATAGAGATTTCCCGAATGGTCTATCGCCAAGGCTTCCCAGTCCTTGTTTTGAACGCCAGGGATCGAGATGCTTTGGCCCGATACGGAAACTACCTTGCCTTTGGTATTGATTGGTACAATTGCCGGTGGATTTCCCGAATCATTTATTGCCCAGTATACATCTCCGTGTCGTTTGCTTTTTACCAGGCCGGAGATTTCAAGGCCGGCTTTTTTTTCTACATGACTTATTGGGTTGAGAGAAAGAGAGTGGTTGCTGTTTTCCTTGTCGCTGCATCCTGATGCGACAAAGCCGGTGAATATGGAGAAAAGCAGAGCGATTATCGGTGGCATCGGGATCATGAAAAGAAGCTCAGGAAAGACGTTGGATACGGGTTTTCGGTGTTGGTTGTTTCGACAACCTTCGAAAAAATATCATAAACATCGGCCGGAAACAAGCTCTACTCTCTGAGACGGTATATTTCAGCATTCCGTAACCGTTTGTTTTCCCTCACTGCAAATGAAACAACGGTAACTTCCCGGACCTTGTTGGTTACCGAGATGAGCATGCAGTGCCCGGAGCAGCTCATCGATTTCTCGAAGAAGATGCCGGTGTTCAAATGCAAGAGAAATGAGAAAAAGGGGAAAGGTGATGTGCTCCCTTCTCAGCTTTTTCAGAACGTTCCCCATCGCTCTTGTAACATGTGGGAACCAGTGGGTATGTTGCTGCTGTGTTTCAGTTTTGTCCGTATTGTCATCAGTAACTTTATAGTCACAAGAAAAGAAAAAGTCCTCACTGTTTGTCCATTCTATGACTATACGGTAGGGTTTCACTTCTTGCTGTGACATAGGCACAGTGGAAAAGTTGCCGGGCGGGTAAGCGTATTCTTTTTTTTATATACAAAGATTTCCCTTTGCTTGCGAGCGGGGTTTGTTACACTTCGGTGAACTGTCACCGCTAAAGGCTCAGATCTATGTGATTATTTTCCCTTTGCTGTCGAGTTCAGGGTAGGAACGGCCCAGTCGAGTCATTTTGTCGCTGATGACAGGGTAGGAAAGTTCAAAGATGCGCTTTTTCATATATTCAGCAGGAAGCCTCGGATGGTTGTAAAATCCGGCTTCAACTCTCTGACGCTGTGCTTCGAACAGGATGACTGCGGCAGCTACAGAGACATTGAGTGATTCAACCATACCTTGCATGGGAACATAAATGAAATGGTCAGCTTGTGATGCAGCACTCTCCGAGGGTCCGAAAAGCTCAGCACCCATGACGATCGCTGTTGGCTTTGCATAGTCGATGTCTCTGAAATTGACCGCTTCTTCATTATAATGAGCTACAAGTATTTGCATCTTTTGACTTCTAAGGGCTTGATAGGCGGTCTCTATATTTTCATGTAAAACAAGGTTTACCCATTTGTTCGAGCCTCTTGCAGCTTTCTGACGGTTTAGTATGACATCGTTTGATGAGACTGCATGTATGGTTTCGACGCCAACAGCATCACAGCTTCTTATGATTGCCGATAAGTTGTGAGGTTTGTTCACATTATCCATGAGGACAGTAAGGTCAGGCTGCCGTAAAGAAAGGAGCTGTTTGATTTTTGAGAATCGTTCAGGACTGATCAATGTTGGTTTGGTTTTTTGATTTTTCGGATTACGATCAAGATTGTTTGCCGTTAAAAAAGATCGAAACCTTTAATTCATCTTTTTTGAAATAAGTAACCCAACTTGTTCAATATTACGAAGATGAGGGAGTTTCTCAAGTTTTTTCTGGTATTGCTGGTTTTGTTTGCAGGATCGATTTCCATTTTTCTCCATATCCTGAAATCTGGTTTGAACGATTTCATCAAAGAGACTCTAAACAATCCTTTGGAAGCAACGGTCGATTATCAGGAGACGGATATATCTCTATTCAAGGCATATTCTGGTGTGAGCATCACCTTTCGTGACCTCCTGGTTACGACGAAGAGTGCCGAAAGTAGAGATATGTTGACAACGGTAGATCGCTTATCCGTTACTTTTGAAGCGTTGTCGATTTTTTCAGAGGAATTGACGGTTCATTCACTGAGGGGTGAACGGTCGAGGATTACTATCGAAACCGATAGTGCCGGAAACTGCAATTGGGATATTTTGCCATAAGCCACTTCCCGGCAAAATGCTCGTAACACGACCGACTTTGCTTTTTCTGTCCGCGATTTCAAGAAAAAGGATGCAGCCATAACCTTTTATGATAAGACCAATGGGAACAGTGTGCTTGCAGAAGGTCTGAACCATGACATGTCAGAAGAACGCTCGAAAGATCCCAAGTGTTTTTCACAGGGACAGTTTTCAGGAAGTTCACAAGGTTACCGATATACTGCAGAAGTTTATTCCTTACATTTTTGCTTGACAAGAGAGGATTTCATTGGTTAATGACAAGCAGAGAGAGTGCTATGCAATGGCTTTACTGTGATTTTCATATTCATACAACGTGGAGTGACGGCCAATGTTCCCTCGACAGGGTCGTTGAGTTATATGGGACGGCTGGATTTGACGTTATCGCGATTACAGACCATGTGCTCGATAGTAAAAGCATCGTAAACAGTGGAAAAAGAGAATCCGAACTCTGTGCTGTCAGTAGAGAGGGGTTTTCCGATTATCAGCAGGCCTTGTGGGCGGCTGCGAGGCGGGCGTGGGAGAAGTATGCCATGCTGTTGCTACCGGGTATTGAAATAACCAACAATACATCCCGTTATCACATCCTTGCACTCGATATCAAGGACTATATATCTCCAGACCTCGATGTCGATACCATCATTGAAAAAACAAGAGCGCAGCAGGGTATTTCCATTGCATGTCATCCGTATGTGAGAAATCATTCGGGTGAAGAGCCTTCGGTATATCTCTGGAAAAACCATGAAAGGCTTGCGACAAAGTTCGATGCCTGGGAGGTAGCTAATCGTGATGATCTCTTTAATGTTGTTGGTTTGAAAAAGTTTAATTATATCGCTAATTCAGATTTTCACGAAGAACGACATTTGCTTTCCTGGAAAACGCTGCTGAGATGTGAGAAAAACATCGAGGCAGTCAAGGAGGCAATAAGAAACAATGACAGAGTATCCCTTTTTCTTTACAGAGGCGGAAAAATCAAATGATCTACCGTTTTCAAGCGGGCCGAGCCGGGTATGAAGCTGCTTAACAACAATGACAAGCATCCGCATCTCGAACGTCTGCTGAAAAGGTCAAAAAATATTGATCTTGACGGAGAATCGAGGATTCTGATCCTGAGCGACTTGCATATGGGCAACGGGGGGAGACGTGACGAGTTCAGGCACAATGCTCCCCTTGTCGATGCTGTGATGAGCAAGTATTATCTCCCGGAAAAGTATAGTCTCATTCTCAATGGTGATATTGAAGAACTTTTTAAATTTCCTCTCGATGATATCGTTGCTCAATGGCGGCATATTTATCAACTCTTCCTTCGTTTTAACGAAACAGGCTTTTTTTTAAGAACCATTGGCAATCACGATGCTTCGCTCCAGGATGAAAAAGATTACCTTTTGGCGCCTTTTTTGCTCGAATCACTGAAATTGTCCTATCGTGAAGAGAATATTCTGGTTTTTCACGGTCATCAAGCGTCGGTTTTCCTCTGGGAAACATATCCGGTCGTCAGCCGTTCGATAGTCTGGTTTTTACGCTACGTAGCTAAACCGTTCGGTATCAGGAATTTCTCGATCGCTTACAACAGCCGTCGCCGCTTCGCGATTGAAAAATCGATTTATGATTTTTCCAATAACGCGAAAATTGTTTCGGTTATCGGTCATACACATCGACCTCTTTTCGAATCGCTTTCCAAGGTTGATTATCTCAACTATCGGATCGAGGAGCTCTGCCGTGCATTTCCTGCCGCACAAAAGCAAGAACGAGAAATAATAAAAGATAAAATATCGACTCTCAAAGAAGAGCTGGCTGCCTGTTACGAGCAGGGGAAAAGAATCGGCTTGCGGAGCGGGGTATACAATAACCTGACTATACCCAGTGTTTTCAATTCAGGGTGTGCGATTGGCAAAAGGGGAATCACCGCGCTGGAGATAGATCACGAAAAGATACGCCTTGTTTACTGGTATAACGGTAAACAGAGCCGGAAATTTTTAAGTGATCGAGACAGCCGTCCGATACGGCTCGATGGAACAAGTTATTACAGGATTGTGTTAAATGAAGATCACCTTGATTATGTTTTTTCCCGTTTACATCTGTTGGCGTGACGTAAACTTAGGATATCTACAGGGGCCCCAGGATATGTTTCGTAAAATCAAAACCTCTGTTTGACAGGTCAACCAAGAGAATGACTGAAAAGGGTATACAAAAAAATATTATAACTAGGGTTGAGCGCTTGATTTCGCGGATTAATATCTCGAGTGCCAGCTAAACCTGATATCCATACATGAGAAGATTGCAGTTCTTTTTGTTTCTATTCATTTCATTTTCTGTATTTTTTTATGACTCTTTGTCTGCAGAGGAGTCAATGCTTGCGAGGTATGATCTCGATAATCCGGAGAGTCATGTGAAACTCGCTCCGGTGCTGAAAGAAATTTCAGGAATCGCCGTGACCGATGATAATCGATTGTTTGCCCATGATGATGAAAAAGGGACGGTTTTTCAGCTCGATATGAAAAGTGGCAAAATTATCAAGCATTTTTCACTCTTTGAAGAACGCTGGTTCGGACAGGATCCGGTCATGGAAGACTTTGAGGATATTGCAGTTTCAGGCAAACAGTTTTATATGGTATCCAGTGCCGGGGTCATTTATGGGTTTCGAGAGGGAAATGATGGAGAAAAGGTGGATGCTGTCAGGCATGAAACATTTCTGAATGATCTCTACGATGTCGAAGGGCTTTGCTATGATCCGGAGTCAGATGCTTTGTTGCTGGCCTGTAAAGAATACCCGAAAGAGTTTTCATTGCAGCGGCTGGTCTTCGACAAGGAAAATTCAAAGCGTAAAGAGAAGCCGGTTTATTCGTTTTCACTGAAAAGCATGTCGCTTGACAAAACCCCCAGATTTCTTATTGACAGCAAGTTTTTGAAAAAAAAGAGCGCTAAGAAAAAATTCAAACCTTCGGCTATCGAACGGCACCCTCAGTCGAAGACATATTTTGTCCTGGCAGCAAGGGGAAAGCTTCTTGTGGAAATAGATCCCCAAGGGAAGATTATCGATGTCGCCCGTCTTCCGTCAAAAGATCATGCTCAACCGGAAGGCCTTGCTTTTACTGCCGATAACGAAATGCTCATCAGTAACGAAGGTGTTGGTGGGAATGCAACGTTGCTTCGGTACTCGATGCGAAAGCAGCGTCCAGCCATACAGTAAGCCGTTTATTAATTTATTTTTACGAAACCTGTCTATTTCTCGCTCGTACTCATGATTTCAGGCGAATCAGGGAAGGATTCAATATCGGGAAGATTATGAGATTTTCATTGAAAAGATATATTGCGGCGGAATTGGCCATCATCGTGACCTCGTTATGCTGGTTTTCGATTGGCAGTGCACAGCCCAAGAAGATCCCCCAATCTGTTATTGGCGATCGTAAAAGTGTCAAGGTCGTTCCTGGAGAACACTACAGTGCAGGAGCTTTGCACCGTATGCTTCTCGGAGATCATTGGCGTTCGCTCTGGGCTTCTCCGATGAATGTCGAGGTTCTTGACTTACAACGTTTTGCCGGTGGCCTGAAACCGTATAAAAAAGGGGGAGGCTTTCAAACAATCAGCCTTCGTTTCAGGGCTTCTGATGGAAAAGAGTATCGTTTCAGGACAGTTGACAAAGATCCGGCAAGGGGAATGCCGGAAAAGTTACGCGGTACGGTGGTTTCAGCTGTTGTTCAGGATCAGGTGAGTTCATCGAACCCGGCAAGCGCTGTTATTGTTTCTCCTCTGCTCGATAGGGCTGGAATTCTCCATGCTCCTTCCAAGTTTGTCGTTATACCTTATGATCGTGAACATCTCGGGAAGTATTACGAAGAATTTGCCGGTCTCCTCGGCACGATTGAAGAGCATCCTGACGAAAATGACGGTCCGGTAAATGCGTTTGCAGGGGCGGACAAGGTTGTCAAAACCTATACCATGTTTGAGGCGCTTGAAAAAGACAACCGGAACCGGGTGGATGCCGAGGCCTATCTCAAGGCTCGTCTTATCGATCTTTTTATTGGTGACTGGGACAGGCATACCGGCCAGTGGAGATGGGCTGGCTTCAGGGAAAATGGAGGTATTGTTTGGAAGCCGGTACCTAAGGATCGAGACAATGCCTTTTCACGTCAGGATGGTGTGTTTTCATGGGTGTTAACCCAGATTATTCCACGTATAGAGGGTTTCGGTGATGACCTCGATGAGGTTTACTTTCTATCCTGGTCGGGTCGCCCTCTCGATCGTCGTATTTTTTCCGGGTTGTCACAGACCCAATGGAAAAATGTGGCAACCGAACTGCAAGCTCTCTTAACGGATGAGCTTATTACCGACGCTGTACGTCAAATGCCGCCTTCGATGTATGCAGAGGAGGGAGAGAAAATCGAGTATGATCTCAAGGTCAGGCGCGATTTGCTGAAAGATGCGTCGGATGAATTGTATCGAATCTATGCAGAGGATGTCGATATTTACACCAGTGACAAGCCGGAATTTGCAAAGATAGAACGTAAAAGCGACGGTACCGTTGCCGTGAAGATTTACAGAATGCAGGATGATTTGGCGTCCCGTGATGCAGTCCCTTTTTATTCGAGAGTATTCGAGCCGCAGCACACTTCCGAGATCAGGCTGTATCTGGAAGGTGGAAACGATTATGCCGTTATCGATGGTATCCTTGCTGAAGATATCGATGTTCGGGTTATCGGTGGAGAAGGTAAAGACAAAATCATTGACAGGGTGGCGGCTTCAAGAGGCGGTTTCAGCACGAGAGCCGGAAACTATTTTTATGATCAAGGGCCGGAAACAGTGTTCGGCAAAAGCGAATTTACGGCTGTTGATAACAGTGAGATCGACAAACCGATTGACGAACGCGCAAAATATGATTTCAAGACCAGAGATTACGGGCGTGAACTGGACGCGTCGATTGCGAACCTCAGATTGGACTACGCTCCGGAATATGGTGCTTTTCTTGGGTGGGGGGTCGTTCTCGAGGATTATGGGTTTCGCAAGGATCCATACAATTACAATATGGAGCTGAGCGGTGGTGTTGCTTATGATCCGGGATCCGAGTTTCGCTATAAGCTCGAGTACAGGGGGGATTTTCGTTCATTTATCGATGATACGGAACTGCTTCTCGAAATTGGAACCACCGAGCTCGAGGTGATCAATTTTTATGGTTTCGGAAATGAATCGTCCTTTGATACATCTCTGTATGATGAAGATGATTTCGAGATAAAGCAACAGTTGACCTGGATACGTCCGACGCTGCATTTTCCCGCCGACTCCGAATTTCAGTTCAGGACCGGTATGGAGGCAAAATTCGTCGATCTCGAGGTTGATCCGGGTTCACGGCTGGAAACCATGGCACCCTATGGCATCGATGAAGATTTTGTCGGCAGGATTATTGCTGGTTTTCGCTATGACAACCGTGACTGCGGTAAAGGAATCATGCTTTCACCAAGAAAACAACTCGGTAGACTTGCACGTGCAAGGTCTTCGTGTGCTACAGCTGCGTTGAGTGGTATGGTACTGGACGTTGAAGGAGGGTACTATCCGGAGTTTTTTGGAAACAGTAATTCATTTTGGAAAGTGAAGGCCGAAGGGACAGCTTATCTCCCTTTGCCGTCGTTGCCTTATTCGAGGCTTGTTTTGCGGGCAGGAGGGGAAAAAATCTGGGGAGATTTTCCGTTCTACGAAGCAGCGTATATCGGAGGTTCGGAATCGATTCGTGGTTATGACAAACAACGTTTTGCAGGCGATGCTTCTCTCTATGCCAATTCCGAGTTCAGGGTTTACCTGGGTACGTTTAAATTTCTCGTTCCCGTTATGTTCGGGCCCCTCGCTTTTATAGAAACAGGGCGGGTTTTTTACGATGGTGGAGATTCCGACAGATGGCATACCGGATATGGTGGTGGACTTTGGTTTGGCTTTATCGAGCCGCGTTATGCTTTGAGCATCGCCGTTGGCAGGGGTGTTGACAGTGCGAGGCTAACCGATGATATCGGAATATACGTGAGAACCGGATTCAGTTTTTAAGTAATTCTCCTGGCAAGTGGTTTGTTATAATTCTACCTTGTTTTTGATCCGCATTCCCCCCTGAGGAATTCCTCAGGGGGGACGTTTGTTTTGGCTCTGGGCACGAGTTGTCCAACTACATGATTTTTTATTATGCGAACACCTCTGAAGATATCCAGAAATCTGAAAAGTATAGGGCGGATCATCTTCGGTTTCATGATGGCGCTTTATATTTATCTGGCTTTTTTAAAGGCACTTAGCCATACATGCGAAGAGTTTGTATACTCTAACGACTACTTTGTTTTTGTCCTTTTCACCGCTGTTGGATTTGTTGTGGGTGCCGTTGTTGCTGTATCGGATGTTTTTTTTCTTTCCAGGATTACCAGTAACCTCAATTTTCTTCTGACTCTTTTTGTCAGAACGGTATTCTATGTCATTATCGCATTGATGGTATTAGTGTTTTTTGTGATTTGGGAAGAATATCAATTACTTGGCGGGACAAACGTTTTTTCTTCTGAAAGATGCCTCAGAACATTTTTTTTCGGGGAGTTTTTTGTGCTGATTTTGTACTTGACCATAGTCGGAATCGTAATAAATTCTTTTCGGCTCGTTGTCCAGAGAGTGGGAGAAAAAAATTTCTGGAATGTCGTTGTGGGAAGGTATCATACTCCTCATGAGGAGGAAAGGGTTTTCATGTTTCTTGATCTGTACAGTTCGACCGCCCTTGCCGAAAGCATGGGGCACGAACGTTACCACAATCTTCTTTATGATGTTTTTAATGATATTGCCGAACCGATTACAACATATGGTGGTGAAGTCTATCAGTACGTTGGCGACAGCGTTGTTATTACCTGGAGAATTCAGGATGGCACAAAACGGCTCAACTGCATTCGCTGCTTTTTTGATATCTTGAAACGTATTGATAAACGGGCCGGGGAGTACGAAAGGCGTTATCAGCACGTTCCGCATTTGAAAGCAGGTTTACATGCAGGCAAGGTAATGGCGGGTGAGGTCGGTGTGGAAAAGAGGGAAATTGTTTTTCACGGAGATACGGTCAATACAGCCGCAAGGATTCAGGAAGAGTGTGTTGCAATGGGTGAGCAGATTCTTCTGTCGGAAGAGCTTCTTTTTCTTTTTCCTGCAAGACAGCTGAAGAAATTCGCTACACGTTTTAAAGGAATCATTTCTCTCAAGGGCAGAATATCGCAAATCGCTCTCTATACCATCAGCGAAGTGGAGTAAGCCCTTGCCGCATCTGTTTTTTTGTGCTTCATGTCGTGCGTCATATGTTCGTATCGTTCTGTACAACCGATGATAAGTACTGTTTCGTGTGCGTTCAGTTGGTGAATGCGTAAGCATAAAGACTGATTGAAATAATCAGGCCAACCATGAAAATTTCATAGGAAAGTTTGAGATACTTGTATTTTTTATCGAGGACTTTCCCGAGATAATAGGTATCACGTATCATGTTGGTAATATAGTACGGTTTATCCTTCAGCATCTCTTTGACTCCCCATTCGTATTGATCGAGATCGAGATTGACAAAAGATCCGAAAAACAACAGATTCGCTTTTCTGTTCTTGATATCTTCTATGGTTGTTTCATGTCGTGTCACTTTCGGGCGTGTGGCGAGCACGGATGTGATAATTGTTGCAACGCAGGTGAAAAGCATCAGAAAAGTCGGTATGATGAGATCGGGAAGCTGATCGAGTTTGCGGACAAGAAGAGAAATGATGATTGAAAAAATAAGTGAATTTGTCTGGATCATAATGTTTGCTTTCTGATCCACGATAGCGCTGAAACTCACATGATTTCTGGAAGATGTCCGGTAATACACTTCCATATTTCGTTCGACGCCCCTGTTTTTTGTTGCATTTTCCTTGTTTTTCTTTTTGGCTTCTTTCTTCTGTTGCTTTCGGAGTTGTTCTTTATGTTGTTCATGTTTCAGCAAAACAAGGTTTTCCTCTTTTTTGCCCTTGAGACTTTCTTGTGCAAATGCAGTGAAAAAGCTGTGTTGGAGAAAAAAATCGATATTGAGCTGAAGCCATTCACTATCGGAAAAGGGCAAACCTCTATTATTTTCGAGTTCGATTCTGAGAAGCTCGCTTTTCTTCTTATAGTGGTCTGAGCCAAGGTTTGCAAGATCGGCATCACAGACAATCTCCTGAAGCTGATTCGAGGGAGACTGTGGGATTTTTGTCGCATGAATACAACCCTTGATGATTTCTATCGTTTCCTTGTCAACGCCTTTCTCGACAAGAAAACTTTCGGCGATTTCAGCACTTTTTTCTTCATGTTCAATAGCGGATTCTATATAACCGACATCATGAAACCAACATGCAATCATGACAAGCAGAACGGACCGTTCGGGCAGGCCTGTTCCTCGCGCAATCTCCCGTCCGACTGCGACGGTCTCTTTAGTGTGTGTTAAATCGTGATAAACGCCTGTGTTACGCTTTCCGCTTTCTTCGAAACGCTGTGAAACATAAGCTGATACTTTTTCGAGAAGTGTGTTATTGACAGTCATTGCGCTATATTGACGGTACTGTTGACAGTATGGTATCTTCCTCTATTAACTTTTTGTTCAGCGACATGATTCCATTTTACGATGACACGATGGAATCGCAAAAATCTGACCCTTTTATCAGGAGCCTGGTTTCTTCGTTCTCAATGTAACTGTGTGCTGTCTCGAATGTGCAATCGATCACGACTGTTAACCGAGGTACCTGTATAAGAATTTAGGGACTACTTTCGAATAAAATCAAAGGGATTTTTTGTTATAGGGACTGTAATGAATGTTATGAGCTGTTTGTCGAGACTTTCCTGTTGTTTCACGGTAATGTTTTTTTTGCTCTGCACATCGTTTTTTCTCGGTATGTCGTCAGCCGAAGCCGAAAACCGTTCGACAGGCGAAATACTCGAAGATGATGTCGCTCGTTTCACTCATGATTTCAGGGATATCTTTTCTTCCCCTGTACATTTTGACGGCAGTGATTGGATGACGGTTTTTGCGGTTGCTGGTGCAGCAACTGCCTCCATGGTATTGGCCGATGACCCTGTTCGGGAGTATATGCTCGGCAATCGTTCCGGCTTTATGGATGATTTGGTTTCTGTCGGTGATTACTATGGAAAACTTACTACCGGTTACTACCTGGGGTCGACTCTCTACGTCGCCGGTATTGTCAGTGATGATGAATGGGTTCGCTACACAGGAAGGGCTGTACTGGAAGCACACACATTTTCGTTGCTTATCACGGGAATTCTGAAAGCGGTTACAGGACGGTCAAGGCCTTACCTCTTTGAGGGAAACGAACGGTTCGGCTGGTTTGAAAAAGAGAACAGCAGGTGGTCTTTTCCTTCGGGCCATGCAACTGCGGCATTTGCAATGTCATCGGCATTGAGCAGAAGAATCGATAGGCCTTGGGCAACAGCGGGTCTTTACGTTTTGTCAGGTATTACCGTACTGGATCGGATATATGACGATAAGCACTGGCTTTCCGATACCATAATCGGAGCTGCGATAGGTACGGCTGTTGGACTTGCTGTGGGAGAAATGATCAATGAGGAAGAAGCCAAACGAAAAAAGGGCGGTTTGGAGTCTTTGAACGAGCGTCCGGTCGAGCTTGTCCACTTCTCGATGAGTTTTTAGAGAGGGGGGGGGGCTCCTTACGTGTCGTTTCCGGAAAGAACACTGATTATTGCCTGGGGTTTTTCGACTAACAATTTCGCACCGCTTTCGAGTAACTCTTCTTTTGTTCTAAAGCCCCAGAGCACACCCAGGGGAAACATTCCGGCAGCGTTCGCAGTCAACATGTCTACATTACTGTCTCCTACGTAAAGAATTTCCGACGGATCGGTTTCCATTTCCTTCGCCATCAAAAGAGCTCCTTGCGGGTCCGGTTTGTGATTGATTCCGGGATGATGCCCCGTAACACAATCGAAATTCCAGCGGGAGAGCAACGTTTCGACGCATAGCTTTGTGAACTTGTCCGATTTGTTTGAAAGTACACCCTTTTTGATCGAAGTAGTATCCAGCCAGTCAAGCAGTTCACTGATTCCGGGGTACGGACGGGTATTGTTTTTCCAGGTTACTGCATAATGTGCCAGCATTTCCTGCATAAGCCTATCGAGAAGTTCGCGCTGATTTTGCAGATCGGATGGAAGAGCTCTTCTCACCAGTTCACTCATGCCGTACCCGACGAGGTATCGGAACCGCTCGACATCGTGTGTTGGATAGCCGTTCTTTGCAAGTACGCTGTTGAGTGTATCTGCAAGGTCTTTAAGGGAGTCGAGAAGTGTACCGTCAAGGTCGAAAATAACTGCTTTGAAGTTCATTGTTCTTTACTCTTTCGTGCAACGACCAAAAAAACAGTATACGTTTTTTCGATATTTACACGGTTGATTTTTGTCAGTGCTGCAGCAGTTGAGAAAGAAATATCGGTGAACCCGTGCTGTAACAACTGTGTTTTAAACAGGCTTCTCCTGAATCCGTGATGGACTTTTTCGTTACCGTCGTTATGAAAATAACCGTCTTCTTCATCAAGGTCGGCAACAGCCAGATAACCACCCGGTAAAAGCAGCGAATAGAGTTTGTACAATACCCCGTTGACGTTTGCAATATGATGAAAAGTCATGTTGCTGAAAATGAGGTGGTACTCTTTTTTCTGTTCAGGTACGTGAGGAAAGGTAAAGATATCGGAAACAACCGGTTGTATGTTGGAAATGCGCCGGCTACGGATTTTTTTGTTCAGTTCATCAATCATCCCTTCCGACGTGTCGAGGGCGGTCAACGAGGTTATCATGGAGGAAACAGGGCATGATAGCAGCCCGGTTCCACAACCTATTTCCAAGGCATTCCAGTCTGCCTGAAAAGGAAGGCGTTTTTCCATCGATTGCATTACATGCCGGGCAAGGTTCACTCGCCGTGGATTTACATCCCATGTTTCAGCGGCGGCATTGAAATGGGGGCGGTTGTCTGGGTTCTGTATCAAAAGAGAGTTCTGCTTACTCTTGCAATATGCCAAGCAAAAGAAGGTAATAAAAAAAAAATCCGTTACAGAAAATATAAGAGTATCAGAAAGTTGATGGTTATCAGAAAAGCGGCAATGAGGTTCATGAGAAAACCGAGTAGAAGTAAGGTCTTGATGGATACATTTTCAAGTCCACCGAATGCAAGAGCATTGACAGGTGTGGCGATGGGGCTCATAAAGGCACCTGAAGCCGCAACCGTGACAAGCAAAAGCAAAAGAAGTTGTTCAGAGTGAAAGAGTGGTTGCATGGC
Source organism: Prosthecochloris sp. (assembly GCA_015482705.2). Lineage (GTDB taxonomy): Bacteria > Bacteroidota > Chlorobiia > Chlorobiales > Chlorobiaceae > Prosthecochloris. The sequence continues at coordinate 21,927 of JADMLA020000028.1, read as the reverse complement.
GACAATCGCCGGGGTGACGACAAGCAAAACTGTGGTGTTATTGAGTATCTCTGTGGCGAAAATGGTTGACAGGGCGGTAACAGCATAGAGGATGGCCGGGTTGTTGGAGAAAGAGGTCGCCCAGGCGCTGTATTTTTTCAGTACGGTAAAAAGCCATCCGTCAATATTCTGAGTTGATGGATTGTCTCCAACTGATATGACAAGCAGTAACAATAGAGCTGTAAAGGTCATCAGAAGGATACCGAACCAGGGGATTTCAAGCATAATACGGTTGATCGATAGTACGGAATTGAAGTTGTGTATGGATAGAGATCCGAAGCTTTCTCCAAAAAGCGGTTTCCAAAAAAAATTGAGCATCCGCAACAGAAATGTGTCGAGCATGGTGTAAGCATTTCCTAATGGGACCTTGACTCTTTTTTCAAGCTGCTCCAGTGTTTTGCTGACAAAGATGAGGGGAAACGCCGCTAGAAACAGGAGTAGAAACGTGAGATTCTTCAGGACATTTCTTGGCGTACGGGCTTTGCGGGGAAAGATGAACGCAAAAAAAAGAATGGTCCCAAGATATCCGGTAAACAAAAGATCAATGATGTTCATCCCTGCTACCAGAGGATCAGGTGAGAAAAGAAACTGGGCAGCGCTGAGAAGGAAGATAACGGTGATATTGCCGACAAAGAAGATAAGCGGTTTTTTCGGCAAGAGAGAACCCATCCTGTGCGGTGTCGGTAAAACCGATGGTTCAAGGTTTGATGGGGTATGCGCCAGGAGAAGCCATCTTCCGGCAAGGACGAGCGTGAACGAAGCCGGAACGCCGACCATTATCCATGTAAAAAAAGTGATATGCTCCGCTCCGGGAAACGCTTGAAAATTTGCGAAGCTGACTGCGGCAACATTCAGTGGACTTCCTGTCAGAGAGGCCATTCCTCCTGTATTCGCTCCGAAAATCAATGCACAATAGAAAAGGGCTGCGAGTGTCTTGTGATTTTTCACGTTTCCGAAAATAGCCATCAGTTTTCGTACTACGGGCAGCAAGGCAAGAACGACAACCGTATTGGAAAAGAAGATCGACAAACTGTAGGAGAGAAATAATGTTGCCGTTAGGAGCCCGCCTGTTGTAGTGCGCGAGTGACCGAGAAAGTAAGTGGCGAGTTTGACATGGGTTCTGGCTGCAATCAGTATCTGTGAGAGTAAAAACCCGATTGTCAGGATGATTATGTTTTGTAACCAGCTCATGCGAAGACCGTCTTGGGGATGGTTCGGTGATTTCTTTCTGACGCGTACACTTCAATGTATGGTTAGGGGAATATGCCAAATCGCTCGTGCCATGAGTTTACACAATATTTACCGAACCGTAACTATTCGGCAACATTCTTTTGAGTATCTCTTTAGGTAAGCACAACAAAAGAGATCCTTCATGAAAAGCATTTTCAGAATGAGCTATTTGCGCGAAAATCTCTTCGGCAAGCTCCCGTTTCTGAAACCGGTCGAATCAATGATTTTGAGGTTTTTCATGATTCCAACTCTTCTTTTTGTTCGCGTACAGGGCCTTGAACACATAAGGAATAGGCGTGGGCCTATGATTTTTGCATTCAACCACAATAATTCAATTGAAACGATTCTGGTCCCGGCTTTTCTTGTTTATCACAGTGGTGGACAAAAGATCAGCTTTGTCATCGACTGGATGTTCGGGAAAATACCATTGATAGAGCAGCTTTTCGAGCAAACAGATCCGGTTTACGTTTATCACAAACGTTCTACTCTCAGGTTTCTTGAATCCCAAAGGCCTAAAGCGGTACGACCCGCTGACGTTGTTTCGGTTTGTTGTGAAAAACTCGGTGATGGCAAACGTATCGGTATTTTCCCCGAAGGAAAACGAAATAAAGATCCTTTCAGGCTTCTGCAAGCAAAGCCGGGTATTGGGCATATCGCTCTTCGGTCGCAAGCCCCTGTCGTTCCGGTAGGAATCAATTGTGTATCAGGGGGAAAGAATAAAAAAGTTCGCTCGTTAGGCAAAATTTCTCTCAACATAGGTGAACCTTTGCGTTTCGATGACCTTGCGAAAGCTTACCGCCAAGCGGACTCTTCCGACTTTTCACCATTGCCTGCAGACCGTGAGCGGCATATGCTTGCCCGAGCTGTGACAAACAGGGTGATGTCCGTAATAGCAGGATTGTGCGGTAAAGAGTACCCTTTTTCGGCACTTGCGGTACAATCACGATATACAGCAACAGTGATTCAAAAAATAGCAACCATACCATAAGGAGGTCATATGTCCTGTATAACGGTTGAAAGGGTGTTGTCCAACGAAGCACGCAGGGATGCTGTTCAAATTATCGAGCAGGTGTTCAAAAAGGAAAAAAAGTGGATCCGTAAAGCACAGGAACAAATGCCCAAAGCCCTCGAGGAAACCGGCACGTACTCATGGTTTCTTGCGAAAGTTGACGGTCGGCCGGCAGGAGTGCTGAGATTAATGTATGATCCGCCTCTCGAACTGCCTAAGGAGTATGATGTCAGGTTGCTTCCCGGTGTCGATATCGAGAAAATGAAGCAGGAGGGTCGTTATGTGGAAATCGGCCGCTTTATGATCAGAAGCGAGTTCCGAAAAAACCCGAGAATTGCTCTCCGCCTGATGCGCACGGCTACAAAAGAGGTCATTGAAAGAGACTATACTCATTTTATTACGGATGTATTCGAGGGAGAACCAAACTCTCCGCTTAATTTTCATACAAGGGTTCTTGGATTCGAAGTTATCGGCAAACACCTGTTTGGTGATCTGAACTGCAGCTCTACCCGTATCATTCTCACTCTTGACATCGTGAACGTGTACCGCAGAATTCGAAATAGCCGAAGCAGGGTATACAAAGAACTCACCGAAGGCATACGGGGAATTCTTGACCGAAAGCTCTCGGCTGCCGGATCGCGAATGTAAACAACTCTTCAGAGTTTTAGGTAAAAGCGAGGTGATCTATGTTGAAACTTGAGGAACTGAGGGACGCGATCAAGGGAGAGATTTTTGTCCAGGAAGATATGGCGAAACACGATATCAAAAAGGTTGAAGGTGTTGCCGATATTCTGGTCAAACCTGCAGGGAAAAAGGATCTCGCAAAAGTTCTTCAACTACTCAAGAAGTCCCGTTTTCCTTATGTCGTAATCAACAAGAAAGGTAGAGTGATTTTTCCTGACGAACGATATCATGGTGTTGTTATCGTAACGGATTGATATGCCGGATTTTGCAGACAAAGGCATTGTAACGATATCGTTTCATACCTGTAACAGTTCCTTAACACAATGAGTTGTAGATTATCCCCCGACGAGGGCAAAAGCAGCAAATGCCCATGTTCCTTGTAGCAAAACCAGAAAACATAATCTGTTTTATCATGAAAAAATTTATTGCGCTTTTTGCTTTTCTGCTCGTTTCGGGATGGAGCACCGCTCATGCAGTCGATTGGAACTGGAAAGGTGACATTCGTTATCGATACGAGTCGAAACTGGATGAATCCAAAGACGAAGACAACAGCAGGGACCGTCATCGTCTCCGCGTTCGTCTGGGAGTATTTCCTTGGATCACCGAAGAACTGAGTGCTGGTGTCCAGCTTTCATCCGGTTCCGATGATCCGGTTTCACGAAATCAGACACTCGGTGACGGATTCGCTCCGAAAGATATAAGGCTTAACCAGGCATTCATCGACTATCATCCGATGTTCCTCGATGGTCAAGCAAATTTCATCTTCGGTAAAAGGGAAGTCAAGCAGACGCTCATACGCGTCAACGACCTCGTCTGGGACAGTGATCTGACCCTCGAAGGTATGACGTTGCATTACGGTAAGGACGGCAAGAAGCAGCGCCAGGGTTTGAACGCCGTAGCTGGTTATTACTTCATCGACGAGATCAAAACGGGTAAGCCATTTGATGAAGAAGATCCATATTTCTGGGCAGCTCAGCTCGCATATACCGGTCAGGCCGGAGACCTCGGTTTCATGCTTGGGGCCGGTTACTATGATTATGTCAACATCGAAGGTATGGCTGAAGGCATTTTAGGGGATTGGGCTGACAGTTTCTATGGTAATTCCCATAACGGCGTGTATCATTTCGACTATGATATTCTCGAGATCTTTGGTAATGTCGGAGGTAAATTCGGTGGCGGTCTTCCTTGGAATGCTTATGGCCAGTACGTTATGAACGTTGCTGACGATGTGGATGAAGATGACAAGGGATATCTTGTCGGCTTCAAGTTGGGTAAAGCAAAAAAAGTCGGTCAGTGGGAGATCGATGCCAACTATACCTATCTCGAGAAAGATGCTGTTCTCGGGGCATACACGGATTCCGATCGCTTTGGCGGCGGTACAGACGGTCAGGGTTTCGAGGTTGGTGCTAAATACCATCTTGTTCAGAACATGACTCTTGGCCTGAAGTATCTCGGCCATGAAAAGAGAATCGACAGTGAAGATGATGTTCATATTCTGCAGGCTGACATGGTCGTTAAGTTCTGATGGACGAACAATTGTGCCTTGATTTGTGTTGCTGTTCTTTCTTCGTTAGGTGAGCTGCAATGCTCACGATTGTTACCGTTACCGCTTCTCCTTCGAACGGGAGAGGCGGTGATTTTCGGGAGAGACTGCAAAGCTTTTCTATTTTTATAATTTCATAATTAAGAATGAAGATGATGAACAAGATGAAAAAAATGCTGATGCTTGTTGCGGTTTTCTGTTTCGCCGCAGCCGGACCTGTTCAGGCCAAGGATGCCATTGTCATGGACGGTTCAACAACAGTCGGCCCGATCGCAAAATCTTTTGCGGCGTATTTTACAAAAAACACGGGAGTTCAGGTTACCGTCAGTGAATCAGGCAGCGGTAACGGCGCTAAAAGTCTCATCAATGGGGCTTGTGATATCGCCAACATGTCCCGTCCGATGAAAGAAAAAGAAGCTAATGCTGCAAAAGCAAAGGGAATCGATCCTGTAGAGCATGTTGTCGCTCTCGACGGACTGTCGGTTGTTGTGCATCCGAGCAACTACGTCGCCGCACTGAAAATCGAGCAGATCCGTGACATTTACACCGGCAAAGTTACCAACTGGAGTAACGTTGGGGGGCCAAATGCAAAAATCGTCGTTATCCAGCGTGAGTCGAACAGCGGTACCCAGGACTCCTTCAGGAAACTTGTTGTCGGTAAAGGCAATCCTGTTACCAAGCGTGCTGAAACTCAGGCCAGCAATGGTGCTGTTAAAAGCCGTGTTGCATCGACTCCTGCCGCTATTGGCTTCATCGGCCTTGGTTTTGTCGATGACTCGGTCAAGCCTCTTATTGTTAACGGTGTCGAGCCAAGTGAAGAAACCGTTAAAAACGGTTCCTATCCGGTTGCACGTCCTTTGTTCATGTACACGAACGGCCAGCCTTCTGGCGTTGTCAAGGAGTTCATCGATCTGCCGAAAACCGAAGACGGTAAACGTATGATCAGCGAGCTTGGTTACGTTAATCGCTATTGATCGGCTGTAAATGGATTGATTGCGGTTTTTTCTGACAGTAAGAGCCACCCCTTGGTTGGGGGTGGCTTTTTTTATTGTGTTTGATACAGTTGTGTTACAAAACTGTCAACAATTACTCATATAAATAGAGAAAAGTGGTTCAAGTTGTAACTACTACAACATACCAGTCATGGTACGTTCTTGCTGTTATTCTCTATTTCAAAAAATATAAAAGGGGATGGAAATGAAGAAAACTGTTTCTTTGGCAGCGTTTTTGCTTTTGCTGGCAGGTTCCTTGTCGGTGATCGGTTGCGGGTCCAAAGCGGATCAGCCCGGCAAGAAAGACGAGGCTGTCCGTCAGACTGGCCAGGCAAGCGAAGGTGCGCAGTCCGCACGTGGCTACATCAGTATTGTCGGTTCCTCGACCGTGTATCCGTTTGCAACGGTTGTTGCCGAGCGGTTTGGGAAAACAACCGATTTCAAAACTCCAAAAATCGAGTCTACCGGTTCCGGCGGTGGTTTCAAGCTCTTTTCTGCCGGGGTAGGAGTGGAACATCCGGATATCACCAACGCTTCCCGCAGGATCAAAAAATCCGAATGCGAGAAATGTGCTGAAAACGGTGTGGCGGAAGTTGTCGAGATAAAGATCGGCTATGACGGTATCGTTATGGCAAACTCGAAAAAAGCCATGCCATTCATGTTGAGCCGCAAGGATATCTTTCTCGCTCTTGCAAAAGAAGTTCCTGCTCCCGGTGGTGCGGAGGGTGAACTCGTTGTCAACCCGTACACAGCATGGAAAGAGGTAAACCAAAATCTTCCGGAAATAAAAATCGAAGTGCTCGGTCCGCCTCCTACCTCGGGAACTCGTGATGCTTTCGTGGAGTTAGCTATGGAAGCGGGGGCAAAGGAGTTCGGTTGGATAAAAGCGCTTAAAAAAGAAGACAAGGACAAGTTCAAGAAAATAAGCCATACCCTCAGGGAAGATGGCGCGTATATCGAGGCTGGTGAAAACGATAACCTCATTGTTCAGAAGCTCGATGCCAATGCAGATGCTCTGGGTATTTTCGGTTTCGGCTTCCTCGATCAGAACAGCGACAAGATCCAGGGTACTTTTATCGATGGTGTTCAGCCTGCTTTCGATGCTATTGCCGATGGTTCATACCCTCTTTCACGCCCTCTGTTTTTCTATGTCAAAAAAGCTCATGTAGGGACTATTCCGGGTGTGGGTGAGTATCTCGCCGAGTTTACATCCGAAAATGCATGGGGCGATGAAGGGTACCTTACCGAAAAAGGCTTGATTCCGATGCCTCAGGAAGAAAGAGATGTATTTGCGAAAGCTGCAGCGGAACTCACTCCGATTTCATGTGACGAATTGTAGTTCGCAGGTGTTTAGAAGTAATGTTACATCGCTTTTCTCATGGCCGGCAGATACACTGCCGGCCGATACTATTCTACCCTTCGCGATAGTTTGAGATTGTTTTTACCCAATGGGAAAAAACTCTTAGGGTTGACGGTAGGTATATACTTTGTCGGTTATGCAAGATGTACTGAAAAAAAAGAGCATGGAAAAACGTATTCTTGCTCCAAGAGACAGCCGTGAAACAATTGGAAACATCAATGTTCCCAATCCACGAATGGTTTGTCGAAACGTCAATGTCTATTACGATGACAAGCAGGCGATTCGAAATGTATCGATCGATATCGGGTCGAACGAAGTACTTGCGATGATCGGTCCGTCAGGATGCGGGAAATCAACCTTTTTGCGCTGTCTGAACCGGATGAACGATACTATCGAGAGTTGTCGTGTGAACGGTCAGATTTTTTTCGACGGTTCGAACATCTATGATCCCTCCGTTGATGTCGTTCCTCTCAGGGCACAGATAGGTATGGTTTTCCAGAAACCAAACCCTTTTCCAAAATCAATCTACGAGAACGTCAGTTGGGCTCCTATAATTCATGGGCTCGTCGAGACGAAAGCCGATGCGGATGAGATTGTCGAAACCTCCTTGCATAAGGCCGGTCTATGGGATGAGGTCAAGGATCGACTCGGCCAACCGGGTACAGGCCTGTCTGGAGGGCAACAGCAACGTCTTTGTATCGCTCGTGCAATTGCCGTCAGTCCGGAAGTTATTCTCATGGATGAACCCTGCTCGGCACTCGACCCAATAGCAACTGCAAAAATCGAGGACCTTATTGACGAGTTACGTGAACAGTATACCATTGTGATCGTAACGCATTCCATGCAGCAGGCGTCAAGGGTCTCGCAACGAACTGCGTTTTTCCATCTCGGAGACCTGATAGAAGTGGGTTCGACAGGGACTGTTTTTACCAAACCGTCCCATCAGTTGACCGAGGATTATATTACCGGTCGATACGGCTGAAGAATCAATCGAGCTAACCTTATGATTGTACCAGTTCTTCTTCTGATACTGCTGGCATTGTCGGTTGCAGGGTTTTTTCTTGGTCGAAAAAAAGCTTCCGCTGTGGCAAAATCAGCGGGGGGGCGGCATAAACTGCATTCGCGTCCGAACTACTATGGGATTGTAACAGGATTGTGGTGCTGTCTGCCGGCCTTTTTCCTTTTTTTACTCTGGCTGATTTTTGAGCAACGTATCGTCACCTCTCTCGTAATCGCGGATCTTCCACCCACACTGCAGCAGCTTCCCAGAGAGCGTCTCGTGCTGATTGTGCAGGATATTCGGAATCTGGCGACTGGAAACATCGTGTCAGGTGAGATCACTCCCGAGATGAGAGACGCTGCGGCACATTTCCTGGAGTTGCAGGATATTGGCACCATGATTACCAGTGTGCTCGTTCTTGTTGTTGCTTTGGCGGGTATACTGTTTTTCTATCGACGTATAACACCGGAACTCCGGGCCAGGAATCAGGTGGAGATCGTCATCAAATCGCTTTTGATTGTCTGTTCCACCATTGCGATTTTCACTACGGTAGGTATTGTGCTTTCTGTGCTGTATGAAGCCATTCGTTTTTTTCGTCATGTGCCGGTTACGGATTTTTTGTTCGGTCTTGAATGGAGCCCGCAAATGGCGATCAGGGAGGAGCAGGTTGGTTCTTCGGGTGCATTCGGAGCGGTGCCCGTTTTTGCGGGGACACTGCTTATTTCTGCCATTGCCATGATGGTCGCCGTTCCAGTCGGTTTACTGTCCGCTATTTTCCTGTCTGAATATGCAGATAAAAAAATCAGAGCTGTTGTAAAACCCCTCCTGGAAATTCTTGCGGGTGTTCCTACTGTTGTCTATGGCTTTTTTGCCGCTCTGGTCGTTGCTCCTTCCATACGGGCGGTCGGTTCGCAAATCGGTCTCGATGTTTCTTCGGAAAGTGCTCTGGCGGCCGGACTGGTAATGGGAATCATGATCATTCCGTTTGTTTCTTCACTTTCGGATGATGTCATAAACGCGGTTCCCCAGTCATTGAGGGATGGAGCCTACAGTGTAGGCGCAACCAGATCGGAAACCGTCAAGCATGTATTGATTCCTGCAGCATTGCCGGGTATCGTCGGCGGAATTTTGCTGGCGGTATCACGGGCGATAGGTGAAACCATGATCGTTGTCATGGCGGCGGGTCTTTCTGCCAATCTAACGGCGAATCCTCTCCAGGCCGTAACGACCGTGACGGTTCAGATCGTTACGTTACTGGTGGGTGATCAGGAATTCGACAGTCCAAAAACTCTTGCAGCGTTTGCACTCGGACTGGTGCTATTCATTGGTACGCTTTTGTTGAATATCATTGCCTTGACGGTAGTGAGAAAATATCGGGAGAGATATGAGTAGCCAGAAGGAACAGCGTCCGGTTGCAGGCAATCGGGGCTACATTCGACAAAAAAAGGAGCGAACAATCGATATCGTCAGCAGAAGGTTGGCGCAACGATATAGAAAAGAAAAACGATTCAAGCTCTATGGTTTGTTTTCCATTATACTCAGCACGGTATTCCTCGCTGTTCTGTTAACGAGTATCGTCTCGAATGGTTACAGTGCTTTTTTTCAGACATACATCAAACTCGATGTGACCCTCGAATCAACGATGCTGGATCGTGAAAATCTCGGGAAGTCTGACTTTCAGGGAATTATCAAACAATCGATCACCAAGCTTTATCCTGAGGTCGCGGATCGGAAAAGCAAGCGTGAGCTTTATGCGCTGTTCAGTTCGGGTGCTGCTTTTCAGCTTCGTGAAACGGTTATGAAAAATCCGGGGCTTGTCGGAAAAACGATACCTTACTGGGTACCTGCTGATGATGATGTTGATATGCTTATGAAAGGGCATAGTAAAAGGGGGGTTCCGGAAAACGAGAGACGTCTTGACGACAGGCAGCTTGGCTGGATAGACAAACTGGTCGATCAGAACAGAATAGAAAAAAAGTTCAACGTCACTTTTTTTACGGCCGGAGATTCGAGAGAGCCTGAACTGGCTGGAATCTGGGGGGCGGTGAAAGGCTCTTTTTTTACATTGCTCGTTACCCTGGCGCTTTCATTCCCTATAGGGATCGCTGCAGCCGTCTATCTCGAAGAGTTCGCTCCGAAAAACCTTGCAACGGATTTTATCGAAGTCAATATCAACAATCTTGCTGCTGTACCGTCGATTGTTTTCGGTTTACTCGGCCTTGCCGTTTTTCTTAACTTTTTCGGCATGCCAAGATCGACCTCCCTGGTGGGAGGGTTGGTTCTCATGCTCATGACACTGCCGACAATTATCATCGCCAGCAGGGCAGCGCTGAAGGCTGTTCCTCCGTCAATTCGTGAAGCTGCTTTAGGCGTTGGTTCTTCAAAAATGCAGATGGTTTCGAACCATGTGTTGCCTCTCGCTCTTCCCGGGATGCTGACCGGTACCATAATCGGAATGGCGCAGGCGCTGGGTGAAACCGCACCATTATTGATGATCGGAATGGTTGCTTTTATCGTTGACATCCCCGGAGGTTTTACCGATCCGGCCGCTGTCATGCCCGTTCAGATTTACCTTTGGGCTGACAGTCCCGAAAGAGCTTTTCTCGAGCGAACATCGGCCGCCATCATGGTTTTACTTGCTTTTTTGATCATGATGAACGCTGTGGCGGTCATCATGAGAAGGCGCTTCGAAAAGCGTTGGTGAAAGTGATGGTGTTGTATCAGATGTAACAGATTTGTAACATGGCGGGCATTGTCAGCTCCAGCAGGAGAGTATACATTACAGTACATTTTTCGAGTGCCTTTCTCATTATCTTTTTTCAGATTTAAAACGCGTGTTGTATGGCTGAAGCGACACTGGATGGCGGGAAAAAATCGGATGCTTTTGTGCTCACTCCCGAAAAACTTCGCAGACAAAGAATCGCAAGGTTTTTCGGTGAAGGCTTTCTGTTGCTGGTGGCGTCATTTGTCGCTATCGTCGTTCTCTTCATTTTTTACTTCGTCGCGGTTGACGCCATTCCTTTCTTTCAGCAACGGGGGTTTGTGGAATTTTTTTCCAGCACCAACTGGTATCCGGCTGACGAACCCGGGGAGTTTGGAGCCCTGGCCATTATCTATGGCAGTGGTATGGTGACCATCGGGTCTGCACTTATTGCCGTACCTCTCGGAATATCTGCAGCTATATGTCTGAGTGACGTTCTGCCTTTTTCAATAAGGCAGTATGCCAAGCCGGTCATTGAAATGCTCGCAGCGATTCCTTCAGTTGCTTACGGCTTTTTCGCGCTTGTTATTTTCGCTCCTCTCCTTCAGAATTACGGTGGTCCGATATTGATGTGGGCATGGTGGCTCATTGCAGGTCCTTTTGTGATTCTTGCCGTCATCGTTGTTTCCGATCTGTTGACTTCGGGAGACAAAGGAGGGGCGAACCGCGAGACAATGCGGTTCATAGTGACAGCGGTGCTGGGAGTACTAGCGGTTCTCTTTCTTTACTGGGTGGGAAAGACACTCAATGCGATCCAGATTCTCAGTGGAACAAACGCTCTCAATGTTTCTCTGATTCTCAGTTTCATGGCATTGCCGACTATAGTCAGTGTTTCTGAGGATTCTCTGCAGGCGGTCGGCCGGGAGTTGAGAGAAGGCAGTTATGCACTCGGGGCAACGAGAGCCGAAACAATAGTGAAAACGGTGCTGCCGGCCGCCAGCAGCGGTATTCTCGCAGCGGTTATACTCGGTATCATGCGTGCCATAGGTGAAACCATGGTTGTATGGATGGCATCGGGTAACTCTTCGCATATTCCCGATCCCTGGTATAATTATCTTGATTCTATACGAACCCTGACGGCGACCATTGCCGGTGATATGGGAGAGGCGGATCAGGTTACCGGTTCGGCCCGCTATCATGTTCTTTTTGCGATGGGACTTCTGCTTCTTGTTTTCAGTTTTATCAGTAACCTTGTCAGCGAGCGAATCGTTGTTCGGCAGAGGAAGATTCTTGCCGGAGAGTAGGCCACTGTCACTCAATTATCATTGAACTCATGGATCTCGGAACCAGAAAAATACTTGACCGATCGTTTACCGCTGTCGGTGTTACTTCGATACTGTTAATGGCTATGGCTTTGTTGGTCGTGATTGTACCGATTTTCTCCAATGGTATCGGGGCGATATTTTTCAAGGGTACGATCGAGCATAGAAAGTTACAGTACAACGAGTTCCGAAAAGGAAATCCGGATGTTCTTCAGCAACAAATAACCGAAACCGATTCTTATAGAAACAATGCCTTCAGTATCGTCGAGGCATTCGAGGCCGAAATGGAGGGCATGGAGCCAGGTGAAAAGAAAAAAGAGTATGCCTCTCAGTATACAAGCGTCAGAAAGATCCTCGCTCATCTTCTCGGCCCGCTTCCGGGGGATATGGAGCCTATTCTGCTGCGTTACCAGTATGGAGCTACACGCTGGGAAAAAGCCGAGGAGGCTCTGCACGAACTCATGTTTGTCACGAAATGGGATTACTCGGATCCCACAAAGATGGCAACACAGTATTTTGTGCCCAGAGCTGATGAATTTGCCGGGACGGCATTAGCCGATCTGTTTCCTTACATGGAAAACAATCTCGAGAAAATGCTGCTTCCCGAACAGACCTTTTACTGGGGGTTCATTACCGAACGTTCGCTCGATGCTCATATTTTCGGGGGGATCTGGGCTGAGATTCAAGGTACTTTTTTCCTTGCGGTCGGTGCAATGCTGTTTGCCTTTCCTCTTGGGGTGATCGCTGCGATATATTTTACGGAATATGCCAAGGATAACTTTTTTACCAGTATTCTTCGCAGTGCCAACAGTACACTCGCAGGTGTTCCGAGTATTGTTTTCGGTCTTTTCGGCCTAGCGTTTTTTATCAATACCATGAAAGTTTCCGAGTCGAAAAGTGTTCTTGCGGGTTCACTGACACTTGCGATTATGATTCTACCGACAATAATCAGGGCTGCTGAAGAGGCGATTCTGGCGGTACCGAAAACCTACAAAGAAGCATCTCTCGGGCTTGGTTCGACCAAGTGGAGAACTATTGTAACCGTTATCCTGCCTGCGGCTTTACCCGGGATCATAACCGGAGGAATCATCAGCCTCGGACGTGCAGCTGGAGAAACCGCGCCGATAATTTTCACTGCAGCGGTCAGTGTCGGTGCTACAATAGGTCTTGCCGATGTGTTCAATTCGCCTACACCGGCCCTTTCATGGAACATCTATAATCTTGCCAGTGAACATGAGGCTGCAAATGAGATTCGTCATGTACAGTATGGCATGGTACTTGCACTCATATCGATCGTGCTATTGCTGAATTTATCGGCTATATTGCTGAGAGCCCGGATTTCTCAAAAATTAAAAGGTTAAAGAGTAATGCAGATGACCGCAGAAGAAAGAGAGGTAAACAAGGTCGCAGCTAAAAGTGGGGCGAACCGGGAAATTTTTCTTCCTCCAGAAAGAGAAAGGGTCAAGGATGGAGGAAAACCTCATGTAAGTGCAAAGAATTTCTCGATTTTCTATGGAAATTTCGAGGCGGTAAAAAAAGTCAATGCCGATATTCTATCGAAGTACGTCACTGCTATCATCGGACCCAGCGGTTGTGGAAAGAGCACGTTTTTACGAGCAATAAACCGTATGAACGATCTCATTCCCTCCTGTTATACAACCGGAACGCTTATGTTTGACGGTGAAGATGTCTACGGCAGGTATACCGATGAAGTCCAGCTCAGGAAGAAAATCGGAATGGTTTTCCAGAAACCGAATCCTTTTCCGAAGTCAATTTTTGACAACATCGCTTACGGACCTCGACTTCATGGCGTGAAAGATAAAAAAATGCTCGAGGAAGTAGTAGAGAAAAGCCTTCGTAAAGCGGCATTGTGGGATGAAGTGAAGGATCGTCTCGACAGAAACGCTCTCGGGTTGAGCGGTGGCCAGCAGCAGCGTTTATGCGTTGCCCGTACCCTTGCGGTTGAACCGGAAATATTGTTGCTCGACGAACCCACATCGGCTCTTGATCCTAAGGCAACGGCTAAAATTGAAGATCTTATCGAGGAATTGCGGGGAAGTTATACTATACTTATCGTGACTCATAACATGCAACAGGCATCCCGTGTCTCCGATTATACCATGTTTTATTATGAGGGTGATCTTGTAGAATATGCCCCTACCAAACAGCTTTTTACCAATCCAAGAGATCAGGTGACCGAAGATTATATCACCGGAAGGTTCAGCTGAACACAAAAAAACTACTCTTATGGCGGACAGACCCGTTCACGAGCACATAAAGGATTTATCCAACTCCTTGGTTATCCTTTCCGACAAGGTTCTCAAAAACTTTTCGGGAGCGATGGCGGCTTTGTTCAGCAGTGACCTGGAGGGCGGCGATCATATAAAACTTGCTGATGGTGAAATCGACGCCTCGGAAGTCAGACTCGAGGAACAGTGTCTTGTTTTTCTTGCGCTTCAACAGCCGGTGGCAAGGGACCTGAGAACCATCATCACCATCCTGAAAATCAATACGGATCTTGAAAGAATCGGCGATCTGGCTGTACATATTTCCGAAAGAATTCCAGAAATCGATCGGGCGTTTCTCAGAGATTTTCATTTTGAAAAGATGGGAGAGCTGGCAAAAGAGATGGTCCAGAAGTCTATACAGGCTTTTGTCAACAAGGACCGTCAACTTGCTGAAGAGGTATGTGAAATGGACGAGGAGCTCGACGCGATCCATCGGGCGGTTTTTAAAAAGGTGTCTGCAGAAATACGGCATGCAGAGGCCGACGCCACACAGTATATCGTCGCGATGAGTATTTCGCGATACATTGAAAGAATCGGTGATCATGCAACCAGAATTGCAAGAGAAGTTCTCTATCTCATCACTGGAGAAATTATTCGTCATTCCGAAAGTTCCTTCGAAAAGCTGATCCAGTCTTTGAAAGATTAATCTTGCTATACAAAGCCCGGCATCATAGTTGTCTTTGATGTCGGGTTTTATTTTTTTTTTGCAATTGACCCATTTACTCAGCTAAATTGTCACCACTTGGATTGAGCTTTCAACTTGTGCTCGATACATTCATATTGTGTTGTCCGATGAATTTGCTCCTGGAAAACGATGTTGTAAGAAACGTTTTTTTACTACAGAGCTTCCGGAGTGATTTCGTCATCTCTTTACAAACAGCTTAGCATACACTGAAACAATGAAACTTTTCGGGAAAAAAGGTGCCGGTAGTGGTGGCGCGAAAAAGGGAATAGAAAAAGTTGCTCGTCCAGACGCTTTTACAATCAAGATCGATCCGGCCAAGTTCAGACTCGCGACAAAACCCGAAGGGCCTGTTCATGAGCAGCTTGAAACACTGAAACAGAAGTTGACAAAACTATCCTCGAACGTCGAGAACAATCTGATGCTCGTTATTCGTGCGTCAACCAAGAAGAACAGCGATCTTGCTCAATCAGCGTTCGAGTTCGACAAAGAGTATATTCAAAAAGGTAAATTTGAGGTAGAATATCTTTGTCTTGCCTATAGTTGTTTCCAGGATCTTGGTGAAGAAAATAAGAAAGTGGTCGATACGGCTCGCGAGATCATGCAGAAACTGGAGGTTATCGGTCAGTATGCGCTGAATATCGCGGACAAGACCGAGTATGTCCAGTTGGCAAACATCGAGGTGCTCCATAAAGATGAATATGATCTCAAGCCTATGGGGGATATAACAGCCGAGATGATCAAAAAAGCCGTCGAAGCTTTTGCGAGTGGCAACAGTAAGCACGCTTCCGAAACTCTCGATATGATGAAAGAGATCGATGAGATTTATGAAAAAGCGGTTACAAAACTCAGGGATGAGGTGACTGACCAGAACATCACAAACTCTACAGGAATACTCTCTGTTGTCGAGCATGTAAAAATGTCGGCAGATATATCGTGCGATATATCCCGTATGCTGTTGTAGGGGTACAATACAATCCCCAATATCATCGCCAGATCCGGTCACATCCGGATCTGCACAAGCTGCATGTTTTGTTCATTCTCCTTTTCCCCAACATGATATCCTCGGGTTTTCCTTATCTTCCTTCATTTCTCCATCACGCATATTTTGCCCATGAACAGGTTTAAAGAGAATTCTCCCGTCCTTGTAACAGCCCGTCTGGTTCTGGCTTTTTCATGGATATACCAGGGGGCGGTACCAAAACTTATCTGTCGTAGTCCTGGAGAGATAGAGCTATTGGAACATGTAATCAAAGTTAATGAACTGGCCTGCACTCTCATCGTCTGGATGGGATACGGGGAAGTGTTGTTCGGATTTCTTCTTCTGTTTACCTCCCGCAGTTGGGTCTTCCTGCTGAATATTTTAGCTTTAGTCATTCTTCTGGGTTACGTTGCCGTTTTTCAGCCTGAACTTTTTACCTTGCCGTTCAATCCGCTGATCCTCAACGTATCTCTTATCGGTATGTCCCTGATAGCTTACGGTGAACTCAGAAAAAACAACTATCGTGCAGAGCGCTGACAAAAACAGGTTTACAATCGAACCCGCTACGATTGTAAGGATATACCTTTCGGTATCTGTTTTCATAATAGCATTCGCCGCCATTCTCGGTGCTGCAGGTGCCTGGGCGGAAAGCGAATTTCTCAATACGGTTCATCCTTATGTTTTTTTCGTCGGTTTCGGTAACCTTGCGATTCTTATTCTCAATCGTTATTTGATTTCGGCAGTCTATCCGGAACTCGAGGTCGATCCTGAAAAGCAGATGCGCTACATTTACGGAGTAGTGTTTTCCCTGTTTTTGGTTGTTCTGGCAGTGTACATGAAATGGCCGCTTCTGAAGGCCTTTGTGGGTTTGTTTCTGCTTTTCATCGTCACCATTGCGGCGAAGGATATTTTTGCAGCGCTTTCTATAGGTAAGATTTGGCACGAGGTATCCGTTCGATACTATATTTTTGATGTGCTTTTTTTGTTTGTTGCCAACCTCGGGCTGTTTGCTTTGGGAGTTAAAGAAGCATTTCCTGAATCGGGCATCGTTCCTTTTTTTGTGACCCAGTCAACCTACTTTCTGGGTTCCTCTTTTCCCTTGAGCATCAGCGTCATGGGATTTCTTTATACGTATGTTTGGCGTCGTTCGTCCGGTAAAAAATTGATCAGGAATCTATTCAGTATCTGGTCTTACATTTTCGTTGGCGGTGTTCTGGTATTTCTCATTGCAATCCTCTTGGGAAACTATCTTGGCATGATGTTGGTGAGTCATACTCTCATGCTCGGTGTCTTTGTGCTTTTGGTGGGTTTTGGCCGCTACCTGTACCGTTTTTTTTCTACGCAATTCCAGCATCCGGCACTTGCTTTTTTACTTTCCGGGCTTGCGATGCTTCTGGCTGCGAGTGCTTACGGTATTCTGAATATCTATTTTTTCAGATGGTTCGGCGCTGTGCCGCCAATTGCCGAAGAGAGGATGTGGATTTATCACTCACATACCCATGCTGCGCTCTTGGGATGGATATCATTCTCATTTACTGGGATGATCTATATCGTTGTCCCTGCCATTGTAAAATCGAACTCGCTTGAACTGTTGCGTTCCGAAAAAGCACTTTCACGCATTCTCGACACAGCGACTCTTTCCCGGGCTTTCCGTCAACTGACAGTAGCTCTTGTTGCCGCAACGTCTGTTTTACTCGCGTTCTATATGGAAAGTAACTCTCTTCTGGCGTTCGCTGGTGTTGTTTTCGGGTTCACGGTATATTATTCAAGAATAAACCTTGGAAAGGCCTTCAAAGGCCGTTAACGAACATTCATGAAACAATTCTGTATTGTCTGGGTCTTGTTGTGCTGTATGTCGATGCTCACTGTTTCGGGGTATTCTTACGACAATGAGCATTACAGTGCATTACAGCGAGGAGTCAAAAGCTGGAATGCAATGAGGGCCAAAGAGCCGGAAACCCGTTTTGATTTGAGCGGGGCGAACATGAAAGGCAAAAACCTCAAAGGCATCGATTTTAGTTATATGAACCTGACTGGAGCGATTTTTGAAGGTGCGGATCTCAGTGAGGCCGATCTCCGCGGAGCGGTTTTCGACAAGACGGTTTTCAAAAACGCTTTTCTCTATGAAGCTCTTCTTCGCGAGGCATCCTTACGTGATGCGGATCTGGAAGAAGCCGGCCTCGATGGGGCGGATATGAGAGGCGCCGTTCTGGACGGAGCCGTTCTTCGCCAGGCAGAGCTTGCCGGCAGTTTGTTGAGAGATGCGAGTCTCAGGGGAACAGATTTACGTGCAGCGAACCTCAGAATGGCTGATCTTGGGGATGCGAACCTCGATGGCGCTTATTTATGGCGTGCGGTTCTTGATGGCGCCAATCTTGAAGGAACTGTTGTTACGCCTGTTACCATCGTCGAAACCGGAAGCTTTGCCGACCGGGCGTGGGCAGAGAAAAAAGGGGCATCGTTAGCGAAATCTGAACATAGCGTTTCGGGAACAACAACCACCGAAAAAGAAGTGGTCGAGCAGCGAAAGAGCGCTGAAAAGATATTGGCAGAAAAAGAAGAGACGCTACAGGACGATCAGGATACGGCAAAGGTATATCTCGATAAAACATGGCCTATAAATCCTGTTCAGCAGAAGATACGTTTCGGGGTTACACGAGACAGTGTCGGAACACTCTTGTATGACGTGCATCAGCGGGAGCTCTTGGTCGATAATGTTTCCCGGTGGAACAAGATGCGAAAAGAGCATCCGGAAAAAGCCATACGTCTTGCTGAGGCAAAGTTGAGCGGAAAAATGCTCGATGGAGCTGATCTGCGAAATGCGGACCTGAGCGGGGCCTTGTTGAAGCGTACCGATCTTGTCGAAGCAGATATGAAGGGGGCAAATCTGAGAGGTGCCAATCTTCGTGAAGCTGATCTTACGAATGCCGATCTTCGGGGGGCCGATCTACGGGGAGCATATCTCTGGAGAGCGAACCTGAGCTGGACTATGTGGGAGGGTGCGACAGTCGATGCTCAAACCGTTCTGGGGACTGGCAAGAAAGCTACACCAGAATGGGCTAGACAGACAGGAGCGCTTTTCCGGCAGGGGGATTGAGAAGAAGCTCCCGTCACTGTTACTGTTAATACTGATATTTCCTGTTATCTTTTTACGATATCGCATATGAGAAAAAGCCTGCGATCCGGGAGAAATGAAAACTTGTGAGAGATATGAAAAGAAGAGGCGAACCGCTAGTGACGGTTACCATTCCTATGTATAATAATGAGAGATTCATTAGACAAACGATTGAATCGATTCTCGATCAAACATATTCGAATTTTGAACTGCTGATATATGACGACAATTCAACGGATGGATCATACGAGATAGCCGCTTCTTTCAATGACCCCAGGCTACGGGTTTTCAGAAACAAAAGGAATCTCGGACCTGAAGGAAACTGGAACAAGTCGATAAATGAGGTTAGGGGCAAGTACGTCAAGCTTGTATGCGGAGATGATGTTCTTTATCCGGATTGCCTTGAAAAGCAGGTTGCGGTTTTCGAAAAAAGCGTTTGTTCAGGCATAAGTCTCGTCTGCAGTCAAAGAACAATCATCGATCCGGAAGGCAAATCACTGATCAAGAAAATAAATCTTGTCGACAAGGGCCGGCACAAAGCTGTCGATATTACCAGAAAGCTCATTCGCATGGGAACAAATATTCTGGGAGAGCCTGCCTGTGGTCTGTATCCTGCATCACTTTTGCAGTATACTCATGGTTACAGTGCAAGGGTACCCTATACCATCGATCTTGAGTTCTGGATGCAGTTACTCAGGCTCGGTGATCTGTATATGATCGACGAGTCGCTCTGTGCGTTCAGGATTTCCGATGAGTCATGGTCGTCGAGGATTGGTGATATGCGCTATCATCAGTTCATAGAGTTCATGGAGCAGACAGCATCGGAAAAAATGTTCGAAGTGACAGACCTCGATATGTTCATCGGAAAAATCAATTGTGCCGTTCACTCGATGACCAGTACCGTTGGGTTCAAGCTGTTTGCCGGAACTGCTCAGGAAGAAGGTGGTTTTTTCAGTTGACAGGATAGCAGCTCCGGCTGTTTTTTGCCCCATGGTACTGGTATGAGACGTAAATATTGTGGATATTGAAAGGTAATAGACTTCTCGGTAACCTTATTATTGTGTGGTTATGTCAGTACAATCAGCAAAAGATTTTTTGGAAAAAATTACATCGGATGATGCATTTCGCCATTCGTTGATCAGCGAACTTGCAAAAGTCCGGTCTGAACTTGTTTCACAGGCCGGTTTTGAGTTCAATGAAAAAGAACTCGAAGAGGCAAAAAGCTCTTTGCCGGCAGGAGTCCTGGGTCAGATACCGGGCTGGTTTTGCGATATGGAAGAAAGCGGTAAGCCGTACAAGGGTCGAAAATGTGGAGGAGGACTTTGGCATTAGTCGACGATATTTTAGTGAAAAAGACGTCACCATCAACCTGATTAACTCCCTCGGATATGAAACCAATCTGCATCAACAACTACTGTTTTGACCATGTCCATATCTGGATTCAGTACCATTATGCGATTCCTCAGTTTGTGGAAGTGGCCATCGAGATCTTCTATCCTCGTGACCGTCAGGCTAACGGGCTTGTGATGTTTAACCATGGTTTTCTTATCGGTGTCGACCTGCTGTTTTATCCGAAAAAGATCCTCGGTTCATTGATCAACGACAACCCTCTTTTCGGCGTTCATCCATCGTACTATTATAACTACTCCAGAGCTCTTGCCGAACAGAACTGGGCCATGGCATATGTCACCGCCACGCATATGCAGATGCAGGGTGTTCCCTGGACCGATTTCGGAGGTAACCCGAGAGTGGGACAGGAGGCGTTCGCAGCGGCCTCGTATCTTATCAAGTACGGTGTGACCGATGAGTTTTACAAGGCAGAAAAAAAGTATAAAAACACTGCCATGTATAAACCGGAGGATGTAGAAAAAGCACGTTTTATGCGCTCTAACAACGTGATCTTCGCAGGACACTCGGTTGGAGGTGCACACGCACAGGTTCCCGCTACAGGTTTCGAGACCATGCAGCAAATTGGCAGTGACAGCTGCCGCCCGTTCGATCCTGTGATCTACGACAGGGAGATCTTCCCGAAATATTCTGAACGCATGTCCAGATGGGCTCCGGAAGAAAGAGCGGACCCGGTAGGACTTGTACAACTTTCTCCTGTTGATCAGAAAATGCCACTCATCGGTCCGGGCATGGCGGAGTACAGGAAGGTCCTGTCGGAAAGACAGCTGCCTATTCTCATGGTAGTCGGAGAATGTGACAGCGCCTCTTTGAAGGATTCCCAGCCTCCTGCATGGTCTCCCGATCCCGATACGATATCACAATTTTCCCAGCTTGCCCCGCAAGGTGGCGACTCATGGGCGGTCGTGGCCAATGTGAAGAATGGCAGTCATTGCGGTTATCTGACTAAAAAGAGTGATTTGTGCAGCCTGGCTGATGAAGATTCGGGACTTTGTCCGGAAGGAACGAAAACCTGGAAAGCCGGCGGAGAAGAAGCTGCATTCACCACGGAGCTTTTCAAACAGTTCATCGGCATGTATCCCGACGGCCAGGGATTTCCAGGTGACTTCAAAAAATGGATTCACAGCGATTTCATCAAGTGGCTCAACCGAGAAAATCCCTACGGTAAGATCAACCTGGTGCCGTTTTCTGACGATACTTATATCGATTATGCCTCTCGAGGAGGCTGCCCGCCGTTGGAAGGAAAGAAAGAGAAAAAATAGGGGAGTCCCGAATATACCTTCTCAGAAATTCAGTGGTCAAAGAGTTGTTGGACTGTTGAGTTACAGAAGGTGGTCTCAAAAGCACTCTCTCAAGACTGTCGGTCTCCGCATATACGTTTCAGGCACGGAGTCATGTCTACCCTTGAAATAGGTGTAAGGATTTCAAGGGGATGTGACATTAACCGTTGCCATTTCTTCTTAATTTTCCCCTCAATATTCGGGAAGGAACTGACTGCCTGAGCGAAAGCTGGAACGGCTCGGTCGATCCCTCAAACACCTCATCGAGATTGTCGAAGCACTCAAGGAAAGGG
>JADMLA020000042.1 GCA_015482705.2 Prosthecochloris sp. | reverse complement strand
TCACTCGTCACTCGTCACTCGTCACTCGTCACTCGTCACTCGTCACTCGTCACTCGTCACTCGTCACTCGTCACTCGTCACTCGTCACTCGTCATTCGTCACTCGTCATTCAGCTACCTATTTTCTCCGTTTTCCATTTCGGACCTGAAGAAGCTCAGCGGTAAATCAGTTTTTACGATGACCGATTCCAGGTTCTGCATAACATCGAGTTCTTTGAGAAATGCCTTTGCCGGTTCGGCAGTCCTTGTTCCGGAACTGCTTGAAAGCTTGATCGCTCCCCATAGGAATGTCGAGGCGAAATACGCGGAAGTTCTGTTCTGGTAGATCCATTCGGTGTGCCCTTCGACGCCATCGTCAAATTTCAGGGAAAGCGCCAACTGTTTGATACGGTTGAGGTTACCGAGGGTTTTGACGTCCTTGTTTCCGGATGTCAGGCTCTGTAACGCCCCTAATGTCCAGTTTGTCGAAGACAGGGTGAACCAGAAATGCGACTTGTAAATTGCTTTGTCGATAAGTGTGGCAGTTGTCTGGTCGCGATCGAGAAAATTTTTTTCGGGCTCGAGAAAACCTCTCAGCAATTGCTCGCTGTTTGCAAGGATAACTTGTCGGTTTTCCGGCCGGCATACCCAAAGTGTATCGGAAAGAGCGTAACATTCTTCATTGCCGTACAGCTTGGTTTCAATGCTTTTCTCTTCGAGATACCCTGTCGTCAGCTTGTCTTCGAATGCTCCCCACAGAATACCGAGGTACTTCTGTTTTTTGGTGTTCTGCTGTTGAAAAGCTATAAGGAGGGTATCCAGATCGCGGGCGGGAACAAAACCGGTTTCATCAACGACCTGTCGTAATGCCTGGTTTGTTTGCAGCCAGTTCATCTCTTTGAGCGAGTCGGGCATGACTTCCTGCCAAAAAGGGCTTTGTTTGATGTCTTTCAACCCGGCATAGATCAATGCGTCGGAAGTTCCCGGTAGACGGTCGATTACTGCAACCAGCTCGGCGTTCAGCGATTCGGGGTCGGCTACCGGTTTCGGCCAGTTGACCCATAATAGCTGGGCGATAAGCCCGATAGTGCCTATAACCAGGGTGATCAATAGAAGGCTTGGCTTTTTTTTCTTTTTTTCACCTCCGATCTGCTGGACTGACTGTTCTGGTTGGTTTTCCATTCGAACTTTAACTATTGTTCTGAATCGCTTGTCTGGCAAGAAAGTCACAGCGGTTATTGAACTCATTGTCGCTGTGGCCTTTAACCTTGTGAAAAGTAACGTTGTGCAATCTAATCAACTCCAGGATTCTTTTCCAAAGGTCTATATTTTCAACCGGTTTTTTTGCCGATGTTCTCCAGTTGTTTGTCGTCCATTTTTTCAGCCACTGCTGATTGATTGCGTTGACGAGGTAGCTCGAATCACTATAGAGGCCGACATCACATGGTTCCTTTAACGCTTCAAGGGCTTTGATGGCAGCCATCAACTCCATTCTGTTGTTTGTCGTTGAAGGGGAGAATCCGGAAATTTCCCGTCGGACATCGCCAAACATGAGCAATGCCCCCCAACCACCTTTTCCGGGGTTGCCACTGCATGCACCATCAGTGTAGATGATTACTTTTTTCGGCATTGTGTTATCGGTACCATGTTGCGGGTTGGCTGGTCAGTTGGAATGGTGCCGGAAACCGGCAATAGGGTAAAAGGAAAAAAGACAAAAAAGCTCAACCATACGATTGGTTGAGCTCAAGAAAAGTCAGAAAGCGTGTACCGGAAATTATTTAAGTAACTTAGCGAGTTCTGCGGTTCCGGTTTTCGACATGATTTTCATTGCCTTTGCGGAAAGGCGAACTTTGACCCAACGTTTTTCCTCTTCAAGCCAAATGCGTTTGGTATGAAGGTTCGGTTCGAAACGTTTGCGCCGATGGTTATTGGCGTGTGATACTGTATTTCCGTACTTTGGCCTTTTTCCTGTCAGTTTACAAACTTTGGACATAATGACGTTCTGTTCTCGTTGTGAAAATGATTGCGAATATAGCAATTCTTTATCAAAGTAAAAAAAGCAAGGATCGAAATTACGGCCTTATACCAATAGCGCAAACCATCATTGAAAGGACGTAGAGCAATGTGCCGAAAGCGTTGTACCACACAGCCTTCTCTTTTGGATCATCGATAAGTGTCTTTTGCATCGGGAGCTGGAGTGCAAGCAGTAGTATCGCTATACCCGACATGAAATATGCCGATTTTGTAAGCAGGATTCCTATAGCGACCAGTTGTGCGACATCCATGATCACGGACGCGAGAATGGCAGCTTTTTTCTCGCCGAGTTGAACAGGAATCGATGCTACCTTTCTGATGTTATCTCCCACAACGGATTTGAAGTCGTTGAGTGTCATGATCCCGTGGGCGCCGATGGAAAATATTATAGCCAGAGCGATCGATTCGGAAGAAGGTACTCCCTGGGTTATTGCAAAGCTCCCTGTAAGCCAGGCAACACCTTCATAGGCGAGACCAACGATGAGATTTCCGAACCATCCGTTTCTTTTCGCACGTATCGGCGGGCCCGAATAAGCGTGAGACATGAGAACGCCGACAAAGGCGATTATCATGACATAGGGATGAATCGACCAGGCGACGAGAAATCCCGTCATGATAAGCGTAAACGTGATAATCCAGCTGGCCTGCTTTGATATTTTTCCTGCAGGGATAGGCCGGTCGGGTTCATTGATTGCATCCACTTCACGGTCGAAGTAGTCATTCATGGTCTGCGACATGGCGCACATCAAGGGACCTGCAAGTATAACGCCTCGAAGCAGGATGGACCAGTTGGATGCGATATCTTCACCTGTGGATACGACGCCACAAGCAAAAGCCCACATGGGAGGAAACCATGTGACTGGCTTCATTAGGGGTAGTATCGCCGAGGGCTCCAGTTTGAAGCCTGGCTTATTGACATTGTCGAGAGCCCGCTGTATTGCTTTTTCCCTGGCTGCACCTACCCCGGAAGAGAGTAATTGGGCTTGCAGGCTCTGCTTTAGCTCGGTATTACCGGCGTTACGTCCGTTCATGGTTTACTGGTTCATGAAACAAAGCAACAATAATACGAGTTTTTCTGCAGAAATGTAAGCATTTACTTGAGCGATCTGCGGTATTTGTCGGCAATTTCACTATTAAGGGAGAGAATACGTGAAAACTGCGCAGCTGCTTTTCCGCTTTCCAAACAGCTTCTGGTTTTCATTAAACCGTCATCGATACAGCTGGCAGTGCCGGAAACGTAGCATGCCATTGCCGCGCTGTACAGTGCAGCATCTATCTGGGCTTCCGTAGCGCTGCCGTCGAGGATATTTAGAATAATCTCGGCGTTGTGTTTTTTGTCGCCCCCTTGTAAATCGGCGATGTTCCACCGTGAAAGACCGAACGTTTCAGGCACAACATCATGATAAAAAATGTCTCCTTCGTGAAGTTCTGTGATATGTGTCGGGCCGCAGACACTGGGTTCATCCAGTCCTGCTCCTGTTTCGGTTTCTCCATGAACGACCAGTGCGTGACGGCAGCCTGTTGCTTTCAGAGTCTGTACGTAGAGGTCCATGATATCCATATCGAAAACACCGACAACCTGCCGATTTACTCTGGCGGGATTGACCAGGGGACCGAGCATGTTGAAAATGGTTTTTATGCCCAGTTCCTTGCGTACAGGCGCCACCGCTTTCATCGAAGGGTGGTAGAGCGGTGCAAAAAGAAAGGCGAAACCGGTTTCTCGAAAAAGCTCTTCGGTACCTTCTGGCGGTATGTCTATACAATACCCAAGTGTCTCGAGGACATCGGCGCTTCCACAATGGCTTGTGACGGAGCGGTTTCCGTGTTTGGCTATGCGAACTCCCACGCCGTTTGCGATTATTGCAGCTGCGGTAGAGAGATTGAATGTTCCTGCCTGGTCTCCTCCTGTGCCGCAGGTATCGACGGCATTCTCGTCAAGATGAACGGGAAGCACCCTGGAGATAAGGGAATTATAAGCACCGATGACTTCTTCAGCAGTCACTCCCTTTTTTTGGAGCAAAACGAGAAAGGCCGCTATGACGCTGTCTGGAAACTCGCCCTGTATGATTTTTGCTATGCAACCTTCCATTTCTGTGCGCGAAAGGTCGCAATCTGCGAGCAGCTTGTAAAGTAACTCCTTATACTGCATAGAATAAAGCGTTAACAAAAAGAAGAAAAAACTAAAAATTTGTACTGTAACAATTCAATGAAATGTTCAGTATTACTATGTTTTCATGCGATTGCTTTTCACCATATGCGTAAAACGAGCACTGAAAGTTACATCTTGTAATACCTCGGCAAGCTTGAGAGTGCAGCGTGTGGTGAATCAGCCCCCTGATTCGTCAAGGAGGTTGATAATCGCCCTATTTAGGTTAAAAGTATAAATTAAAATAAGAATGGCAACGATAAGAATGAATTATTAAATCAGTAAAACAGGATTAACCGAATATGTCTCAAGAGCTTGAGCCTCTTTTCAAGAAAATGCTTGGATTGGGGGTTGATACCTTATTGGTGTCAGATCTGCATGTGATCAGATGGTTGACAGGGTTCAGCGGTTCCAACGCGAGAGTACTGCTTAACCGTGATCACAGCGCATTGTTTACGGATTTTCGTTACGGCGAACAGGTGAAACATGAAGTGGATGCGATGGAGTCGATCGTCATTCAAAGCAGCTTCATCGATACTTTTGTCGAGGGGGGATATCTGCTGGGAAAAAGCCTGGGTATCCAGTCTGAACAAATGACGGTGTATGATGCCGGACAACTCGGAGACAGGCTGACAGGGGTCGATATAGTACCTGTGCATTGTTTTTTTGACGAGTTCCGGGAGCTCAAAAACGAGCGGGAAATTGCGTGGATGAAACAGGCGGCGGAAATCAGTGAAAAGGTTTTCGAAGAGATTTTACCGCTGATATCCACCCGGACAACGGAAGCCGAGATAGCGGCTGAAATTTCATATCGCCATAAACGTTACGGTGCCGAGAAAGACTCCTTCGATCCAATCGTAGCTTCCGGAACCCGTTCGGCACTACCGCATGCGAAACCCGCAAATGAAACATTCAGTCCGGGAAACCTGATTGTCATCGATATGGGCTGTATTTGTAATGGCTATGCATCCGATCAGACAAGGACCGTTGCTTTTGGGCGGATCGCTGATGAAGCTCGTAAAATCTATGAGATAACACGAGAGGCCCAGCAACTTGGAATCGAGGCAGCGCGACCGGGATTGCCCGCCAAGGAACTCGATGCGCTGGTGCGCGGTTATATCGATAAAAGCGGTTACGGTGAATACTTCGGTCACGGCCTCGGCCATGGTGTAGGGGTGGAGGTACATGAAAAGCCGAGGCTTGGAAAGACATCGGAGGATAATTTGTTGTCCGGTTCGGTGTTTACGATCGAACCGGGGATTTACCTGCCGGGAAAATTCGGAGTTCGCATCGAAGATACTGTAGTTATGGGTGAAAGCGCGGTTGTTCCGTTCCAGAGTTTCACGAAAGAGCTGATTGAGTTATAGGGCTACAATTGAAGGCAGATCGATTCAAGTTGCCTGTACAAGTTGATCCGGCAGCCAACTTCCTCCAAAGTCATGCCGCACTCGATGCGGCATCCATGGAGAAAAACAGGAAACCCAATGGATCCCCGGGTCGTGCTGTGCTTGCCCGAGGATGACGGAAAAAAAGAAGTCCGAGGGTGACAATAAAGAAGCTAGAAGATGATAGAAAGAATGTCAAAGGATGAAATGATGAGAATGAACATGACGCTGGTATTTTCTGTGCTCTTTTATTGATACGCTTGAAAAGCTTCAACACAATCGCTGTAGTTACCATGAATAAAGAATACCCGGGATGGATACATTATCATGCTGCCTGGTCGTTACAACCGCTCCTGATAAAGAGGTGGCCGAGATACTTGCCGAAGGGTTGCTGAACGAGGGTCTTGCCGCATGTGTTCATCTGCAGGATATTCACAGCCGTTATATCTGGGAGGAGAAGCTTTACCGGAATGAGGAGACGGCTGTATGGATCAAGACGCTTGAAAAGCATTACGAAACAATCGAGTCATTCATTCAGCAGCATCATCCTTACAAGCTTCCTGAAATCATCAGAATACCGATTACAGGGGGCTTGCGGTCATATCTGCAATGGATTGCCGATGCGACTGACGGTTCAGGCGCGTCCGACCAGGTTCTTTAGTCTGATTGAATAGACGGAAAGAGTGAGAAGCGGGTTGACGTTGCGTTGGATTGCACGGATGGCTTCTTCGGTTATCGTCGAAATGGCGAAAAAGTCGGAGTTGGGGAAGTTCTTTGCAAACCGGTCGATCGATGTGCCGAGATCTGGATTGTTGAAAGAGCTCCAAGCAGGATTGATGATTCTATGATGAATGTCCTGGAAAAAAAGCAGAAGAGAACCGAGGAAGGCTACAATTTCCTGTTTTCCACAACTTTTCGAAAGGTTTTCTGTCTCTGCAATTGCTTCGGCCAGTTTTCCCGGGGAAAGAAGTTTGCGCAAATAATCGATTGCCCGGTCACGGGCTGCAATACCTTCGAATGTCTCGTGTCCTCCTTCTTTGAAGCTGTCGATCATCTCCGATGCAATGCCGAGGTTTCCTCTTGAAAAATTAACGATGAGACGCTGCACTTCATCCTGGAGTTCGGGGTACTTTTTTTGCAGCCAGTTTTCAATGTCCGAAGACTTTATTCTCA
Source organism: Prosthecochloris sp. (assembly GCA_015482705.2). Taxonomy (GTDB): domain Bacteria; phylum Bacteroidota; class Chlorobiia; order Chlorobiales; family Chlorobiaceae; genus Prosthecochloris. The sequence continues at coordinate 20,608 of JADMLA020000042.1, read as the reverse complement.
AGAATTTCAATATCTGGCAGCGTGAACGAATGGTGGGAAGGACGCTTTCGGGACGCGAAGATACCAAAATGAAAAGTATGTGCCCGGGAGGTTCTTCAAGCAATTTCAGCAGTTTGTTGGCTGCAGAGGGATGAAGTTTTTCCGGCTGCGATAGAATGAATACCTTTTTCCCGTTTTCAGCGGGCATGAACGATGCTTTCTGCTGAAGGGATGTTACCTGTTCGGTAAGGATACCCATCGATCGGTCCATCGATGGGGTGAAGAAGGGGTTGCGTTTTTTCGTCTCGATCAATGACTCGTAGCGCTCTCTTGCTTCGGCTGTGCGTTTGTTTTCCGTTTTTGACGGATCGTTTTTTTCCAGGAGAGCCGATTCGACGGGAAAGACATATTCTATATCCGGATGCATGAATGTGTCGATTTCCCTGCAGCTTCGGCAAATGCCGCACGAACCGGTTTGATTGGACGTATCATGGTTTTCGCAATTGAGCACCTTGGCAAGCTCGAAAGCGACGGACTCTTTGCCTGTTCCTTCAGGCCCGGTGAAAAGGTAGGCATGAGCGAGTCTATCGGATGAGACGGCTTTTTGCAAAATGCTTACCTGTATATTTTGACCGATAATGTCCTGCCAGCTCATGGTGTATCGGAATAGTGGCAAGTTACAGGTGACACGTGACAAGCGGAACAGCAGTCAACAGTATCTTGTCTCCTGTTGTGTACTTGATTCTTGTCACTCGTCACTTGTCACTGCCTGGTCGGTTAAATAAATGTCAGCCAGTTATAAGGATCCTCACCTGTCTGGACGATTTTCAGATAGTGAGATTGCAACGTCTCCGTAACAGGTCCCCTCATTTCATTGCCTATCGGATATTTATCGATGCTGCGAACCGGGGTTATTTCAGCGGCGGTCCCGGTGAGGAAGACCTCATCGGCAATGTAAAGCCCCTCTCTTGGAATCATCGTTTCATGGACTTCATAACCGAGCTCTTTTGCGATATGAATGACTGCCTGACGTGTAAGTCCCGCAAGGACTGATTGTCCTGACATGGGGGTATAGATTATGCCGTCACGGACGACAAAAATGTTTTCACCGCTCCCTTCCGAAACATACCCATTGATATCCAGCCCGATACCTTCTGCGTAGTTGTCCATAATTGCTTCCATCTTGATCAACTGCGAGTTGAGGTAGTTGCCTCCTGCTTTTGCCCATGTCGGAAGTGTGTTGGGGGCCAGTCTGTTCCAGGATGAAACCCGGACATCGACCCCGGTTTCAAGAACGTCTTCCCCAAGATATGTGCCCCATTCCCAAGTCGCGATGGCAACTTCAATGGCTGCAAGATGAGGATTGACGCCAAGAGCGCCTTGCCCACGGTAAACAAGCGGTCTGATATAACAGGATTTGTGCCCGTTTGCCCTTATGGTGTCGAGTACGGCATCCTTCAACTCCTGCATGGAGTAAGGAATTTCTATTCTGTATATCTTCGACGAGTCGTAAAGGCGTTTGATATGCGCATCCAGAAAAAGAATTGCAGGGCCTTTTGCCGTTTCATAGCATCGTATCCCTTCAAACGTCGATGACCCGTAATGAATAACATGTGAGAGAATATGTATTTTGGCGTCATTCCAGTCGATAAGCTCGCCGTTCATCCAGATTTTTTCGGACTTATTCATTATTGATCGGACATTGATTAGTAAAAGGGTGGCTCTATTCGTTTGTTGTGTGCCGTGATCACTGCATCAGGGCGGATGGAAAAGTGTTGTCCACGACAAGTTATAGAGGTTCCCGAAAGTATCAAACTTCAAAGATATACTGTTTTGCCTTTTTTAAAAGCAGTACAGCTTGATTTTTCATAGAGAGGAAGCCAAACAGGAAAGATTTGGCAGGAGAAAGAACGACGAAGGCCCTGGTTTACGACAAGGCCTTCGTCAATCGAAGATCAGTATATCCTTTCATAAACGCCGTCGACTTCTCTCAGAATCGGCTCGTACGCCGCAACGTGCCTTCCGAAACAGATTCCCAGCGATTCATAGAGCGCCACCTGGTCGAGATCGACATATCGTTGTGCGATAGCTTTACTTGATTCGATGTACTCGATCTTGCGTCCCTTGACTTTGGAAATCGTTACACCGGTTTTGCCTTCCACAAGAAGTAGCACGGCAGCTGCACCCGCTTCGTAACCGTAATTGACATCGTAAGCAGAGGAGTTTCCTGCGCGCACAAGATGTCCGGGGTGGATTTCGCGCACTTCCGGGATTTCATAGATACCTTCCACGAACATACCTGTTTCTTTCATGAATTCCGGCATATCGGGATCGGCTTTCAGTCTTTTCTTGAGTTCCTGGCAGACGTATTTTCCAGCTCCAGCGAGTTTTTTATGGCCGAAAGCATCAACTCCGGCAGATTCGTCGACAATGTCGGAACCGTCAGCATTTTTAAGGCCTTCGGCAACGACAATGGTATACGTGCCGGCATGGACATCACTTTCCCTTATGCGTCGGGTGAAACGACCGACGATGTGCTCGTATACGATATCCCAGTCTGCCGGTATTTCGGGAATGAGGATGCAGTCCGCTTCAGCAGCAATCCCGCTCCTGAATGCAGTATGGCCGGCGTACCTTCCAAACACTTCTGTAACCAGAATGCGGTTATGTGTTCTACCGGTTGTTTTCAGGTCCTGGACGAACTGCGCAATACGGTTGATGGTGGAGTCACCACCTACAGAATAGGTTTGCAGGTCAAGGTCCATGGTTTTCGGTGCATGAATACAATGAATTCCGTTATTGTTCAGATCGACCATTACGCTGCCACTGTCGTCACCTCCGCTGATAACCAGACCGTCGAGTTCGAACTTTTTCATCCCTTCTTTGATACGGTTGTATTTTTCGGGATTGCTGATGGCTTTTATCTTTACTCTCGAGTGCCCGGCTTCCGAACCCGCAAAGTTACCGGAAAACTGATCAAGACGTGCGGGGTCGAGACGAACAAGCGTTTCCTGGTTTACGAGGTTGTACAGCCCGGCGTAGCCATTCGGAATGACATACATTTCGAGGCCTTTTGACAATGCCATGAATGCAGCTCCTTTAATGACTGCGTTGAGTCCTCCGCAGTCTCCGCCGCTGGTTAAGATGCCAATTTTTTTCACGGTAGCGCTCTCCTGGTTTGTTTAGTTTGTGAACGGCTGAAATTCAGTACACCAAGATAGATTATGCAACATGATTTATCAACTGAATTTGTCGCTGTTCCAAAGCGGTATCACGTTTTTTACAATCCGTCATTGACAACACTTTTTTGTTTCTCCGTCTCCTTCGAGAAATCCCGGGCATCTGTTTTCTGATGACAGCGATTCTCGGTGTCACAATGAACACGCGTCAACAATTTCAGGACTTTCTGCTATCTTCATCTTACCGGCTTCAAAATTCGGATTTCTATATTTTTTCGGTAATGACTCTATTCGATCATTTGCGAATCGCCTGGGCTCATCTCAGGGAGAGGAAGCGTCAGACCATACTGACCGCAATGGGAGTCGCGGTCGGATCGGCAATGTTGATCACGACGATTGCCGTTGCCGGAGGTATGTCGAGAAATGTCGTGAACAAGATTATCGATATCGCTCCACATGTTATTGTCAGTGCAAAAACGGTTGAACCTCTTGTGCCGGACAATCTGATCGGGGTTGAGAAAAACATGCTCGGTTTTGTCGAGAAAAATGTCACCGTGGAGGAAAAAGAGATAATCAAGAATTATTCCGACGTTGCCAGACGTATCGGTCAGCTCGAATCGGTGGAAGTGGTTTCTCCATACGTTACAAGCAATCTTATTGCCCGTAACAAATCTTGGTTTATCTCTTGTGTTGCAAGAGGTGTCGTTCCTGAAAAAGAAGCGGATATCGCTCGTCTTTCCTCAAAACTTCTCGAGCAGGAAGCGTTGAGAGAACTTGCCTATACACCTAACGGAATTTTGGTCGGCAACTTACTCGCTGAAGAACTCAATGTTTCCTACCACAGCCTTCTGTTGCTGATCAATCAGAAGGGTGAGGAGTTTCCGGTAACCGTTGTTGGCAGGTTCAGCACAGGGTTCAACGCAAAAGACAAGCAGGAGGCCTACATCAACCTCGCGCTTGCGCAGCGGATCGAAGGATTGGCTGCCAACTCCGTTACGGCTATAGGGATTAAGACTGCCGACGTCAGTCGGGCGGGTGCCGTTGCCGATGGTGTGGAGCGGCAAACCGGATACGAGTCCGAAAGCTGGGATGAAACAAACAGGAACGTGATCGATTTCTATAATCGAAACGGAACAATAACCCTTGTGCTTGTCGGTTTTGTTTTTATCGTTGCCGGTCTCGGGGTTTCATCGGTCATGACTACGGTTGTTCTTCAAAAAGTCAAAGACATCGCCATTATGCGGTCAATGGGCATTCAGCGCAGGAGCATCACTGGCATATTCACGGCTGAAGGCTTCATTATCGGTTTGTTCGGGGTGAGCTGCGGAGCTCCTTTGGGGCATCTTATCTGCAGAATGGTCGCCTCGATTCGTTTTGAAGCGAACACGGCAGGTGTGATGCAAAGCGATAGAATCAATGTATTGGAAACTCCGGAAGCGTATTTCATTGTCATTGTTTTCGGCATGATTATCTCGGTGATTTCAGCCTTCGGTCCGGCAAGGAAAGCTGCCGGTTATGTGCCGGTGAAGATTTTACGCGGACAGATGGGAGCGTAGTAAAGGCAAGTGGGAAGAAGTCAAAAGGCAAAACGCAATAGAAGCTATCCAGTCTCTTCTATCAGGCATATCGCGTGAGCGCAGACACCTTCTTCACGCCCGACGTAGCCGAGTTTTTCATTCGTGGTTGCCTTTACCGCCACCTTACTGATATCGATGTTCAGGCACTCGGCGATGTTTGCACGCATTGCCATGATGTGAGGGGCGACTTTGGGGCGTTCCATCAACAGCATCGAGTCAATATTTCCTATCGAATAACCTTCGTCCGAGAGCAGCTTGCCGACGTGGCGCAAGAGTATCTTGCTGTCGATATCCTTGAATTCCGGACTGGTGTCGGGAAAGTGTTTGCCTATGTCACCAAGAGCTGCCGCTCCCAAAAGGGCATCGCTGATTGCGTGCAAAAGTACATCTGCATCGCTGTGTCCCTTGAGTCCCGTTTCATGAGGAATCTCGACTCCGCCGACAATCAGTTTTCTTCCTTCGGCGAATTGATGTATGTCGATGCCTATTCCTACTCGCATAAACGGTAAGTTATTGATTGATTTGTCAATGTCAGGGAAACAAGATATGATTATATTTCAAAAAACAAGAATCCCGATACTGTACAAAATCCACCCATGAACATGCAGAGCATACGAAGGTTTTTCTGGATATGTTCCGGAACGCCTATCGAGATCATCGAAAAGTATCCTACGGAGCACAACAAGTTCATCGGAATCGGGGCTACCATTTTTTTTACCGCTCTTTTCGCCGGTTTGTCCGGTGGTTATGCACTGTACTATGTTTTTGCAGGAGCACCGCTTGCCATTGTGTTCGCCGTCGCGTTCGGTATTCTCTGGGGACTTGCCATTTTCAACCTCGACCGGTATATCGTTTCGAGCATCAACAAGACTTCAAAAGGATTGCGCCAGTTCTACCAGGCGTCACCCCGTCTGATTTTCGCGGTACTGATTGCTGTTGTTATTGCCCGTCCCCTCGAGCTCAAGATTTTCGACAAGGAGATTAAAGACGTTCTCAAGTCGCGCTATCTCGATGAGCAGCGGGAACATGTTTCAAGGGTTGGTGCGGCGTTTATCGAAAAATACGCACTTGAGCTTGGACAGATCGAGCGGCTGCAGAAAGAGTATGATTCCCTCGGCAAGGAGTTGACCCGTCTGCGTGAAGAGCTCAAGAAGGAGGTTTTCGGGGATAAGATTTCAACGACTTCGGGTGTTGTGGGTTTTGGGACCTATGCCCGAGAAAAACAGGCGGTTATTGATTCAAAACAGAAACGTGAGGAGTACCTCACTTCACAGCTGATAACACTTGAATCATATATAAACCGGCAGAAAGAGCTGGAAGGAATCAATACCCAGATGATGTTGTCGGACTCGTTGATGAATGCCAAAATATCCTATGCAGGGTTCGCCGACCGTAACTGGGCACTCGGACATCTGACGAGATCAGGCAATGACGTCAATAGCTCTTCTGCTCATGCGGTGCTGTTTATCACGTTGCTTTTTGTTGCGTTCGAATGTGCACCCATCCTGGTGAAACTCCTTTCGGATGCCGGTCCATCCGATGTCGATATTCATGAGTCCGAAGCAAGGATTATCCGTTGGTTGACGGCTACATCTCCCTTGTCGAAAAACCGTTTTGTCAGAGCGTACCGTGCCGTCGGTGGTAAACCCGGTCGACGGCTCACACGCAGGCTGTTGTATAATAAAAGAGTGAGAAAAGCAGGAGCGGCAGGTTTGCACGGTGGCGAGTAACGGATTAAAATGTTTTCAGGTTTTCCATCACTGCTTTCGCATTGCGTTTCAGCCGTTTCAAACCGGTACGGTAGATCGGGGTGGCCGCGAAAAGCATTTTGAATTGAGATCTTGTAAGGGTGAGAATCCGCTCAGGAGTGAGCCGGAGCAATTCTTCTCTCGGTGTCAGTTCAGGGCACGCTTCTGTTGATGATTGCTTTTTGTTGTGAGGGCAAACTTCCTGACAAATGTCGCAGCCGAAAAGCCAGTCACCGATCATTGCCGCTTCCTCTTTTGTGAATTCCCTTTTCAGCTCGACGGTCAGGTAAGAGATGCATCGGCGGGCATCGATTTTTCCGGGTTCAAGCAATGCCCCTGTCGGGCAGCTTTTGATGCAAATGTCGCAGTTGCCGCAAAGGTCCGGTACTTTTTTGACGCTGCTTTCAAGTTCTATATCGAGCAATATCTCACCGAGGAACAGGTAAGAGCCCGTTCCCGGTGAGAGGAGCACGGTGTTCTTGCCGGCTCTGCCGATTCCTGCTTTTTCGGCCCATGCTTTTTCGAAAACCGGAGAACTGTCGACAAATACTTTTCCTCTGACGTCACCCTCGTAGTTTCGGGAGATATAATCAAGTACTTCTTCGAGTTTGTTTCGCATGACGGTATGATAGTCGGGGCAAAGGGCATAGCGTGATATTTTTCCTTTTTTTCCCGTTTGTACACCCGGGAAATTATACGGCAGTGCGGCTGAAAAAATTGTTTTTGCTCCTGGCAAAAGGATTGCAGGATCGGTCCTTGCATCGAGGTTTTCCTGCATGTAACGCATCTCTCCATGACGGTTTTCTTCGATCATGGTGACGAGCCGGTCTGTCTCGTGCTGGCAGGATGAAAGTGAAATAAATCCTGCAGCGCTGAATCCGCATTCTTTTGCTTTTTGTAGAACGAGCGATAAAAACTTTTCTTTGCCCATCTCGAGACGAAAGGTTGTATTAAATGTATTTATTTATAAATATATGCCATGCTTTCATCTTGCTAATGTGAATTCTATCTCTATGGCCATGGATCGAAGGGAGTTTCTCGGTAAGCTTTTCAAACGGACAGGTATTGCCGCTGGAGTTACGGCAGCAGGCGCTGCAGGTGTATTGGGATATTATCAACCCCGTAAGCAGAGCTACAGGAGTGAGGGTGCGGAGCAAACCTCAGGGCTCGCTGACAGGCTCGAGTCTTCGAAAAAGGCTGTGATTATCGGTGGGGGTTTAGCCGGTATCAGTGCCGCTATGGAGCTTGCAAAGAGGAATTTCGACGTGACACTTATCGAAGCCTCGGCCGATCTCGGTGGAAAACTCACAGGTTGGGACGTCGATGCGCTGGGGGAGAGGTTCCCGGTTGAACATGGTTTTCACGGTTATTTCAACCAGTATTACAATCTCAACGAGATGTTTGCTGAATCAGGTGTCGGTGATGTATTCATGCCTGCTCCAGGTTATCCGGTGCTGTTCAAGGAGCGCCCTTTGGAGGTATTCGGCAACACACCGAAACTGTTTCCTCTGAACATTTTTTCCGTTTTGCAGCAATCCGATTCCCTCGATCTTTTTCCCATTCTCAAGGATTTCGATGGCATGATGCCGGTACTCAACATGTTTCGTTATGAATATGAACGCACATTCGAGGAGTATGACGGGATTGATTTCATGACCTACTGTCAAGAACAAAAAGTGCACGAACCTTTTTTCAGGACGGTACTCCATCCTTTTTCTGATGCGACGATGAATCGAATGGAGGTGCTTTCCGCTGCCGAGGCCATACGGTATTTTCATTTTTACTTTATGGGCAGCCCCGAAGCCCTTGGGTACCGGATTACAACGAAAAACTGTATGGATGCGCTCGTTCGTCCCATGGAACGGCGTTTGAAGGAGCTTGGGGTCAAGATTCTTTCAGGCAAGAAAGTCAAAAGGCTTCTGGTCGACGATCAACGGGTTTCAGGGGTTGAGCTCGAGGGTGGAGGTTCCGATGAAGTCATTGCCGTTGTGGACGCCTCCCGGGTCAAGACAGGGGAATGGACCTCGTTACGGACGGAAAACGGGCTGCCTGTTCTGTTAACTTCGCGTAACGGCGAATATGTTGCGTTCGATGCAACCTGTACGCACATGGGGTGTCCGGTTGTTCCGGACGAGAAGTTGAATGGGTTTTTCTGCCCCTGCCACGCCGGTGTTTTTGATTATGAAGGAAATGTGGTGAGCGGCCCACCTGAAACGCCACTACGGAAACTGCAGGTAACGGTTTCCGGTCATCAGTTGGTTGTTTCTTCCGGTCGAGGTGATGCTTCCGAGGTCTTGTCGTGTGATTACTGTGTCCTGGCATCGGATGTGACCGGAACAAAAAGGATCATCGAACGTTCCGATATCCGGCAGCCCGAATTCGAGTCGCGGATCGCATCACTCGGTACTGCCGATCCATACGTTGTATGGCGCCTTTGGCTGGATAGACCGGTCACCTCCGCCGAATATCCTTTTTATACGGTAGCCGGATTTACCTACACGGATTCGGTGTCTCTTTTTTCACGTTTTCAGGAACCCTTCATTTCCTGGGGGAAGAAGCAGGGAGGAAGTGTCGTTGAACTCCACGCTTATGCAATTGCCCCGGAGGATGTGCGTCCGAACGAGGTGATCAAGCAGACGATGCTGGAGGAGATGCACCATATGTTTCCTGAAACCAAAGACGCCACTATTCTTTACGATGTCTATATGCAGCAGCAGAATTTTACACGGTGGGCACCGGGAGATCATGCAAGACGTCCTGTGTCGGAAACACCTTTGGAGAACCTGTCTCTTGCAGGTGACTGGGTGAAAGTCGATGCTCCGGTCTTTCTCATGGAAGCCGCGGTGTTTACAGGACGTCTTGCAGCAAATGCAATCTGCAGCAAAGAAGCGCTGAAGCCAACGCCGTTACCGATAGTGCCAATGGACGGTTTGTTTGCCTGACAGGAAAGCAGCGAGTCATAAGGTACGCAGCATTGTCCTCACAATAGCGCGTTCATAACGTTCTCAAATCCGATACATGACGTGCTGAGATCCACGAAGGTGCGGGTTTGCAGAAGTGAGTGAAAATTCGCTAAATTTACACAAAGAGGTGATTCCTCATCTACCTGAATTATTCTTTCCTCGACCAAAGTACAATGATTCAGGACCTTTTTCCCGTTGTTCCGTAGTACAATATGAGATGTGGCAGTGTTTGACTGCATAACTATTAATCATTGAACCACAGGAGGAGCGCTATGGCGAAAACCAATGAAGCAAAAATCAAATCCCTCAACGACCGAAAAATCGATGTTGCTCTCAACATTCAGGAGCTTTGTATGGAATTGGCAAAAATCGATGCCGAAATATTGAGGGCTGGCGGCATGATACCTGTGGGCGGGACCATAGGAGGCACGATCGGAGGTGTAACCGGTGGTACGATAGGAGGAACCGTAGGAGGTACAATAGGCGGAACAATCGGTGGAACGATGGTCGACATTGCGGGTACGATAGGCGCTACGGGACGTTGTTGAAACCAGTCGTCAGTGATTGCGCATTGTTTCAGGAGACTGGAAAGACAGGTATGAGCGTTCCAGTCTCTTTCTATTTGCTATACGCTGTGTATCATCGTTTCCCTGAATGCAGAAACTCAAAGTATCGAAATATCTTCGCATAGTTCCCCGAGGGGTCGATTTTGCCGTCTATCATTCTCTGTACGGTAATCTTCTGCTTGTTGACGCAGAGGGGAAGGCATTGCTGCAAGCATTCGGCGGCGGTTGTTTTATCGATGAAGCCATACGAAAATTCAGTGCATATGATGCTTCTGTCGTCTGGTCGTATGTTCATGAGCTTCGGATGCGCGACTTTCTCGTTACCGACGATGCAGACGAGTATGGTTTGGTACATGCCGATGCGCTCAGGCGTGAAAAGCAGCTCGAGAAGGGTTATCTGCTTCGCGTCCTGCAGCTTGTCGTCGCCAATACGTGTAATTTCAATTGTACATACTGTTTTGTCGACAAGATGTATGGCTCCAAAGAACGGGACGCATTGCAGCATCGTCCGGAGAATATGACTATGAGCTTTTCGACGGCAAAGCAGTCGATTGAAAAGGCTCTCGATATTGTCGTTCGTAACGGCACACCTCAGCTCAATATCGAGTTTTTCGGCGGAGAGCCGTTGATGAACTGGCCGCTTATAAAGCGAGTGCTTGAAACGTTTCGTACAGAAAGTCCAAAGGGAATCGAATTATTGTACAGCGTAACGACAAATGGCTCACTCATTACCGAGGAGATGGCCAGACTGTTCAAGGAACATAACGTTACGGTGACTGTGAGCTTTGATTCTCCGGGTTCTTCTGCGCATCCGGCGGTAAAAGCGCAAAAGGGAGGGGATCCGGTAAAAGAAAAACTCGAGATCCTGAAAAAATATGGTAACTGGGTTACCTTCAATGCAGTTATTTCGAGAGAGACGGTCGACAGCTATGACGGAAAGGCGCTGATAGATACTGCAAAACAATATCATATAGCTATGGTCGGCTTGATTCTCGACCTCGATCTCTCCTTTTACAGTAAAGAAAGTCGAAGAAAAAAAGTGATCGAGCAGTTATGGGCTACCTATGAATATGGCAGGGATCAAGGTGTCGCTGTTGTTGGCTACTGGTATCAGATTTTTAATCAAATAGCGGGACTGCAGCCGATTAATCTTCTCTCCGGCTATAAAACTTGTCCGGCTACAGGCTGCAAGGTTAGTGTTGAGCCTGAAGGGCATGTATTTATATGTAAATGTTGTTCAGATTATCTGGGTCATGTTTCTCAGCTCGAAGCGGTCCTGAAATCGGAAAGATATCGGCGATATTCCATGCAGGCGTATCGCAATGCTCCCGGATGTGATGGTTGTGCGATCGAGGGATTTTGCTCCGGAGTCTGTATGGGTGCCCTGGAAAAGAAATATCAAAGAATCGATATCGTCGAAAGCAGTTCGTGTGAAGTGTATAAAGGCATTACAAGAAAACTGTTGCAGAACGTCGATTCAAACGATGTCGAGGTTCGTTACCTGCATCAGGACAAGAACACATCTCGAATATGAACAGGCATCGAAAGTTACAGACATCGAAATACTTGCGATATATCACGAGGCATGACGGTTTTGCGCTGTATCATTCGCTCTATGGAGGGCTGTGTATCGTCGATGGTGATATACGTCACCTGTTCGAAGTTTTCCAGACTCCGAGATCGGCTCATGAAGTGGTTACGGCAGGATGTGCTTTTGATGAACTCCGTATACAGTCATTCATGCAGCTTTTTGAAGAGAGAGGTTTTCTTGTAGAGGACGGTTCCAATGAGTCTGGACAGCTAGAGGATTATCTTGAAACAATGGAAAAAAGGCTGCACAAAGGGGGACAAGTCGGGGTTGTACAGCTGGTTCTGACGAATCTGTGCAATTTTCGCTGTGAGTACTGTTTTGTCAATAGCATTTATTCTTCCAAGGAGCGGCTGGATGCTCAAGCTTCGAAAAACAACAGGGTGATGCATGTCGAGGAGGCCCGGACTTACCTTGAAAACGTTATTGATATTGCAAGGAAAAACGGTAAGACGGGTTTGTCCGTACAGTTTTTCGGGGGTGAACCTCTCTTGAACTGGAAGGTGATGAAATTTGTCCTCGAGCATTTTGGCGACGGTGAAGAACATGGGCTGGAGATAACGTACAGTATCGTGACCAATGGTTCATTGATAACGGATGAAATTGCGGCGTATTGCAAAAAGCACAAAGTTTCGGTTATAGTCAGTTTTGATGCTCCTTCAGGTGAGCAGCGTGTGTGTAAAAACGGAAAAAACGGAGGTGAGCTGGTCGAACAAGGCTTGTCGTTGCTCAACAAATACTATAATCACGTTGCATTCAATGCAGTTTTGTCGAGTGAGACCTTTGCTGTTTTCGGATACGAGCTTGTTGATTTCGCTCTCGAACACTATGTATTTGACATTGGTGTTCTGCTCGATCTGAGCCCTGGATTTTATGAAAAATATTCGGCGAAGGACATTGTCGATACACTTTGGGATGTTTACTGTTACGGTAAACAGAAGGGGGTGCAGCTTACAGGATACTGGCATATGATCTTCCAACAGCTCGTTCACAAGAACCTGTATAGAACGCGCGGGTTCAAAACCTGTTCCGCTACGGGTTGCCAGTTGAGTATAGAGCCTTCAGGAGATGTTTTTGCCTGTAAAGGATCTTCCGGCTACTTTGGAAATATTCTGCGTATCGATGAGCTGCTTGCTTCTGAAAAGTACAGAAAGTACGCATCGAGAGCATTCAGTAATTCTCCTGAGTGTGCCGGGTGTGCAATAGAGGGTTTTTGTTCCGGCTTTTGCCTGGGGCCTCTTGAAAAGAAATATGGCAGTATATCTGTTATGGAAAAAAATGCTTGTGCGGTCTACATGGAACTGACCAGGCGCCTGATCGCTGATATGGATTCGGAAGATGTCGCAGTATTTACCATACAGAGACCCGAAAAGGTTGAGCATCATGCCCGCGAGCGTCTCTCCTGAGCGGTTTCAGGCGCGGAGGTGAAAAGTTTTTTAGCCGGATTCCCCGGTTTTCTCTCTTGATAGTTTCAGAATAGTATAATGTGGGTCCCGATAGACTCGTTTGCCAGGAAAACCAGCTGGCAGAGCTGCTGTTGAGTTGATAATGCAATGGGTGATCGGATACGTCTCAATGAGGTCGGCTAAAGTCTGAATTCGTTTTTCGGGCAAAGTAGAGCTATAAAACGCCTGGGCTTTTTTACAGCGTGTATCCCATTCAATAATTTCTGTATCCTTGTAAGGATGGGTTTTCGTGTTGATGAGAATCGGAATACCGGTTTCGAGCCGGAATTTGTCGAAAGCACTGTTTTCAGGCGGAACGAGATAGAGATCTTCCGAAGATGCGTGGCGGGCGGCATAATCGATGACATTCATCTCTTTGCCATTATCGTACCTTTCAAATGCGTTGACCTGCTTTTGTATTTGCCGGATTGTAAGTAATGTCACAAGCGTACCGATGATCACGGTAACGATAGGTAGCGCTTTTTTATGATGTTCGAAAAAGGGGCTGCATGTTTGCCCGAGCCATCCGGCAAGAATGGCGATTGCAAGAGGAGCGAGAAAAACTGAGCTTCGCCAGGGGGTTGAAAACGCCAGTGTCGCATTCGGAAAAAAATACAGATAGAGGCCTGAAACAACTATAACAAGATAGAGGCTGCTCATAATTGGAAAAAGCCTGCTTTTTCTGATAAGAAGTATCGAAAGTAGCATGACTCCCAGTTGTAGAAAAGATTCCGATTCCAACCAGAGACGTATATCGGTATGGTGCGGTATCCTCTGATTTGCGAGGATGTTCATTGCCTGCGTGTACAACGGTTCTGTTGTTGGAGAAAAGAGAATGATGTAGCGAATGACGAGAGGTGCTGAAAGCAGTGCGAAAAGGCTGAAGGGGACAATTGCTTTTTGCAGACCCTGCTTCTCTTTTATCAACGTAAGGATTGAATAGTTGGCTTGTACGATAAGGGCTGTAGGAAGGTATGTCGGATGAAATGCTGCAGAAAGTGCGAGAAGAACCGATGCTGTTTTTGCATGATTGTTGAGAAACCGTTCAATGGAGAGTAGAAGAAACACTCCGAATACGCAGGGCTGAAAATATTTTCCGAGCAGGTACTGGTCGGCAAGTCCTGAAGGGTTTGCCTTGTGAATGAAGAAAAACAACCCAAGATAAATGATCATTGGCGCTGTTTTTCTCAATTCCGGAAAAAGGTTTTGTGCGATTTTGCCAAGTGAGTAGAAGTAGATCAATAGAAGAAAACCAAAGAAAACGTAGGTGACTTCAATGGCGTTGGAGAGGTAGAGGGATCTTATGAGTGCGGTGAAAAAGGGAAGAGGGTCGAGTGTACCGGCCATCCAATCGTTTTCGAGAAAACCGTATCCGGCATCGCCTGCACCGTGCAGGAACTTCGTGTTCTGGTTTTTTGTATAGAGCGGTTCCTTTTGATGATATACGGCATAAAACAGTCCTGGTATGATCCATTGTAGTTCTTGCAACTTCGAAGCTTTGGCGCTATTCATCAAATTTTTAGTCGATTTTCAATGGTTTACTCGTACCCAGAGGAGTTGGAAAAAGGAATACCAGGAGGTAGGACGATGCCGTCATGGTCACGATCGCGACAAGTTGTATGAGCTGTGAATCCGCTGCGCTTATCAACCCTTTTTCGGCGGCAAGAACGGCGATGATCAGGGAAAACTCGCTGTTTTGGCCGAGCCGGAATCCCATTTCTCTGCTGAATTTGGGTGTTTCATTCGTGAGTTTGAAAGCCACTCTGTATACCAGGGGTTTGAGAACCAGCAGAACTGCTGAAAGCAGTACTGTCGGCCAAACGATGGTCTGCATGAGTGCAAAGTCCATTTTCGCACCGAGTGTGAAAAAGAAAAGTACCAGAAAAAAGTCCCTGAAGAATTTCAGGTTTTCGGCAAGATAATTTGAAAGAGGCCCGCTTGCCAGAGCGACACCGGCAATGAATGCGCCGATTTCGTGGCTCATACCTATATATTCGGAGAGCAAGGCAAGGCTGAAGCACCAGGCGAGAGCGACCATATTGAGCAGTTCATTATAGCGCTGGACCTGCATTATGATTTTTCTGATGATGTAGCGTTCTGCTAGAATCGCCACAACGGTCAGAAGAACGCCGATCAGAATGCTGGTAATCCATCCGACTACCGAAGAGCTGCTTCCTCCATTGATGAACGCTATTGCGAGGACGGCGAAAATATCCTGCATGATCAATACCGCTATCGCAACCGCCCCCATATGTTTCTGGTGAAGGGTGATGGTCGGCATAAGCTTGACGACCAGGATGGTACTGGAAAACATCATCGCGACGCCAGTAATGACCGATTCCAGGATCGAGGCTCCGAACGTATAAAAGATACCGCCTGTAACCAGTGCAAAAATACCGCTTGTCAATAACGTCAGCGGAAACGTTTTGCTGAAAAGCTCGAGCAGTCTCCTCGGGTGGAGCGAAAGGCCGGCGAGGAAAAGCAGAAGCGTTATGCCTATGTTGGACGCCTCGTTGATAAACTCGATTTTGGTGACAAGTTTGAGACCCCAGGGACCGAGCAGAACTCCGGCAACGATATATGAGATAATGATCGGCTGACGTGTGAGCAGAGAGAGCCAACCGAGTATCGTCGATACGATCACTACCAGTGCTATTTCAAGAAAAACGACATTTTCCATACGGCTTTCGGATATAGAGGTCAGGTGCTGAAAATGCCCTGTGAGTTTATGTATTGAGCAACGTTAAACTTACGCACGCATCCATTATAGTTCATATACCTTATTTTGCCAAAAACGGGACGTTCGAACCACGGCCGGTCATGAACGCCACCGATTGACCACGCAACGCCGGTAAAGCCGTTTGGGTCTCTTCCATCGAGTGAGTATGTGTCGTTCAGGTAAATCGCCGTCTCGAATGCTGTTTCGGGATCGGGTGTCCATTCCAGAATTTTTTTTGCCCAGTACATTCGCAGATAGCCGTGCATTTTTCCTTTTTTTCCGAGTTCTTTCTGGGCGGCATTCCAGAGCGGGTCATGTGTCGAGGCCCGTTCGAATTCATCGAGAGTGTAGAGGTAATCCCTTTTGTCGGTACGGTGTTGGTTCAGAGTTTCTTTTGCCCAGGGATGTATACCGGAAAGAGAGTCGTAATGCTCGTTGTAATAGCAATAGTTATCGGCAAGTTCACGTCTGATGACGAGTTCCTCCAGGAAAACGTCCTTGGATTCCTTTCGGGCTCGGCTTTTTTGTATCTCGAGCGCTATATGCTGTGCGCTTATCTGACCAAAATGCAGATAGGGGGACAAGTCTGAAACGGCATGTGCATTCGGATCGTTTCTTTTTTCTGCATAGTCGTTCAGCCGGTGTTCGATAAAGTCTTCAAGAACTTTTTGTGCGGCATCTTCGCCAGGGTCGATCCATGAAACGGGTTTCACAGCCCTGTTTATATGGAGTTTTTCGTATAGCTTTTCCCAGTTGACAGGATAAGGGAGCGTTGTGTTGTCGGATTGCTGACGTTGGAGCTCAGGGAAGACGGTGAGAAAGGTTTCGAGCCGTCCATTGATTTTCGGACGGATCGTTCGGGCTGAAAATTCGAGTTTGCGTGAAGCCGTCCAGCAGGGAACGATGTTGTGGGCATCGACTTCATAAACAGGTATGGAAAGCTGTCCGAAGACCTTTTTTTTCCATACGAGGGAGGTTTTCAGAGGAGAAAAATCAGCGACAACAGCACCGGCTTTATGTTCTGCGGCGAAAGACGGAAGCTCTGATTCAGGATTGCCTGCTCTGACAAAGAAAGGTATGTTGAGAGTTTGGAGCTTTTTTTCCACCTGCATCATGTTTTTCAACATGAAATCGTAATGCCGTAACGCAGCTTGCGGATAAGAGGTGACGAGGTTGAACAGGACGATTAACGGCTGGTTGCTGTCCAATGACAACTGTTCGGCAAACAGAAGCGCCCAGTTATGACGTACTCGTTGATCCCTCGACATCCAGTAGATAACCGGGCCGTCGAGACGCTGCTTGGAATTCAGGCAGCGGATTCGTTCTGGATGAATCATGGTTGCGGTTTTAGTTCAGATAATCTCCGCAACGTGCAAAAAGTTTTTCAAAATCGTAGTACCTGTGTGTTTATAATCTACGTGGATATCATGAAAGGTTTCCATCAGTTGCGCATGATCCATGGATCGCAGATCGTTGTCGATCGACAACCATGAAAGCAGGAGTTGCGGGGTCAATTCGAAATGTGATTGAATGCCGTAGGCGCGGTTGGATACTTTGACGATCTGATTTTTGCAGAATTCACCGGTTGCGAGAAGCGATATTCCGTCGTGAAGAGTGACTGTTTCACCGTGTAACTGGAAAACGCGAAGTCTCTTGCCAAGATCATCGAAAAGAGGATCCTCGATACCTTGTAACGTAAGGTCGACTGTGAATGGGGTTCCATCGGGTCCAAAAAAACCAGTTTCTTTGGCCGAGCACTTTGTTACCGTGCCTTTGGCGGCTTTTACGAGTGTTTGCATTCCGAGGCAGATGCCGAGGTAGGGGATGTTCTCCTGGAGAATGATGTCGGTAGTGCTCAGTTCATCGAGCATGACTTCGGTCAGGTCGTTCGCGCTCTGTGGGCCACCGAGGGTTATCACGGCCGAGTAGTCACGGGGATCGGGATACGGTTCACTTCTGGAAAGATCAACGATGAGAGAAGGGATGGAATATTCTTCAATCAAGCCTGAAAGCAGGCCGGGACCTTCGTGAGGTACATGTTGAATGATAAGAACTGGTCGGGGCATGGGTTTATTATCACAATTGTGGCTGTAGCCATGTCGAGAGAACTCTGGCAAGATCTTCCTTTCCAAAAGGTTTTCCGAGATGGTCGTTCATGCCGCTTTGTTTTGCAAGGGCTATGTTCGCATCATCGGTGTTCCCGGTAAGTGCAATAATCGGGATTTCCCTGTACTTGTCAAATCTCTTGAAACGTTTGCCTTCCCTGATTATTTTCGTGGTGTTGACACCGTTCAATACAGGCATTTCCATATCCATGAAAATGAGCTCATAGTCGTTTTTTTCCAGATGCTCGAGCGCCTCTTCCCCGTTTTCGGCTTGCATGACACAAGCTCCCATATGTTCAAGAATAAAGCTTATGAATTTTCGGCTGGTGTGGTTATCGTCGACAATGAGTATGTCTACATTGTCGAGAAAGATATCATGGTTGCAGATGAACGGCTCTGTTTCTGAAAAAAAATACTTTTCGAAAAGAAAGTGGATATGTTTTCTCCGGGGAGGCCTAGGGATAAGCTCGTTCATTTCTGAGCCAAGAAGCCTCTGTTTCGTTTGGTATTCGGAGTGATTGGAAAGCCCGATGATCGGGATTTCCTTGTAATTCGTGGCTGGAAACTGAGGGTTGTGTTTCTTTCGGCGTATTTGCCTTGCCACCTCATCTCCTGGTGAGAAGGGCATTTCTAAATTCACAAGTATCAGGTCGAAATGCTGCCGTAAAAGCATGGAGAGTGCCTGCGTTCCGTTTTGTGCATGTCTGGTGTTGCAATGCCATTCGCTGAGATATTTGTCTGCTATACGGCGGTTATTCGAATTGTTGTCCACAATCAGAATGTTTTTGTCTTGAAGAACCTCTTTTTTGAGGTTCTCAGCCTCTTTGGAGTGATACAGGGGAAAATGAAGGGTGAATTCCGTCCATTCGCTTTTTTTTGATTCGCAGGTAATGTTGCCTCCGAATGAAATCAATACCCGCTTGCAAAAAGCCAGTCCTAAACCGATGCCTTCTTTTTTACCGTAACTGTAGAAATCGTCAAAAACTCGCTCAAGCTTCGATGCCGGAATACCGGGCCCCGTGTCGCGCACTTTGATGGTGTTGCCGTTTGAACCGGTTTGCGTGGAGATTTCAATGATAAACCCTTGTTTAGCCTTGAAGTATAGAGCATTTTTAATGAGGTTGAAGAGAACATAGACAAGAAGGTCTTTGTCACCGAAGAAATCAAAATCTTTTTCTCCAAGAACTTGTATAAGGTTACGGTCATCAGGGTTCTCATAACTATAATCACCGATAGCGTCATGAATGCTGCTTACAGCGTTGACCTGCCTGAATGTGTTTCGGTCAACGGGCAGTCCCTGCAGGTTGTTCAGGATTGAGTCAATGATCTTGTTCGCTCTGATGAGGGTTTTCGAACTTTCTTCGATGATATTATGCAGGCTTATCAGGCCGGATCTGCTGAGTTCATAGTGCTGGTCATACTTTTCATTTTCGATTTTTCCGGGTTTTTCCGGAAGAATGGACTTAACCGAACCTATTGCGTTGGCAATGGAATGCAGAGGATTTCTCATTTCATGGGCTATGCTTCCACTCAGACTTTGAAGCAAGGATATTTTTGTTTGGTTCGCTGTTTGTTTTCTGTGGCTCGTGATAACCCCTACAAGAAGCAGAAAAAAAAAGGTTGGAACGTACAGCCACTGAAAATAGGTGAATTGGATCTGTCCATCGAGGAGCCAGACCGTAAGAAATGCCAGACTGTATCCGGTGATCGACAGGAAGAGTATCCAGCTCCAGTCTTCAATAATGATAATCAGTAGTGCGAGGGCAATGAGTGTCGAGATGAACCACGTGGTGTTCCACTCATTTTTATGCAGCATGAAGCTGAAAAAAAAGGGCAGAAGAAACGTTATCACGATGAAAAAGAAGACCGGGAAAAATTTTTTGACTTTTTCGGAGAAGTTGTTGTAGAAAAAGAATGGAATGCCTATAGCTGCGTTGATCAGGCGGAAGATCAAATTTTCATATGGTTGGGGTAGAAGGTGCGACCAGATATAATAAAAGAGAGGATTGCCAACCAAAGAGAGCACCCCGATGATCTGGAGATCGTGCACGTTGCGCTCGAAAGCTAATAGGGTCTTTGAGGCTAACTTATTGTACAATGCATTTTTCTGCATGCTTTTAGCGACAAGCGTCAGGTATACTTCCTGGTTGCAAGATGTATACTTCGGTTCGTTGTCCGGCCGATGGTAACGGTTTTATTGGTAAACATATTTTTATTGGCCTCATCATTGGTATGAGGTATGTGCTTGACTGTGAAAAGGTTATGGTGATTGTTCCCCTATTCCTGCTGAGTGACGAGGGGTTGTTTTTCAATACAGGGTGTATGCGGTGACGCATCTTTTGAGTATAGTGCGCGAGTGAGAAATAAAAAAGTATAGATATCGATTTTATTTCTCTTTGCAGGCCGGTACGATTGCGTGACTGCATTTTCAGCCAGTTGTCTTCAAAAAAACAGGGATGAAGTGAAGATGTGGGATTGGAAATCTACTAAGAGAAAAGGTCTGTAGAGTGTTTATTCAGAGCTAGGGCCGTTTTCTGAACAAGTGTAACAGCTTTTTCAGAAGACTTTGTTTCGGCCTGCTTGTAACCGGTAAACCATCTTTTTTCCACCGAATGATCCCGTGCTCCAGATTGAAAACCTTGCGGTGTCCATGGTTGACGAGAAGGCGCGCAGCGAACAGGCTGCGATTACCCCTCCTGCAAGCGATTATCACCTTGCGTGTTGCCGGTATTTCCTCCA
>JADMLA020000027.1 GCA_015482705.2 Prosthecochloris sp. | reverse complement strand
CCCCCGCCGGTTGATATATGGGTAATACCGGATGCAAGCCCCGCTTTCATGACCGCGGCAGCGGAATCGCCACCTCCGACGATGGAGATGGTGCCTTTTGCGGTTGCGTCGGCAAGTGCCTGTGCGATTGCTATGGTTCCTTTTGCGAATTTCTCGATCTCGAACACGCCCATCGGCCCGTTCCAGACAACGGTTTTCGCCTGAAGAATCTCACGTGAATACGTATCGATGGTTTGCGGTCCGATGTCCAGCCCCATCATGTTGTCGGGAATGCCGTCAATCGGAACGGTGAGGGTTTCGGCTTCGGCGGAAAACTCCGTTGCCGCAACAACATCTTCGGGAAGCAGCATCCTGATGTTGTTATCCCGCGCTGTTTGTAGCAGGTGCCTTGCAAGATCCACCTTGTCTTCTTCCACCAATGATTTTCCGATGTTGTATCCCTGGGCTTTGAAAAAGGTGAAGATCATCGCGCCACCGATAAGCACCGTATCGACTTTATCGAAGAGGTTTTCAAGCACGTCGATTTTTCCTGAAATCTTCGCTCCCCCAAGAATTGCGACAAACGGTCGTTCAGGAGCGTTGAGCGCCTGTCCGAGGTATTTCAGTTCTTTTTCGATAAGGTAGCCTGCAACCGAAGGTTGGACGTAGTGACAGATTCCTTCGGTCGAGGCATGGGCACGGTGTGCCGTTCCAAACGCATCATTGACATAAATTTCCCCCATAGATGCCAGTTCACGGGCAAATTCTGGTTCGTTTTTTTCTTCTTCCGGGTGGAACCTCAGGTTTTCAAGAAGCATGATTTCGCCATCCTGAAGGGCCAGTGCCTGCTGCATGGTTTCGGTACCGATACAGTCATCGGCCATGACGACCGGGATGTCGAGCAGTTCGGAAAGTCTTTTGGCTACGGGGGCCAGTGAAAGTTCCGGTACGACCTTGCCTTTAGGGCGGCCTAGATGCGACATGAGTATAAGCCTTCCGCCGGACTCCATAATTGTTTTAATCGATGGAAGTGCTTCTACGATGCGTTTGTCGTTCGTTATGTTTGCATTATCGTCGAGCGGTACATTGAAATCAACGCGCATGAGTACTCTGCGGCCTTTACATGAAATAGCAGACAAGGTCTTTTTTTCCATTGTTCCGGGTTTCGATTTGAAGGGTTAAAAGGTTTTTATGAAATATACATAATGTATGTCGCTGTTTTACAGTGGGTGGCTGGTTCACCTGCGGCTCGTACGGTACTTTCTCACGTTTTTTGCATGTTCGGCAGCAGTTTTTGCAAAATAGTGACCTCCCTTTCCGGTTGCAACAAAGTAAAGGTATTCGGTTTTTGCAGGTTCAACTACAGCCATGATTGACAGGGCACCAGGGCTACAGATCGGTGCCGGGGGTAGCCCTTTGTATTTATACGTGTTATAAGGGGAATCGACAGCGAGATCCTTGTAAAGCAGTCTACCGGGTTTTCTATCAAGCGCATATTGTACCGTTGGATCTGCCTGTAGCTTCATGTTTTTTTCGAGCCTGTTCAGGTAAACTCCTGCAATGAGCGGCTTTTCTTCATTCAATGGCGTTTCTGCTTCGACGATGGATGCCAGGGTGAGCAGTTCCAGTTCATCGAGACCTCTTTTGGCTGCAATGGCTTGAAGACTGTCGGTGTAAAATGCTCTGAAGCGTCCTACAAGGAAACGGATAACCTCTTGCGAAGTACTTGCCCACGGGAAATTATAGGTTCCGGGGAAAGAGTACCCTTCGAACGAACTTCCCTCGATTCCGAGTTCTTCAAGCAGTTCCTTGTCTCTTGAACTGTTCATGAAAGAAAGTGAATCGATATCGAGCCGCGAGGCGATTATTGCTGCGATTTTTTCCGTGCGCAGCCCTTCAGGTATGAGTACCCGCTCTTCGTCCTGTGGATGGTTATGCAGATACGAGAGGAGCCCATAATTCGAGAGTCCGGGGGGGATGGTGTAGCGTCCGGGTTTTATCTGGCGGAGTTCGGGAAACAGCCACGCTGTGATGAGTAGCGGTCTTTCGTGCCGAATGACTTCTTTATCGGCAATTGATGCGATGATCGAGCGAAGACTCGCGCCTCTATGCACCACTATTTTTTTTTCTTGCCGAACTTCTGTATCGGGTGTATTCCAGCCAGGCAGAAAAAAAAATGCAGCAAGAAACAACAGGGTGGGAATAACGATGCTTGAAATGAAAATGAAAAAACGGCTTGTGAATGTGTCACGCATGAAACTGCCCCGAGAGGTTATCTGGAAGAAAGCGGTTGTTGTTCGTTTTTCCATTCATGCTGAAACAGCCTCGTCTCTTCAATGATGCATTTGTAGATTTTTTTCAGTGCTCCGGCTTTCAGTTCCGAATCGGCTTGATTGAGCACATTGGTAAGGACCTTTTTTTCTCGTGCAGGTTGGAGCACTTCTTCGCCGATTTGCTGCTTGAGAGAGCTGATATTCTGAGCGCAATTGAGTCGTTCGCAGAGCAGGTTCGAGAGTTGATTGTCGATGGCGTCAATTTTTTTTCGCCACTCTTCAAGCTCCAGCCAGTGATTATCCTTTTTGACGGTACTGTTAGACATAGTGCTTTCTTATCTAGAGTATGATACTGTTAACAGGTAAAATATTAAAATAAGGCGGATCTTCCGGGATTCCTTTTATTCTTTCGTTTTACTGAAAAGCTCCAGCCAGTGATCCACTTCTTTCTGGGTGAGTTGATTGTTACTGTATTTTTTCCGGTTTACAACGGTATCATCATTTCTTTCATGACTTTTGGTGCCGCACAGATACGTGTCGATGAAATTTTCCGAGAGCATGTATGACGCTCCGTTTGCCGTTGCATGGCGGCAGATAAAACGATCGGAAGAAACAATAGTAAACAATTGAGCCTTGCTTCCCAAAGATTTTAGGTAATCGACAATCCAGTCATCGGCTGAATAACCGGGCGATGTGAAAATTCTGTTCAGAGCACCGGTATCTCTGAAAACACCACGAGTGTGTTGCCCGTCGTAGACCACCGTAACCTTCGTTCTCGCCGATCGCTGGAATCCGAGCAGCATGGTTTCGGTCTTTTTGCGTTTTTCCTGCAACGTGTTTCGTTGTTTTTCGGGAAACAGTTTGTGCAGCAGATTATAGCCGTCAACGATATACTCTCGAAAAACAGTTGTCATGGGAATCGTTCAAGGAGTGCATGATATACCCCATATGGTTGGTTTTCATTGTTATCATTTTTGTTTCGAAGGGCCAATCGGCAGGTGATCCCCTATAGCTATTATACATAAGAAAAAGATGTTTCGATAGAGCTCATTTTACCAGAATGGGTATGGTCGTACCGAGTTTTCACAATATGCGGTGCATTATTTTTTTCCACATTGCTTTTTTTTACATTTAAAGTGGTGGAAAGTGGGAAATATTGGGTGAAAAAGTGTCTGATATGGCGGGTTTTATCGGAAAAGAGCAGCATTCCATGGACGAAAAAGGCCGTCTTATGATTCCGGCGAGATTCAGGAAACGCCTCGAACAAGTTCAGGAACGATCGAGTAAAACAGTTTTACCGGCTGCAGTTCTCTACGTTATGAAGGCCATGGATGGTTCGCTGGAGCTTTACGAACCCGAAATCTGGGCGGAAAAAGAAAAGAGCCTTTCTGCTCTATCCGATTTCAATCCGGACGAAAGAATGCTGAAAACCCTCATGTATGAAAGTCTCGACAGTGTAGAAATGGATAGACAGGGCAGGATTGCCCTTCCGAAAGACTTCATGCAGTATGCAGGTATAACGAAAGAGGTTATTATTATAGGGGCAAATGTAAAAATGATACTCTGGTCTCCTGAAAAACTGTCGGCAGTGCTCAAGGAGAACGGTTCGAGATTTCAGGTGCTGGCAGGCAGATATTTTTAGTTTTTATGAGCAAAGAAGCATATCACCGTCCGGTGATGGTGCGTGAAGTTGTTGCGCAGCTGGTCAGGCGCGAAGGTATATATGTCGACGGAACTCTTGGTGGCGGAGGGCATTCACTGGCGATTTTACAGGCCTTACGGGACAGAGGGTTTGAAAATCACTCTTTCCTTATAGGAATTGATCAGGATAGTTTCGCAATCGAGGAAGCCGCGAAAAAGCTGGCGTCTTTTCGCGAAAAAGCTGCGCTTGTACAGGGTAACTTTCGAGATGTGGTTTCCATCGTCAATGGTATAAGGACCCGTGAGCTCGATCGAATGCCGGTTGCCGGAATGTTACTTGATCTCGGTGTCTCTTCTTTTCAGATAGATACTCCGCAACGGGGATTCAGCTATCTTCGCCGGGGTCCGCTTGACATGCGCATGAGGCCGCAAGATGGCCTTTCGGCAGCGGATATTGTCAACGGTTTCGAAGAGAGAGAACTTGCCGATATTTTCTTCAGGTTCGGTGAAGAGCACAAGAGCCGTAGAATCGCCCGGGCCATATGTGCCAGGCGGATCGAGAGGGGTGACATTACGGATACAGAGGAGCTTGCGGCAGTAGTCAGGAGTATTGTCAGGGGTTCCGATCAGCAGGTAAAGTCTCTTGCAAGAGTTTTTCAGGCATTGAGGATCGCTGTGAATGATGAGCTTGGTGCGCTCGAGGATGTGTTGAGAGACGGCGTCGGGATGCTTGGGCCGAAGGGGAGAATGGGAGTGATCAGTTACCATTCGCTTGAAGACAGGATGGTTAAACGGTTTTTCAGGAAAATTGCGACTGACGACTGGGGGCCGAAAGGCGTAGGGATGAAGGAACCTTTACGAAGAGCGGAGTTCCGGGTTGTCACGGGGAAGCCGGAAATCGCGGCAGATGATGAGGTAAGGGAGAATCCCCGAGCGAGGAGCGCGAAGCTGAGGGTTGTAGAAAAAAAGGAACAGTCAGGAGGATAAGGTGAAATACGGTGCGGAACAAGATATTTCTATCGAGCATGTTTTTTCCTTGATGAAAGCGGCTTTACTGAAGCTGCGACCGTTGTCTTCGGCTTTCATAGATATACGCGGGAAAAATGGTTTTTTCCGAAAGAACGCTCATAAACAGCCTTCATGGTATCGAGCAAAAACCACCCATGATGCAAAGCGCCAGGCTCGGAAGCGTTTCAATTTTGGTTCTATTCTTCGCTTGCGTACCTTTGCATTCATAATTGCTGGAACCGTGCTTTTGGTGGTCTATATCAATAATCTTCTGACCATCAATTCATTATCGAGGGAGAATGAGCACCTGCGTGAACGTATCGGGGTCAGTAAGAGTATCAATGCGGCCCTCGAGCTTGAATTACAAGAGCTCACAGCCATTCACAACATTTCCGAAAAAGCGGGAATGATGGGGCTGAGAGCCCGAATGATTCCTGCAGTGTACATTGGGGCGAAATGATGGGAGGCGGAATGGTGCTATGAGCAGACAAGATGATGATGGACTGCCCGGCGGTGGGTCGGGTAGAGAGTTTGGGTGGCGTCTCGGCGTGGTAGCCCTCCTGTTTGCTGTACTTGCGGGGTTCATTGTTATCAGGCTGTTGAGCATTCAGGTGGTCGATGTACAGAAATACAAAACCATGGCGACCAGACAGCATGAACGGGAGGTCGTAGAGCAGGCGAAAAGAGGACGGATTATCGACCGGTCGGGAAGGTTGCTTGCCGAAAGTGTTCAAAAAGTTTCATTCAAGGCAGATCCCTACCTTGTCCGGAACACGCCGGTAAGGATAAACGGAAAGACAGACACGGTGAACAACGTTTCAGAGGTTGCATCGATCTTTGCTCGTCATTTCGGTAAGAGTAAAAGCTACTATGCCAAAAAGCTTCGTAAAAAGAGCCGTTTTGTCTGGATGGAGCGTTCGGTACCGATTGCAAAAGCCGAAAAGCTCATGGCGGCGAAAATCACCGGTGTTGGTTACGAAAAGGAGCAGCATCGTTACTACCTCAACATCGCTTCGCAGGTTATCGGACTGACCGACAGGGATAACCGGGGGATCAGCGGCCTCGAAAAAAGGTTCCATGATGATCTGAAAGGGCAGGATGGCATAAAGGTTTTTCAACGATCAGCTATCGGAGAACGGTTTCTCGCTGCCGGAGAAGAACAGATCGATGCGCTCGAAGGTCTGAGTATTCAATTGACAATCGATGCGGACATACAGGCTATTGTCGAAGATGAGCTGCGTGACGCGGCTATCAAACACAAGGCGAAAGCTGCGATGGGGGTTGTGATGGATGTCGAAACGGGAGAAATACTTGCCATGGCCAATTACCCTGTGTTCAATATGAACAACCGGCGTAACTATCGTCCTGAAAAAGCGAGAAACAGGGTTATTGCAGATGCTTTCGAGCCGGGATCGACGGTTAAAATCGTCATGGCGGCTGCGGCTACTGAAATACTCCATCGGACTGCTGAAGATACGCTCGATGCACACAATGGATCCTTTGTGGTGCAACGGCGTGTCATACGGGACCATGAAAAGTTCGAGCGCATGACTTTTCGCGAAGCAATGGTGCACTCGAGTAATGTCATTGCGGCAAAGACAGCGATGGAACTCGGAGAAAAGACCTTTTACGATTATGTCAAGCGTTTCGGCTTTGGTCAAAAGACCGGACTCGATCTCCTTGGGGAAGTGAAAGGTCTTCTCAAGGAACCCAAGGACTGGGATAAAACCACCCTGCCCTGGATGGGTTACGGTTATGGCTTTACGGCAACACCTCTTCAGGTTCTGCAATCATATGCGGCGATTGCGAATGGAGGGATGGCGATGCGTCCCTATGTTGTGAGCAGGATACTCGATGCTCAGGGAAATGTTGTCCGGGAAACCGGTCCGGAAAAAAGGGCCAGGGTCGTCAAAGAGGAAACCGCCCGCTATCTGATCGATGAGTATCTCGAGCCGATTGTTGTGGAAGGAACCGGTATGGCTGCAGCTATTCCAGGCGTGTCGGTTGCCGGTAAAACCGGAACAGCCCAAAAACTGAAAAACGGATCGTATCGTCAAGGCGGGTATGTTGCATCGTTTGTCGGAACGTTTCCTGCCGACAAACCCAAGATCGCGGCAATTGTTGTGGTCGATGAGCCGAAACCGGAATATTATGCGAGTATGGTTGCCGCACCGGTTTTTTCGCGTATAGGGAAAAGAACGATCGCCGTATCGGAATCCCTCAAGAAAAAACTTGCAATTGTGTCACCGGCTGAGGCGGCTCTTGATTCCCTGGAAGCGGTTACCGTACCGAAGCTCGTTGGATTACAGGGACGAGATGCAAGGAAGCTGTTGGAATGGACGGAACTTGTTATGGAATATGACGGACCTTTGAAGGATATGGTTACCGGGCAACAGGTTGCTCCGGGAACCATGGTCGCTCCAGGGTCTGCGATTCGGGTTACCCTTGGGGTGTGGGGAGAAGAGCAAGCGTACAATCAGACTGGAATGTAGCGAGGGAATGGAGCGGATAAAGCTGTATATGTTACTGGAGCGGCTGGAGGTGTTGACTGTTTCAGGCGGCTGCGACCCTGATAGGGAGATTCGACAGATTGCATCGGATTCACGAGACGTCGTGAAAGGAGGCCTGTTCATTGCGGTACGAGGATTCGAAACGGATGGCCATCGTTTTATAGAGAACGCAGTGGATCGTGGGGCTGTTGTCGTAGTTTGCCAAGAGCTTCCAGGTATTCTACGTGATGCGGTCTGTTACATTGTCGTGCGGGATTCCAGGCGTTCCATGGCGCAGATCGCAAAGCGGTTTTACCATGATATAGCAGACAGGCTGAAGATTATCGGTGTCACGGGAACCAACGGCAAAACCACAACCGCTCGTCTTATGGCGGCAATGATGAACGACTGCGGGATTCCGACGGGGTATATTGGCACAGGTCTGGCGCTAGTAGGAGAGGAAACGGTTCTGCTTGGGAAAACAACTCCCGAAGCGGAAGTACTCCACCGGCTTTTTTTCATGATGGCCGAACGGGGATGTAAGGCGGTGGTTATGGAAGTTTCCTCTCATGCGCTGGTTCTGCAGAGAACCCATGGCATTCGGTTTGCTGGAGCGGTTTTCACGAACCTGACACAGGACCATCTTGATTTTCATCATACGATGGAGCGGTATGCCAAGGCGAAACAGCAGTTGATGGATGGAGTCGATCCGGAAGGCTTTGTCGTTGTCAATGCAGATGATCCGTGGGCTGCATTCATGGTGAAAAAACGTGGAAATACCGAGTTGTATTGCTGCACGGTCGGCCATAAGAAGTTCGTCTGTCAGGAAGGCGAGGAGGTGCGTGCTCGTGTGATCAAAGCGGAAATGCAGCATACAGAGGTGGAAATCGAGACAGGAGTGGGCCGGTATGAGTGTGGTTTCAGGTTACCGGGGATTTATAATGTCATGAATCTGCTCGAAGTTTTTGCAGCCGGTATTGCGATGGGATTGCAGCCGGAGCAGGCCATAGGTCGCCTTGCAGCCGCGTCCCCCGTAGAGGGAAGAATGGAAATTATCAGTGATACAACCGGAGAATTTTCGGCTGTTGTCGATTATGCGCATACGCCTGATGCTCTTGGAAAGGTGATCGAGGCATTGGGTGAGCTCAAGCCTCGAGGCGGAGCGCTCATCGTGGTGTTTGGATGCGGGGGGAACCGGGATAGCGATAAACGTCCGAAAATGGGTTCGGTTGCTGCGAAAGGTGCGGACAGGGTTATCATTACTTCGGATAATCCTCGGGATGAAGATCCAGGCGAAATTATGGATGATATCGTTAAAGGGATTGTTTCTGAAAGTTTCCACCGGTTTACAAGCCGTTCGGAGGCAATCCGTTGCGGTGTCAATCTCATGAAAAAAGGGGATATTCTGCTTGTTGCAGGGAAAGGACACGAGAACTATCAGGAAATTGCGGGAAATCGCAGGTATTTTTCCGATCGGGAAACCATAACTGCAGCCCTTGCTGCGAGAAATGCACAGCGTCAATCAGAAAAAGGGACTGAACCTGGAATATGACAGTTTGTCTGGAGAAAAAGGATTTTGAAGCCGTCGGGGAAGTCGCCGGGTACGACAGGGATTATCCTGTCATGTTTGCGGATCCATCGGTTGTGATCGACTCACGGAAAGTGACAGGCGGCGAACTGTTTTTCGCTCTCAAAGGAGAGAAAACGGACGGGCATCACTACGTTCGTCAAGCTTTTGAAAGGGGGGCGGCTTGTGCTGTTGTCAACAGGGAGTGGTATGATGCGCTGGATGCCGCAGAGAAAGAGCGAGGGTTCGGCTACCTTGTGGTCATCGATACCGTGCATGCGATGCAACAGCTCGCTAGGCTCTATCGTTCGAAGTTCGATATTCCGGTAATTGGAATCGGCGGGAGTAATGGAAAAACCACGACCAAAGAGATGACGGCGTCGGTGCTCCGGAGCCGCTACATGGTTCATATGAGTGAGGGTAATCTCAACAATCATCTTGGTGTGCCGCTCACGCTTTTCGGACTTCGCAGAGAGCACGAAATAGCTGTCGTTGAAATGGGTATAAACCACCCTGGTGAAATGGAGCTGCTCACTGCTATTGCCAGGCCTACACATGGGTTGTTGACCAACATCGGTCATGAGCATCTTGAATTTTTACGGGACCTGAACGGGGTGGCATATGCGGAAACGGCTTTGTACAGGTATCTGCAGAAGCGCCATGGTGTTGTCTTCGTGAACCGCGAAGACAAGCGGCTCGATGAGGCTGCTGCTGGAATGCCCGATACCGTTTCTTACGGTAAGAGGCTGGACGGTAATGGAGTATGGGCCGAGGATATCAGGATGGATGCCGCCGGCAGGTCATTGTTCACATTGTGTTGCCTTGCCGGAACTGTTCCCGTCACTCTGCAGTTCGCAGGCCGTCACAACGTTTCGAATGCCGTAGCAGCAGCTGCAGTTGGGCAGCATTTCGGATTGAATCCGAAAGAAATTGCGGCAGGTCTCGAAGGCCTCCGTCCCGGAAAAGGCTGGAAGCGGCTCGAGTTTCAGGATGCCGGTGGGATCATTGTCGTCAACGATACCTATAACGCCAATCCTGATTCCATGCGTCAGGCACTCGATCTGTTGTGCGCGTTGCCGACTTCAGGAAAAAGGGTTGCGGTTATCGGAGACATGCTCGAGCTGGGGGATGTCAGCGTCATGGAACATCGGGCCATCGGGCGTTACGTGGCGGGGCTTCGGCAGATCGATTCGCTCTATACTTTCGGTGAGCAGGCTGCGCTTTGCTGTACAGAAGCCGGTGCAAAATGCTCCGGACATTTTACTGAGGAAGAGGAGCTTCAGGAAGTGTTGAGTGCTTCGCTCGATCCGGGGGACGTTCTCCTGCTGAAAGCTTCGAGGGGAATGAGGCTGGAACGGTTCGCCGATGGCCTCATGGCTGATCAATAAATCGTATTTTTTTATGCTTTACTATTTGCTTCAATATATCAATGAAGTTTTCGACCCACCGGGTTTCGGTGTTATAGAATATATTACGTTCAGGGCAAGTGCTGCCGCGATCACTTCTCTTTTGATTACCATTCTTGCCGGACCCAGGCTGATTAGGTATCTCAAGTCCAAATATATCGAACCGGTCAAGGAAGAAGCGCCGGCTGAACATCGCAAGAAAAAGAAAGAGCTGCCGACAATGGGAGGGACACTGATTATTTTTTCAGTGCTTGTTTCCGGTATGCTCTGGGCAAAGCTGGACGACCCCTATGTCTGGCTTATTTTTCTTTCCGTTCTCTGGATGGGCACTATCGGGTTTGTCGATGATTACCGGAAAGTTGTGCTCAAGATCAAAGGTGGTCTATCCGCCAAGTACAAATTGATCGGTCAGGTTTCTCTCGGTCTGTTCATCGGGTTTTATACTCGTTATGATCCGGCATTTTCAGTGCTCCTGACCGAAACGACGATTCCTTTTTTCAAGGATCTGATGATCGATTACGGTTGGTGGTACATCCCTCTTGTGGTGTTTATCATTACCGCAGTGTCCAATGCGGTGAATCTCACCGACGGCCTTGACGGTCTTGCAGCCGGTATATCGGGTATCGTTGTGTTCGGGCTGGGTGGGTTTGCCTATCTTGGTGGTAACACGGTCTACGCAGACTACCTTGATATTGCCTACATTCCCGGGGGGGGAGAAGTTACGATAGTCAGTATGGCGATTGTCATGGCCTGCGTGGGATTTTTGTGGTTCAATTCCCATCCTGCAGAGATTTTCATGGGTGATACAGGATCACTGGCACTTGGCAGCGCGATAGCCGTTATTGCCCTGTTGATAAAAAAGGAGCTACTGCTGCCGGTATTGGCTGGAACGTTTCTCATTGAAACGCTTTCCGTTTCTCTACAGGTTGCATGGTTTAAATTTACCAAGTGGCGATACGGTGAAGGACAACGGATATTTCTCATGGCTCCCCTGCATCATCATTACCAGATGAAGGGATGGGCGGAAGAAAAGATTGTCATACGGTTCTGGATCATCACGCTGCTGTTTTTCCTGGCCAGTCTGATGACGTTAAAATTGAGATGAGTGTGGATGCAGAGAGTATAAAAGGGTCACATGTCAGTGTGCTCGGGGCGAAACGCAGCGGTATTGCCGCGGCGTTGCTGCTGCAGAGGCATGGAGCTCATGTTTTTGTGAGCGACAGCGAGCCTCTTGGAGACCATGAGAAAGCATGTCTTCAGCAAAGCGGTATCGCTTTCGAGGAAAAAGGTCATAGCCATAAGGTTCTCGAAGCGGACTTCTCCGTGGTGAGTCCAGGTATTCCGCCTCATGTAGCGGTTATCGAGGAGATGGGAAAGAACGGTATAGGGATGTTCAGTGAAATCGAGCTTGCATCATGGTTTTGCAAGGCACGTATACTAGGGGTGACCGGAACCGACGGCAAGACAACGACAGCGACACTGATAGCAGCCATGTGCGGTGTCGAAGCCGCTGAGCGGGGGTACAGGGTGTTCAGCGCGGGTAATATCGGTGTTCCTTTTTCATCTCTTGTCGGTAAGATGAGGCCCGGAGATGTCGCGGTTGTCGAGCTCAGCAGCTACCAGTTGGAACGCTGCACGGCTTTCAGGCCTGACGTTGCCGTTGTAACCAACATCATGCCTGACCATCTTGACCGCTATGAAGGGAGTATGCAGCGATATGCCGAAGCAAAGTACAGGATTTATGCAAATCAGCGCCAGGATGACTGGCTGGTCTATAATGCCGATAATGAAACCCTGCGTGCTCATTTTGCGGACCATCGGGAGTATGTTCCGGGATTGATACCTTTCAGCAAGAGCATAGAGCGCATCTCCGGGGTAAATGACAATTATGCGACAATGGACGGAAGGTGGCTGACAACCGTGATCGGAGGCAAAAAGGAGTCGGTAATCTGCAAGGATGATCTGTTCAAAAGAAGCTTCAGAGGGAGTCATAACCTCGAAAACGCTCTTGCTGCGGTATGCGCTGCAAGGGTTGCAGGTATCGGTATTGCTCCGGTACGGGAAGCCCTCGAAACGTTCGGTGGCGTGGAGCATCGCCAGGAGTTTGTAGGAACTTTCAATGGAGTTGACTGGGTAAACGATTCGAAAGCAACGAATCTCAACGCGCTGCGGCGGGCACTTGAAACCGTACCGGGTAAAGTTGTTTTGATAGCTGGCGGGCGTGAAAAAGGGGGTGATTTCAGCGAACTGGAGGATACGGTTCGCCAAAAAGTTTCGATATTGGTGGCTTTCGGTGAATCGAGAGATAAATTTATTGCAGCGTTTTCCTCTCTCGTCAGGATTGTCCAGGCCTCCTCCCTGGAAGAGGCGGTGTCGCTTGCCAGGCTGAATGCGGCTCAGGGTGAAACTGTTCTTTTCTCGCCGGGATGCTCGAGTTTCGACATGTTTGATAATTTCGAGACAAGGGGCAAAATGTTCAAGATGTGTGTTCGGGGGAGAGCCGAATGAGACAGCGTGAAGAGAGAGTCGAGATAAGCACAGGCGGGAGGATTGCTTCGCCGGGTCAGACCGTCGAGGCCAATAGTGTTGCAGGTAAACTTCTGCTTCTTATCGTTGTTTTTTTGATGTGTATCGGGGTGGTTGTCGTTTACAGCAGCGGGGCCGGATGGGCGCAGAGGAAGTTTTCGAATCCCGAGTACTTTCTGTGGAGGCAGGTGTTTTTCACGTTTTTGGGACTGGCAACGGTGATTGTGTTTTCTTCGATCGATTATCGAATTTTCAAAAAGCTGAGCAAGGTTCTTTTCTTTCTGAGCATTGTTCTTCTTGCCGGCCTTTTGTTTTTCAAATTCATAGGAGTCATCAAAGGGGCGGCTCGCTGGATTCCTCTTGGTCCTATAAGCTTTCAGGTATCCGATTTCGCCAAGTATGCCCTGATTTTTCATTTTGCGAGACTGATCACCGACAAGCGGGATTTCATCAAGGATCTCAATGAAAGCTATTATCCATTGCTCACACTTTTACTCACGGTCGTTGCACTCATTGCTTTTGCGCCTAACTTCAGCACGGCATCACTTGTTGCAACCATCGGTTTTACTATGATGTTTCTCGGAGGGGTCCGGTTCAAGCATCTGCTCGTTACAGCCGTTCCGCTCATTCCTCTGGCAGGGTTGTTTGCGATAGCGCAACCATACAGAGTCGCAAGGCTTTTGTCGTTTTTCAATGGAGGGGACGAGCAACAGCTTTCCTATCAGGTACGTCAGGCTCTCATAGGTCTCGGCAACGGCGGGATGTTGGGACTGGGTATCGGTGAGAGTAAACAGCGCGAGCTTTTTTTACCGCTTTCCTACAATGATTTTGTGTTTGTGATTATCGGAGAGGAATTCGGATTTATCGGAGCCGTGGCAGTTCTCACTCTTTTTGCCGCCTTTTTTGTCTGCGGACTGATCATTGCCAAGAACGCTGCAGATGGTTTCGGTCGTTTTGTCGCGCTTGGCATCACCATTACCATCGTGCTGTATGCATTTATCAATATAGCGGTTGCAAGTCATGTGCTTCCTACAACGGGGGTACCTCTGCCCTTTATCAGTTACGGAGGGACAGCACTTCTGTTCAATTCGCTCGGGGTAGGTATTCTTGTCAACATATCGAGGAAAAGAAAAGGAGGAGAGAGACTCTCTCCCGATTCCGATAGAAGAGGAGGTGCGGGATGAGGGTTATCTTTGCGGGCGGAGGAACGGGCGGTCATCTTTATCCGGCAGTGGCTATGGCCGAAGAGCTTCTGAAACAAATGCCTGATGCGAACGTTACGTTTGCCGGTACGGAAAAAGGCATCGAGGCGAGAGAGGTCCCCCGACTGGGTTACGGTCTGGATACCTTCAAGGTTCGCGGTTTCAGTCGTGGGCGGTCACTGGCCGATATGCTCGGTAATGCAGGCGTGTTGAGTGATTTTACCGGTGCGGTCAGCAAGGCGACCTCCCTGATCAGGAAAGAGCGTCCCGATGTTGTTGTCGGTACAGGCGGGTTCGTCAGCGCACCCTTGCTCCTTGCTGCACAGATGCTCGGGAAAAAAAATCTTATACAGGAGCAGAATGCGTATCCCGGTATGACGACACGGTTGCTTTCTTTGTTTGCTACCGAAGTGCATCTTTCTTTTCCCGACAGCAGCCGATTCCTGAAAAGAAAGAAGGGGATTTACGTTTCAGGCAATCCCGCCCGCAGTTTTTCTCTCACCAACTGCAGAGAAGCTAGAAAAGGGTTTGGTCTCGATCCAGGGCTCCCGACTCTCCTTGTCTTTGGTGGAAGCAGGGGGGCGCGATCTATCAACAATGCGGTTAAACGATGGCTGGGTGAACTCGAGGGTATGACGAATGTCATCTGGCAAACCGGTTCACTGGACATCGAAGCGATCGGCAATGAGTGCGTTCCTTCGAGTAATCTGTGGATCGGGCCTTATATCGACGATATGGGAAGTGCGTACTCCGCGGCTGATCTCGTCCTTTGCAGGGCAGGGGCTTCGACCGTAGCGGAACTGACCAATCTCGGCAAGCCGGCGATTCTGGTTCCCTATCCCTATGCGACCGGGAATCATCAGTTCTTCAATGCAGAAGCATTGTCTAAAGATGGAGCGGCGGTGTTGATCCCCGACGATGAGATTAGCGGCAAGGAGGCGAAAGAACAGGTTTATGGGTTGCTGAAGGACAGCGTGAGTCGGGGAAAAATGGCGACTGCTTGCAGACAGCATGGAAAACCTCAAGCGGCGAGCGAACTGGCAGGGAGAATCATTCAATTGGGAAAAAGCTAAACGAGATAGACGTGGAACTGGGAAATACAAAATGTGTCCATATAGTCGGGATAGGCGGGGCCGGGATGAGTGCGATTGCCGAATTGTTATTGAAATCAGGCTTAACCGTTACCGGTTCGGATATTGCCGTCAATGAAGTCACGGAAAAACTCAAGGAAGAAGGGGCAACCGTTGCGAAAGGGCATAGTGAAGAGAATATAGGAGAGAGCGATGTCGTTGTGTACTCATCCGCCATATCGGCACGTGACAATGTGGAGATTGCCGCGGCACTGCGAAAGGGTGTGCCGGTGATCAAGAGAGATGAAATGCTCGGTGAACTGATGCGGTATAAAAGTGGTATCTGTGTTGCAGGAACTCATGGTAAAACCACGACAACAGCGATGATCGCAACGATGCTCATCGAGGCTGGAGAAGCTCCGACGGTCATGATTGGCGGGATTTCGGATTACCTGAAAGGAAGCACCAGGGTTGGTGACGGTCGGTACATGGTCATAGAGGCAGACGAGTACGATCGTGCATTTCTCAGGTTGACTCCATCCCTCGCCGTGATCAACAGTCTCGAGGTCGAGCATACCGATACCTATGGCGGGATAGAGGATCTCAGGGAGGCTTTTATCGCTTTTGCCAACAAGGTGCCGTTCTACGGGAGGGTGCTGTGTTGTGTTGACTGGCCTGAAGTACGCAACATCATTCCTCAGCTCGACAGACGTTCGATTACTTACGGTATAGAGGAGTCTGCGGATTTTATGGCACGGGATATAGAAATCGACCGAAACAGAACCTTTTTTACGGTAGACCATCAAAAAAAGGAAATGGCCCGTTTCAACATCGCCGTTCCAGGGCGGCACAATGTGCATAACGCGCTGGCGGCAATTGCCACTGGTGTGGAGATGGGGCTGCCGGTCGAACGCCTTGTTTCGGGGCTCGCCGCGTTCAACGGGATGAGAAGACGGTTCCAGATCAGGTACGGGAAGGATGGGGGGCCTGTCATCATTGACGATTACGCACATCATCCCTCCGAGGTCAAGGCTGCGGTCAAGGCTGCGAAAGCGGGATGGCGGGATTTTGAGATTGTCGCTGTGTTTCAGCCTCATCTTTTCTCCAGGACAAGGGATTTTTCGAACGAGTATGGCTGGGCGCTTTCAAATGCAGATAGCGTTGTTGTTACCGATGTGTTTGCCGCACGAGAAAATCCTGATGATTTTCCCGGTATCGATGGAGCTCTTGTAGCAAAGGCGGCGACTGTTGCCGGGGCAAAAAAGGTGAGGTTTATACCAGGAATGGAGGAACTCTGCTCCATCCTGGAAGGTTACTGTGTGGCAGGAAAACTTTTGCTTTGTATGGGTGCCGGGAGTATAACCAAAGTCGCGCTGGAGCTTGCCGGGAAATGTCAGCGCAGGAACCAATGAGTTGGAAGGAAACGTTTGAGCGTAATCCATTTTCTAAACAGATCAACAGATATAGAGATGATCAGTACTGAAGAACTGCTGGATGCTATCAAGGGTCGTGTGCTGCTTGGTGAGCCAATGAAAGAGCATACAGCACTGAGAGTCGGAGGATCGGCTGATTTTTATGTCGACCCTCTTGATAGAGACGATCTTTGTCGGGCGTTGTCGCTTTTTGAAGAGAGAAATCTTCCCTATACCCTTATCGGAAGGGGAACAAACCTTGTGGTTCATGATGACGGTATCAGGGGTGCTGTTATCGTGACGTCGAGAGCATTGGGAAATTACACGATCAAGAAAAATATTCTAACCTCCGGCGCCGGGGTCCCGCTTCCGGTGATTGCCGAAAAGACATTTTCTCTTTCTCTTGGTGGTCTCGAGATGCTGCAGGGGATTCCCGGAACAGTTGGAGGGGCTGTTGCAATGAATGCAGGGGCGTACGGCCAGGAAATGTCAGGTGTCGTATCCTGGGTCGAAACATTCGAAAACGGAAAACCATGTGTGATCTCCGCAGAGGACATCCGGTTTGGCTATCGTTATAGTTCTCTCAGGGAGAGTGCCATTCTTGGAGCGGGTATGAAGCTCGAGAGACTTTCCGCTGTACAACATGATAAAAGAGCCCGGCTCCGCAGGGAGGCGTTCGAGAAAAGGGTTGCTTCACAACCGTTGTCATGGCCCAATGCAGGAAGTGTTTTTCGTAATCCGCGGCCAGAAGAGAATCCTTCCGGTCTCAGTGCCGGTCAGATGATCGATGCCTGTGGGCTCAAAGGAAGCCGGAAAGGTGGTGCGATGATTTCAGAAGAGCATGCCAACGTTATCATCAATACCGGTGATGCGGTTTCGGCAGATGTTATGGAGTTGATTTGTGTTGCGAAAGAACATGTCCAAAAGATGTTCGGGGTATCTCTTGAACTGGAAATAAAGCTTCTCGGATATGAAAAAACCTTGTGCTGATGGAAGGATTTGTCTATGACGATGACCTCGGTACTCCTCCGGAAAAGCCTGACGAACCAGCCGGGTTGGAGGACGGGACTGATTCTGGCACTGCCGGCCCGCGGTGGCGCTTTATCGCACCGGTGTTGCTTGTTCTTTCGACAATGCTTCTCGGGCTGGGGATCTATGCTCAACACTGGAAAAGGAGCGTCTGGGTAAGGGATGTCGTTATCTGTGGCAACCGCTTGCTGGATGCCGGGGAGCTTCGGGAAAAGGCTGAAGGACTTCTCGGCAGAGATCTTGACGATGTTGATGATGCAGTGCTAACGAAGCGTTATACCGAGTTGCCCTATATCCGGAGGGTCGGTATCGAGAAAGAGATGAACGGAATCGTTCGGGTCACGATTGAAGAACGTGTGCCCATGGTGAAGGTGGTGAATGGTGAGAAAGTTCAGGTTATTGACACGGAAGGTTATATCTTGCCTTATCGTGACCTTCCCCCTTCCTCATCGAGGCTTTTTCAGGTCACCGGAATGAAAACAAGACATGACGAAGGAACGCACTTGGAAAAAGCCGATGAAAAGCATTTTGCCGTTCTCAAAGAGATGATCGAAGCTTTGACAGTGTCTGAATATGCCCGGTTATTGATACGGGATGTATGTCTGGAAGGCGGAAGCGGAGCCTATTTTTCGGTTGCCGACTCCCCTACCCGTTTTATCGTCGGGAATGATGGAGACTACAAGGAAAAGTTGAAAAAATTCGAGATATTCTGGCAAAAGGTGGTTGAAAAAATGGGACTCGACGGTTATGAAAAGGTCGATTTGCGATTTGATAAAAGAGTTTTTGCTGTAGAGAGTGGCCGTAGGAGTTCGCAGAGGATATCGCCCTGATATCATCGTGTACAGGATGAAATAATGCAGAAAAGCAATATAGTCGTTGGGCTTGACATAGGGACAACAAAGGTATGCGTTGTCGTTGCCGAAATGGATGAAATGGGGAAACTCAACATTCTCGGTAAAGGTCGTACCGATTCTGAAGGGCTTCAGCGGGCCACGGTGGTCAACATCAACAAAACTGTCGATGCCATCAAATCGGCGGTTGCCGATGCCGAGCGTGAATCCTCGATTCGTATAAAAGGGGTCAATGTGGGTATCTCGGGAGCTCACGTTCATTGCATCAACAGTAATTCCGAAATAAGTGTCAATCAGTCCGGTGTCGTCAACGCTTCGGATGTAAAGCGTTTCCTTGAAAAAGCGAAGACCAATATCCGTTATCTGGACATCGATCATGAGATCATCCATGTGATTCCCCAGGAGTTCATCGTCGATGATCAGGAAGGCGTACTTGATCCGATCGGGATGGCCGGAACTACGATGCGTGGCAGCGCTTATATCGTTGTAGGGATGAAAACCAAGATCCGCAATATCAAGCAATGTGTTGAGAAAGCGGGTCTTGAAGTCAACGCCATGACATTCGAGCCTATTGCGTCGGGTCTTGCTGTTATGAAGAAGAGCGAGAAAAAGAGTGGCGTTGTCATTATCGATATCGGTGGGGGGACAACAGAGGTCGCTATCTATATCGATGGAGCGATACGTTTTTCGGAAGTGATCAAAGTCGCAGCCAATGATGTGACGCATGATGTGGCATACGGAGTCAAGGCTCTTTACGAGGTTGCCGAAGAACTCAAGATCAAGCATGGTTTCGCTTATTCGAAGGAGCGGATCGAGGATGAGGAGATATTGATAGAAGGTATAGAGGGGCGCCCCTGCAAGTCTTTCATGAAAAGTTCATTGACCTTGATTATCGAGGCTCGCATGATAGAGATTTTCGAACTGATCAGAGAGGCTGTCAAACGTTCGGGATATTTTGAGTATTTGAATGCCGGCGCGGTCATTACCGGTGGTGGGAGTTTGATTCCCGGCACCGATACGCTTGCATCGAATATTCTGGGACTCGATGTGAGGACCGGTTTTCCCGAAGGGGTGTCGGGTGGTATCAAGGGTGCAATCAACAACCCAATTTATGCTACGGTTATGGGGCTTGTTGCATATTCTTTTGAAAACAGTGATTTCCAGGATAGCGATGTGATTGACTTGCGTGACGGCCAGACGGAATCTGTCGATGCCGAAGAGAGCCATCCTGAGGGAGAAACGGGAAAGAAAATAGTCGATCGCTTGAAAGACTGGTGGGAAAAGCTTTGAGAGGGTCCTTAAAAAGGAGGAGTGTGATACATGGCGTTTGAACTGGATCCCGGCTTGTTTGAGCATGAGGAGGAAAGAGGCGTTTCCATCAAAATCGTCGGGGTAGGCGGGTGCGGTGGAAATGCGGTCAACAACATGATCGACCGCAGGATTGCCGGTGTGGATTTTATCGCCTTCAATACCGACCGTCAGGCTTTGTTGAATTCCAAAGCTCCTACCAGAATTCAGATCGGCAAAAAGGCTACCAACGGTCTCGGCGCAGGCGCAGATCCTGCGAAAGGGCGCCAGGCTGCGGAAGATGACCGTGAGTTGATCGCCGATCAGCTTCGGGGTGCGGACCTTGTTTTTATCGCAGCAGGAATGGGTAAAGGGACCGGGACAGGAGCCGCTCCGGTTATTGCTTCCATAGCAAGAAACATGGGGATTCTTACCATCGGGGTTGTCACCCGCCCGTTCAGTTTTGAAGGGAGGATCAAGGCCGAAATAGCCGATGGTGGTATTGCCGAACTGCGAAAATATATCGATACGCTCATCGTTATCGAGAACGAAAAGATTCTCAGTATAGCCGAAGAGGGAATCAGTGCTACCGAGGCCTTCAATATGGCTAATGACGTGCTTTACCGGGCAGCGAAAGGAATTGCGGATATCATTACCAGTCATGGTCATGTCAATGTCGATTTCGCCGATGTGAGGAGCATTATGTTCGGTGCAGGAGATGCCGTGATGGGATCGGCGTCGGCCTCTGGTGAAAGGCGGGCACTCAAGGCTTCTGCCGATGCTATTGCAAGCCCACTTTTGGAAGGTGTCGCTCTCAAAGGGGCAAAAGGGGTGCTGGTCAATATGACCGGTGATGTTACCATGCGGGACATGTCCGATGCCATGAGCTATCTCGAAGAGCAGGTGGGAAGGTCGGCTAAAATAATAAACGGATATGTGGAAAATCCCGAAGCTTCGGGAGAAATAAGGGTGACGGTTATCGTTACAGGTTTCAGTCGTGATCGGGAGGATCCGCAGGATGACAAGATTTCCGATAATGTGTATATGGTCGATGCGCTGTCATCCAGAGGCAAGTTCTCCCCGCCGATGTCCCGTCAGGTTGCGCAAGGTACGCATGATCTAACACCTGATGATCTTCGAATCCCCGCTTACATTCGCAGGAAAATTGCTATTCACGATCCGATGGAAGTCGGGTCTCCTTCCAAAGAGGGGGGATCAAAAACCGAGGAGAACTCTGATGATATGATTCGCAAGGGAGAGTCCAGCATGCCCGCTTATTTGCGGCGGCGCAAGCAGTAATTCAAACTGATCATCATGCCCTCGGTGCAATGGCCTGGGCCAGTTGGAAATTTTTTCAGAATCGTAACGCAAAAAGGCCGGCCGATGGCAATTCTTTTTCAATGACAGATTATCTTCAGACCGGACACCGGCTGCCGGTATCTTTATTATCAAGTTTATCGTTGATGGATGCAAGAAAACATTGAACGATCGGGACAATCAAGAAACAGGCCTTCGTTCAGAACGTTTCTGTTTACGGCATCTTCTTACCGCAAGCTTGCAGGTATGTCGGCCTGGTTGCTGCACAGGTTTACAGGGCTCGCGCTTGTAGCGTATCTCGTTTTACATATTATGGGGTTGCGCTCGCTTGCCGATCCCGCGGCATTTGAAATCTATGTGACAACATATCGAAATCCCCTGTTCAAGATAGCCGAGGCTATCTTGCTC
The DNA here is from genome assembly GCA_015482705.2 of Prosthecochloris sp. Lineage (GTDB taxonomy): Bacteria > Bacteroidota > Chlorobiia > Chlorobiales > Chlorobiaceae > Prosthecochloris. The sequence continues at coordinate 26,247 of JADMLA020000027.1, read as the reverse complement.
GGATCGGTTGCATTTCATGCATTCAACGGGGTGAGAATAATGATTCAGGATGCATTTTACCGTTCCGAGCGACAGCGACAGTTGTTCTATGGCGTCTTGGTGTTGACGTTTGTCGTGACACTTGTCGGTGGACTGTCGATTATTTTTCCATACTTCATAGCCCCAATGCTTCCATGAGCAGCCAGAATGAGAATCAGGAGGTCCGCTCGCCGGTCCGTTTCAAGGCTTTCGGATGGTTGATGCAGCGTATAACGGGTGTCGGCCTTTTGTTGTTTCTCGGTCTGCATTTCTGGTTGCAGCATATGCCGAACGGTTTTCTCGCTACAGCCGAAGAATATAACAGCATACTCAGGGAGCTCGGGTCAACCGGACAGGAGTTCGCCGATGCGATTGCAGAGGGGGCGCTGAAGGAGGCGTTGCCGGGAGAGCATGTCATTACCTACAGTAAAGTTCTCGAGAGATTGCAAACGCCGTTATGGAAAATGATCGATGTCATGCTGTTGTTTTTGGCGTTGTCGCATGGTATGCTTGGGGTCAGCAGATCTCTTGGAGACTATATGCATAACGAACGTTTAAGGAAGATAGCCGTGGCAGCTGGTTGGACGGTAAGCGTGTTGCTTGCCTGGCAGGGCACTATGGCGGTTATGTCTGTTGGAATGAATTAGGATAATTGGATTATGCAGGTTGTTTACCATGATGTGATCATTGTCGGTTCCGGTCTCGCAGGGCTCAGGGCAGCGGTTGAAGTTGCCGGAAAACACGATGTTGCCGTCCTATCGAAGCTTCATCCTCTTCGGTCTCACTCCGGAGCGGCCCAGGGGGGGATATCTGCTGCACTTGGCAATGCCGAGAAAGATTCTCCACAATGGCACGCATACGATACCATCAAGGGGTCGGATTATCTGGCAGATCAGTATGCCGTGGAGGTAATGTGTAACGACGCTCCCCGAGCGATTATCGAGCTTGAACATCTCGGTGTACCTTTTTCTCGCTTCGACAACGGCCGCATAGCACAACGCCCTTTCGGCGGGCATACCAGCAACTTCGGAAAGACTCCGGTTCGCAGAACATGCTATGCTGCCGATAGGACTGGTCATGTTTGTCTGCATACACTGTATGAACAGTCCATGAGAAAAGGTGTCAGCTTTTATGATGAATATCAGGTACTGGATCTGTGTATGGCCGAAGGAGCCGTGAACGGAATTGTCGCCATCGAACTCAAAACCGGACAGCTCATGCTTTTTCATGCCCGGGCTGTCATGTTCGCTACCGGTGGCTATGGAAAAGCATGGAGGACCACGTCAAACGCTTTTGCCAATACCGGGGACGGACTGGGCATAGTGCTGAACAATGGGATGCCTCTGGAGGACATGGAGTTTGTGCAGTTCCATCCGACCGGTCTTTATCGGCTTGGCATACTGATTACCGAAGCTGCAAGAGGTGAGGGAGGAATCCTGAGAAACGGACAGGATGAAAGGTTTATGGAGCGCTATGCGCCGAGCATCAAGGATCTTGCGCCGCGTGATATTGTAAGCAGAAGCATCTACGAGGAGATCCGGCATGGCCGCGGTGCAGGGCCGATGAAAGACCATGTTCTACTTGATTTAACGGGGTTGTCAAAAGAGAAAATCGTTGAAAAGCTGCCTGAAATCGAGTCGTTCGCAAAGATTTACCTTGGCGTGGATCCTGCGGCAATGCCGATTCCGGTACAGCCGACCTGTCATTATGCCATGGGAGGAATACCCACCGATGTAAACGGCAGGGTGAGTGGAGATGCGGAAGGACGTGAAGTTCCGGGGTTTTGGGCTGCAGGAGAGGTTGCCTGTGTGTCGGTGCATGGCGCAAACCGTCTCGGCTCCAATTCTTTGCTGGATCTGATTGTTTTCGGTAGACGTGCAGGTAAAGATATCAACCGGTATCTCGACAGGGTCTGTCTCACTCCGATTCCTCTCGATACAGGGGCTGCTGCCCGGATGAGTGAGAAAATTACCGCTCTTAAAGGACGGGAGGCCGGTGAGGCGATTACCCCGATCAGAACAGAACTGCAGAAAGTCATGATGGAAAACGTGTCGGTGTTTCGTCATGAACAAGGACTTTCGGAGGCGGTGGAGACCATCACGGCACTTCAGAAAAGGGCTGAAGCGATAAAAGTTTTCGATCGGAGTGAAAAGTTCAATACGGAACTTCTCGAGGCTATCGAGCTGCAACATATGATAAACTACTCGAAAGCTGTTGCGGTATCGGCCCTTGAACGAAGGGAGACAAGAGGTGCGCATAGCAGGGACGATTATCCGTCACGGGATGATGCGGCATGGTTGATGCATTCGATTTGTTTTCTTGAAGAGGGAGGGGCGATTACACATATGCAGAAGGCTGTCGACCTTTCTCTTGCGTCTTCCCGTCCAGAATTTGTTCCGAAAGAGCGCAAGTATTGAATGAAAGGAGTTTGGAATGTGACGTCTGTATGTGGTCTATTTGAAATCATAGGAAATAAAAAAAGGAGTTGAATAATTTATGAAATACCGGACAATATCGGCGGCAGAGGCGGTTACTGTCGTCGAGTCGGGAAACAGGGTTTTTCTGCAAACAGCTGCGGCTACACCGCAGAGGCTTATCGATGCTCTCGTTGGCCGGGCGGGTGAGCTGCGTAACGTTGAAATTGTAAGCCTTCATACAGAAGGCGATGCTGCGTATGTCCGTCCGGAGTATAGTGATAGCTTTAGGCTCAATGCCTTGTTTGTCGGCAGGAATGTGCGATCTGCCGTTCAGAAGGGGCTGGCAGACGCCATACCTATTTTTTTAAGTGATGTGCCGGCACTGTTTTACAGAAATGTCCTGCCTCTCGATGTTGCATTTGTTCATGTTTCTCCTCCGGACCGCCATGGATACTGTTCCCTCGGAGTATCGGTGGATGCGGCGCGGGCAGCGGTTCATACAGCAAAGACGGTTGTTGCACAGGTGAACCCGAATATGCCCCGGACACACGGTGAAGGATTGCTGCATGTGAGTCATATCGACTCCATGGTTGATGTTGACGATCCACTTCCTGAAGGTCCGAGTCATGAATTGACCGATATCGAACAAAAAATCGGACAGAATATTGCCTCCATAGTCGAAAACGGTGCAACTCTTCAGATGGGTATCGGCGCTATTCCCGATGCCACCCTTGCTGCGCTGATACATCATAGAGATCTGGGGATTCATACGGAAATGTTTTCCGATGGAGTTGTCGATCTTGTTGAAAAAGGTGTTATCACAGGAAGGTACAAATCTACCCATAATGGAATCATTGTCGCCAGTTTTCTCTTGGGATCGCGCAGGCTCTATGATTTTGTCGATGACAATCCGCTTGTTGAGATGTTCGGCTCGGACTATATAAACGATACCAAAGAGATCCGGAAGAATCCCAGGGTCACTGCAATCAACAGTGCCATTGAAATCGATATGACCGGGCAGGTTTGTGCCGATTCCATAGGGCATCGGCATTTTTCCGGTGTCGGGGGACAGATGGACTTCATTCGCGGTGCGGCGCTTTCTCCCGATGGAAAACCCATCATAGCGCTTCCTTCAGTTACCAAACGTGGTGAGTCCCGGATTGTTCCTGTGCTCAAGGCTGGAGCGGGAGTTGTGACCACAAGGGCTCATGTGCAATATGTCGTTACGGAATACGGGATTGTAAACCTTCACGGAAAAAACATGCGGCAGCGTGCCGAGGCGCTTGCAAGTATCGCTCATCCGGATTTTCGTGAAGATATCTGCCGGACAGCTCATGATCTTTACGGTGGTTACAGGAAGGTTTGCCCATAGAAACGAAAAAAGCAGTTTCCGCTGATAGAGAAACTGCTTTTCAATGAAATTTTTCGAGGAGTTTTTAGGCCGGTTTAACCGCCTCGACATAGAGGTGCTCGTAACGGCGGACCATACGAACATCCGTGAATCCGATTTTTTCGAGAATAGGCTTGTAATTTGACTGCTCCTTGAAGCCGAGAACCGAAAACGGCATACCGATTCCCATGATATAATGACTGAGATAGTCGTAGTTCGGGTGTTCCTTTTCATCGACTATCATATCGAGTACGAGTACTTTACCTCCAGCTTCGAGTGCGCTGAACGCCTTTGCACACATCATTTCGGTAAGCTGGTCATTTGCCGAATAGAGAATTCTGCAGAACATAACTGCATCGGCCGAAGGGTATTCATCCCTGTAAATGTCAACGGCGGCCCCCCTCAATCTGTCTCCAAGACCTTTTTCAGCAGCGTTTTCATCGACAAGCTCAATTGCTCCGGGCAGATTCAGAATGGTGGTGTCGAGCTGTGTGTACTTTTTGCCAAGTGCCGCCGAAATATCTCCTATGCCGCCTCCTACATCGATAAGTTTTTCGTTGGATGAGAGGTCGGCTTCTTCAAGTAGCAACTTAATTGCGAAATGAGCGTTGCGACGGTGTATCTCTTCGAAATAAAGATTTTCTTCTTTGGTTTTCGGAGGGTAAGAGGTTTCTCCTTTGTAATCGAGTTTGCCTCGTACAGCTTCAGCCATGTTCATATAGAAATTTTCGGCGGTATAAGCCATGGCTTTTGCAACGGGAACCATATAGAGATTCGGGTGCTCCTCGTTGGGAACGAACATGCTATTTGCGAAATCGGTCAAATTCCACTTGCCGTTTTCCTGCGCGGTGATTCCGACCTGACGAAGTGCTTCAAGCAACATTCCAAGCCGCTGCGGTACGGCACCGATATCTTCGGAAAGGGTTTCAACGTCTTTTGCTTCGCCGGCGAGATGAGTGAAAATGTCGAGTTCAAGTGCAGCCTTGAAACAGCCGAATTCCACGAGCCCCTTGAAAAGAATCTCGTTGGCTCGTTGATTACATTTCAGCAATTCAGTGTCATTCATGTTCAGGTAAGGCTAAAAGTTAAAGGCCTAAGCTGGTAAACGATATTCCCTCTGTCCCGGTGTTCGGCAAGTTCGGACATTCGATCAACTTAGGAATGATTGGAGTGGATTCCGATGTTTTTTTATATAAACCTCAATTTACCCCAAAAAGCGTTATGAAACAACTATAAGGAAAGCAGGTTGTTCCGTATACTTTGAGTATGGAAGCAGTTAAACGTGAAAGACATCGCTATTGTCTGTATCGGCGTTCGGTCTTTGACTGTGGTATGCTGATGGGTAACGTCCAGTGACTGGTAACGAGGCCGGGCGTCAAGGAAATGACGATGCCGTAAAGGAGGGTTGCTATGCTGTCGAGTCTTTCGAAACTGTCGGATGAACAGTTACAGGAGGTCAAAGCTTTGGAAAAAAGTATCGGCAAGACACTGTTGTCGTACTCGAGTTACGATGTCGTCGCCGACGATCTCACAGAAAAGGAATTGCTGCAGGTTAAAGAGCTGGAGAAAAAGCTCGGTACAGCTCTGGTAGTGGTCAGGAAGCCGAAGCAGGAGAGTTGATGCCGATCAAGGTTATCATTCGTCCGGTTTTTCCATTTTCCTTGCGGTATGAAAAGAAGTCGTTGTTGTTTTTTGCAGTACAGAACGGTGAAACTTCGATCGAATTACCGGGAATTCCTGCATCGAGCAACTGATCGACGTTGGCTGCAGCAAGATCGAGCATGAAGCGACCGTTGGGTGAGAGAGCGAGGTGCTTGCCGGCGAAATGGTCGGCTACATCCTTTCCAACCTCGTACTCACTTGCGGATATACCTGTGCCGATCCAGGCGAGACAGGCGGATGGTGATGTATCGAAGTGTTTCATCATAGCTTCGATTGTCCTTCCGATGATGTTTTCTGCAGTTCCTTTCCATCCCGCATGTGCGGCGCCTGCCGCTCGATGCTCATAGTCGAAAATGAGTACGGGAAAGCAGTCTGCTGTGAGTACGCAAAGAAAAATATTTTCCCGGTCGGTTATAAATGCATCGTATCCTGTACGATGTCCTCCCTCAAAGGCATGAAGAATCCTTGTTCCGTGTACCTGATCAGCGGTGACCAGTGACGAGGTGTCGACGTTCAGGTGTTCGCAGAGTATCGATCGGTTCTTGGCAACGTTTGCCGGATTATCGGGGGTATTGTGCCCGAGATTCAACGTTGCGAAAGGTGCCTGGCTCACACCGCCGTGACGAGTTGTTTGCAGGGCGTGGAGTCCGGGGATTTGCGAAAAGATTTCAGGTTGTATAAACAGCTTGTTCATCAGGCGCTCATGGCAAGATCTCGTGGGTACCCTGCGGTTTTATAGGGTATGGTACAACAATCGTTCAATTTAGGCGAAAGTGTTATCTTTGGCAAAGAGAACATAGGATGTTGAACGTAAACCATAATTGAAGCGTGAAAATACTAGTGATCGGCGGCGCAGGTTATATCGGGAGCCATGTAGCCAGGGAGTTCCTCGATAGAGGGTACGACGTAACGGTTCTGGATAACCTTTCTTCAGGAACACGCCGGAACCTCTTCGAAGAAGCAGTCTTTCAGCATGGTGATATCATGCAACCGTTACGACTACGTGAAATTATGGCGGAAGGTTATGACGGCTGTGTACATCTTGCCGCATTGAAAGCGGCAGGAGAGTCCATGATCGAACCGGAAGCCTATGCCCGGATGAATATAGCAGGTACGATAAACATTTTGAATGCAGCACTTTCGGCCGGGATACCGAATATGATTTTTTCGTCTTCAGCTGCGATATTCGGTTCGCCCAGATATTTGCCGATCGATGAAGAACATCCGAAAGACCCTGAAAACTTCTACGGATTCACCAAACTCGAGATCGAGCGATTGATGGAGTGGTACGATCGCCTGAAAGGATTGAAGTATGCCTCGATCCGTTATTTCAACGCAGCCGGTTATGATGTACGGGGGCGAATACAAGGCCTGGAAATGAAACCGGAAAACCTGCTGCCGATCGTAATGGAAACGGCAGCCGGAGTGCGTGAGGGGATGAAGGTATTCGGAGAAGATTACCCTACCAGGGACGGAACATGTATCCGTGACTACGTCCATGTGAGTGATCTTGCAGCAGCGCATGTGACGGCATTCGAGTATCTTGCTGAAAAAAAAGAGAGTCTGGCGGTGAACCTGGGCAGTGAAACCGGGGTCACGGTGCTGGAGATGATCGAGAGAGCACGTGAGATTACCGGACATGATATCCCGGCAGCCATGTCGGAAAGACGTCCGGGTGACCCGGCAGAGCTTGTTGCATCGTCGAAGAAGGCAAGAGCACTGCTCGAATGGCAACCTCGTTACAGCGATCTCGATACCCTGATCGATTCAACGTGGCAGGTGTATCGTCGTAATTTCAATGTAACCTGATCTTTTTCCATGGGAGCCCACCGCAAGAAAAAACCTGTTTATACGCTCAGTCTCATTCCCGTCGGAGGCAGGTCGAAGCCCGTAACGCTGTTAAAAGGTGTTCCGGCAACCTTCGTCATCGTCTTCTTGCTTATGCTGGGGTTGCTGATTTCCTTGGCTGGACTGATTTTTTTCGTAACCCCCTTATATACGATGCTTCCAGGATGGACGCTGCCAGTCCATCAGAAAGAGCTTGTCGCTCTCCAGGCAAAGCGAGTGGACAGCCTCATCGTTGAAATCGAAAACATGCAGGCATTCACTCAAAAAGTGGAGGGGATCATGTTTCAGGAAAAGGCAATGGTAGAGAATGAAGGCGGTGTCGGCGAAAGAGCCGGGCGAAGGGTTTTCGAAGCCGGCATCGTCCCTCCTCCATTTTCCGGTGGTGCGATCACTCCCGGAAAATTTACCGGTAGGTTGGTGACAGGTTCGATCTCACAACGATTCAAACCGAAAAAGAGCCACTACGGGGTGGATATCGCCACTGCACGAAACGAGCCGGTAGGGGCTGTTGCCGACGGTTCGGTGGTTTTTTCTGACTGGACGGGTACATTCGGGTATACAATAATCGTCGATCATGGTGAATACATGACGTTTTACAAGCATTGCAGTCAGCTTTTCAAAAAAGGAGGCGAGCAGGTGAAGCTTGGGGAAGTCATTGCACTTGCAGGTGATACCGGTCAGGAATCTTCGGGTGTTCACCTGCACTTTGAAGTCTGGAAGAACGGTATTCCCGTCGACCCGGAAGCCTATCTGAATTTTTCAATGTAAACAGGTGTACAATATGTTCAGTAAAAAAGGAAAAAAACGCAGATCCGGCTCGACCGGAGGCTTGACTCTTCTGATGGAAGGTACTTCTGTGCAAGGAGAACTTGCGGCTGATGGCGACATCAGGGTTGACGGGAACGTATCCGGCCAGGTTACCTGCAGATCAACGCTGATCATTGGCAGTGAAGGGGTCGTCGAGGGTGAAATAAGCGCCGAGAACATGAGGGTTGCAGGAAAGTTCAGTGGAAATGCCGAAATTTCCGGAGAACTTCGGCTTGAAGCCACTGCTGCAATCGACGGTGACCTGAGGGTTACAGCTCTCGACGTCGAGGACGGGGCGAAACTGAACGGTAGAGTTTTCATGAAACAGGATGAAGGGTTCAAAGAGCAGCTGCTGGAAAGAGAGCCCGAACCGCAGCTTTCAGGGTTGAAAAGCATATGAGGTCCGGCGAAAAAGAAAAATTTTCGGATTATTTCGGAAGATCTGTCCGGGCCTTGTCCGATTATCTCGGAATCGGTTTTCAAATTGCCGCCAGTTTTGCTTTTTTTGTCCTCGGAGGCTATTGGGTGGATGAGCAGCTGGGTACGTCTCCCCTGTTTCTGCTTATCGGCGTCGGGGCAGGATTGACGGGGATGATACTGCTTCTGATTAAAGTTGTGAAAAACGCGAACCGGAAAGGTCGGTAACATGGTAAACTTCAATTCTTTTGCATCTTATGAAACCGCTGTTTGATTTTCTGATAAAGATCCTTATCTTGTCCGTCATTTTATGGGGGGTGATATTCTGGAGCGCCACCGAGTATAACGTCGACCTCGGCTCTGTTTTTGTTGCCTGGATATTGATCGCTGCCAATTCTCTCATCGGTTACCTGCTGTTTGAGCGTGCATTTGACAAGTCTCAAGCCGAGTATACCAAGGTTGTTTTCGGAGGGTTGGTTGTAAGGTTGCTGGTGCTGATGGTTCTTGTTGCCTTTATCATCCTGCAGAGTCTCGTTGTGATCAATGACTTCGTTGTGTCGTTTTTCGCTTTTTACTGTATTTACGTGATTGTTGAAATTCTCGGATATCAAAAGAAGAACAAACAGAAAAAAAGAGTCGCATGAAACGGTTTAACGCTTTACAGTCCGGTGAGCTTGTCAGGGTTGTTGTGATGCTGATTATGTCTTTGCTTTTTGGCTTCGGTGCATCGGCATATGCATCTTCAGCAGAAGAACATAGTGAGGCTGTGGCGCATGAAGAGGCTGCGGTTCATGCTGATGCAGCTCATGGCGAAGCCGGTCATGGTGAAGAGGAGCATGGTAGTGCTGGAGATGTGATCATGCATCACATTCTCGACAGCAATCTCATGGAGTTCGACCCGTTCGGTAAATTCGCTCTTCCGAAACTGGTTATAGGTGGTTTTGACATATCCATCACTCGTCACGTTGTTTTTATGTGGCTGGCCGCTGCTATTCTGCTGCTTGTTTTCGGTTACGTCGGTAATCAATATAAATCGGTCAACAGCCGCAAGGCTCCGGGTGGTCTTGCCAATGCCATGGAGGCTCTTGTCGAATTTATCCGGCTCGATGTCGCAAAATCCAATATTGGCGAGGGGTACGAAAAGCACATGCCGTATCTGTTGACGGTGTTTGTTTTCATTCTTGTACTGAATCTGCTCGGTCTTGTTCCGTACGGTGCGACGGCGACAGGTAACGTCAATGTTACGCTGACGCTCGCTGTCTTTACCTTTTTTATCACCCAGGTTTCCGCACTCAAAGCACACGGCATCAAAGGTTACCTTGCGCATCTGACGGCAGGTACGCACTGGGCTCTCTGGATAATCATGATTCCAATCGAGGTCATCGGTCTGTTCACCAAGCCGTTTGCATTGACCATCCGACTTTTCGCGAATATGACGGCCGGACACATCATCATCCTCAGTTTGATTTTCATCAGCTTTATTCTTAAGAGCTATATCGTCGCGGTGCTCGTGTCGGTACCATTTGCGATTTTCATCTATTTGCTTGAAATCTTTGTTTCTTTCCTTCAGGCATTTATTTTCACGATGCTTTCCGCACTCTTTATAGGGCTTGCTTCATCGCATGAAAGTCATGATGCTGAGGCTGCGCATTGATCGGAAAGAGATAGTTCTTATTACCAGTTATATTTTGTACTTTTGTCAGGGTTTTAAACCGTTTTTTCAATAGATCTCAATACATAACAAATCATTGGAGGGAGTAAAAACATGGAAGGTTTGGGTAATGAAGGGTTGGGTTATCTGGGTGCCGGTATCGCCGCAGGTTTAGCTGTTCTTGGGGCAGGTCTTGGTATCGGTAACATTGCAGGCTCAGCTGCTGAAGGTACCGCTCGCAATCCTGAGGCAACTGCGGATATCCGTACAACCATGATCATTGCTGCCGCACTTATCGAGGGTGTTGCCCTGTTCGGTGAGGTTATCGCAGTGTTGCTGGTTTTGAAGTAAGCGGAAAAGTAATACATCATACGTCATGAGAACCGAATGCGGCTGTTATAATGATTTGCCGCATTCCGGATTTATTCAATCGTAAAGGAGAATAGTATTCCATGCTTACGTCAGGAATTATAGTGCTTAGCGGCGGCTTGCTCGACCCTAATCCCGGGCTTATTTTCTGGACGACCGTCACGTTCGTTATCGTGCTCTTTATTTTGAAAAAGTTTACCTGGGGCCCGATGCTCAACGCTCTTGAAGAAAGAGAAAAAGGGATTCAGGATTCTATCGATCGTGCGTATACGGCAAAAGAAGAGGCTGAAGAGGTGCTGAGAAAAAACAAGGCGCTTCTTGCAAAGGCTGATTCGGAAGCGGAAAAGATTGTCAGGGAAGGAAAAGAGTATGGTGATAAGCTCCGTGCGGAAATCACAGAAAAGGCTCATACGGAGGCTGCCAGAATGATTGCGTCTGCAAAAGATGAGATCGAGCAGGAAAAGCGCCGTGCTTTGATGGAACTGAGAACAGAAGTCGCTGATCTTGCTGTCAAAGGAGCCGAAAAAATTATTATGGCGAACCTGGATGCTGAAAAGCAAAAGAAAATTGTTGACAGCATGATTCAGGATCTGTCGCAAAACCGTAACTGAAAAGGTCCTGAAAATGTCAAGTACAATTGCGAGCAGGCGGTATGCCAAAGCGTTACTGGAGGTGGCCGAAGAGAGCGGTTTGGCTGAAGTGGTAGCCAAAGATCTCGAGGTGATTCGTGTGACTCTTGAGGGTTCACGTGACCTCGTTACGATGTTGAAAAGCCCTCTTATCAAGGGTGACACCAAAGCCCGTATTCTAAAAGAGGTTTTCAGCGGCCTGAGCGAAAAATCGTTGTTGTTCATCAACCTGCTCTGTAGAAAAAAGCGGGCATCGATACTGCAGGATGTTATCGATGAGTACTCCGCACTACAGGATGAACGGGGTGGCATTGTCAACGTTGCTGTTGCCAGTGCGGTCGAGTTGGACGACGAACAATCGAAAATGCTGATCGACGGTCTTGCAAAGTACACCGGTAAGAAAGTCAGGGCGAAATTATCTCTTGACAAAGCACTTTTGGGTGGCGTGACCGTTAAGATCGGTGATACGATTCTCGACAACAGCGTAAAACACCAGCTACAGCAGCTGAACAGTGCCCTTACCGAAAATGCATGATACCGGATCGGAAGAAGAGAGATATCATGATTTTTTAAAAGCCTGCTTTTCAATGCAGGCTTTTTTTCGATCCGGGTTCTGTCATCGGATATACCCAAAGAGCAGGGTGAGCGTTATCTGCGATTCTTTCCGCTTTTTTTGAAAGACTGTTACATGGGGCTTTAGCTCAGTTGGTAGAGCGTCTCGTTCGCAATGAGAAGGTCAGGGGTTCGACTCCCCTAAGCTCCACTGTCGGGTGCGTTTTCTCCCGATATCAATGTATCGACGCCTCTTTTTTTGTTTTTTTCGGGATAGAACTATCCCTATATTACGTCGCTTTCGGCTCTTTGTCGGAGGCATGCTCCATTATAATTTCATTTATGAACCCCAAAAGAAACGATTACTATGCGTGTATTTGGAAAAACCGTTACGGCACTTCTCTTGCTTGCAGCAAGCATTATGCCGCTTCAGGCGATGGCTTCTGACGATACAAAAGGACTCTTTGTCGTTGTAACCACCGGAGATGTTCAGACTCAGATGATGGCGATGGTGCTTTCAACCCAGACCGTCGAACAGGGCAAAAGCGTTCGTATGCTCTTGTGTGGTCCAGGTGGCGAGCTTGCCATGAAAAACAGTAAACAGACATTGGTCAAGCCACTTGACAAGTCACCGCAAATGCTGCTGAAAAATCTCATTAAAAAAGGCGTCACCGTCGAGGTGTGTCCACTTTTTCTTCCCAATAAAGGGGCTGCTCCGGATAAGCTCATCGAAGGTGTCTCTGTTGCGAAGCCACCGGTAGTTGCTCAAAGGCTACGGGAAGAGGGTATCAAACTCTTTACATTTTAAACGCAGCTCGGTTCCTGATTATTCAAGGTTGTTATGAAGCTTGTTCCGTAACCTCGACCTATTCGGATAGCCGGATGGGCAGGTGTTAAAAATCATGTGAGGATGTTGATATTACAGTCTGCAGGTTGTAATTTCAAGGATACATTGTAACACTACTTGTTTTTTAATAACAGCTTAAATATGAGGAGCCTGAAAACATGCAGAAAAACATCGGCGTTCTTGACAGAAACGTGAGAATCATCCTTGGTTCTGTAATGCTTATCGCAGGAGTGGTGTTTCAGGGTTGGTGGTGGCTCACCGGCCTCGTTCCATTGATTACAGGAATCGTGGGATTCTGTCCGCTCTATCCCTTAATGGGATTCAATACTGCAGGTGGTTACGGCTCTACTGGCGGCTATCTCGATCCATCTGTGAAGCCCGCCAAGCAGGAAAAACGCTTGCCTGTCTGACGGCTCGACAGAAGGAAAAATCGAGACTGTCTCATTTGTTCTGTAATTAGTTTTCATGTAGTCATCCCCGGGTTAGACCCGGGGATCCATTTTCCAGTGAATGCCATTATCGATATCGCTATCCCTGTGAAATCCGAACTACTGTTTCACGGGGGGCTACATGACTTTCTGCAGGAAACATTTGTATGATGAACGATAGACGTTACGCAGTGCTTTTGTGACAGCCTCTTTGCCGTGTTTGCTTTTGATTTTAAGCCGAATAGTCTTATTCTCTTACTTCATACATTTTTATGTTATTTACGGAGTGTGTTATGCTGGTTTCGAGATTTCTGATCAAACGAATGGCTCTGGTAGTCGGTCTATGTCTTGTTACAGGCGTGCTGTTTTCGGCATGTTCTTCGGTGAAACCCCCGAAGGATGGGGATGTTGTTGTACGATACGCCTATGCTCAGGAGCTTGTAGCAGAAGAGGATTATGACAAGGCTATCATTGAACTGGAGTCACTGATGTTCGATACAAGGGCGACCACCCTCGAGGATGACGTTCTGTTCGCCCTTGCAAATGCCTACTACAGTTCTGAACAGTTTCTGCTCGCAGTCGATATTTTCAACAGGCTGCTCGAGCAGACGCCGGGTTCGCCTTATGCAGAGGGTGCGCAGTTCATGCTGGCAAAATCTCATAAAGAGCTTTCACCGACGTTTTCTCGGGATCAGGAACATACGAGAAAAGCCATCCGTGAGTTTCAGCTTTATCTGGAGCTGTATCCTATCAGAGATCCTCAGCAACTGCAAAGTGATATCGAAATGTACACTGAACTTGTCGCGCTTAATCCCGACAATGCTCTGTACAAAAGAAATCTGGCTATTGCCGAGGCTCAGTATGCGCGACTCGATAAAGTGACGGAAAGCGCATCAAGCATTGGTGAGCTCAGGGAAAAACTGGCATTGAGCGAGTATTCCATTGCCGAACAGTATCAAAAACTTAAAAAGTATCGCGGGTCGATAGCATATTATGACAATGTTATTCGCTTTTACCCCGATACGATCTACTATGAAAAAGCGTGGTTCGGCAAGATCGGGGTGCTTATAAAGAGAGAAAAGTGGTTTGAGGCGCAAGCTGCTCTCGATGCATATGATCAGCAGTTTCCCGAAAACATGGAAAAGGTTGAGGATTATCGCAACAACATTGTAGAGCATTTCGAGAACGGATAGAGTGCATGAGCCGTGCAACTTGCTGTTTTTGGTGGAACATTCGACCCCCCGCATAATGGCCATCTTGCCTTGTGCCTCTATGCTAGGGAGCTCTTGGCGTTAAACCGGCTGGTTATTTCGGTTTCCAACAATCCTTTGAAAGAGAGCCCTCGATCATCTGACAGGGATCGGGTGCAAATGGCCGAATTGCTGGCTGAAACTGTTAACAGAACAGGAGCCATAGCTGAAGTTTGCAGTTGGGAAGTCAACCGTGCGTATCCCTCCTATACGATTGATCTCGTAACATATCTCGAAGAGATTTACTCATCATCGAACATCACCCTTTTGATCGGTGAGGACAACTACCGGAGCTTCCGCCACTGGAAGTCGTGGGAAGAGCTGATCCGGCGATGCAACATCGTTGTCTTCGGTAGAGAAACGGTGGATGGCGCGGGGGCTGAAGCAGCCAGCCTGGAAAAGCTTCACGAACAAAAATTTCACCGTATCGATTTCAATCTTCCATTATCCTCCACTGATATAAGGGATCGTATTGCCTCAGATCAAGATTGCTCTCAGCAAATCCCGGAGACCATTTGGCGATACATTGTCGATGAAGGCTTGTACCGGTCCACTGAAGAGTAAACGCCCTGCCTTTCCTTTATCTTGCCGGAAGGTTGTAATTGTTTTTTCTTCGTCACATTGATTCAGGTGCTGATATTCCAAGTATTCTGAATCCGTTGCGAAGAACCTGCCGGGTTGCAACGGAGAGGAAGATCCTTGCTGTACGGATATCCGGTTCTGCTTTGAGAATAGGGCATTCCTGATAGAAGCGGTGGTACAGCTCAGCTACGCCATGCAGGTACTCGACCATTTTCTGCGGTTCGAGAAATCTCCCACAGACGTCGATGACTTCGGGGAATTCAAGCAACATGAAGCCCAGCCGGATTTCGTGGTCGGAGGTCATTTTCCTCATGAGGTGCATCCCTTCGGTCGGAAGGATGAAACCGGCTTCCTGGTCAGCCATGCGAAGCAGGCTGCAGATACGGGCATGTGCATACTGGAGGTAGAATACCGGGTTGTCTTTCGATTGTTTTTTTGCCAGCTCTACATCGAAATTCAAGTGAGAATCCTTGCTGCGCATGATAAAGAAAAGCCTTGTTGCGTCGGGACCGACATCATCGATAAGGTCGTCCAGCAGGTCAGCGTTCCCTTTTCTGGTTGACATCTTGACCGTCTCACCATTGACGGTTGTGGTTACGAACTGATTGATGGCGACACGAATACGGTCTGTATCGTAGCCAAGGATTTTCAAGGCTTCTATGATGTCGGGATATTCATCGATATGATCGGCTCCGAAAATATTGACGATCTCGGAAAAGCCCCGTTTGAATTTCGTGATATGGTAAGCGATGTCCGGGAGACGGTAGCTGGGTTCTCCGCTGGACTTGACGAGAACCTTGTCTTTTTCCTGTCCGAGTTTCGAGGTTGTAAACCAGGTCGCTCCGTCATATTCGTCGATGTATCCTTTTTCTCGGAGCAGGTCGATCACCTGCCTGTTCGGTGATTGTTCGCTCTCATCCGGAAGGTAAAGCTTGTGCTCGTTGAAGTAACTGTCATGGGTTATGTCCAGGCGGTGAAGTGTACTTTTGATATGGGTGAAAATATAGGTTTCAGCGGTTTGCTTGAACGGAGCGAGATCGTCTGATTTGAGCAGAGCATTGCCTTGTTTTTCAAAGAGCTTTTCGGCAATGACTTTGATATAGCCGCCTTGATAATGGGTTTCAGGGAAATCGATCACCTCTCCGCAAAGCTCGAGGTAACGAAAACGAACCGATTCGGCAAGAATTGTCATCTGCCTGCCTGCGTCGTTGAAATAGTATTCCCGGGTAACGGTATACCCCTGTGCTTCGAGGATGTTTGCTATACAATCACCGAGAACGCCGCCTCTTCCCCGGCCTATGGTAAGCGGTCCTGTAGGATTTGCGCTGACATACTCGACAATGGCGGTTTTGTCTTGCCCGACAAGGCTCTGCCCGAATCCATCGCCTTCGGTGATGGCTTGTTCGAGCAACTGCATGATGAATGCAGGCTCGAGGTAGAAATTAATGAATCCCGGACCGGCGATTTCTGTTTTCCGCACAGTTCCCGGTTCGAACGAGAGCTTTTCGGCGATCTCTTGTGAAAGCTGGCGAGGGTTTTTTCGGCACTCTTTAGAAAGCACGAGGGCGATATTCGTTGAAAAGTCGCCGAACTTGTTGTCCGCCGGTTTTTCTAACTGAATATCTTTTTCTGTTGTGATGCCTGCTGTTTTCAGGGCTGTTCGTATGTGTTCTATAAAATATTCCCGCATGTCGAGAGTGTTGTTGCCTTAGCTTGCTTATGGTTGTACGATACAGGATTTTTCAAGGATTGTATCAGGAGAAAGGGCTGTAAAATCATCGATGACAGCCATGACGCCCGGACGGTCCCGCATGATCTCGGCTGGATTTGTCGTTGCGAGTGCAACGCTTTTCATACCGGCAGCATTAGCTGCTTCGAGACCTGGCAGTGCATCCTCGAAAACAATGCACCTGGCCGGTTCGGTTTCGAGAAGTTCCGCCACGCGCAGAAAAATGTCAGGATGGGGTTTTCCATACCGTACCTGATGTGATCCAACGACAGCATTGAACCGGTTTTTCAGGCCGGGAATACCAAGTGTATATTCGATGTTCCTCGCTCCTGCACCTGTACCGACTCCAAGTTTGATCATCATTGATTCAGCTTTGTCGAGAAACGCTTCGAGTCCTTCAATCGGACGGATTTCATCTCTGTACATGAACCGGTAGAGAAAATCTTTCAGTTCCGTGAGTTTTTCGGCCTTTTCAGGTGTTATGTCTTTGTCGAGAAAATGACGAAGAACATCGAGTCCTTTCATTCCGGCAGTTTCACGGAGATAACGATCGGGATCGAGGCCTTCGAGTCCGTAATCTTGGAAAAGCTCCACCCATGAGCGGGCATGCATGTGCATGTTGTCGACGAGAACACCATCCATATCGAAAATGAAAGCAAATGTATCGTTGTGTGGCACGCTGTTGATTCCTGTCGTTTGTTTATTGTTATTTTAACCTATTTTCATCGCTTCCCTGACTTGACGCATGGTTTCTTCTGCAACCATGCGGGCACGATTTTCACCGGTCAGAAGTATTTCTTTCACCATATCCGGTCGGGCAACATATTCTGAGCGTTTTTCGAGAATCGGGGCTAATTCTTCGGAAATGGCAGTAGCGCAAAGCTTTTTGCAATCAACGCAGCCGAGAGCACCTGACCTGCAATCCCTTTCGATTTGCTCAACCCTTTTCGAATCTGAAAACTTGCAGTGGTAACTGAAAACGGTGCATACTTCCGGGCGTCCGGGGTCGTTTTTTCTGATCTTCTGCGTATCGGTTACAGCTTTACGAAGCTTTTTCTGAACTTCTTCAGGTGAGTCCGACAGAAATATGGTATTGCCAAGGGATTTTGACATCTTCATTTTGCCATCGAGACCGGCAAGACGCGAGAACTTTGTGATTTTGGGTTCCGGTTCTTCAAAAACATCTCCAATTTCAGGATGTTGATACTGTTTGTTGAAACGCCGGGCAATCTCTCTGGTTATTTCAACGTGTGGTAACTGGTCCTCCCCAACCGGAACGATATTTCCCTTGTAGAGCAAAATATCTGCAGCCTGAAGAACGGGGTAGCCCAGGTGTCCATAGGAAATCGCTTCCATATTGAGGTCTCTTACCTGATCTTTCAGCGTCGGGTTTCGTTCAAGCCTCGAGGCAGTGATGAGCATTGCATAAATCAGGAATAGCTCGGTATGCTGTTTCACTCTGGATTGCCTGAAAATCGGACTTTTTTCAGGATCGACGCCTGCAGCAAGCCAGTCGATCACCATGTCGATGGTGCAGTCAAAAATATCAGCAGTTTCAAGCGATGTCGTAAGGCTGTGATAGTCGGCTATCAGGAAATAGGTTTCAAACACTCTTTTCCTGCCGGCATCGAGCTCGTTTTGCCTTGCCACCCAGTTTTCAAGTGCACCGGTGTAATGACCCAAATGCAGCTTTCCGGTCGGGCGCATACCGCTTAAGATTCTTTTTTGACCCATAATTTTATCATAATCGGAGCGTACGTCGAAGCACGACTCCAGTCAGTAAGCTCAGGCTGTCAGTTCTGTCAAATGCACTGGAAGTTATAACAGTTGCCAGAAAGATAAAAGGGGTTTGTCGGGATCGTAGGGGATTTATTTGATTTTTATTTGTGCAAAATGATTTTTTCGTGCTATATTTACAGCCCTTCACATAACGAGAATTTGAGAGCAAGTCCTATACAACATTCTGTTGCCCAACCATGTCAGGTCCGGAAGGAAGCAGCATCCGGTAATTTGAATGTGTGATATAGTAAGCTTGCTCTCTTTTTTTTATCCTGATCCATCGTTCGCAATCGCTTTGCCTGAATAACTTTTTATTTATTTTTCCTCCATTGGAATCCGCTGTTGTCATTGGCGTTTCCTGTATGGGAGGGCTTTTCTCATTCGGGAATCAGGGACGGTTTATCGTGAAAAGGAAAGCAAAACAGTATACAAGGGTTACAAACAGAAAAAGAAGAAAAAGTATGCTTACAAATGTAAAAAGAGAAGATCTGCTCAAAGAGCCGGTCAGGCATATCGATATCAAGTCGTTTGATGTTGTCCCGCTTGTCGACCAAATGGGAGATACCGCGTTTCAGGCCAGGAACCTTGCCAGGGCTGCGTCGATTCTTGACAGGATGCAGCGGGATGAGGATTGCGCGGTGATTCTGACGCTGGCAGGTTCGCTTGTCAGCGCGGGTCTCAAACAGGTCATTATCGATATGATCGAGCACAACATGATAGACGTCATTGTCTCGACCGGTGCAAATATCGTTGACCAGGATTTCTTCGAAGCACTGGGATTTAAACACTACAAAGGAGATCCCCTTGCGGACGATACTGTTCTCAGGGAGCTGCATATCGATCGTATTTACGATACCTATATCGATGAGGATGAGCTTCGAATCTGTGATGACACCATGGCTGTTATCGCCAATTCCATGAAACCGGGTGCATACTCTTCAAGGGAGTTTATCATGGAGATGGGCCGCTATATCGCAGAAAAGAACCTTGACCGGAACTCGATTGTCTATAAGTCCTTTGAAAAAGGTGTACCGGTTTTTGTCCCGGCGTTTTCTGATTGTTCGGCAGGTTTCGGGCTTGTTCATCACCAGTGGAACAACCCCGGGGCGCAGGTTTCCATAGATTCCGTAAAGGATTTTCGTGAGTTGACCGGAATCAAGATAGCTAATGATAAAACAGGCATCTTCATGCTTGGTGGTGGAGTTCCGAAAAACTTTACGCAGGATATCGTCGTTGCTGCCGAAGTGTTGGGTTATGAAGAGGTGTCGATGCACACCTATGCCATTCAGGTTACCGTTGCAGATGAGCGTGACGGAGGGTTGTCGGGCTCGACACTGAAGGAGGCAAGTTCCTGGGGTAAGGTCGATACTGTTTTCGAGCAGATGATTTTTTCAGAAGCGACCATTGCCTTGCCGCTACTTGCCGGCTACGCGTATCACAAGAAAGGGTGGGCGGCGCGTAAGCCGAGAA
The DNA here is from genome assembly GCA_015482705.2 of Prosthecochloris sp. GTDB lineage: Bacteria > Bacteroidota > Chlorobiia > Chlorobiales > Chlorobiaceae > Prosthecochloris. The sequence goes on along the minus strand of JADMLA020000027.1, from coordinate 6,402 downwards.
ACTTCAACGCCTTTCTTGCCGAAGAAGCGGAAGGTGTGAAAAATTGTTAATTTTTAGGGCATTTTTTGTGTTGCATCATTACCGCATGTCGGGGGCAGGAACACTTGTCGTAAGACCCTGGATTTGTGAAGGTTTGCAATAAAACTATGTAAACACAAACGAAGTAATAATAAATAACGGAGCCAGAGATGAAATTTTTTATCGACACAGCCAATCTTGATGAAATCAAGGCGGCCAACGATCTAGGGGTTCTCGATGGTGTGACCACCAATCCATCCCTTGTGGCTAAAATCGTGAAGGATCCCGAGAATTTTACCTACGAGGACTTCAAGAGCCATATCGCAACGATCTGCGATATTGTCGATGGCCCGGTAAGTGCAGAAGTTACAACACTTACTGCCGATGAGATGATCGCTCAGGGTGAGGAGCTTGCCTCGATTGACGACAATGTGGTAGTCAAATGTCCGCTGACGATCGAGGGCCTCAAAGCTATGCGTCATTTGTCCGGAAACGGCATCAGGATCAATGCCACACTTGTTTTTTCGCCAACTCAGGCAATTCTTGCGGCCAAGGCAGGGGCGTCATATGTCAGTCCGTTTGTCGGACGTCTCGATGATATCAGCACGGAGGGTATGGCTCTTGTCGAGCAGATAGTTAGAATTTATGATAACTACAGGTATCCCACGGAAGTGCTCGTTGCAAGCGTTCGTCATCCACAGCATGTTGTCGAGGCTGCCATGATCGGAGCTGATGTCGCAACCATACCGTTCAACGTTATCGGTCAGCTTGCAAAACATCCTCTGACCGATAGCGGTCTCGAGCGGTTCATGAAAGATGCGGCCGTTATTAGGAATGACTGAAGCGGAAAAGGTGTCGGTCAAGGTCTACCGATCCGTCTGGCCTGAATGTTACACCTTCGGTTTCAAGCATCTGGCGCATGGTATCCGGAGTGAAAAAATGACCTTTACCGGTAAGTTCTCCGTTACGGTTGACAACTCTGTGGGCGGGAACTGTGGCAATATCGGCTTTGTTGAGTGCCCAGCCGACCATTCTTGCCGCTGAACGGAGGCTTATCTGTTCTGCAATGATGCCGTAAGTGGAGACATACCCAGCCGGAATCTGTCGAACGAGGTCATAAACCTGTTTATAGAACGTTGCTTTGGTTGTCATGGAAAGATCACAGCGACAACTGGTTATGGCACTGTCAGGTTCCGGTATCGGCAGTCAAGGAAACTACTTCGACCGAAACCATGGCAGTGCCTTTTTCATAAAAACCGAGCTTTTTAGCCGCACCTGCGCTTAGATCGATTATCCTCTCATGAGCAAAAGGTCCACGGTCATTAACTCTTACGATGATCGACCGTTTCGTTTCGAGATTGGTAACACGGACATTGATAGGCAGCGGCAGGTATTTATGGGCAGCGCTCAATTTATCAGGATCGAACTTTTCTCCGTTGGCGGTTATTTTTCCACCGTCTTTTTTTCGGGTTTCTTCACCGTACCACGATGCTATTCCTTTTTCCTTGTAGTTTCTCGATTCTTCGACACTCATCGGTACATAAGTCTTTCCATAAACCACATAGGGGGCATTTTTCACTCGGCCCTGCCTGATCGCTTCTTCCGGGGAGAGGCCGTCGATCGATTCTATTTCATCATGGGTGAAAGGCGACACTACGGTCTCAACCGCGAATTTTCCAACAGAATAGGCGGCTTTTGCCGTGGTTTTTACAACTGAACATGCATTCAGCGTGGATACAAGCGCTACCCATAGGAGCAGACGTTGTTGCAATTTTGCCACAAGCTCATCCAAGAAACGGTTACAAGAAAGGTTCCCTATAAGCAAAAAATAGCGAAAAGGAATGACATTTTCCATGCGGGCGGAGTCACTCCCGACCGCAAAGGTTTGAATATAAGATATGGAATGGTGTTATTGTATAGGTATCTGATCACGCAACGAGTTGAGGAGTTTTCATGAAAAAGGATGCGTTTGGAGTGCTTATCGTTCATGGTTTTACCGCGACCCTCGACAGTGTTAACTCGCTTGTTGAGCCTCTTGAACAGTTACATCTTCATGTCAGTGTACCGGTTCTCAAAGGGCACGGTGAAATGTCACCCGAAAAGCTCCGTGGAGTGACATGGCGGGACTGGATGCAGGATGCTGAAACCGCCTTTCGAGAGCTATCGGAAAAAGTCGATAAAATTTTTGTTATTGGGCATAGCATGGGGGCTCTCATTGCTCTCAATCTGGCAACGAAATACCAGGGAGGGCAGCTCGATTCGGTTGTCTTGGCAGCTCCGGCATTTCGTTTGGTCTCGATGCTGGGCCCAGGGCGGCCTTTGCACTTCCTTGCCCCTGTGTTGCAGACATTTATCAAAAGCTGGGATCTTCGTGTCGCGCTCAGCGATAATGATGAAAAAAGCCGTTCAGTACATTACCATTGGGCCCCGACGGATGCGATCATGTCATTTTTCGACTTGATATCCTTTACCGAATCCCGCCTGCACGATATTCGATGCCCTATGCTTATTCTCCATAACCGCAATGATCAGACTGTTACCCGGAACAGTTCGGAGATTGTGTTCAAAGGGGTGGCGACAGCATCGTCAGATAAAGATATTGTCTGGCTCGAACATTCGGAACACCAGATGTTCTGCGATTGTGAAAAAAAGAGAGCGATCGATGCTATCATCGAGTTCATGCAATCCCGGATCAGCAAAGCCACCGGATAAGTATCCCGCATGTATTTCTCCTTCTAAAAGATGTGTTATAACATTTACATTGTATTTTCATCCTCTGAGCAATCTTCCTTTGCGATAACGAGGTGCCATCCGCTTTCTTTTCTTAACTATGTTTCCTGTAAGGAGTTTGTATTGAATTCAATGCACGGGTTTCAGCGGTATCATTGACGATAAGGCGGAACTTGTGACTCGATGCTAACCTATTGTAATTATCAAGCATGATGAAACGATTTCGCTGCCTGTCGAAAATGTCAGGAATTCGGTTGACTGGTATACTGGTTCTCCTCACCATGTTCTTTACGGTTTCCTGTAGCACGACAGGCAGGGTGCAGCCGGAGAGCGTGAAAGAAGCCGACGGTATTCCCAAATATATTTTTTATTTCATCGGTGACGGTATGGGCATGGCGCATGTCAAGATAGCCGAAGCTGTTCTTGAAGATGATCAGGTGCTTTTGATGACTACGTTGCCTGTTTCGGGAATGGCCTCGACACATGCGGAAAATCGCTACATCACCGGTTCGGCCGCTGCAGGAACAGCACTTGCGACAGGGCACAATACCACTATCGGCACGATAGCGAAAAGCGGAAACCATTCGACGAGTCTGAAAACCATTGCTGAAATGTCGAAAGATAACGGTATGCGGGTTGGAATTGTTTCAAGCGTCAGCATAGATCATGCAACACCTGCCTGTTTTTATGCACATACGGACAACAGGAGCATGTATTCCGACATTGCCGTTCAGATGGCATCGAGCGGTTTTGATTATTTCGGGGGAGGGTACGCCCGTGCAGACATGGAAAACGGAAAGCCTCTCGGCAAGCTGATCACAATCATGCAGGACAGCGGTTATACCGTTATTCAAGGGTGGGAGGCTCTCGGTAAGGCGATCCCCGGACAAAAATATTGGGCATTCGAGAAATTTGATGGAAAGGGTGCTCTCGAATATGCCATCGACAGGGCCCCCGACGGGCTCACACTTGCAGACTTTACAAGAAATGGGATCAGGCTTCTTGACAATGAAAAGGGCTTTTTTCTGATGGTCGAGGGGGGGAAGATCGATTGGGCGAGCCATGCCAACGATGCCGCCACCGTGGCCCATGAAGTAGTTGATTTTGACCTGGCGATAGCGGAGGCTCTCGAATTTTATCATGAGCATCCCTCCGAGACGCTGATCGTGGTTACCGCGGATCATGAATGCGGCGGGCTTGCTCTTGGATATGCTGACAAGGCATATGAGAGCGATATCGGTCTTCTGCTCAATCAAAAACTTTCTGCACAGGTGTTTGCCGGCAAGGTTGCGCAATGGGTAGAAAGGGAAAATGTCAGTTTTCCAATGGCTCTCGACAGCGCAAAAGTGTATTTCGGGCTTGGTAACGAGCAGCTTGATCCGGCACTGGTATTGACCACCGAAGAGAAAATGGCGTTGAAGCAGGCCTATACTGCAAGTATGAGTGGTCATAGCGGTGGACAGACATATAAGGGAGACCCTTTGACCGTATCGCTGACGAAGCTGCTGAACCATAAAGCCGGTATAGGGTGGACAACCGGCAAACATACTGCTCTGCCTGTACCGGTGTTCGCTATAGGCCAGGGTGCCCGGGAGTTTTGCGGGATTTATGACAACACGGATATTGCAAAGAGGATTATCAACGTTGCCGGATTGATTCCTTGAGGCTCCGCTGGCGGGGTTCTCTGTACGTCAGGATACCGTTGTTTTTGTTGACTGGCAGGAAAAATGCCGAAAGCTTATTTCACAGTAAAATAGTCGCTATCTTCATGAATACTGCTGAGTTCGGCTGAGGGGTATACATTTTGTCACTGTCAAAGCCGGGTTATTGCCGGGCATACTGACCGTGATCGGTTCAGGTGTTAACATAAAGGATCATTGGAGGATATATGGCTGATGTATCGACGACATATATGGGATTGAACCTGAAAAACCCTTTGATTGTAGGGAGCTCAGGTATGACGGAATCAATCGAAAGTGTCTGTAAGGCTGCCGAATCCGGCGCCGGCGCGGTTGTTTTGAAATCGCTTTTCGAAGAGCAGATTCATCATGAATCGGGATATACCATCCAAACCAATGAGCAGCTGTATTACTATGCTCAGGCGGAAGAATACATTCACAGTTATACCCGTGGAAACGATCTCAAAAACTATCTCGATCTCGTAAACGGGTGCAAGGCTGCCGTAGATGTTCCCGTCATCGCAAGCATCAACTGTATTTCCGCATCGGAATGGACGGAGTTCGCTTCCCAGATTCAGAGGGCAGGGGCTGACGGGCTCGAGCTCAATATTTTTCTGCTTCCTTCGGATCCACGTAAGGAGAGTGGACAGAACGAGCAGGTGTACCTCGATGTGCTCGAAAAAGTAACGAGGCAGGTCAGTATTCCGGTTGCAGCTAAAATAAGCTATTATTTTTCGGGGCTTGCCAACATGGTAGGAAAAATGGCAGCTACCGGTACGAAAGGACTCGTGATGTTCAACAGGTTCTTTTCTCCCGATATCGACATCGAGACTTTCGAAGTGAAAAGCTCACATGTTTTCAGCACACCCGAAGAACTTGCGATTTCACTGCGCTGGGTGGCGATGCTTTCTTCCAGAACACCCTGTGATATATCGGCTTCGACAGGAATTCATAACGGAGAAGCCTTGATAAAACAGCTGCTTGCCGGGGCAAAAACCGGCCAGATCGCCTCGGTGCTGTACCGGAAAGGGTATACAGCGATCGGCACGATACTCGAAGAGTTGCATGACTACATGGAACGGCACGCTTTTTCGTCTCTTGACGAGGTTATCGGTAAAATGAGCTTCGGGAGGGCAGAAAACCCTGCAGCCTATGAGCGGGTACAGTTCATGAAATATTTCAGTGGAATATCGTGAGCTTCGCGTTCGGTTGTAAAGCGCAAAGGCCCCGGAACATGCCAGGACCCCTGCGAAAAGAAACGAAAGCCGAAGAGAAGAAGAGCGAGTTTATTTGGAAGCCAGACGAGGGCTCTGCAGCTGATCGATAACCTTGGAGATGAACGATTCCAGTTCAGCGGGGAACCTATCCGAGTTCAAGCCATAGTCAGGAGCGGTGAAGTAAGCGAAAGCCTCGGCCCAGTACTCGATGAGGTTGGTGTTGGCATAGTTGCTGGGGCTGAAGCCGTGCAGATCCTTCATTCTGTTGACCAGATCCCTCCATTCCCTGCCGGTGACATCGAGCCTGTTGTCGATAACGTGACCGAACTCGTGGCGAAGCGTGTGCTCGAGTTTTTTGGAAGAAAAAACGATCTCATCCCTTCTGTCATTGTAGAACCCCCTGTTGGTATCGGTAACGTAGACAACATTGACCCTCGGCAACTCGATACCGAAAGCGGATTCGACGCGAAGCAATTCGCGGTTGATCCTGTTGAGTTTCTCGAGGCGCAACTCGGGAGAAACCTTCTTACCGAAGCGTCCGTAGCCCTTGTAAGCGATGAAGTTGAACGACTGTTTCGCGGAAGCCTCGGCATCGGCAAGAGAAGAAGCAGGCGAAAAGCTGGAATCGGCGAAAACAGGAGCAGCGGTGAACAAGGAGACTGCGATAGAGGCAGTGGCGATTAGGGAAGTGATAAAAGTGCGTTTCATGATGACTCTCCGGCTAAGATTCGTTGACGTTTCTACAGGAGAAGAGACAA
>JADMLA020000026.1 GCA_015482705.2 Prosthecochloris sp. | reverse complement strand
TCTTCACGAGGTCTTGCCTGATTCACCCTTATAGGACGACCGTTTAACTCGGCATCATTCAGAGCATCGATAGCAGCATTGGCCTCTTCATCGTTAGGCATTTCAACGAATCCGAAACCCTTGGAACGGCCTGTGAATTTATCGGTGATGATGTTCGAGCTGGAGACTTCTCCGAATTCGCCAAATGCATCACGCAATTGATCTTCCGTTACACCGTACTCCAGGTTGCCAATATAAATATTCATGTTCTTACCTCATGGTAATTTGTGCTTTGATCAAAAGAGAAACGCTATCAAATAATCAAAAGCACAAATCACCTGAAAGCGTTCAGCCAACCATTGACTAACGCAACAATATAATTTTTTGCAGAAATGAAATCAACAAGAAAAAAAGTGAACAAAGCATCATTTCTATCGCAAAGAAACCATTAAACAGAAGATTACACAACACAATCTTCAACAGGTCTGCTGACTTTTTTCCAGATTTGCGAGATACAGAAGGTGCTCCTCGAGATAATATTTCCAGTTACAGCATGCCCTGTTTTCACCTTCGTACCTGCCACGTATATTCAGCTCCGGACACCCTCCCATACAAACCGGCAACATAGTACAGGAGGCACATTGTGATTCTTCGTCGAAAGGCAGAAAATCATGCCACTTCTTTATTCGTGCATTGAGATGAAGCCCTTTGCAATCAACATATCCTACTGATAGTTCATGGCGGCCGAGATCGAGCCAGCATTTGTATAACTCACCTGACGGTCCGATAACGTAAGAGTCAGGGCCAACAGCCGTACACACACTTTCTTTCAAAACAGGGTATTCTTCCACAACCTGAAAACCACTGTTGTTTATCCCCTTTTTTATGAGCTCGAGCTGAAGCTTGTAAAATGATGCATTGCTGAGACAGTCTCCACTCTGGCATGAAGAAGTATATGAACGAACGGGTGATAGATACAATGCAACACGTCCACTGTCATCGAGAATACGCTTTTCAAGCAGAAGTTGTTTCAATTGCATTACTGAAGATGCATTTCCCTCATTGACATTCATACGTATGCTGAAACGAAGTAAATCACGGCTATTCTTGATATTCTGTAGAATACGGTCAAAGGTTTCCTGACCGTTTTTCAGCATTCGGGTTTGATCGTGAATTTCTCCGGGACCATCGAGGGTAATCTGGGCCAGAGAAATTTCGCATGCGGCAAGACATACCGCAGTTTTCCGGTCCAAGAGATAGCCGTTGGTTATGATGTTCGCCGAATACGGAATATCGTTGTTTCTGCAAGCTGTTATGATCTTTCCGGAAAGAAATTCGAGCGCTTTGAAGCTGTCACCCAACAAAGGTTCTCCCCCATACCAGGTAACATGCATGCTTTTGTATCTGCCGGAAGCAAGAGTTCTATCGATATAGGCAGCGATATCATGCTGAACCTTGTCCGGCATTACCGAATAGTCCGTATACTCGTAGCAGTATGGGCAGGCGAAGTTGCAATCCACCGTAGGTGCTATTGTCAACCCGAAATGATTACGTGTGTTTTTACGCTGCTCGAACCGGTTTGTAACAACCGTTCTTTCGGTAGAAAGATCCTGCACGAAAAAACCTTTCTGACGCATTTCAAAGGCAACAGCCCTAATCTGATCGCTGATATTCGACGTTTCAGCCTCCGCATTCAGCGATTCAACCAGTTCAAGAGCATCGCTGTAGAGTGATGCCCGAAGACGCCCGAAACAAAGAGAATGCGTATTGAAAATCAGAACGTCATCCCCGTCAGGCACTATCACGTTATACCGGGATGGATACAGCATACCTCAGCAAAGCCCGGTACATGCCGGAGCTTTCGGTGGACAAAAACCCGTTTGATCACAATCCTTTGCCTGTAAGACAAGACGTCCGAGATTAAAAGGGATGCCCGAAGCTGCAATCATAAAACGTCCTTTACCGGCATCGAGCAGAGAACTCAAAGGCCCGCGATAGAGCATGTCAGAACGATCGAGCATACAGCCGCTGTTGCGAACAGGATCGAAAACCAGACACGGTAAATTCACGAGACCCGGTTCCGGTTCTTGTTCGCCTGTCGCCAGATCGTAACAATTGACATCACTGAACCCAGCAGCCGCAACCAGAACATTTTTATTGTTCTGCTCGCAAAGTTTATTTGGCGCCTTACAGTCACAGCCGGTGTTTCCGGCAACGCAATCACAATTCAGCGTTCCCCCGGAACACGAAGAAAGTGTGGCACCATGGCAACAGTCATCGTTGGATGTAGCGCCGGAAAATGTTGCTGACGGAACCTTTATCCAGGACAGGACCGGCTCGAAGATACATACCCTCGAGTTGGTGAAACAATGTTTTTGCTTTACCCCGGAAAAACAGCAGGCCAGTTTGTTTCTATAGGTTGCTGATGGAAACAGTGGATCGTTTTTTTCCAACCACCCAACAAGCCAATCGAGAGACTTCATTCTCTCGACATGAAACGAGGTTATTCGTCCAGTCATCGACGCCAGAGCAGAACGCTCTTTTCTGCCGGCTCCAAACCTGGCCATATTGATAATTTCAGCCGGTTCCTGGTAGGCCCTCAAAAACGCTACTGCAGAAAGAACAGCACCATGCAACCCGGTCGAGTTTTTTTTCCCAGCCTCTTTTACCGTCTTTTCATATTGCCCGGCAGCCTGTTTGAGATCAGCATCAGCAATGTCGGTAAATGCTCTGTACCATTCGACCAAATCATGAAAAACCTGTTGTAACGCTTTAGTGCCGAGAGGCTGATCATTTTTCGGCAATGCAGAAATTGCACTCGACAAATTCACCCAATTGAGCAGGATAGCGTTAGACATGGATACCTCCTTTCAAATCGATTATACAAAAGAGACCACACTACCTCTACCCTCTTGGAAATCAAGTCAAAGCTGTAATACTTGCCTGAGGGTTATGGCCAAGCTTTTCATTCAATGTAAGAACAACAGCATAAATAACGTAAAAAACTTTTTTTGCTATAGACCTCGCTCTGATGAACACTCAATTCGAACGTTTCACATACTGCCCGGGAGCAACAACTCCTTGAATGACGGAACCATATTGTTCAATTGCTGAAAGAAAACATGCTGTGCAAAATCGCCGGGAGTTCTCAGGATACCTCTCGACAATGCTCCTCGACGAGCTCACGTCGCAATACCTTTCCAACAAGAGATTTTGGCAGACTACGGGTGAAAGAGAAAAATTTCGGGATCTTGTAAGCTGCCAGCTCCTTTCTGCAAAACTCGCGCAAATCTTCAGCGTCGAGCCGAGCCCCCTCACGCAGCACGACCCATGCCTTGACGGCTTCACCCTGATAGCTGTCAGGTACGCCGGCAACCCCTACTTCACGCACATCCGGGTGAGCTGCGATGACCTCCTCGACATCCCTCGGCCAAACCTGAAAACCGCCTGGCTTGATGAGATCTTTCTTTCGATCGATAATGAAGAGATAGCCATCTTCATCGAGATAACCGAGGTCACCGGTATAGAGCCAACCATCCCGGATGGTCTCCATAGTTTCATCAGGACGCTGCCAGTACTCGCTCATAAGCTGTGGAGCACACATTATCACTTCCCCGACCTCTTTACAAGGCAACTCATGTTTCCCTTCGTCTTGATCGACGATTTTGATTTTCACATCCGGTGCCGGTATGCCGACCGAACCTTCTTTATAGATACCGAGAACAGGAGTCAGAACGGCGCCTATCATTGATTCTGTCAGCGCGTAAGCATCGATGATTCTTCCCCCTGTCAATTCCTCGAACCGTTTCTTCGTTTCGAGCAACAATGGAGCTGCACCGGAAACACAAAGCTTCAAAGAGCTGAGGGCCTTACGATCTTTTGTTACGCTCGGATGATCGGCAAGGGCGGTAAACAATGTCGGAACGCCGGGAAGAACGGACGGTCTGTACTTTTTGATCGTCGCGACAAGATCGTCGAGATCACGAGGATTTGGTATCAACACAAAAGGATATTCGTCGACTAAAGCAGCCCCGAGTATGCCGACCTGAGCGTAAACATGAAAAAGCGGCATATTGATCATAACGATATCGTTACCCCTGTCAAGCACAACACTGAACCAACGGGCAATTTGCATACCGCTGATAATGAGAGCATGATGGCTGCAGACAGCGCATTTCGGCATTCCCGTCGTTCCTCCGGTAAAAAGGAACAACGCAGGATCGGTCGGAAGCGTCGTGACATCGGGCCCCTGCAATCCAAGATGAGCTTTGATCATATCCCCAAACAGGGAATCATCTTCATGAAGCGTTACCGCATGCCCCCCTTTCTTTTCTTTGAAAAGGGTAAAAAGAATTTTTTTCAGCGGTGAAAGGTACTCCTTGATGTTGCTCGCAACGACTTTTCGCAAACCGGTCGAGGGAATTGCCGACCTGACCTTTTCGTAAAAAGGAGTCAGAACAATCGCTATTTTCGCGCCGCATTCATTCAATGCATACACAAGTTCATGTTCGGTATACAGCGGATTCATCGGAACAGCGACAGCTCCTGTTTTCCAGATCGCCAATTCTGAAATAATCATTTGGGGAGAATTCGGCACCAGCAATGCAACCCTTTCTCCTTTTTTCAATCCTGCCGCCTGAAGAGCCAGAGCAAACGCATCGCTTAACCGATCGAGTTCGCCCCAGGTCATCGAAGACCCCTTGAAAAAAAGCGCCGGGCATTGCGGAATTTTTCGAGACCGTTTGCGAACGATATCGACAATGGTGTGAAGAGGATAAGGTTGCAGTGAAGATGGTACCCCTTCGTCGTAATGCTTGATCCATGGTTCTGCGGCCATATGCTATTTTTTGTTTGATTGAAAAAGGTGCTACCTCAACCTGCCGTGTGCTTCAAGCCTGTAAACAGTCTGTCAAGATTCAACACCTGATGCAGAATCACAGCAAGAATTGTCGTGGTTGGCAGAGGATCGGTGAAAAACATTTTCACCAGTTCGGGAGCACGTGCATAGAGCTCAGGTAGAAAAGCCGTGCTCAATCCGAACATCAAGGCAATTCCCACGACGAAAGTTTTCCTGGGTTCCCACTTTTCGGCAAACATTTCGAGTAAACCGGTACAGATCATAAAACATCCGGCAAAAATGATAGAAGCGCCTAAAACCGGTTTAGGCATGAGCGTCAGGGCCACGGTCAGTTTTGGACAAAAAGCAAGCAGTATAAAAATAATTCCTGCAGCGACGCTTATCCAGCGGCTCAGCACTTTCGTGGAGCCGGCGAGTCCTATATTGCTGGAGGACGTATCTACCGCCATTCCTCCCAACAAACCTGCAAGCGCTGTAGAAAAACCGTCTGCGAGCAATCCTTTCCTGATAGGCACATAATCAACTGTTTCACACTCCGGTTCAGAGATTTTCTGCGCAGCGAGAAGATTGCCGAAAGATTTTAAGGAACCACTTATAGCGATAATCGCGAAGGGAACAAGAAGATCTACATCAAAGGCAATGTGACGAAACTCCGGCCCCACTGACGGAAGAGCGAAAAGAGGCATTTCTGCAATCCTGATGAGGCCATGCAGGTACTTCGGCTCCAGCATAACTGCAAGCATCCACCCTGCAATCATCCCGATCAGCAAACAGTATATTTTAACGAATCCTTTCCCCCAGAGATTACTCAGCACCATGATCAAAAGAGACATCATTCCGATAACGATATCTACCGAACGAATTGCATCTCCTTTGTACTCCAGGCCGAAAAGAGAGGTAACGGACATCTTGATAACGCTCACCCCAACCATGGCGACAACAAGCCCAACAATAAACTTCGGAAAAACATGTTTCAATTTCTGAACAACCGGCGAAAGTGCCATTTCAATCAAACCTGCAATAAGAATCATACCACGCAACAGGGGAAGTCCACCCATCCAGGCTGCCGAAAGCGAAACACTGAAATAAGATGGTCCACAAACATTCGGACACAGATAACCGGAACCGATAAACGGAAGCCCAACCGACTGCACAATCGATCCCAAACCCGCAGCAATCATGGAAAAGGTAACCAGCGTTGCACCGAACTCGTAATTCTCGCTGATCTGGGAAGTGAAAATAATCGGCAGGGCCACTGAAATAAACATCAACAGCACATGCTGAATGGAAAGAACGATTAAATGCCCGGCTGGAGGCATCTCGTTGACCGCATACTCGAGAGCCGAAGCTTTTTCCGATATCATAGGATTATCGCCAACCGGTTAAAAAACATCTACAAAACCCATATTGCCTTTCAATCAAAAAACTTACTTAAACATCACCATACCAGACCTTCTGCACAGGGTAACGGGCCATTGCCATCATTGTTCATCACATGGCCCTCCAAACCGAGAAACCATCCATAACCAATCATTCTCTGGTCACCTCTTCAAGGGTGACTCATGGCGGCTGTGGAAGATCGGTAACCGCACCGACATATACCAGGTTACCATCCAAATACGCTTTACGGAGGTAAAGGCTTTTTTTTATCAAACCGCGCTGGTATCTGCTTTTTGCGAGAAAAACCTCCCATGCCGCTTCTTTTTCATTCAGACGTTCCAACGCTTTTTCAAAAGGCCTGTGCCCGGCTTCATCAACACAGTCGACAATATTCCTTTTCTGAAATTGTTTATTCACAACCGGAGATATCAGTGCGGTACCATCCGAACGAAACACGAAAACACGGACGTCCCGGTAATTATACTCGGAAAAAGGATCGGCTATCTCGTCGATAGCCGATGCTCCTTCACTGTTTATACGTTCGACAGCATCATCAACGATAATTCTTATAAACTCTTTTTCCTCATGAGGATAATCAATACCGCCACCGACAAAAAAAACCTTGCCCTCGTTGGTGTTAACCATGAAATGACAAGAGGATTTCGGAACGGGATAAAACTTCCCCGGTTCCCACCAAGTATAATGAACCCACCCATGAGGATTATTCGGATTTCCAATAGCCCTCAGGATAAGCTCTGTTATCTGTTTGCCGTTTTTATCGGTTACACCGAGAAGATTCCTACCCTCCAATTCTGGCATTCCTGCATGAAAGAGGTTCGTACCATCGAGAGAATAAACATAGAGGTAATAGTCGGGGGTAGTATACTTCGAGCGGTTATTCCTGAACCGGTCGATTCCCTGAACGCCCTCGTTTTGCAGAACAAGAGAAGCATCATAGACAAAACGTACAAGATCCCTCGTATCGCGGTACTGGTACATACCGATATCGAGATCCCGATATCTGCTTTGGCAACCCGAAGCTGAAAAAAGAAAAGTCGAAAAAAGAAAAAAGCAAAGCTGACGACAATTCCTTCTATTCTGGAATTTCATAGATGCAAACTTCTGCTGTTGCCAAAACCTACAGCCACTAAGGCTTTTACCTGAATATAGTTACAAGGAAATGATTTACTCAATCCATAAAGAGGAAAACGAGTGTTCAATCCTTTTTTTTCGGATAATATTTGACATCGGGAAAATCTTTCAAAAAAGGATCCTGCGTCCAAACCACCGCCTGGTTGAGCTGAGCCGTCGCAAGAGTGATCCCGGGAGAGAATGGGAGATTGTGCTTGGCACTCAAACGCGCAGCAAGCACTGCTATAGCATCTGTCAGATCGACGGATTGAGATTGCTGCATGAACGCTACAACCTGAAGCGCCTCCGCATCACTCATGGTTTTCATGACATGGGCAAACACCTCATAAAAACAGATGGTCGGTACAATGACCTTATCCATATCACGAAGTGCTTCAAGAAAGTAGGAAGCATAGGGGCCATCATTGAAAAACTCGATCCAGCCTGAACTATCCACAAGATTCATATCCCGCCCTCCGGACCATTTGCCCTCACCTCACTTTTCTTGAGGAATCCTCTCATTTCATGTACCTCTTTATGAGGAATGAGCTCGATACGTTCTCCGTATTGAACAACCTGAATTTTCTGCCCTGGAACGAGCTTGAGCGACTCTCTTATTTTTCTTGGAATAACCACCTGATACTTTGGTGAAATAGTAACCTGTTGCATAAGAATAACATGCGTTATCGTTCAGGAAAACGTAATACAGCACAATTTAGAAACAAAAAAACGTAAAACGAAACATCCATCGATAAGTCGACACGGCAAAAAACATCCGCTTCCACACCGTTATCGATCAAACCTTGCTGATTTTGGTTTATTGACCCAATAGTTGTACATATATGTACAGATTACCTTACAGCGTTAAAGGTTTCATGTTTTTAAAATTCATACAGGTTAGAGCTTTACAATTCCCAATACGCTCTGCCGATATTTTAGCAACCATCAAAAGCAGTTGTTATGCTGAAATATCGCTCATTTGCAGCACACAATCTTCATACACTCCCTCAATACGGAGAAATACCGGAAGAGCAGCTTCATGTCGTTAAAACCGTTGCTGCCGTCTATCCGTTTAGAGTGAACAATTACGTTACAGAACACCTGATCGACTGGTCGAACATTCCGGATGACCCTCTTTTCAGATTGAGCTTCCCTCAAAGCGAAATGCTCGATCCTGTAGATTTTGGACGAATATCCGAACTTGTTCGAACAGAAGCTGAACCGGAAGTGATCCAACAGGCGGCAAGAGAGATACAGCTCTTGCAAAACCCCAATCCTGCCGGGCAAATGGAGCTCAATACTCCTCGCATGAATGATGAGTTTCTTCATGGCATTCAGCATAAATACCGGGAAAGTGTTTTATTTTTTCCATCCGAAGCCCAGGTTTGTCACGCGTATTGCACCTACTGTTTCAGATGGCCGCAATTTTCAGGGCTTGAAAACCTCAAATTCGCAAACAACGACATCGGTCTTCTCGTCAACTACCTGCAAGAGCATCCTGAGGTAAAAGACATTATTTTTACCGGTGGAGATCCTATGGTGATGAACACCGCCCTGATAAAACAGTATATCAAACCCCTCTTGAGCATCCCTACCATAAGAACCATCAGGATCGGTACAAAAGCACTGAGCTGGTGGCCTTACCGATTTACTTCCGATCACGATTCCGACGAATTGCTTCATTTTTTCGAAGATATCGTCTCCTCCGGCAAACATCTTGCCATCATGGCACACATCAGCCATCCTAGAGAAATCGAAACACCCATAGCCATTGACGCCGTTCGGCGTATACGATCGACCGGAGCGGTGATACGCAGTCAATCACCTATCGTCCGACACATTAACGATGAGGTAGGCATTTGGGAAACCATGTGGCAAAAACAGCTTCAGCAGGGCATCATTCCCTACTACATGTTTCTGGAACGGGATACTGGAGCCAAACACTATTTTGAAGTCCCTCTTGCTCAAGCGGTTGAAATATTCAATAACGCGTACCAGAAGATGTCGGGACTCGGCCGAACCGTACGCGGACCATCGATGTCTTGTTCACCCGGTAAAGTTATTGTTGAAGATATTCTGGAAATCAACGGAGAAAAAATATTTGCGCTAAAGTTCACTCAAAGCAGAAATCCGGAGTGGACCAATAAATTATTCTTTGCTGAATACAGCGAAACTGCCTCATGGATAGATGACCTCGTTCCTGCATTTGGTCATGAAGAATTCTTCTTTGAAAAAGAAATGGAAGCCATTTACTCTTACTACTAACAAGAGATACAAGGTCAAAAAAAAGCCAAAACAACTTTCCAAACGTGAGTTGTTTTGGCTTTTTTGTTATAAAAAATATAATTAAAACAAACAATAAACACTGAAAACAAAGAAAATAAAAACATCCAAAAAAAACATCACACGAAATAAAAATAATATCAGATAAAAATCCATAATCTATTATTTTAAAATAATATAAAAATATTCACCACAAATAATTTTAACAGTCGTTTTCATTATTCAAGCAACAAATATAAAGCAAATGAGAGAACTAAAGACTGTAATAATAAGTCCTAATTTGATTGATATTGAAGGATCTATATTTAGCGGACAAAGTTTTAGATGGGACTATTTTCAAAATAAAAAGCACCTATTTTGTGGCGTAATCGATGGTGATATTTTCATTCTGAAAAAGGATAAAGAAGAAAAATACACGGTTTCAACATCAAAATATTTTTCTCACGAAGAAGAAATCATTGACTTTATAAGGGACTATTTCTGTCTCGATATCGACGCCAACCTACTCTTCCCTCTTGGGTTCAGTGAACGCTATCCTGAACTATGGAAGCTCATAAAACCTTATATGGGATTGAAAATTCTTCGGCAAAATGCATTTGAAATCCTGATAACGTTCATGTGTGCTCAGGGACTTGGCATGAAAATCATACGGAGACAGATATCGTATCTGGCAAAAGAATATGGCCGACAATGCATCGTCAGTATGGAAGGTAAACCGCTACAATATCACTGTTTCCCTTCTCCGGAAACCCTTGCCGGTACAAACCCGGATTCTCTCAGGCTTTGCACGAACAACAACTGTATACGGGCGAAAAACATCATCGATGCAGCGCGGATCGTTGCATCCGGTGGACTTGATCTGGAATGCCTCAAAGATCCCGAAATGCCTCTGGAAACTGCCAGAAAGCGTCTTTGCACCCTATCGGGGATAGGCAATAAAATAGCCGATTGCATTTTGCTGTTCGGGCTGCAGCGTTTCTCGGCATTTCCCATAGATACGCATGTCCGTCAATATCTTGCGTCATGGTTTTCAATCGGTGATGCGTTACAATCATTGACCCAAAAGAATTATCTTTTTCTACAGGATCAGGCTTTACGTATACTGAAACCCGAGTTCGCCGGTTTTGCCGGACACATCCTCTTCCACAGCTGGAGAAAAGAGGTCAAACATCTGGCAACCTATTAATACGCAATCACCCATGTTACCATGACAAGAATAAGCTCACCCGTTACAAGGCACAGCAGAATCGTCGCACTGCTTGTTATAACAATGTTTCTCGGTTCCTGTGCAACCGTTCCGGTGACCGGACGTTCACAGCTCAATATCGTTCCCGCTTCATCGATGCTCTCTTTGAGTAACGAACAATACAATGAGTTTCTGAGAAAAAACAAACGGAGCCAAAACAGTGTCGAAACCGCAAGAGTAAAGCGTGTTGGTCGCAAGCTGAAAACAGCCGTTGAACAGTACTTCCGTCAGCGCGGTCTCTCTTCAGAACTGAGAAATTATTCGTGGGAATTCAATCTTATCGACAATAAATCACCAAATGCATGGTGTATGCCCGGTGGAAAAATAGTCGTTTACACCGGTATCCTTCCCTACACAAAGACCGATGCAGGACTTGCCGTGGTTATGGCCCATGAAATCGCCCATGCAGTTGCAAAACACGGCAACGAACGCATGAGCCAGATACTCTTGACCCAGATGGGAGGAATGGCTCTCAGTAGCGCGTTACAATCAAGTCCGAAAAAAACACGAAGTCTTTGGTTGACAGCATTCGGTGTCGGATCACAGGTTGCTCTCGTTCTTCCCTACAGCCGCCTGCACGAGTATGAAGCCGACAAGATTGGCCTTATCTTCATGGCATTAGCCGGTTACAACCCGAATGAAGCTGTAAGCTTCTGGCAAAGAATGTCGAAAAGTTCAAAAGGAGGCAAACCTCCGGAGTTTTTAAGCACTCACCCATCCGATGCCTCCAGAATCCGCCAGATTCGAAATGCGATACCTGATGCGATGAAGTACTATAAAAACTGAATTGTGGATTCAACTACGGGAGATTATGTATCTCCTGTCAAGAAAGCCTTTTCACAATTCGAAATCCTCTGAAATCATTGAGTGCTCCCGGGACACAAAAACTTCTTCTCGAGCACTGAAATGACAATGTATCGCTATAACGCCAGCAGCTTCCCCTTTCATGGCGCAGAGAACCATCTTCAGGCCCTTCCGGGTTTTCTCTTGTACCGGTTTTAGGATAGAGCTCTCCATACCAGTCAGCACACCATTCATATACATTACCGCTCTGGTTCCAGGTGCCGTAACCGGATACACCATTCGGGTAGTCATAAACTTTGCTTGTCGGATCCTGTAAACGATTGTTCCTGTTTCTACATTTGTCTTCATCCCAATCGTCGCCCCATGGATAAAGATACCCCTGTGGACCTTTAGCTGCTTTTTCCCACTGTGCTTCGGTCGGCAACGTACATCCTGCCCATTCGGCATAGGCTTTCGCGTCATCCCAGTTGACACAAACAACCGGATGCATGGCAAATTCTTCAGGAAATGTATCACCCTGCCAGACGCTCACTGCATCGATCCATGCCCCCTGACTTGGTGCCCGATGACCTGTTGCATCCATAAATGCTTTGTATTGCCGATTCGTCACCATATAGATTCCGATATAGAAAGAATCCAGATAGACACTATGCTTTCGACAACCCTCTTCAAGCCCGTCTCCCATTTCAAACTTTCCACCGGGAACAAGCACCATTGGTGATTTGTCAACGTCATTGAAAACAAGTGGCGGTATACCTCTTTTGTCAGGATATAGTGAACGTCGCCGAAGATCAGCCATGAGTTTCTCCAGCATACTACCCCTCTTTTCTTTTGACGTATTCTTTGTCATACCACAAAATTCTCTACTGTTTTTTTCAATCCAAGCGGGGATGGCCTCCGGGAATGCTTTCAAGGGCCACTTTCTCCCCTGAAAGATCATCGGAAGCGTTACGCACCTGTCCTTGCTCAACCATACATCGCAGTGTTTCGATATGCTTTTCATGAGATTTTGCTAACGGAACCATTTCCCTTGCAGCAGCAAGGAGATCACTCGTATCGATCTCCCGCCGGTTATCACGAAATGCAGGAAACATGGCATCGTTGACCAAGGCCTGCAATTCCGCGCCCACAAACCCTTCCGTTATCTTTGCCACCTCATCGAGGTTGAAACGTTGGGAAATCATGCTTATGCCCTGCTGTTTAAGATGCACCTCGAGAATTCTCGTTCTCTCGGCTCTTGTCGGCAAATCAAGAAAGAAAATCTCATCAAAACGTCCTTTGCGGAACAATTCCGGAGGAAGCCGGTCAATATTGTTCGCCGTCGCGAATACAAACACAGGAGCGCTCTTCTCCTGCATCCATGTAAGGAAGGTTGCCAGAACACGGCTGGCCGTACCACTGTCCCCGGTTGAACCTGCAAAAGCCTTCTCTATTTCATCTACCCAGAGAACGCAGGGGGCT
Organism: Prosthecochloris sp.; assembly: GCA_015482705.2. Taxonomy (GTDB): domain Bacteria; phylum Bacteroidota; class Chlorobiia; order Chlorobiales; family Chlorobiaceae; genus Prosthecochloris. The sequence goes on along the minus strand of JADMLA020000026.1, from coordinate 21,219 downwards.
ATCACTTCAGCAATTCGTATTGCCTCGCGAATATTGCGTTCACTCGATCCAAGAAGCCCGCTGAAAACCGCGCCGACATCCATGCGCAACAACGTCATCCCCCAATGCCCTGCAGTAACCTTGGCGCAGAGGCTTTTTCCTGTACCGGGTATCCCGACAAGAGCAACGCCTTTTGGTGCTGACAAACCATAATCCCGAGCTTCCTGACTAAAGGCTTCCTGTCTTTCATCAAGCCATTTTTTCAGTGCTCCCAGCCCCCCGACATTGCTCATCATACCGGTGTAGGGATATAATTCAAGAGCACCGCTCTCACGGATAATGTGCTGTTTTTCATTCAACACCTGCCTGACTGCACGCTCATCAAGTCCACCTTTCCCGGCAAGCACTATGGCCTTACGAAATGCCCGTCCAGCCTCGACGACCGAAAGCCCGAGCGCGCTCTCGACAAGCCTTTCCATCAGACCGGGTGATACGTTTCTGAGTGCGTTGCTCGAAGAGGAAAGACGCTCGAGGAGCTCTCTCATCTGTTCAGTCCCGGGTTTGCCGACATCGATTGCCGGAATATCCTGTCGAAGCTCAACCGGCAGGTTGCGCTCAGGGCTTGTCAAAATAATATTGACTGGCTGCTCCCGTGCAGGAAGACGGGCCGAAAGGTTGCGAAGCATACGCAACACGGATGGACGATGCTCCCAGGCACGATGAAAATCTTTCAGGATAAATATGGCAGCTCCTTGATAATCATCGATGAAGCCAAGCACCGTTTCCGGCGAAGCCGAGCGCTTGCCGAATGGAACGGCCGGTTCTTTTATTTCGATAAACTGATCTCCACTATCCCATGATATGAGCCCCATGCCTTCTTGCGGCCAATCATCGGCATGTGTCCATGCATCGAGGGTATGCATCGCATCCTCTTCGTCAATCGTCACTAACTGTAGAAGAGCGATACGAGCATTGATATTCAGTTTCAGCTCGTCGAGCCAGCCTTTCGTCACAATCGACTTTTTCACACTCTCAGCCAGATTATTGTTCATAGCTTAACCACTGGAAAATTGGCAACAGGAAGAGGAATTCTGGTCCCGTCCCTGAGCTGAATAAATGATTTGTTCCCCTCGAGATTGTCGCGCAACCAGAGTGTCAGGCGACGATGTTCATCGACTCCGAATCCTGCAATAAACCGTCGTTCACCAACCACAGAGGGGGGATCCGCATGAATGAATTCATGATCATCCGGATTGAGCGGTTTCTCCCTGGCCTCCTGTCTCATTTCCTCTCGCACGGGGCGAAGTCCTTCGGCACCGTTGACATAACTTATAACAGGTCGCTCCATGACAGAACGCTCGTATATGACAAGCCCAAGCACCTGCTGTGCATCACAGGCAGCTTTTATATATTTGCTTGTCACCGGTTTTTCAGTTGGATATGACGTCCCGCGAGACACTACCGGAACAAGCTCGAAATCACGCAGTTCGCGGTTCCAGCTCCTCATACAATAATCATGCGCCAGGGCCTGCTCGATCATTCCTCCTCCATACCGGCACGCACCAAGTGCCACTGCCTCGAATGGATTATCACCGTGAAGCTCGCTGTCAGGGAAATAGTCCCGGATTTTCTCATGAATACCCGGTAGCATGCTGCTTCCGCCAACGAGAAAAACTCCTTCAAGCTCCGTCTTGCGTATCCCCGCTCGGTCACGTGCCTGGTCAAGCGCACGGTCGAGCGTCCGTACGAGAATCTGGTAAAGGTTATGCTTGTTTGGCTCTCTTTGCTTTTCAAGCGCCTCTTGGAGCACCTCACGGGTTAGGGTACAGTTGATCAGCAAACCGCTTATATCGTTGTACTGGCCGATCTCTGCTTTATCTTTTCCGTTGGAAATCGATATTTTTGCTTGTTCGATCTGCCGAAGCAGTGCAGACCCGACAGTTGCTATCTCTTCATCATCAAGTCCTTCCCGCTTCTGTATATACTCCAGCAGCCAGTTATCGACCATGATCCCGCCTATTTCTTCTCCGGCTCGACCAAGCACCCTGCATTGCGTATTACCGGAAGCCGACAAATCTGTACGAACAACAGATACATCGAGGGTTCCACCTCCAAAATCGACGATACAATACGGTTTGCGATCGAGAATTTGGTCCAGATAACCCATGATACAGGCCGTCGCTTCATCGAGAAACCGGATACCCCCCGGGAAACGTTTCAAAGCAGCTTCCTGCAACCAGTCCAGATAATGATCGAATGCCTCGACAGGAACAGTAACCACAAGTTCATTATCGAGATCACCATAAAGGCCCCGCACGAACATCAAAATGCGATCAACAAGCTCGTCCGCCGCTTTTCGAGGGTAAATAACCTCCCCGTTGACACGACGACCTCGATTCGCTCCGCCTGTCCTCAAGACATCCATTTTCAACCAACGAAAAGTACCGGGATGCGTTGCCAAACCGGCCTCTTCGACCTGTGCACCGATCATTGGCATACTATTTTTTCCGTAATGAATCAATGAAGGGATAACTGTGGCGTTCCCGCCTCGTCGTAAAGGATACGTTCTGGTTAGATTCGGCAGCATGACTGCCTCCCCTTTACCAAGAGCTTCGTTCCAACGCACGACAACACTATTGCTGGTTCCGAAATCAAATGCCAGTGCCATCCGGTAGTTGCTCTTTTGTTATTTCTGAAACCTTTCTCACCATTGTTTTGCGTATCGTCCTGCCTTTGTAACGATATCCCGTAAACCTTACAACAACAGGTTCACCTTCTACGGGAATATCCGCATCGAGAAGGTGGTGAAGTCCGGGATCGAAAGAGGTTGTTTCTCCAACCGCACCGAATGCTTCAAGCCCGAAATCATGCAGGGAGGCTTCAATTTTGATGGCAACGCTCAGTAAATCCGCCACTTTGATATTCCCATCTTGCCGATAACGAGCCTGCATCGCGGACAGGTTTGCCAAAGGGCCTGTGATGTTTGTCATAACCTCTTCGAGCGCCTTTTCAATGCCGGCTTCAGTCAGATGAGCGGTACGCTCTCTTTCAAGACGAGATTCCCGACGAAGACGTTGCAGCTCGGCCTCTTTTTCCTGAAGCTCGATTTTCAGGAGAGCCGCATCCGAGTTGTTACCTTCCCTTTCCTTGCCGAGGAGCTTTTGCAGCGCTTTGTACATCTTTGTACCCAATGCTTCTTATTCTGATATCTGAACACCTACCATTCAATCCCTGGTGCGTCTTCCGTTTCGACCGCCCCTTTTTGCGTAGCGTCATCATTTTCGTCAAGCATAACGATACCGCGCAAAAAGTAACCCTGAAAGGTGGTCAAAATAGCAAGAAGCGTAAACAACATTTTATCGGTAGCATCTTCACTTTTGCCAAGTACCCGCATGCTGTCCAGAAAGAATTGACTGTCATCTATCGTTCCGGGAATGACAGTGTTGAATAGACGTGCATCGATTCTGTCGTTTTTCCTGAGCCATACCACATGCTCATATTCTTCTTCCGGAAACTCACCCGGCAGATAAAGTCTTGCAGCAAGTTTTTCAAGCCACGATCCCGTTCTGGCTATATCACGAAGACGAGATTGCGATATGCGTCCTCTTTTCGCGCTTCTATAGAGAGCCCCGGCCCTTACCATGGGATCGTCACATCCAAGTTCTGCCTTCAATTCTGCATCCGTCACCTCACGCTCCTCCCAATAGTGTATCATGTCTGTTGTACCAGCCGGAACCTCGTCCGATGCTTTGAAATTGAGTGAACAAAGTTCACGATAGAGGGCCACTGCTCGCTCGACCGTTTTCTTTCGGGAAGAGTCGTCAGGAAGGTTTCCGGTGTGCTCCCAGTAAGCAACAAGCTCGAGCATGTTTTGAAGCGTCATTCCTCTGACCCGCTCGAACAATCCGTCCTGATCGCCGGAAATCTTGAGAGCTTCCAGCACAAGTTCCTGCTCATGCCCTCCAGCACCGGCAAGAACATAGGCTTTCACGAGGCGGGGGTCCAGATTTTTCAATACCGTACTGTTGATCCTGCGTTTCTGATCATCCGAAGCCATGATATATGCTTTCTCGAAGATTGAACAGTCAGGATCTTCAAGAACGAGATAACGCTCTGCATCTCCTTGCGCCAAACCGAAAAGAGCATCCATTTCAAGCCCTGGTGCATGCCTCGACTGGTTCGAGATCATCTCCGCAAGCATTTTGTCATCAAGCCGATGCCACAGTGCAAAAATCGTTCTGTTGCCTTCATCATCACGAGGCATAACACGCAGGGCATCATAAAGAACGTTTCTCAATGTTTCTGAACTCCGGGCCTTGTTCAAAAGGGTCGCATAACGTTGCCTTTTCCAGAAAGCCCATACGGCCGCATGCATCTCGTGCATTGCTTTGCTGTCAATCGTCAGCAGCCTGCTCAAAATACCATCGGCTTCAGGATGCTCACGCCCGACCGCGTCAACCAGTACAACCGCCGCCTCGGCACTGCCGAAAGCAAATAACGCATCGACAGCTTTGCCCCTGCGACTCCGCCCAAGAAGAAAAGTGCCACAAAAAAGGCTTTTTTTAGCTTGTTCGAGGTTCATTGACCGATGTTCGTAACAGAACTGTTTGTTTTGTGAATGCATGAGGACGTTGCACCAGAAATCACCTGCATGATGATTTGTATAAAAAGAATTTTTCCGCAAAACCACAATTTCCGGACACAGGAATGGTTTTTCCCATAACAAGTCATCCTTACTTTATAATTCTTATATCTTATCCGGCAGCTCATTTCAAAGGAACAACATGGATAACCAGAGTTCCCCGACACATGCAGGGATCTACGAAGTAATTGAAGCGTGGAATAATAAAAGCAGAGGTGCCCTACAGAAAATGGAAAAAGAGAAATATCAATGACGGCTACTCATACCGCAGGGCTTCGACCGGCTTGAGATCAGCCGCTTTTTTTGCCGGCCAGAGTCCGAAACTCAAACCGATCAACATCGAAAAACCCGTAGCGAGCACAATCGCAAACATCGATGTCTGCACCGCCCAGCCGGCAAAAACCGACAGCCCCCATGCAACGGTTATTCCTGCAACAATGCCGAACAAGCCGCCTGAGAGGGTCATACCTACGGATTCAACGATAAACTGCAGCATGATATCGCTTTTTCGCGCCCCTATCGCTTTTCGAAGCCCGATTTCTTTAGTTCTTTCGGTAACCGACACCAGCATGATGTTCATGATGCCAATACCCCCGACAACCAGAGAGATTGCCGCTATCGCGCCAAGAAGCAGGCTCATGGTCTGAGTCGTACTGGAGAGCATTTGTTTAATCTCTGTCATGTCTCTGATCGAAAAAGAATCATCGCCGTCACCAAGACGATGCTGCTTGCGAATAATCCTCTCGACAGCATCTTTGGTCGGCTCAATCATGGCTGGAGAAACCGATTCAACGTAGATACCATCGAAGTAATCCTTACCAAGAACCCTGTACATCGCCGTAGTCACCGGAATCATCACGACATCGTCCCCGTCACGAGGACCTGAAAACCCCTTGGCAGGAGCCACTCCGATAACCGTGAAATTGATCCTGTTTATCTTGATTGTTTTGCCGACCGGACTGACGCTGCTGCCGAACAGCTCCTTGGCAACCGTCAGGCCGACAACTGCGACTTTTTCACGTTTTTTCAGTTCCTGTTCGGTAAACCATCGCCCGATAGTTGGAATGGCAGCACGCATTTCACCATATTCGAAACCAACCCCATCAAGTGAAGTACTCCAGTTATTGCCGCCATAAACGATCTGTGCACTGCCTCTCACAATGCCCGACGCACGCTTTACAAGTGACGTCGTTGCTGCTATACCTTCAACATCGTTGAAGGTAAAACGGGTAACGGCTCCCGCTCCCTGAGCGGCTCCCCTGACAGATGCAGATCCCCCCCTGACAGAAAGCAGGTTGGAGCCCATGGATTGTAGACTCTCCTCCATCGATACCTGCGCTCCAGCACCGAGAGCCAACATGGCGATAACCGACGCTACCCCGACCAGAATGCCAAGCACGGAGAGAAAGGAACGAACTTTGTTGGAAAGAATGGACTGTACCGCCTGCAGGACAAAACCGGAAAAACGACCGTTGCGCCACAAGGGGATATGGGTGCTCGGGTTCACTGGCTCCTCCCTGAACAACTGCCGATCGGTTCTTCCGGCTTTTCGTTCATCACTGACGATCCGACCGTCGGACATGGTGATAATCCGATCGGCATATGCCGCAATGGTGTCCTCGTGCGTCACCATGATGATGGTTTTTCCCTCTCCATGAAGCCGCTTGAGAATGTTCATGATCTCCGAGGAATTCTTCGTATCGAGATTGCCTGTGGGTTCGTCGGCAAAAATAATCATTGGATTGCGTATCAGTGCCCGGGCTATGGCAACACGTTGCTGCTGCCCTCCGGAAAGCTGATTCGGCCTGTGATCAGCCCGGTCCTCGAGCCCTACAAGCCATAAACGTTCGATCGCCTCCTCACGGAAATCCCCTTCTTCACCGCTGTAGATATGCGGCAAACGGACATTATCGACAAGGCTCATACGCTTGAGCAGATGAAACTGCTGAAACACGAAACCAGCCACGTGATTACGTAATGCGGCAAGTTCATCCTCTTTCAATGAGTTGACATTGCGCCCCGAAAGAAAGTAGTCGCCACTGTCAGGCGTATCGAGCAGGCCGAGAATGTGCATGAGTGTGGATTTCCCGGAACCCGATGCCCCCATAATGGCAATGAATTCGCCCTGTTCGATCGAGAGTGAAACTCCTCTGAGTGCATGAACGGAGCTTTCACCGATACTATAGGTCTTCTGAATGTTATCAAGTGTAATCATTGCCGGTATTACCGTTTCTTTCGCTGCGGAAGAAAAGGATTGCCGCTACCGCTGTTTTTTGGCAGCACAAACGAATCGTCACGAACCAGAATCGTAGTACCTGCTTCGATACCTTCCCTGATTTCAATGACATCTTCATCCTGTAAACCTGTAGTGACCTTGACATAGGTTCCCTGTGCATCACCCTGAGGGTTCTTGACCATAACGACACTCTGGCCGTCATGATTTTGCACTGCTCCGGCAGGAATCAAAACAGCACCTTTTCTTTCATCGACGACGATATCGATATTGGCGCTCATACCGGAACGGAACACTTTCGGAATGGTCTCAGGAATGATATCGACATGGTAGATGGTAACGTTATTTTCGAGATGTGACTCATAGTGAATATGTTCGACCTTTCCCCTGACCACAATATCCTGATAGGCATCGAGCGTTATCGTCGCATCCTGTCCCTGTGATACCCTGCCGATATCGGTTTCATCGACATAAGCGATTACGATCAGCCGGTCCGAAAGCACAAAGAGAGAGTCACTGGTGGTAACCGTCTGACCAGGTTCGATGCTGCGCACGATCACCTGACCTTCAATTGGGGCCAGAATGGCTGCTTTACTGTAGACGGTCTCCCAATAAGCTTGTTCTTTCTTATCCCTCAATCTTGCAGCATCCAAAAGAGCCGCCCTTTCGGTGGAGCTGAGCAACGCAAGCCGGTCTCCTTTCGTGACCATGACCCCTTCATCGACAAGAACCTCCTCAACCCTGCCGGCAACCGAAGATTGGATTTTCAATCTGTTCCGTGGCTCTACGACACCGGTAGTAGAAACCGTTTCACGAATCGTTCCGGTTCCAGCTTGCACCTCACGCAGTCTGGTGGCGGATTCTTGCTTCCAAAGAGTCATTCCCCACACAACGGCGAATACGATTACTGCGAAAAACACTGCTGCACCGACAAGCACTTTTTTATTCATTCAGTCCCACTCCTTTTGCCTGTGTCCATTCAGCCCTGGCCACGAACAGCTGGGCCTGGGCATCGAGATGTGATTTTTTTAAGCTGACAAGATTGTCTTCGATAATCACCCAGTCATCGAAAGAAATCAAACCATTCGAATACTGGGCATTGGCAATACTCGATCGAAGATTGGCCGATTCAAGATATTTTTCCTGTACCTCGAGGTTTTCGGTGGCATCCTGAACATTTTTCCAACGCTCTTCAAGCGTATCGAGCACCTCGAGATAAACGCCCCGGCTTCTGGAGATCTGTTCATTGACTACCCCAAGAGCTTTGGCTGCAGCTGCCTTGGTCCCTCCCCCCGTATACAGAGGAAGCGAAAGCTCAAACCCGGCACTCCAATCCAGCTCGTCCGGTGGCCAGCTTTCAAAGGAACTTCTGCCAAAAGAAGAATTGAGCGAAAGCTCGGGAAAAAACGACTTTTTCGAAGCTTCGAGATCGTAACGAGCAGAACGTGTGTTTGCTTCGAACTGAAGAACTTCGGGATGCTCTTTCGCTAATGCAGGAAAATCAGGAGATTTTTCAGCAAGCTCTTCAACCGCAAATGAACCCTCTGCAACCAAGATGGAACGCACATCGCGCCCAAGAGCCGAGGCAAGCTGTGACTGAGCGAGCACAACACCACGTTCGGCCTGGGCAACTTCGAATGCCGCCTCGGCAAGATCAGCCTCGGAACGGCGTAGTGATCCTATATGCTCCCGACCCGCTTCATAACGCAACGTCAGAAACGCCACATTTTCTCGTCGACGCTGCTCGATTTCTTTTGCAAGCACGACAAGCTTCTGCGCCTTGAGAAGTTCTAAAAAAGCTCGCCGTAACGACAATCTGGCATCCGAAGACGCGAGACGATACGCTTGCTCTTCAGCGTTCAGTGCTTCTTTACTGGCTTCGATTTTACTGCCGGTAACCCCTCCATCATACAGTAGCTGTGAGGCCGAGAGACCATAGGAAAAAGTAGAAGCGCTCTCGAGTTCTTCTTGAGTCGAATCGCTGCGTTTGCCACTCAAGCTGGCGTTTATCTGAGGACGTTCAGCCGAAACGGTAATTTTTTTCTGCGCTTCAGCCTGCTGCAGCGATGCTTCGGCGGCAGCGAGATCCGGCCTGGACTGCAGTGCCTCGCTGACACACTGTTGCCATTGCAACACTTCCTGAGCATAAACCGGGTGTCCCGTCAAACAACCATGGAGAATGAAAAACAGCATGAAAAACCTGCCGGTTTTTGTAAAACAACGCACCGCGACCTTACTCTCTCTCATATCCTCTCAGCCTCACATTTCGGGACAACCATCGAGCAAAAAACAGCAACACTGCCGCCACGTATCCTCTCGCCCCAAAGCTCGGACAAAAGAGCACTCACCATGTCGTTCATCACTTCTTCTCCTACATTGCTTGTATTTTCTATCCATGATCATTTACCCGAACCGGTCTTCACTTCGATCAGGGAAACGCTATCAGCTATCATCATTTATCTTATGCTCGAACAAGGAAAAAGGTTTCATTTTTTTTCATTTTTCCACAATATGGCCTTACCGACGAGGTATGCAGCCGCCCGATCTTGATCGTCAATGCGCCTGTATGCATCTCCGTTGTGTCATCTTCACGCAGGGATTTCAAGGTTTGACAAGGGTTCAGCAAATAAACCATGGTGATGAAAGAGAATGTTCAGAAAAGTTTTATATACAAAGAAACCACTCAGCCTATTCTCACTCATATCCCACCCAATGGTAGAACCCCTATGAAAACAATTGCAATGTTTCCTGCAGCATGGAACCTGGCTGAAACAACCCGGACGCTCGAAGTGGCGAAAGCCTGCAGGAACGAATTCAATATCGTATTTGCCACTCACGGCGGTCAGTTCGAGGAGCTTATCGAAAAAGACGGTTTTCCCCTGATGCGTCTTGAACCGAGACTTTCCGGCGAACAGATCGAGTATCTCTACCAGGTTGACCAGGGTGAAAAAATCGGATCGTTTTTTTCGGCAAAGGAAACCCGAATACGCGTCGAGAATGAAGTTGCTTTTCTGCGAAACGAGCGTCCACTGGCTGCCGTGACCGGGTTCAATATAACCATCACACTTTCCAGCAGGGCTGCCGATGTACCACTGATCTGGCTGACACAGTCGACATGGGACATCCAGGCCATGATCGACGAAGGGCTCGGAGACTATGCCGATGACCTGGACATCACCGGGCTCAGGCTGCTTCCGGATGCTGCACTGAAATGGCTTACCAGGCAGACTTTTTCCCAGCTTGGCGGGATAATCCTTCGTCCGCTGAACACAGTCGCAAAAGAGTACGGCATTGCAAAACTGAACGATCTTCGCGACCTATGGCAGGGCGACTACAATCTTCTTGCCGAACCTTCCGATTTTTCCGGCCTGTCAAGCGTACCGGAGACCTACTACTACATCGGCCCACTGATCGCTGATCTAGCCAGCCCTGTTCCAGAGGAGGTAAACCGGCTTGCTGCAATGAAAGAACCGCTGGTTTATTTTTCCATGGGCAGTTCTGGAAGACCGCAAGTCATCAAAAGTATTCTGGAAGGATTCCGTGATCAACCCTTCAATGTGGTGTCACCGATGAAAACAAAGCTGCAGGAGCTGAACGTAAGAGTACCGCCAAATGTTTTATTGACCGATTGGCTTCCGGCACTCGATGTAAGTCGCCTTGCCGATATTTCGGTCATTCATGGAGGAATCGGCACAGTAATGACGGCTGCATTGGCAGGAAAACCCGTTTTGGGCATTGGAATGATGTATGAACAGGAATACAATATCGATTGTCTTGTCAGGAAAGGATTCGCTCACCGTATAAGGAGAACACGGCTCGATTCAGAATCTGTAAACAAGGCCATCCTGAAATTATTGACCGACAACAATGCAAAAAAATCGGCCATGCACTATGCCGATCACCTGAAAGAATGGCTGGAATCGCGCAATCAGATAATCAGAGACTTCTTTCATGCCCTGGAAAAGGGAGAACTGTAAACCCGGCACAATCTACCATAAACAACGAATTGTAATGACTACGATCATCTACCCCCTTACCGGGAAGAACGTATTGATAGCTCACTCGTCCTCTGGCTTGACACATGTCATTTGAACATCTATTCCACAAGTTCTATCCGAGGATAAAGCAATGAAAACAAACTGAAAAAAGACACCTCCATTAACTTGCCCGCGCCTCCATTATAATCCTGTTTTGTATCTTATTGCTTTCCGCACCTTTTGTAAAACCTCTTCTTTCAGATACATGAAATCACCGCTATCGATCGGAGCAGCTTTCACAGTATGTTTTGTACTGCTATTCAGTAACGGCTTCGCTGCACCTTCTCCAATGTTCGAGCAACAGGAGAAAAACGTCGTGACTCAGGCCGAAAAGGCGCCCGGAATTGAAAAGCACATTATGACAAAAGAGGATTACTGCGATAAAAACGCAAAGGATAATCTGGAAATATCCAAGGCATTGCAACAACTCGGGAATTGCGGGCCAAGCTTCAATTACTCGGACTCTTATGACTATTACTATCAAAAATGCCTCCAGGGAAACGCCGTCGATATCAAGCCCCGACAAGCGTTTCTGGCAAAATGCATATCGAACAATTGTGACTCGTATGCCAAAACAGCTGTAGCGCAAAACGAGAAAAGAATAGCGACAGGTTGTCCGAAAGGAAATAATCCGGACTGGTGGAGCTCCGACTACCAATACCATTACAAATGGTGTATCCAAGGAAAGAACGCTCTGGGTGTAGAGTCATACAATACACAAAGAGAACAATACCTGAACAATTGCAAAAAAACTTCGCCCCCACCTGACCCAACCACAATAACTAAAAACGATATTGTGACGTTACGCAAAGAAAACGATCCTAAAGCGACATTTGCGGATCTTCCTTTTTCCGGGAGTATACCCTCGATTAAAAATGCAAAACTGTTGAGCGTCACCAACAACACACAGGTCAAGATGACCTTCAAAGACAAGTTTTTTACCGGTGGCGCAAAGTGCTTTCCCGGCCAAAACACAAAAATACTGTTCACCTTGTGGCCCGGACAAACGCATTCATTCAACAAGCCCAGCCTGATGGCAGGCAAATGGTTTCATGTGTGCGTTCCGATGAATTCATTGATCAGCACTCCGGATAAACTGCAGCTCGACTACAGTTACGAAGTCACGACCCCCTGACATACTATTCCCCGATTCCGGCGCTCCACTTTCATGCCGGCCACGACAATGTATGGAGGGACTCTCCCAGTAGTTCAGAGGATTTTTCGTTATGCCGTCATCCCCGTGTAAGATCAGTATTGATCTTACACGGGGATTTTTTCGTCATTTTTATTTTTATCACCCATTTCCGGTCACTGCCTCAACGAAACACCGGTCATCTACGTTATCATTGCAACAGAACATTGCCGCAAATTCGCGGCAACCCCCATGAATCATCGTGAGCGACCCGACAATAAAGCCGACAGAGATACTGTTTGCCGGAAGCAACGGAGAGTTCATGATGCGTAACAGATCAACGAGATGGCAATGAAAAAAGCGCTTGTAGTCGGAGCTTCGGGACACATCGGAAGGTATGCGGCTCTTGCTTTCAAAAAGAGGGGCTGGTTTGTCCGTGTGCTGGTACGTGACCCTGAAAAACTCAAACGTCCCGGCCCATTCGGAGAACCCTTGCTTGACGTCGTGGTGGATGAAATCGTAACAGGCGACGCAGCCAAACCCGATACGCTGTTCGGTATAGCAGACGGCATCGACACGGTGTTCTCCTCCATGGGCCTCAAAAGCTCAAAGCCCGGCATGTCATACCATGACATTGACTATCTCGGCAACGCCAATATTCTCCAGGAAGCCATACTCCACGATGTGCAGAAATTCATCTATGTCTCGATTTTCAAAGCCGATGAAATGATGGATATGCAGATCGTCAAAGCCCACGAAGACTTTGTCCAGGTACTCGAGGATTCCGGCATCGACTACTCCATCCTCCGACCGAACGCCTACTTTTCCGACATGCTGCAGTTCCAGAAATTGGCCTCCTCCGGCGTCATCGTCTGGCCCGGTGACGGTAGTTTACGCATCAACCCGATCCATGGAAAGGATATGGGAGATATCTGTGTGGATACAGCCGCTCCGGGTCATCAGGAAATCGATATCGGGGGGCCGGATATCTTTACCTATAAAGAACTGTTCACCCTTGCCTTCACAACGATCAATAAAAAACCCAGAATCATCTTCATTCCCCTCTGGATCGTCAAAGGCCTTCACTCCCTCATAAAACCTCTCAACGCCCGTATCGCCGACATGCTCGCCTTCGCGATTGCCGTCAACGAAATAGACAACGCCGCACCCCGTTACGGCGAACGGCATATGAAGGATTTCTTTGAAACGTTTGGAGGAAAAAACAGAACAGACTGAGCTTTACTGATATCGTATGAAGTGAAATACGGCAGGGACTTTTAACTTATTCAACCAATTCCCCTGGTTGCATCTACACTGGCTTCACTCCCAAAGCATGCCAATATGGCTTGAATCCTGCCTCGACTACTTCAACGCTCAGGTTCAGAAATGGTTTATAATCCTGTTTCGTATGAGCAGCATCCAGAGCCTCGTAGTACTCCAATCGCCTTTCTACCGGAAGAACGACAGGAGGATAACCGCTCTTCATCAGCTCAAGGTTCATCAGGAGACGAGATGTTCTGCCGTTTCCGTCTGTGAAGGGATGGATTTTTACAAAGTCTGCATGGACACGAGCCGCACGTTCAATCGGGTGAAGCGCAGGTGCCTGCTCTCTGTACCAGTTGATGAACTTCTGCATTTCGCTTTCGACATGCAATGCGTCAGGCGGCATGTGATCGGCACCGGCAATGATCACATTGGTTCTTCTGTAGACACCAGCATGTATATCGTCGATATTTTTCAAAATCAACTGGTGAATGGATTTGATCTGCCATTCCGATAGAGGCTCGTTCCGCTCAACCAGATCTTCGACAAAATAGATGGCTTCACGATGGTTGATCGCTTCGAAATGCTCTCTCATGGTTTTCCCACCAACAGTGATTCCCTCCAGAGCCACTTTGGTCTCCTTGAGCGTCAGCGTATTACCTTCGATAGCGTTTGAATTATACGTCCATCGAAGAACCAGATCCTCATGAAGATTGGAGACAATCTCAGGCGGAAGAGGACGATACGAGTCAAGTGTTTTCTTGAGTATGTCTATCTTTTCAAAATCAGGCATTATCCAGAATATCAAATTCAAGCGAAATAACCTCTCCTTTGGGACGTGCCTCGCATTAAACCGTTACGGTCCAAAACTCTCCCTCGGACCTCAGCAATTCTATTCTAACCTATTAAAGGGACTAAACACCTAATACTTTATAATCTTTTTTCACTTATCGAACAATGCCCTGCACATTCTCTTCCAGGTCTTGATAATTGCAACTGCAATCCGCTCCGGCGCCTCCTTTTTCATCACCAATGACCGCTACAATCACAAAGATGACATCCTTGAAATACTCTCTGTCAAGGCGCTGAGAGAGGAAATAAAAATAATGCTTGGACTTTTTTTTGCTGAACCAAGTATCTTATTTTCCAAACAACAGACCACAAACAGATAAAAAAGTGCACCTGATAAAAAACCAGCATCTCTCTAAGCCTCTCTTTGTAAAGCGTTTTACATGACATATTCCATTGATACTGAAAACATTCTCACCCGTGAAGCGGCTGAAACCCGCAGCAACCTGGTTTCCAATGTCCGCTACACCCTTGAACTCACCCTGAAAGAGTACGCCACGGAGTACCGGGGGCACTGCATTGTCGAGTTCGACTATCGCCGGGGCGGTATAGAGTACCTCAAGCTTGATTTCATTACCAAACAGATCCATGCTGTCGCGCTCGATGGCAAACCTGCGAAGGAGTATCTCGAGGGTGATTTTGCCCTCTATCTCAAAGAAGATCATCTGACAGAGGGCCGCAATACGCTGGAGATCACCTATACCAGCCTGTTCGACAACACCGGCTCGGGCTTTCATAAATTTCACGATCCAGAAGACAATGAAGAGTACATGCATACCGATTTCGAGCCCTACGACGCGCACCGCCTCTTCCCGTGCTTCGATCAGCCCGATATCAAAGCCTCGTACCGGCTCACGGTGAACGGGCCCTCAAAATGGACGTATATCCACAACACCCTTCCGGAGCATACCCGAACAACCAATGAAGAAGTAACGATTTCCTTCAAACACACGGCTGTCTTTTCCACCTACCTCTTTGCCCTGGTTGTAGGCCCATATGCCAAGTGGGAAGATCGCTACAACCGGATACCGCTCGGAATCTACTGCCGGAAGTCGCTCGAAAAATACATGGATCCGGAAAACATCTTTGCCGTCACCAGGGAATCCATGGCCACCCTGGAAACCTATTTCGACTACCCCTATCCGTACGACAAGTACGACCAGGTTTTTGTCCCGGAATTCAATTTCGGGGCCATGGAAAACGTGGGCTGCGTCACCTTTACCGAACACTATATCTTTCGCCATAAAAAGCTCTACAGCGAGCACCTGAACCGCGCCAACACCATCACCCACGAGATGGTGCACATGTGGTTCGGCGACCTGGTGACCATGAAATGGTGGAACGACCTCTGGCTCAACGAAAGCTTTGCCGACTACCTTTCCTATTTCGCCATGTCCAATGGCAAGCTGTTCGGTGATGCGTTGGAACATCTGTATGTTCGCAAAGAATGGGCCTATCAGCAGGATCAGTATGCAACTACCCACCCCATAGCCGCTTCGGCCCGGGATACCATCGAGGCCTTCAGTAATTTTGACGGCATCAGCTACTCCAAGGGTGCTTCGGTGCTTCGCCAGCTTCAGTACTATATCGGTGATGAGGCCTTCCGCGCCGCCATTGGCCAATACTTCAAACGATTCGCCGAACAGAACACAACCCTGGATGATTTTCTTTCGATCATGTCGGAAAAAAGCGGTATCGACATCGTAGCCTGGAGCCGCCAATGGCTCCAAACCACCGGCGTCAATACCCTCTCGAGCCGTATCGAGAACGGCAGGCTCAGGATCGAGCAGCAGGGATCGGCCGACAACAACCTCATACGGCAGCATGCCATTGCATTGACCGGCTATCGTCAGAGCGGCAGCGCACTCGTCGAAAATGAAACTCAAAAGATCATCATTGACGGAAAAACTGCAGACACGCAGTTGAAACCCGACACTGCGTTCGTGATCCTCAATACGCACGATCACGATTACGTGAAAGTGTTTTACAGCCAGGATGCTATCGACATCGCCCGCAAGTCGCTACAAACCATTGAAGATCCGTTTGCCCGGCGGCTCGTCTGGGGAAGCCTCTGGCAGATGGTGCGCGACAATGCCTTCAGACCGACCGAATTTATCGAAATGGGCATTGAACTGGCCATGAAAGAGAAGGATCTGTCTATTCTGAACAGCCATATCATCGCAAAGATCAAGGCCATCGTATCGGTATACCTGACCGATGACAACAGAGCGATCTGGATGCCCAAACTCAACACCATGGCCCGCGAACGCCTGGCCGTGACCGATAACAGTGAAGAAAAGCAGATCATCTGGTTCGGACTCCTGCTAGAAACCGCTCTTCTGTCGGACGAGCTGGATTACCTGCACGGCCTTGTTACAGGTACCGAGTCCATAGCGTCGCTCGAGATCGACCAGGAAAAACGCTGGAACGTCATTGCCCGCCTGATGGCCTGCGGACACACCGAAGCCGAAACCCTGTTCAGCAACGAAAAAGAGCTGGATAAAAGCGACCTTGGCCTCAAGAAAGCCTTTATGGTGCAGGCCTCGAGGCCCGACAGCGCAGAAAAAGAATCCTGCTGGCAGACGTTTACAGAAGAATCATCCCGCTCCACGGATTTCCTCCGCTACGGCATGAAAGGCTTTCACTGGCACATGCAGAAAGACCTGCTAACGCCTTTTGCCGATCGGTTTTTTGAAGCGATTGAAAACATCTATACCGAACGTGATGTGCATTACGCCGAAGCTTTTGGCCATTACCTCTTTCCGCATTGGCATCAAACCCCGGACATGCTCCGGAAAATAGAGACCTTTCTGGATAAAAAAGACTCAGACGGCGGTGAGCTGCCTGCCCTGCTCAGAAAACTGCTGATCGAACAAGCCGACGACCTGAAACGGATTCTTCCGATCATGGAGAAACAACAGGACTAGGCGAGCACCCGAGTCTATTCCTCCAACTCCATTTGGGAACCTTGCAGTGGAATAATCAGTCATTTCAATACAAACTTTGTATATTCATGATATAAGGGCACCTCTTAAAAAGCGTCAAGAGCGGCTCAAGTGCAAGACGGACCGTAGCACAGGAACCGGAGTGTACATCGAGTACATGAGGATTCCGAGCACCGCCCAACGCAGCAATTGAAACGCGCAATAACTTTTTAGAGGTGCCCATAACACAACCATAGCAAGGTATGAGCACCGTCAATATATCATTTCAGGATTCTCTCCTGAAGGAAATAGACAAAACGGCAAAGAAGGAACACCGCAGTCGTTCAGAGCTGATCCGTGAAGCTGCAAGACAATACATCCGCCGCCAGAACCAATGGAATGAGCTGTTCCAGCTTGGAGATCGTACTGTAAAGGAAAAACAACTCACTATCGAAGAAGTCGAAGAGGAAATCGTAGCGACCCGTCATAAGAGATCGAACGATCGATGAGGATTGTCTGCGATACCAATATCCTCATCTCCGGAATTCTTTTCGGGGGGAAACCCCGTGAAATCCTGTATCGCTGTTCTTCCGGCACTCTCGTGAACTGCATTTCACCTGATATTCTCAAAGAGGTTGAGGAGGTTTTACTTCGGTCGAAATTCAGCCTTCATGAAGAGCAGGTATACGAAATCATCCAATTGTTCAGAAACACTTTTACCCTTGTCACCCCTGAGAGCCGGCTTTCGGTGATAACAACCGATCCCGATGACAACCGGATTCTCGAAGCAGCACATGCAGCCAAAGCCAATGCAATCATCTCCGGTGACACTCATTTGCTCGATCTGGATGCATGGAACAACATCCCTGTCGTCTCTGCGGACACTTTCCTGATAAAATCTCATATAAAAAAAGGAACTCATTGTGGCTAACGAGATCCTCACCGCTTACGAGACCAAGTACAACGCAAACCGGGAGATTGCCGTCTTTCATGGCAAAATCGATAAAGACAAGCTCAGCTTATTGCATAAGTTTATGATCAAGGTCGTAAAAGTGCCCGTTGGTGATTTCCGCAAATGGGACGAGATCAATGCCTGGGCTAAAGATATTGCAGAAACGCTCAAGAAAGAGGGTATCGGGTAGATTTTCAGTATTGACAACGTCCATTCTGTTGTATCACAGATGAATCAAATTCCGAAGTACATATAAAAAATGTTAAGTGAAAATAATGGCGACAGGCAGAAGTACAACGTTAACGGGAGCACTGGGCGAGTTTTTGGTCGCGGCTGAACTGTGCAGACGCGGCCTGATTGCCACATCATTCTCCGGGAATGTTCCCCACTACGATATCGTTGCATCCGACGATTTTGGAGGACACTTGGTAGTCCAAGTGAAGGCCATTAACAAAAAGAGTTGGCAGTTTGATGTAAGTAAGTTTGTCGAAATAAACATGAATGGACAGCAACAAATTATAGGAAAACCTTGCAGCGAACCATTTCCGAATCTGTTTTGTGTTTTTGTTGCATTGGGTAAGTCAAATAGAGAGGATAGATATTTTGTCTTTTCCTGGCTTGAACTCCGCACAGCCATAATTGACCACCACAGAGCATATCTTGCGACGCACGATGGCGTGAGACCAAAAACGCCAGATTCAACACACTGCTCAATTAGTATTCCAGAACTAGAGCAGTATGAAAACCAGTGGCAAAAAATTCAAGATGCAATTGTAAAAACGAGAATCACCTAACATGAACGTCAAGCCGACGACCTGAAAAGGGTCTTTCCGATCCTGGGAAAACAACAACGGAAATAATGCTTGGACTTTTATCCCTATTCAACTACGTCCCCTAGTTCCCCGCATAAGAAGAAATATATGTTAAGTGTTTTGGAAACAGCGAAAAGGCCTGTTCTCAATTCCGCCATTCTTTCCCCACTTGCGGAATCGGACAAAGGTCATGTGATCACTCATTCGCATTCTCCCATATTCAATGCTTCATCAACCCAGCAGATGGCCCGCCGCAGGTTGTCAGCCAATTGACCTCCTGCCGATGCGTAGTGTTTGTTAAACCATTTCTTCAAAAGTTCTCTGATAACCTTCGAGTTGGATTTGATTTCGTCTGCTGCCAGACCACGAATGGCTTGAAGACAATAATTCAGCTCTTTCCCAGCAAGACCCGCGCTTACTTTATTGCTGCGCAGTAACTCTGAGTATTTTCTTTTTTTGGTGGCAGCGAAAGTACTTCCGTTTGGGATTGGAAGTTCCTGCGTTTTTCCACTCTTCAAACGTTCAATTAGCTTTCCTCGCGTAGTTGATCTTGACAGCACCCTTTCGAGCGCTTTCACGGTTTTGTCTTGCGTCGCTCCGGATTTCTTGATGAAATAGTAAACTGGCAAAAATGCGGTGCTTTCAAAACAGATTTGTTTGATGTACTCCAAGGGCTCAGGAACATTTTCCTGATTCAAGGCACTGAGGACGATATCGGCTGTCCTTATGCCTTTTGTTTTTACAAATTGTTTTTTGGACGTAGCGACAATGCTTCCAGCAATGGGTTCAACATGGCCGATCAGCTTTAATGTGGGCTTGCCTTTGACCTCAGAGAATTCACCCTCTTTTATGAAAGAGAGCTGACTGAGAAGCGACTCATCAATCAGGAATGAGCCTCCAGACCCGGTTACACTGCCGGTGTGCAGATCGAAAATCCCTGCATCACGAACACCGATCCGCGCTATGTTTTCGAAGTGTTGCATCCATAGGCGCTGTTCAGATTCCCGCTTGGCCTCAAGAATGGCTCTGAGTTCTGGGTATTTAATGCGCTCGGAACGGCCTCGATATCGATAGTAAATATCGCTTTCTTTTAGCTCCTTCCCTGCATCTTTAGTGCAGACGACGGGCTTATCCTTGGCCTCATGGATATAAAGAAGTCCAAAAACCTTCCCTTGAAGTTCGTATTCCTGAATCGTCCATTCTATTTCCGGAGCAAAATGTTCATTGAAGTGGCTTGACATCTTTTCCGGATCTATATCCTCAAATAACTTCAAGTGAGTTCCCGAAAGACCGCCAAGCCGGTGTGGCTTATTGCCAATACCAAACACGATATAACCGCCTTTGGCATTGGCAAACGCTGCGCTTGTTTTTAGGTACTTAGGCAAACTTGCCCATCCGAATGATTCCTTGAATTCAAGACTGCTACTTTCCCTTGAAATCACGCGTTCCGAATCTGAAGGGGAAATCTTGAAGATTTCATTCAGGTCCTCTTGAGAGAATGGCGTTATAGCTTCCATGTGGCCCTCCGCCACTTAGATTTAGTACTTTTAAGGGATTGATTCAGCTTTCTGTGCTGCATGGGACTAGAGGGCTTTGTTCAGTAACCCAAACAACTATTAACACCTGACAAACATTCTCTATGCTCTGCTCTGATAAACTCCCCTCTCCCTAACTCTCCCAAGCATTATTCTCTCAAACTCCTCTAATAAAGAGCCTCTGTTCAGAAATGACTTCTTTGTAGTCTGAGCTTTATATATAGTAGATATAGAGATCTTGAAATTAAGCCGATAGGATTAACCGCTTATTTCAAAAAGAAATATACGATCACAGTTAAAACACGGCAAGAAATGAGAATAGAAAAGTGGTGCAGTCAAATTGTTCATCAAACATCTAGCAGAAGAGGCCTTTTTTAGCCGTTCTTGTAATCTCAATCGTCCAGGCCAAGATCACGCTCCACGTCATCAAGCGAATAAAGCTCCTCCTCTCTTTCTTTCACACGTCCAAGCACCTCTTGAGCCATGTACTTGTCCTCAAGATCGTCGAGGTGCTCGAGCAAAGCCTGACGGATGTAAAATGTCCTTGTTCTGCCGGTTTTCTCAGCCAGAACATCGAGTCGATCTTTAACACTTTTCGGAATCCGAATGCCGATAAGCTGATCCGATTTTTCAGGTGTTGAAGTATTCATGATGACAAATACAGATTGTTTTTGTATAACACGTTATACAAACAGAAAGAATTGACAAAAAATTTTTCAGGCTACAACCACAGGCTCTCTACTCTGCTCAACTACCCTTACCTCAGCCTCCTATTCAGGAATATTCGGGATTTTTGTGGTTTTTCCCTGGTGGTTGCGGAGCACGTATTCTTTGTCGTTTTTTTCGATCATGTAATAATCC
>JADMLA020000025.1 GCA_015482705.2 Prosthecochloris sp. | reverse complement strand
ATGTTGAACAAAAGGTACTGTTGTAATATAGGTAACGATGGGGTCTGATTGGAACAATCAGATCCTTGACCGCAACAAAATAAACGAACCAGCTACAATGAGAAATCCTCCGGCCCATGCAGATGAAGGGGGGATTTCGTTCCAGAAAAAGTAGCCGTATAGAACGGAGAAGACGATCGAGGAGTAACTTGCTGCCGCGACAACCGGGGCGTATTCCATTCTGTAGGCAAGTGTCATCAAATATTGTCCGATTGTTGAAAAAAGCGCAACGCCCCCAAGAAGCAGCCATTGATCGAGATCGGGCATGATGAATGATGGTCCCATCCATAAGGAACCAAGCAGTGCGGTAACGATAAAAAAATTAGTGACGATCGTTGCAGGATCATCGGTGCGATTCAGCTTACGAACCAGCAGGTGTGCTATTGCCGACGCCGTAGCAGCTCCGATACTGGCCCAGGCTGCAGCGGTCCACCCCAAAGAGGGGTCCAGAATAAGCACAATACCGGCAAGGCCTGTTCCAATAGCGAACCAGACGGAACGGCTTGTTTTTTCTCCAACGATCCAGGGGGCAAGAACAGCAAGAATAAGTGGCTGTGTTTTTCCGAGGAAAACGCTGATGGCAAGAGGTATATGTGCCAGCGCATAATAAAAGCCGGTGATTGCGAGGAAACCGAAAAGAGATCGTAGAAGAAGCGTTTTCCATGCTGTTACGACCAGTTTTTTTTTCTGCAACCACAGTGCTCCGAGAAAAAAAGGAAGTGGTAAAATACTCCGAAAAAAAATGATTTCCGGAATAGGCAGTGAGGAACCGATTCCTTTAATCATTGCCGCCATTGTGGCAAAACAGACGGAGGCTATGAGCATCAGGATAACGCTCATGGAAGTCGAGTTCAAAGGTTAAAGAAGTGTCGATGCTTAGCTTATTCAGGTGGCGGTTTTGTCGATAGAGACATACCGTATACGCATGTGATGAAAAAGCTGATGGTTTCTATAAATTCGTTGGCTGTCTCAAAAGGTTAGCTTTTCCTTGTTCGAGCCGGCGATCGTCAATAGTTCAACTGTTCCTCGTTGTTATCATTATCGTACCTGACTTGAGACATCCGTATATGTAATTCATGGGGTCGGCATGACTTTTCCCTGGTGACAATGTTGATTTCAACCATTATCGACCAGTATGCGACAGCGTGAATTTATTTCTGAATGGCAGATATACTTCGTGTACCGTTCTTGACCGGACCGGTGTTTGTACGATGGGAAAAAAAGCAAAAATTGGAGAGGAATCATAATCGCGGGAAAAAAATATCAAGTAAGTTTCTGGTAGAAACGAAATATGTCATGGGTGCGTTATGGCTATATAGTTAAAAAGTTAAAAAGCAAAGCCCACGATTGGAGGGTATAGTCATGACAGACACTACGAAATATACAGGAAAGGTTCTGGTAGCCGGCGCCACCGGCAAAACCGGACGGTGGGTTGTATCCCGCCTTCAGCATTACGGCATACCGGTAAGAGTTCTCGCCCGTTCTCTCGAGAAGGCAAAAGAGTTGGGCGATGTTGAGGTTATCGAAGGCAAGATCCAAAATGATGAGGATGTCGCAAAGGCTGTCGAAGGTTGCACAGGTGTTATTTCCGCTCTTGGATCGAGCGAGGTTTTTGGTGAGGCTTCCCCTGGAGAAGTTGACAGAGATGGTGTCATAAGACTTGTTGACAAGGCTGCACAGGCTGGTGTGACGCATTTCGGACTTGTCAGTTCAATGGCGGTAACGCGGTGGTATCATCCACTCAATCTTTTTGCGGGAGTTCTCAGCAAGAAATTTCAGGCTGAAGAACACCTGAGAAATGTTTTCGGTATGGATGGTCGTTCCTATACCATTGTTCGTCCCGGAGGTTTGAAAGATGGCGAGCCTCTGATGCACGACCTGCATGTCGAGCAGGGGGATAAAATGTGGAGTGGCTGGATGAACCGTTCCGATGTAGCGGAAATGCTGGTTGTCTCCTTATGGACCGAAAAGGCAAGGAACAAAACTTTTGAGGTTATCATGGAGGGAGAGGACGAGCACCGTCAGGACAGCCTAGAGAAGTATTATGACAGGTTGGCGAGTTAGCATCGTGAATGCAGACAGCAGAAAAATATGCGCAGGTTCAGCTGAAAAGATTGATAGAAGCTGTCTGCATTCTTTTCTTATCGTAAGCGGTTATGCACACGTGAGGTGAAATCGGACATTTCATCAGGAAGGCCGTTTTGATGCAAGAAAGATGCAGTTTGTCGGAGACTCGAAAGTGTCGTTGAGTCAGCAACAAGTTCATACCGGTGCAGGGCTGTTCTGCTGAAACCCACAAGCCAGCGCTGGCGGGCTGGCGGCAGTGTTGTGACCCGATAACTGTCCCCTTGAAAGAAGCTCTGCCTGTCTGTAGAATGTGTCGATAGGCCCAGGGAAATCTACACCACGAATCAAGCCTGCAGTCTGAAACCTGCCGGATGCACGATATGATCAGCAAGGCGACAGAAGTCGCAAGAGGTGTGTGCGGTTTCAGGCGAAAGTTTGTTGTTGAGAAATGATCGGACATGCTTTTCCGAAACATTCATTGTTGAGATGCTGCTGGTTACAGGGTGTCGTATAGGATGCCATCAGCGGTATATCCAGCAGGTGCACAGAAAGTTCTGCCGCTTTTTTGATCGCAATCCAACAGTCCCGCTGACAACAGCGTGCAGCTTCAAGCCGTGCGATTTCTTCAAGCACGGCAGCAGTTACCTGTTGGACGGTTTTTCTCTGTTCCGGTTTTACGGGATTGGCTTGTAACATGATGCTGAATGCGATTCCGATTCCTGTAGCGGCGCCGCATATACCCATAAAACCGCATGATCCGCCTGCTATGGTTTTACCCCGGCTGATACCGCTCGAGATATTCATATCGAGAATATTTCCCCCGAGATTACGATATGTCGAAAGTATGATGCCCGGCACCATTGCATGGTGCTCTGGACCGTGAACCGGAATGGCTGGGTGGCTTCGTATCTGTTCGAAAAGGCGGAGCATATCGGTTTCCTTCGAGGTGAGACAGTGGTGAGTGATGACGTCAAGCGCATCTTCCGCATGGCAGGCATCACAGACATAATGTCCTTCGGTGCAGCTGACTGCAGACTGGAACAGCTGCCCGCAGTATGTGCATACCTGTTGTTCTTCCGTATCGGCGTACTGGAGAGAAGAGCCGCAAACCATACAGTCGGCGGAATGTTTGATTGCTGCTGTGCTGTTCGATGATGCAGCTGTACCGTTACCGCTGTGCTCTTCGGGTGCTGTATAGCATGAACAGCAGTTTTCCGCCTCTATATTGGTGACGTACCCGTTATTGTCGAATACGAATACGGTTTCCCCAAGCGCTTCTGCCTGATGCCGATCGATAGTTACTTTTTTGCCTCTCGGCATGAGGGTGTTGTTTTCGGTACGGATTTCAGGAAGCGGCCCCCGGTACATGGCTTGAACGGTTTCCGGGGCAGGTGGTTTACACGCGCTGTAGGTCAGTGAAAAAAAAGAATGTTTCCGAACAACCCGATAAGGGAAGCGCTTTATGAGGTGTATCTGTTCAAAACCGGTTTCCTCGAGAAGTCCCATCAGATGGGATTCAGTCAGTGCTCCGGCGATACACTCCCCCCGCAGGGTTTCGTCGTTGCGTATCGAGGCATCGGGCTCCGTTTCACAGACAACATCCGAGATAACCAGCCTGCCTCCCGGACGGAGTATCCGGAAGATCTCCGAGTAGGAACGGCGTTTGTTCACCGAAAGGTTCATGACGCAATTGGAAAGAACGACATCGGCAGAAGCCGTTTCCATCGGAAGGTCTTCGAGGTAGCCTTTGCGGAATCCGAGGATGTTGTAACCGAGGTTGGCGCTGACTTGTTTTTGCGCTTTTTTTGCCAGATCCAGCATGGGGACCAGCATGTCGATACCTGTTACCGACCCTTTTTTTCCAGCCAATCGTGCAGCGATAAAGCATTCGACGCCGCTTCCGCATCCGAGGTCTACAACGGTTTCTCCTTCTGAGATTCCTGCATCGATGACTGGACTACCGCAACCGTAACCGCGGAAGCGGTACTCCGGCGGGATATGGCTTACGATTCCGGTATCGTAACCGACAGGGTTGAGTATATCCGGATTTGCGTCACCTACGGCATCCTTGTAGAATTCCTGAATCGAAGTGAGACTGTTTTCCGATGCCGCGGCAAGCAAGCAGTTCGAGTGAACCAGCGCTATATTGCCATGAGCGCCGCAACTTTCAAGGATTTCTCCCATCTGGAGCCGGATGGATGGTTTTTTTTGCCGTGTATTTCCTGCAGGAACCATTCGGGTGATAAGCCAGAGAGCGGTTTTTTCATGGAGTGGAAGATAAGGGTCGTTGCCCGAAAAGGTTCTACGATGGATATAGCTGTGATCAATATCTCCTCCCCCAAGGATGTAGCGCATCGGGGAAAGCTTGTCGACGATCGATGCATGGCGGACTTTTTCAAGGATCGGGCTTTTTTTCCATGCATCGGACAGGCCTTTGTCAAGTGGTGTTGCAAGTTCAGGAACACCTATAAGCGCAGCTGAAGGGTACAGTTTGTTGTCCGGGCCTACAGCCATTGATTCCCAGCCGGCTGTGCTGCCGTCGTGAATGGTGCCGGGAGGAGCGAAAATGCGGGTTTTGAGTGATTCGATATTGTCTATTCGTAGATCGAGCGATTCGGCCTTTTGCACGGCTTTTTTCAGGTTATAAAAAATAGTGTCAGGGTCGATGAAGTCTTCTCCTTTTCCTCTGCCCCGGACGAAATACCACATGAAATGGATATTTCCAGCACCGGTTTCTGCTGCATATTCGACAAAATCGGTCATATCCATAATATTCTGCCTGGTGACGCACATGGAAAGCGTGTACGGCACGGATCGCTCTTTCAGCCAGCAGAGAGTTTCGCCAAGTCGTGCAAAGGCTCCTCGACCGCGCAGGCGGTCATGGTTTGTCTCCATTCCATCGAGACTGATTTGAAGATGCAGACGTTCAAGCAATGAAGATGGTATGCATTCAATATGACGGCGAATCGAAACCCCATTGGTGAGTACTACAACATGAGCGTTTTCATGAGAGAGCAGGTTTATAATGATGCTGTCGATGTCGGGATGAACAAACGGTTCCCCGCCAGTCAGCGCGAAAAGTCTGCAGCCAAGCCTGTAAGCTGCTTCGGCATGGGTCGCGATGTTTTCTGGCGACAATTCTCTCCTATCGCCAGGTGAAGATGAAAACAAGCAGTGTGTACATGCCATGTTGCAGCGATTGGTGACATGAAACCAGAGTTCCCTTATGCTCGAGAGATTCAGCATGCCAGCACGGCCCTGGTAGGTCTGTGTACTGCTTTCAGGAAGCCGTGATAGAAAATACCGTTGCTGAGCCGTGGGAAGCACGCCTTTTTCTTTCTGCATGTCTTGCAGAGTCATGTCACCTTCTTTGTCGGGGACAAACCAGTTTGACGTTGTGGTGCTGACGTAGATGGGGGTTCCATCGAGACAGTGCCGTTGCCATGATGACATGATGTCTTGCATGCGTGAAAAAGGTTGGTTGGCGGGACTCTCTTCGCGGATAAAACTCCTCTTTTTTCCAAAAGGTTTCTGAGAGGTTGAAAAGATGTTTTGGTGATGCGTTCATTCCATCAGGATGGAAACAGAAATATCAGAGTCGTATCTGCAATGGTGATGTGTCTCCATGAATCGGTTTTTTTATCCGATTTGTACATACAATAGAGATCTGCTTCAATGCTTTTCATGATCGGGATTTTCAAGCCGAAGCTGAGTCTGTTCTGATTGATCTTTTTTTGTAAAAAAACAAGCCTCGTTGAAGAGGCTTGTTTTCAATACTGTTGTCAGTATCAGGTGAGATTTTAAATCTTTTTGCCGATAGGAAGAATTGAGGTAACAGTGTCGCCGATTGTTCCGGCAGCCGATTGAACAGCTGAGAGAACATTGTTGCCAACATAGCCGACTGTCTCGGCTACTTGCCAGCCGGTAGCGCTGACGGCTTTTATTCCAGAGGTGGCAAGTTCTCCGAGACTTGCTACAATCGAGTTTAACGGGGTCGAAAGGTTTTCAACAGAGTCGTTGAGCGTTTTTGCACTGCGTTCGAACAGCTCACCGACGGTTTTACCGGTGGTCTCAATGGATGGCATCAGAGTCTGTAAGCTGTTGTCTACAGCTATTATCGGTGCTGCTGCGAGGTTTCCCAGGTTTTCGAGCAGGCTGGAAAGGGCCTTGACAGTATCGTTTGTTCTTTCGGTTGCCATGATAATGTTCTCCTCTCGTTATTTAAAAGAAAATGAATCGGTTGTTTCGGTTTGTACTGCTAATGGCATCAAGGTTTGCATGAAATTGTTTGAATGGGCGAAAAAAAAGCAGCACATACCGTTTGGCTGTGCTGCTTTGGAGTTCCTTAATGGCTATGCGAAAAGCTTAATCTCTGAAACGCTGCTCGATAGCTTTTGTCGGGCAAGCATATCCGGATGCTTCGGGTGAGGAGCCTTGCAAACCAGCACCGCCTGGACCTTCCTTAATATAAGGATAAGCGTTTTTCAAAAGTCTCTTGGTTGTTTTACCTACTCCTTCCATATAATCAGCCATTACCCACCAGTGACCGTCGGTAAATATTTCCACTATTTTTCCATAGGCTACAGCCCAGTCGGTAAACGCTCCAGAGGCATTGTTCATGGTACAACTCCCGATTTTCGAATATCAAGTTAGATTAATTCCTTGCAGATAATTTATACAATTAAAGTGTTTTGCACAAAAAGATTTTACCTTTTACCGCCGGTTCCTGCAAAGATTCCCTCTACGGTCCATACAACGAGCAGGTTCACAAGGACCGATGCGATGATGAACCATGTCCAGGCAAAACCTGCATAGGCCAAAATCCACACGGTTCCCAAGCTTGAAAGCAGTCCCATTGCAAGGCTGATGGCATGAAATTGTTTGTTGCTTTTGGAAAGGAGAAAGAGACCGAGAAGACCACCGTAGGTATAGGAGGCTATTGTAAATCCTATCTCGATAATGGTAGTATCGTTTTCATCGAATACCAGTGCGATGCCGATAAGCACGGCGGCCCATCCAAAACTTATCAGTTTTGAGCGGTTCAGTGTGGTGTTACCTCCAAGCAGGTCGGTGACCGTCGATGAAGCTAGGGAGTTGATAGAGGAGCTGAGCGTGGACATCGCGGCTGAAAGGACACCTGCGAGCAACAGGCCTTTAAGACCGACAGGAAGGTGGTTGACGATGAAGGAAGCGAATTCCCGATCTTTTTCAACCTGCATGTCTCCGATAAAAAGGTAGATGAGTGAGCCGGCAAGCAGGAAAACCGCGAATTGCAGAAAAACGAAAACACCGCTTCCAATCATGGCTTTTCTTGCGGCGCTCAGGTTTCTGCACCCGAGAACGCGTTGGACCAGCATATAATCCACACCGTGCGAACCGAGCGAAAGCAGGATTCCGCCGATGAAAGCGCTGAAAAATGTCCATGGTTCCGAAAAAATGTTCCAGCCAAAATCGATCACTTTCAGCTTTTGTTCATGAGCAAGATTCGCTAGGGCTTCGGGAAACCCGACAGGAAGATTCGACGCGATAAACGCGATGGTGATGATGCCGCCGAAAAGGTAGAGGATGAACTGGACGCTGTCGATCCACACGATTGTCCTTATGCCGCCGGCAAGCGTATACACCAATGTGACGATACCGATGACCAGCACGGAAACGCCGAGAGGCCAACCGGTAACCACTTCTACCACAACTGCCGTAGCAAGAAACCTTACACCATCGGCAAAAATTCTGGTTACAAGAAAAACCATTGATGCAAGCTTCTGCATATTGTGGCCGAAACGTCTGCCGATCACTTCGTAGATAGAGTCCACCCCTTCGCGGAAATAGATGGGCAGAAGAATGGCACTGACCAGTATTCGGCCAACAATATAGCCAAGCGCAAGCTGTAGAAATGTCCAGTCACCACGAAAGGCTATACCGGGGACGCTTACAAACGTAAGAACCGATGTTTCGGTAGCTACGATAGAAAACATGGCAACTATCCAAGGCAGGTTGCGCCCTCCGAGAAAGTAATCATCATTGGTCCGGTTGCTTTGTCCCTGCCATATACCGTAACCAGCCATGGCCAGAAGGAAGCAGATAATTATGGTCAGGTCAAGAGTATGCACGGTTGCTCATTTCGCTCGGTGGAAAGAATGTATAGAGGTATCCATGATATAGCGGTTTATTCATAAAGGTGATAGGCCTGCTTACAGGTGGTAAACTCTCGTTCGTCCTCATGCCATGATGTTCTGATCTTTTCGAAGGATTGGCCGGATTCGATCATCGTTCTTATTTTGCCGCTGCCGCAGAGGAGGTCGAAAGCCGGGTGAAGATCGTTGAATTCGTAAACCTCACGGATAAATCGAACTTTTTCCGAATACAGGTCGTGGAGCACTTTGGTGAGGGCGACTCCTGTTAGAAAAGGTCGAAAGAGTTCCTTGTCGGTCACATGGATAAACAACCCTCCTACAATGCCGTCCTGATACTTGTGAAACGATGGTTTGAAGTAGGTTGGGCGGAAAAGGACGCCTTCAAGCTCGTAGTTCATGATATGGTCAGCAACTGCATCAGGTTCGATGAACGGTGCGCCGAAATGGAGGAATGGCGTCGTAGTACCTCTTCCTTCAGAGATGTTCAGGCCTTCGAACAGGCACATTCCGGGATAAACCAGAGCGGTTTCCCATGTCGGCATGTTCGGAGAAGGGACTATCCATTGTTGTCCGGTTTGCGGGAAATACGATGAACGTTTCCAGCCATGCATCGGGATGACGTCGAGGTTCACATCGAGTTTTTTGTGATCGAAATACAGCCGGGCGAGTTCTCCTGCAGTCATCCCGTGGCGGGGAGGAACCGGAAGTACGCCGACGAATGAACGATAATCGCTGGATGAAAGCGGGCCTTCGATGCCCAGTCCGCCCAGAGGATTCGGCCGGTCGAGAACGATAATTTCAATATCACGGCCGTTTATGCTATCCATGAAAAGCGCGAGGGTATTGATGTAGGTGTAATATCGCGAACCGATATCCTGAATATCGAAAAGCACCAGATCGACATTCTCTAAAGCACTTTCATCCGGCAGCAGTGTTTCCTCGGAATTACCGTAAAGACTGATTGTTTCACAGTCGGTGTCCGGCTGCATGGTGACGGCTATCTGATCCTGTTCCGTTGAAAAGAGTCCGTGTTCGGGAGAAAAGATTTTTTTCAGAGAAAAACCTTTTTTTCGCAACTCATGCCAGGAATAGTGCAGGGCAGGGGTGACCGATGTCTGGTTTGTGATCAGGCCGATGTTACGGTTTCTCAGACGGCTGGTGTCCTGGAGGAGTATGTCAAGACCTGTTTGTATCATGTGAGGAACTACATGGTGTTTTGTTGAACTGTCAGGCCATATGTTCATGAATGCCGGATAATCGGATCGCTGAATGGCTGAAGAGCAAGAAATCCGGTTTGTCTATTCTGTCAGCCGGTAGTATAGGGAAAATTACTCACTCCAAAGAAAGCATGCCTTGCGGAAAAGCTATTACCCGGTCAAGGTTGGTATCTTTCGGGACGGTTGTTCCCGGCAGGAGTACGGAATCTTTTACCGTTGCACCGTCTTCAATATGGCAATTTCTGCCGATTATCGATTCATGAACCGTTGCATTATCTGCAATGACAGCCTGTGATGAAAGCATATGCGGTTCGAAGCCTATTTGGCTGCCTATTCGTTTACCGATCTGGAAGATATTTTTCCTTTTTTCGATGTTTGCCTGCCAGAAGCTTTGCGGTGTTCCTATATCCTGCCAGAAACCTTCATGGCGAAAGTAACCAAGGCTTTCACGTTCGATAAGACCGGTGAAACCCGTATCGACTATACTTGAGAACTTCTTTTCAAGGTACTGGAAAATCGACGGATCGAGAATGGCCGCTCCTGCATAGATACAGTCGGAGCGTATACCGGTTTTTCGCATGTTTCTGAAATCCCTGATCTGCTTCTCATGAATGCCGACGTCACCGATTGTTTTTGCTTCTGCGGTTTCGAACAGCATGAGCGTTCCTGCATTACCCGAAGATGCATGGGCTTCGATTAACGCTTGCAGGTTGAAATCAGCTATGATATCGCTGTTGATTACAACGAAGGGTTCACCGTCATCGAGCAGTTTTTCGCACTGTTTCAGTCCACCTCCGGTTCCGAGAATGGTGGTTTCCTCTGAAATGTGCATGTCTATCCCGAAATTATCGTTTTCGGAAAAGAAACGGCGGATATGGTCTGCATGATGGTGGACGTTACAAATTACCGTTTCGATTTTCGTTTCTTTCAAAAGGGTGAGAGTGTAACAGATGGCGGGAAGATTAAGAACCGGGATGAGTGGCTTGGGGACGGAGTTTGTGATGGGGCGGAGACGTGAGCCGAATCCTGCAGCCAGAATAAACGCTTTCATGGTTACGGTTGCACCAATGTATTTAAAATTATCTCACCGGCCGTCGCTAATTCGGGTTGTCTGCCGATATAACCGGGGAGGTAAGCGAGCGTTGGGGTTATGTACTGCTCGAATTCTTTTTTTTCAAGAACGTATGCCTGATGGAAAAAAGTGCCGAGCGCCTTTACGTTTCTTTGAAACGCCATAATGTCAAATAAATAAAGATATTCATCGTAATCCATGACGGTAAGCTTGTTTTCCATGAGCAGTCTATAGTGGTAGTGCTGCATATCGGAAACGAACTGTTCATCGAGCGTAACATAAGAATCTTTCAACAGCGACACCGCATCGTATTGGGGCAGGCCCATTCTGGCATCCTGAAAATCGATAAGCACAAGGCCGTTTTTCGAAACAAGTATGTTCCTGCTGTGATAGTCCCGGTGGTTGAGTACGAAATGCTCCTTCCTGAACAATAGTTCAGAAATTTTTCTGAATTCCTTTTGCAGTGTTGCGAGCGTTCCTGTTCGCAGCTTGGTGGAATGAGTGTTTTCAATGGCATAAGTGATGAAAAAATCAAATTCGAACATCAGCTTTTCCGGGTCGAACGACCGGTTGAAAGGCAGTGAGTCCGATTTTCCCGTGATTGACTGCAGACGACTCATGCAATCGATGCTTTTTTGGTAAAGCAGGGCGTTTCGGGAAGGGTTTGCAGATATCATGTCCTGGAGCAGGGTATTGCCGCAATCTTCGATCAGGATGGATGAGTCCGATTTACGGCTCCCGATAACCCTGGGTACAGGCACGGAATGTCTTGTGAGCAGGCGCTGAATTTCAAGAAACGGGTATTGATCCGAAGGAAAAGAACCAAAGTCGGGATCAATACAGAGTATCCAGGTTTTCTCCGGGGAGAAGACACGATAATACTCTCGGCTCGATGCGTCACCAGCTACTTGCTCTATTCGAAGTTTCCTGAGCTCCGGATTTGAAAAATAAAGCTCCAGGTGATGTTTTTCAGAAGCCATGATCACTCTGCCTTACTATAAAAAAAAACACCTTATACAAAATTGCATAAGGTGCTGGATAAAAAATAGTGGAAATAAGCTCTTACTTGGAGCCGCCACCAATGTTTGAAGAAACATTCTGCAATACCTGGTTTACGGTATCAACCATGTTTCCCATGAGATCTGTCATGGTTTTTCCGAGTGGGCCAATCATCTCTGAAGCGGTGTTGACACCGTTGTTGAGCATCTCGACCTGTTGCTGAGCAAGTTTGCCGAAAGTGTCGACAAGGCCGGAAATCGCACCGGCAAGATCGTTGTTTGAGCCGTTTGACATGATGTGTATTGTTTTGATTAGGAAAAAGACGCGAAAAAAATTATTGAATACCTGCTGTGGTCGTCGAAACAGCAGTAAGCGGTTATTTTCCTGAAAATTAAAACATTTTCAAATCTAACGCAAATACAAAATAATGACGGTTAGAAAGAGCCGATACCCTACTGATCTGCTTTTTGTTTACCGATAAACTTGTTGAGTAGAAAAACGATAACGACCCCGGAAAGATAAAACGCTACAGGAGCGAACAACGTGGTATAGTTTATTGTGTTTTCCATCGGTTAAAAAATGTTTTTTTTGCTTGTTGGTTTCAATGCATGGTTTTTCTCGAAAGTCGCGAGCTGGTCACGAAGGTGCTTTCTGAACGCGAGGCTCGAGAGCAGATTGATCAGAGGGTAGGGATTGGCCCGAACTCTGTTGACGATGTTTTTCCAGGAATAACTCTGGTAATAAATCTGCATGAACTTGTGCTGGAAAGAGACCGGATCATAATGCTTGGATTTCACGACAAGGTTGAGGGCGTTGTATTTCTCCCAGTCTTCGTCGGTAATCAGCCCGCTTTCCTTGTATTCATGATACATTTTTGTTCCTGGATAGGGAGTGATGATCTGAATGATCGGCATAAAAACGTTGTTTCTGCCGATAAATTTGACCAGTTCATCCATATCTTCGAAGCTATCCAAATCCGGATTGACAAGGAAATTCGCCTGAATGTTGAGACCGGCTTTTCTGCAGCGTTCAATGACTTCGACAATCTTGTCGGCAGAATTGACGTGGCCTTTGTTGTATGCTTCGAGTGTACTTTGCTTGATCGATTCAAAACCGACAAGTGCCATGTTGCATCCAGCATCGACAAGTTTTTTGATCGTTTCGTCGTCTTCGAGGAAATTCATGCTTAAAAAGACGCTGAACATGATATCGCACTCTTTGAGCAGGTCGAGTGCATTCCAGAGCTTGGACTTGCTGATGCCCAGGTTTTCATCGCAAAGCATAAACCACGGCTTGGCATTTTTCTTGCCAGTACTTTTGAAAAAGGCTTCCTTTGCCGCTACGATCTGCGCTTTCAGGTCGTCATCGGCCTGCCGCCGGTAGAGGGTTCCCGTGAAGTTGGGGGTGACGCAGAAAGAGCATTTATAGGGGCATCCTCTGGTAATGTATATCGGTATCGATTTCGTGCTGTCGACTTTTTCTCTTTTCGACGCTTCGGCTATCCTTTTGTAATCGAGAGGTACAATTTGTTTTACCGGAGGAAAATCCTTTGCATCGTAAGATGGCTTGAGATTCCCTGCCACAACATCATCGAGAACTGTTTGCCAGAGGTTTTCCGCTTCACCACAGACAATACAGTCGGCATGACGAGCCGCTTCTTCAGGGTTGAATGAGACATGCAAGCCACCAAGAATGACTCTTGTGCCTTTTTTTCGGAATTCATCGGCGATTTCATACGCTCTCGTTGCATCGATGGTGCGCGAGGTGATGCCTACGAAATCGTAATCGCCATCGTAGTTTACTGTGTCGTCGAAGTGCTCGTCGGCAATTTCTATGTCATGGTGGGGAGGAGTGAGGCTGACCAGAACACCAATTGCCATGTGGAAGAGCGGTTTCTGGTTTGTCTTCGAATCTTTTTTGCCCTTGGGAGCGACGAAAAGGATCTTCAGCGATTTTTGCTTGTCTACTACTGCTTTACTCATGGCTGAATCATGGCTAATATCCGATAGAGTTGTTCACAACTTGTTATGAATCGGGCGTTACACCTCTCTTATCGGTATGGCAGAATGCTAATGTTAACAGAAGCATGCGTCTCGCTTCCATTCGTTATTGATTCACAGTATAGTAAAATAGCTGAGATAAATGAAAAGTACGGGATGGCGTTTTATAAACAAATTATCGATACCGGTAAACTTTCAGCGAGGAGTTCCAAGGATTTCTTTTTTGTGTGAAGGGTTATTCCTATATTGTGCCTTTAAAAACCGGATAGCCGGAGCATTCAGTCCAAGTCGTAAAGGCCATCATGTGCTCCGCTACGGTAGTGTATTTCTTCATAATTGCATTCCCGGAAACCATGCCGCGTTATACTCCTGAGCAGTTAGCCAAGCGAAATTCTTCTGTCTGGACAGACGTTCAGCTTATTCTTGCACCCATTCAGTTTTTTGTTTTTCTGGCGGGTGTCGGTGTGACATTCCTTTATTACCAGAACAACGAGATCTTCAGTTTCTACTGGGTGAGCATTGCCATCTTGTTCAAGACGTTTCTCTTCGCTCTCTTGTTCATAACAGGGGCTTATTTTGAAAAAGAGATCTTCAACAAGTGGATTTTTTCCAAAGAGTTTCTCTGGGAAGATATCGGGAGTGTAACCGCAGGAGCATTTCATCTGCTTTACTTTGTCATGGCCTATCTGGGGGCATCCGAGGATGTTCTTGTCTGGGAAGCTTTTCTCGCTTACTTCACGTACGTCGTCAACGCTTTGCAGTATCTCGTCAGGATCGTTCTTGAAAAGCTCAATGAAAGACGTCTCAAAACGGAAGGGGTTGTATAGAATTTAAGCACGTTAACGTATAAAACACCATTGATTATGCTGGTTGGCAGTTTTAAAAGTTTGTGGAACAGGGCGGTATTCTACGTTGGTCTCGGCTGGCTTGTCCTGATTGCTTTGATATGGAATACCGATCAGCTTCCAGCGTCGGCTGATCGTCAGATATATATCGGAGTCATCGCTGCAGGTTTTCTTCTGGTTTACGTTTCCGGATTTATCATCGAAGCAATGTTCAAGCGAAAGCAGGCTGCAAACCGGTAGATGTTCCGGCTTTTTATTATTATTATCGAGTTTTTTCTGTAATTAATTTCTTTTTAATTTTTTTGATGGCAAAAGGCAGTTTGAGTTTCCGCTGACCGGCAAGCCGGGGTTACGAAAATATGCATGTTGCCAGACAACGACCCAATAAGGTGATGCCATGACTACAGCCACAGCGACAAAAAGGGTAATCAGCAAGGAGGACATACATTTAAAGGCGCGTTTGCTTTCCGAAGGAGCGAAAGTGACCGTAAACAAGCCGCCGGCAACAGGTTTCAATCCGTTCCGCGCTATGGTGATCAACGGCAGTGATCTTGCAACGCTTGTGCGCCAGGAACCCTATACACGTCTCGAAGTACAGGTCAATGGTGACGAACTCGAGTTTTTCGACTGCGGTAAACATCTTGCAAGCGGTAGAATGCAGGAGTGGTTTTCATGGCGTGATGGCAAGTTGAGCAACGGCCGTCCTGTCAATGCCGCAGTTATCGGCATGAACCAGGATATCATCAATATCCATTACAGTTACAGTTGTGATAACAACAATACCGGAAAATCATGCAAGTTCTGCTTTTTCTTCGCCGATCAGCATGTCGGCGTCGGTAAAGAGCTGGCCAAGATGCCTCTTGGCAAAATAAAAGAACTTGCGAAAGAGCAGGCCGAAGCGGTGAAAATAGCTACCGATGCTGGGTGGAGAGGCACTCTTGTTGTTATAGGAGGCCTGGTTGACCCTTCAAGAAGGAGCCAAGTTGCCGATCTCGTGGAGCTCGTTATGACTCCTTTACGTGAACAACTCAGTCAGGAAGTGTTCGATGAGCTGCATATTACGGCAAACCTTTATCCGCCGGACGATTTCAAGGAGATGGAGCGCTGGAAGGCTTGTGGAATAAATTCTACCGAATTTGATCTAGAGGTGACACATCCAGATTATTTCAAGGCTATTTGCCCAGGTAAGTGCGCTACATATCCTCTCGAATACTGGCTTGAAGCTCAGGATGCTTCTGTGGAAATCTTTGGACCGGGAAGAGGCACAACGAGTTTTATCCTGATGGGTCTCGAGCCGATGAATCTGATGCTCGAAGGGGTTGAGGAACGTATGTCGAAGGGGGTCTATCCGAATATGCTTGTCTATCAGCCTGTTCCCGGAGCCGATATGTTCAGAATGCCTCCGCCGAATGCAGACTGGCTGGTTGAGGCTTCTGAAAAAATTGCGGATTTGTATTTGAAGTACGAAGATCGCTTCGATATGCCGCTTGCCCAAGATCATCGTCCCGGTTATACGAGAATGGGACGCTCGCAGTATATCATCCTTGCCGGAGATGAGCTTGCACGACGGCTTCAGGAACAGGGTAATGAACTTCCCGAGGCCTATCCTGTTTGTTGAGCAGGAGCCAGCCAGGTGGTAACTGAACGAGAGGCTGTCCCGAAAGGACAGCCTTTTGTTATTGTAAGCGGGTATCCGTTTAACGTTCAGCTTGTTCCATGCTTGTTTAACAGAACGGATATTGTATTACGATCCGCCGGAAACAGAAACAGGCTGTTCGTCTCGTTCAGCCTGTTTTGGTGTTGTTCGATTTTCTCTTGCTTTTCAGGGGAAGGGCTACAACCAATCCTACAACCAATCCGCCAGCAATCTGGCTTCCCAGCTCCAGCGCTCGAAATGGTTCAGTTCCGTAATGGTAGCATGATCGAGTTCCTCGCGTGTAAAGTCGAATCCTGCATTTTTGATGATTTCCCAGCGCACTTCCTTGTTTTCTGCATTGTTGACTTTATCGGACAGTTCATTGTCCGACTTCATTTGTTGCAGGAATGCTACGGCAGAATTTTGTGACATATCGTGAATACTCCAAAGAGAAGTTTAAAAAATAAACAAGATGAATTTTAATTTAACGAATAATCTTTCCTTGAGCAAAAATCCCTCTCGACTACGGTTATTCGAAAAGACGAGGAGGGGGGTGGGTGGAATGGTGTTGAATCGCTTGAAGAAGGTTAAATAATATAGTAATATTAAGCCTTGTTCCGCTTAACCTTATTATTGACGCCACACTATGTTGGAAAGCATCAAAACATCTTATCCCCTCGTCCATGACTATTTCAGTTCTTTGAATGGCGGAGAGAAACATCTGCGACAGGTCAGGGAACTTGACAGGTACTGGAAATACATCGAAGAACGTTCCATACCGACTGTTGTGCTCGACGGTGATGCGTTGCCGAAAAGTGCAGTCATCGCCGGTGAGTATGATCTGCTCTATGCCGGTGGAACACTGGGTATCCTGCATGCTGCCGTGATGACGGAAAAATTCGGTTGGAAAATTCTTCTACTTGACAAGCATGTAGCCGGGAAGTCGACCCGTGACTGGAATATATCGAGAGAAGAGCTGAATGTTTTCAACGAAGTCGGTCTTTTTACTGAAGGGGAGGTGGAGGAGTGTATCACCTGCAAGTACAAGACAGGATGGGCGGAATTTTTTGTGGAAAACGGTGATAAAAAAAGGCTTTATATCGACAACGTGCTTGACTGCGCTGTTGATGCGAATCTCCTGTTGGGCAAGGCCTTGAAAAAAATTCTCGGCAACCCGTTGAACAAGGTCTGTAACAGGACGGTTTTCAGGAAGATATACCGTTTTCCCGACTATGTTGTCGTAGAGGTTGAGAACCAGGATCAAGAGGTGAGTTATTACAAGGCGAGGGTTTTTGTCGATGTGATGGGGATCATGTCACCTGTGGCGATGCAGCTGAATCAGGGGCGTCCTCAGACGCATGTTTGTCCTACAGTCGGTACCATTGCGACAGGGCTCGAAGGTGTCGATCATGAGGTTGGTGAAATTCTTGTAAGCACCGAACCGGCCGATATGAGTTCCGGAAGTGGTCGCCAGCTTATCTGGGAAGGATTTCCTGCTGGCGAGGGCAAGTACATAACCTATCTGTTTTTCTATGATTCGGTCGACTCGGATAACGACAAGAGTCTTCTCGGGCTTTTCGAGACCTATTTTGAAAAGCTGCCTGATTACAAGAAGCCGGGACCTGATTTCGTGATCGATCGTCCGGTTTTCGGTATTATCCCGGCATATTTCCATGACGGATTTTCCCGAACGAGGATTATCGCCGATGATCATATCCTCATGCTTGGGGATGCAGCAACCCTCGGTTCACCCCTGACTTTTTGCGGTCTGGGGTCCCTTGTAAGGAATCTCTTTAGATTAACGGAGAATCTGCACGAAGCGCTCGACCGAAATACGCTTGACAGGGAATCTCTCGAAGCGGTCAGTGCATATGAACCCAATGTCGCAACAATGGCGAATCTCATGAAGTACATGTGCTTTAACGGCCAAACCGACAAACCCAACTTCGTCAATGAATTGATGAACGAGGTTATGATCGTGCTCGATAATCTTCCGTCGCGTTACCGCGAAGCCATGTTCAAAGATTCGATGCAGTTGGCTGAACTGCTGACCGTTGGGGTGAATGTTGCATGGAGATACCCAGAAGTGCTCAAAGCGACTTCTGCCAAGCTTGGTCTGAACGGTTCGCTCGGTATGATAAAAAATATGGTTGGCTGGGCGCTTTCCCCGACACAGTAGCATATCGTCATGAATTACAGTGTGTCCCGCCTTCTGCCTTTATGTCAGGCTCAGTACAGCAGATGTCCGCCTGTACTTTACAGAGCATGCTTTCCGTTGCCTGTTGCATGATGCTCGACATGATTTTTTCACTCATGTACTTCAGGAAATTTTCCGGCATGAGATTCAACGGAAATGACAGTGTGAAGTCAAGAGAGATCTGTGTCTCGAAATGTACAGCCGTGCGATTGTCTTCCTGGTGGTGCAGGAAGATATCGGAGTCTGACTGCCCTATAAAGGTATGGTTGTTTTCGATGGTTAGCTCAGGAATGGTTTCGGCACTGCGCCATCTGATTTTTCTACCCGGCTGATTCAGGTCGGGAGCAACTCCATTGGTGTTTTGTTCTGTGAATTTTATAAGGGTGTCACTTCCTGCCGGCACAAGTTCTTCGGTCTGCTTTACAAAGAATATCGCAACAATTGGATTGTTTCGAGGATCCTCCACTTCAAACGTCCATTGAAAAATATCCAGCTCAGTGAGGTATGAAACGTTTTTACAGTAGGGATTACATTTGATGATTTTTTCGTGATCGCTGAAATAGATACTTGAATCTTGCAGACAGGATTCCAGAGTGACAAGTGCTTGACTTTTTCCTACAACTTCCATGAGATCATATGTGACTTTTCAAAAATGTAACAACTCAGAGTAACGATTATCCTTCGTCAACAGTTCCAGGAGTGTATGTTTGAGACGATACTGAAAAATATCTACCTTTCCTGATGAATAATACTGAATTTTAGTCTTTGCTTAATCTTTAATATCGACAGCCATGCAGAACATTGTTGTTACCGGAAGTAGCAGGGGGATAGGACTGGGCCTTGCACGGGCATTTCTTGCCAAAGGGTGCAGAGTGGTTATCAGCAGTCACACCGCTTCAAACCTCGAATTAGCCATGGCTGAATTGAAAAAAAGCGATCTGGCAGGGGACTGTTATTCTCATGTCGCCGACATGACGGTTTTATCCGAGGTGGAAACACTGTGGAATAAATCCACGGAAGATCTCGGGAGGGTCGATATATGGATCAACAATGCAGGCGCAGCACATCCGATGCAGCCATTCTGGAAATTAAGCGGTGACGAGATCAAAAACACCGTTGACGTAAACCTTATGGGAACGATATACGGTTCACACGTTGCCATGCGCGGCATGATTGCCCAGGGTTCGGGCCATATTTACAATATGGAAGGGCAAGGTGCGGATGGGAGCGTGATCGCAGGGATGGGCGTTTTTGGAACAGCAAAGGCCGGTGTGCACTATTTTTCCAAATCATTGATCGCGGAGGCCAAGACAGTACCGGTTAACGTCAGTACCCTCATTCCCGGCATAGTCAGAACGTCACTTCAGGCCGGAACAGCCGGTACGACGACCGAAGGGCGTATCTTTCTGAATATGCTCGGTGAAGATATCAGGCCCGCCACCGAAGATCTTGCGGGGAGAATCCTTGCCAACAGGTCTCATGGTGCGTGCATCAACAGGATGTCTCCACCCGATATGATCGGAAAAGTGGTATCGGCACCTTTACGCATGATCTTCGGTCAACAGTAGCATGAGTTTGAAGATGCAAGAATATACTATAAACCGTAACAGCATCGCTTTCCAGCTGATACAGTAAACGCTATCAGGCTATGTCCGAGGAGTTACCGTTCAGGATTATCTTCGTCAGCATGTACGTTGCAGGATTTCTGATGAGAGGTTTTTTCACTCGTCGGCTAACACGTGCAGGTGAACGTATCGTGCCCGACAAGATGGTAGATCGTTACAGTAGCCGCTTCAGAGTCGTTTTCCAGGGCGTCATGTTTTTTTTATGGATTTTCATTGTCGTGAGTTACGCATGGTACCCTTTCTGGATGAAGGGGTTGGGGCTTGCGCTTCCTCACTGGCTCCGGTATGGGGGAGCTTTTGCGGGTTTTGCGGCTTTCGTCCTGCTGATGTGGACCATGAATGCTCTCGGGCGTTACTGGAGCCCTTTGCCTCGGCTGAGGGAGGGACATGAGCTGATTACCTCCGGTCCCTATCGTTTTGTTCGCCATCCGATGTACTCGGCAATGATTGTGTTATTCCTCTCGTTTGCGCTTGTTACGGCAAATGTACCGGTTATTCTTTCAAGTTTCCTTGGGATTATATTTACGATTACATGGGGTTTGAAGGAAGAACGGATGCTGATCGATTATTTTGGAGAGGAATATCGGGAGTACATGAGGCATACGGCTGCATTCTTCCCCTTGCCCGGGAGGAATATGAGAAAAACCGTATAACGTTTTTTTAAGCAGATGTTGAAAAACACCCGGTTTCACTATGAGCTTCATAGAAACAGACAGGTGCCGTCTCTACTACGAGGACACTGCCGAAGGAAGAGGTGACAAGCAGGAGACTGTCGTTTTTTTCAATGGCTGGTCGATTTCTTCAAGGTATTGGAAGCCGTTGATCGATATCCTTTCACCGGAATATCGATGTGTTTCATTCGATCAGAGCGGAACAGGCAGGACAAAAGCCTGTAAACCCTCTCCTCCCTTCACGGTAATGGGGTTTGCCGATGAGGCTGTCGATTTGCTTTCGTCTCTCGCTCTGCTCGATGAGAGAAAGCTGCATATCGTCGGTCACTCGATGGGCGGGATGATTGCGACCGAGGTATGTAACCGGTATCCGCAAGCACTGATGTCTGCCACCATCATCAATTGCGGGATTTTCGATGATGAGCTGCTTAAATCGTTTCACCATGTTCTGGTAGGTGGAATGATCGACCTTTCCATGGCTTTCAGGGGAATTTTCTCCATCGAGCCGTTCAAGTCGCTGTTCATCGATCGAGCTATCACGAGGCCTATCGGGGAGAAATACAGAGATATTTTTGTCGAAGACTTTGTGACGAGCGATATCGAGGCCTCGAGCGCTGTAGGCAAGTTCACTATAGATCCGGCGACCATAGCAAAGTATACTGAAGAATCCGTGCAAATCAGGGCACCCCTTCTCTGCGTTGCCGGCATGGCTGACCGCACGATACCTCCTGAAGGAATGATTACGCTTTTTAACAGGAGAAAAGAACAGGAGGCGGTTCCAACCGAGCTGATACAATTCAACGATGCCGGTCATTTGCCTATGCTCGAAGTTCTGCCGGAGTTTGCCGGTGTACTTCGCAAACACCTTCTTTTCTCGCATGACTATTGTTTCTGAGTAAAGCAATTGGCTGGATTTCACATTGTTCGATCTTGCATTCTCTCTTTTTTGCTTGGTAATAACTGAGAGATTGCGATGCTTTTCCAGTGGTTCCGGAATCCGTGCTTTCAGTCCGGGCTGTATGACATTGTGGTGTTTTGAAGAAGGGCTGCAATGAAGTGTTTGTTCTGAAATAATATTTTTGTATGTTTGGTACCTATACGGGGTAGGGGTATATGTTTGGCGTTTGGTTAAAGTCTTTCAGAGGAAGGATTAT
Organism: Prosthecochloris sp.; assembly: GCA_015482705.2. Lineage (GTDB taxonomy): Bacteria > Bacteroidota > Chlorobiia > Chlorobiales > Chlorobiaceae > Prosthecochloris. The sequence goes on along the minus strand of JADMLA020000025.1, from coordinate 15,779 downwards.
GGATGATATTGTTTCCAGGTTGAAAAAAGTCGATGGGCAGATACAAGGCCTTGTCAGGATGATAGAGCAACGGGAGCATTGTGAAAAGGTCATCGTTCAGTTTCAAGCTGCAAAAGCCGCATTGGATAAAACATACTCTCTCATGTTGAACAGCAGCTTGAAAGAGTGTTTGAACGAACACGATTCTGAGAATATGGAGCGTATACTGAAGCTCATATCCAAAAAGTAAGTTGGTAAATCATTGACGAAGAGTAACAGCATGAGTTTTAGAAAAAATCTCGGGACGGAGTATTCTCCATTGTATTTTCTCGCTTCTCTCGGAAGCGGTGGGATCGCGGTGAGCTTTTTTATGTTCCTGATGTTCATGGTCGATCATGAAGGTCGTCCGATTCCTGTATTCGAAGATATCCAGACTGCTTTGGTTTCGGGTGGGCCTGCGGCTGTTGTCCTTGTTGCAGTAAGCTATACCGGTATCCTCTGGTACGCTTTTCAGCATTATCGTCTGTTGTTCTGGAACATCAGAGAGTACAACATATTCAGAGGCACCGAAGCTTTCGCTACACTCAAGAGCTCGGACGCCGAGGTACAGCTTATGGCTATTCCCCTGACCTATGCTATGGCGATCAATGTGATGTTCATTCTCGGGGCAGTTTTCGTGCCCGGACTTTGGCGCGTTGTCGAATATCTTTTTCCGTTTGCCATGCTAGGATTTTTACTGGTCGGGATATATGCCGGGGTGATCTTTCTTGTGTTTTTTTCGAGGGTCATCGCGTACGGTAATTTTGATTGCGAACGAAACAACAGCCTGAGCCAGATGTTGTCGGTATTTGCGTTTTCGATGGTAGGTGTGGGTATGTCGGCTGCTGCGGCAATGAGCCATAATGTGATCTCTTCCGGGCTCGGGATTATTCTTGCATCGTTTTTCGCTGCGATAGCCGTTACTTTCGGCGTGATAAAGATCGTGCTGGGATTTCGTTCCATGTTGTCGAATGGAGTGAACTACGAGGCTTCGGTGTCTCTCTGGATCGTCATTCCAATTCTGACGATTCTCGGAATTACCGTGAACAGGATTTCCATGGGACTGGTTCATAATTTCGGCGTTGAGGTACATCCCTGGTTTCATGTCATTGTTTTCACCGTCCTCATCGCCGTTCAGGTTTTGTTCGGTTTGCTGGGTTATACCGTTATGAAGCAGTTGGGGTACTTCGAGGAGTTTATTGGCGGCGGAGGTAAAAGTGTCGTGACCTATGCAGCAATTTGTCCGGGTGTCGCATTTTTTGTGCTTGGCAATTTTCTCATCAATAAGGGTCTGGTTGCCGTTGACTTCATCGACAAGTTTTCTGTCGGTTACTTTCTCCTCTATATACCTTTGCTTGTCATACAGGTCCAGACTATCAGGGTGTTGATGAAGCTCAACAGCAAACTGCTGAGCGCCTGAGGCAATAGGGTTACTGTAGGAAGATTTAAATCAACGATCATGAAAGGCTTGAAATTTGTTGTAGGATACATTGCGGCGTTTTTTTTTCTGCTGCCCGGAGCCGTTACCGCGGCTGAGACCATGAGGTTGTCGCTCGATGAATCTCTGAGGCTTGCGAGAGAGAACAACTATGTGTTAAAAGCTGCGAAAGCGAGGGTTGACCAAGCTGAGGCGAGATATGTGCAGAGCAGGAAAGCTTTTTTGCCGAAAGTTACATTGTCCGAAACGTTTATCGCGACGGATGACCCGGCATCTGTCTTTACGTACAAACTTCGGCAGGGGTCTATTGCTGCGGCCGATTTTAATCCGGCTGTATTGAATAATCCTGATGACATTTCAAATTTTAATCTGGGCGTTGAGGTTATGCAGCCGATTTTCAACAGGGATGCCGCTATCGGCAGATCGGCAGCCTCACTATCGAGAAAATCGCAGGAACATATGCTCAGAAGGTCAGAGGAGACTATAGCCCTCGAAGTCAAAAAGGTCTATTACGGGCTCGTGCTTGCAAGAAAGAATCTCGAAGCGGTCAAGAGTTCCATCGGTGCGATGCAGGTTCATGACCGTGAAGCTGCAAAAGCTTACGGCAAAGGTTTGATCACCAAATCCGACAAATTGTCGACCGCGGTACGCCTTGCTGAACTGACGGAACAAAAGCTGATGATCGAGGATGAGATTCGATCGGCAGAGGATGGATTACGGTTTCTTCTTCGCCTCGATGGCGATATGGATATCGTACCGGTAAACGGGCTTGAAACCGATGGTATCGCTATACCTGCAGATGAACCCCATATGCCGGAAGGCAGGGCCGATATCGAGGCTTTGGAAGCCAATGCTGATGCGGCAGGATACCGGTACGATATGGAAAAAGCCAAGCGGCTGCCGCGTTTGAACGCTTTTTTTCAAAAAAGCTGGAATGACGATGATTTTCCGGGTTTCGAGCAAGACAGCTGGACTCTGGGGGTTGCCATGGAATGGACTGTTTTTGACGGGTACTCAAACATCGGTAAAGCAATGGAAGCCAGGGCAGGAGAAATGGAGGCTCGTTACAGCTATGAGGAAGCAAAAGACAAAGGGATCTATGAAATTCGTAAGGCGTATCGACTCTTGCGGACGGCTAAGTCACGGATTCGGGTTGCGGAGCAATCGTTGAAAGAGGCAAAAGTGAGCCTTGATTTCATCGGTGAGCGGTACCGTTCCGGAATGGCTATGACTTTTGAACTTCTGGGCAGGGAACAGGCATATACCTATGCTCGTATGCGTCTGAACCAGGCAAAATATGATCTTATCATTGCGAAGAGTGAGCTGGATTATTATACCGGGGGGTAACAGAACGATCAAAACGCATATCGTACCATGAAGCATACAATAATTTTCGCGTGTGTCGGACTTTTTGTCTTGTTTGCCGGTTGCGGAGGTAAGAAGATCGAATCGACGAACGCTGAGGGAGAACGCCGGACAGTTGAGGTGGACAATATCGCAACGGTTCGGTTGGGAACGGCAAGCGATGGGCGTCAGGTGCTTCTCGTTCCTTCAAATGCTCTCTTCATGCGAGGGCAGCTCGAGGGCGTTCAGGTTGTCGGTGATGATGATACCGTTTCGATCAGATGGGTAAGAGCCGGTAAAACTGTTGGTGATTATAGCGAGGTGCTCAGCGGACTTGGAGCGGGTGAATCCGTGGTTGTTCCGCATGTCAAGGGAGTCCGTGAAGGGGATAACGTAACCGTCAAGCCGTAACGAAGGAGGGGTGTGCCGATGAGAGAGGGTATTGCTGGGGTTCTTGCAAAGCTGTTCATCAACTCCAAGCTGACACCGTTGCTGATGATCACAGCACTGCTTGTGGGCATTCTGGCGACATTTATGACTCCCCGTGAGGAGGAACCCCAGATTTCAGTGCCTCTGGTGGATCTGTATTTCAGCTATCCTGGAGGTAGTGCAAAAGAGGTCGAGGAACGGGTTGCGAAACCCGTGGAAAAGTATCTGACGGAAATCGAGGATGTCGACTATGTGTACTCGACATCCCGGAAAGATTTCGCTCTGGTTACCGTTCGGTACAATGTCGGAGATGACACCGAGGAGAGCATGGTGAAGCTCTGGGCAACCATAATGAAAAACATGGACAGTATGCCTGCTGGCATGCAAATGCCTCTTGTCAAGAAAGTGACGATCGACGATGTGCCCGTTTTGGCTCTTACCTTCTGGAGCGACAGTTACGGCCCCTATCAGCTTAGAAAAGTGGCCGGTCAAGTTGCCGATGAACTCAAGAAAATCGAGAACATCGGTGATGTCAACCTCAACGGCGGCTTGAAACGTCAGCTTAGAATCCTTCTCGACAAGGAAAAACTCGCTCGATACCGGATTACCCCGCTACAGATAGCCAGGCAGCTCAAAGCATCGAACAGTCAGGTGACCGCAGGGACGTTCCAGCAGATGAACAGGGAGTTCACGGTAAAGACCGGTGAGTTTCTCAAGACAGCCGAGGATGTAAGAAATGTCGTAGTGGGCATAGACAATTCAGAGGCTGTATATCTCAAAGAAGTTGCCGAGGTTGTCGACGGGCCGGAGGAGGTTGAGAATTACACGTTTTTCGGTTACGGTGCTGCATCGCATGATACTGGCATACAGGGTGAATATCCGGCTGTAACGCTCACGGTTGCAAAACGGAAAGGGACTGATGCCACAGCTCTTGCAAGCAAGGTTCTGGAAAAAGTCGAATCACTCAAAGGCTCGATCATCACTTCAGGTATCAATGTGACTGAAACCAGGAATTACGGTGAAACAGCTTCGGAAAAAGTGTTTACTCTTCTCGAACATCTTATTGGGGCTGTCGTTGCGGTTACCATTGTTGTCGGGCTTTTTCTCGGTTGGAGGGGGGGGCTGGTGGTGTTTGCATCCGTACCCATAACGTTTGCGTTAACACTGCTTGTTTACTTCCTTTTCGATTATACGCTGAACAGGGTGACCCTTTTCGCCCTGATCTTTGTGACCGGTATCGTTGTCGATGACTCGATTATCATTGCGGAAAACATTCACCGGCATTTTTCGATGAGGAGAATGCCCAAGCTCCAGGCGGCTATCGCTGCGATCAACGAGGTTGGTAACCCCACTATTCTTGCCACGTTTACGGTAATCGCATCGGTTCTGCCGATGGTATTTGTTTCCGGTCTGATGGGTCCGTACATGAGCCCTATGCCGATCGGTGCGTCTCTTGCGATGATTTTTTCTCTTTTCGTGGCACTGATAGGGACTCCATGGCTCGCTTTTCGTTTGCTCAAGGCCGAGGAGGAGGGACATGTCGAGCAGTACGATATCAGAAAATCTATCTATTACAAGGTGTACGACAAGACTCTCGCCCCGCTGCTCGACAGCTGGTGGAAGGCAACCATCGCCTATGTGTTTGTCGGATTGTTGCTGCTGGGTTCGATCAGCATGATTCCGCTGAAAATGGTTCAGCTTAAAATGCTTCCTTTCGATAACAAAAGTGAGTTTCAGGTCATCATCGACATGCCGGAAGGCACGACCCTCGAACAAACCGCGAGGGTTGGCAAGGACATCGTGTCATATCTCAAGACCGTACCGGAAGTTGAAAACTATCAATATTATGCCGGTACGTATGCACCGATCAATTTCAACGGTCTTGTGCGTCATTATTATCTTCGCCAGAGTCACAATATGGCGGACATACAGGTCAACCTGGTGCACAAGGGAGAACGGAGTGACCAGAGTCATGCCATTGCAAAACGGGTGAGGCCGAAGGTACAGGAAATCGCCGCGAAATACGGTGCAAACGTAAAGGTCGTGGAAGTGCCACCCGGGCCTCCTGTACTTTCGACAATTGTCGCTGAAATATACGGGCCGGATATCCAGCAGCAGATAGCTCTCGCCCGCCAGATCAAAGCCATCATGGAAGACACTCCCGGAGTTGTTGATGTTGACTGGATGGTCGAGGATGATCAGAAAGTGTATACGATGGTGATCGACAAGCAGAAAGCGGCGTTCAGAGGCATAACCACGGAGCAGATTACCCATACGCTTCGTATGGCACTCGATGGAGTTGACGTCGGACTGTTGCATACAGAAACCGAACTTGAACCAGTAGAACTCGAACTGCGTCTTCCAATTTCCGAAAGGGCATCGATACTCGACCTGTCCGGGATTTTCCTGAAATCTCAAGGGATGAATTCGTTGACGACACGATTGCTGGCGGGCGAAATGATTCCTTTGACGGAGCTTGTTTCCATTGAAGAAACCATCGAGGATAAAAGCATTCATCGCAAGGACCTTAAAAATGTGGTTTATGTCACTGCCGATGTCGCCGGTGTCACTGAAAGTCCGGTCTATGCCATGCTTGAGATGGATGACGTGATAAAGCAGCTCGAAACACCGGGAGGATACTCGATATCTCCGCTCTATACAGCACCTCCGTTCAATGAAGAAAGGCTTGCGATGAAATGGGACGGTGAGTGGCAGATCACTTTCGAGGTGTTCAGGGATCTTGGAGCGGCATTCGCGGTCGTGCTCGTAATCATTTATCTGCTCATTGTTGGGTGGTTCCAGTCATTCAGAACTCCGCTGGTTATGATGGTCGCAATTCCACTCAGTCTGGTAGGAATCATACCGGGTCATTTCTTTCACGGAGCATTCTTCACCGCCACAAGCATGATCGGCATGATCGCTCTGGCAGGAATCATGGTCAGAAACTCCGTGCTGATAATCGATTTTATCCAGTTGCGAGTTCAGGAGGGGATTGAGCTGAAAGAAGCCGTTATCGAGTCTGCAGCCGTTCGTACACGACCGATTTTGTTGACGGCCGGCACAGTGGTTATCGGTGCGATTGTGATCCTGTTCGATCCGATTTTCCAGGGTCTTGCAATATCACTGATGTGGGGTGCTCTGCTTTCGACCATATTGACGCTTGGCGTGGTTCCGCTTACGTATTACCTCGTCGAGAAAAAGTGACTCCGGCTGTGAGCCCTGTAAAATGAACACTGAACTGTGAGAAAGTAGTATTCACTATAACTATTCCGAGGGATAATGAAATTTCTTGCGATAATGGGCCATGAGGAAACCCGCCCCCAGGTACGTGATCTATTCAAGAGGTTTGAAGTGCTGATGTTCAGCAACATGTCGATCAAAGGTTGTTATTGCGACAAGGGTATCACCGATCAGGCATGGTGGCCGGCCGACAAGGGAGTTGGTTCTTATTCCTCACTGTGTTTTGCGATACTCGAGGATGAGAAAGCTCTACAGATAATCGAGGAGCTCGAAAGCAATCCTATTGCCATCGAACCCGGTTTTCCGGCGAGAGCGTTTTTAATGAATGTCGAAAAAATGGTTTGAAAACATGTACCTCAAACAGTTTCGAACAGGTGGAGACCGGAATTTCGGTTATCTGGTTGCCGACGAAGAAAGTAATCAGGCTTTCGTTGTCGATCCATCGCACAACCCTGCGAAGATTGTCGATGAGGCGTCTGATCAGGGGTTCACTATCCGGTATATTTTTTGTACCCATGGTCACTATGACCATATCAACGGCAATGAGGAAATCGCTCGCTTGACAGGCCTTGTCCCTTTACTTTACGGTTCGGTTTGCCCCAAGACCGGCCACAGGATCGATGATGGCGTTTTGCTTCCTCTCGGAGATCTTGATATCCGCATCATCCATACTCCGGGCCATACGGAGGACTCCATGTGTCTCCATACCGGCGATGCCCTGTTTACCGGTGATACGTTGTTTGTCGGCAAAGTCGGTGGTACCGGTTTGGGGGCGGATGCCGAAGAGGAGTACCGTTCTCTCCATGAAAAACTCATGACTCTTCCCGAGCATACAAGAGTGTTTCCCGGTCATGATTACGGAACCGCTCCGCACTCGACCATAGGCCACGAAAAAAAGACGAATCCATTTCTCATTCAGCCTGATGTCGATGCGTTTATCGATCTGAAAAAGAACTGGGCTGCCTACAAGAAGGCACATGGGATAGCATGAGGAGAGGGATCCGGCGGCTGTCTCGAGCAGACGGTCAACCGCTTCTGTATTATCTGTAAATCAGGGGCATCTCCAGTCTGGCCGGACAACTGTCAATTCCGATCCGAAACCCTCAGACAAACAGTGTTTCGTAATAAGTCGGTGACAAGCCTAAACGAAAAGAAACTCGAAATTGATTTTCGTACATTTATCGTGCTTGTAATTGGTGTTTGCCAACTTCAGTTTGAGCGGATGTGACGATCCGAAAGGGCGGGTGCAGAAAAAACGGTACTCGATACCTGTGAAGACCGTGAACTGCGCAATGCAACGGTGACGCTTTGGATCGTTGAGTAGTACTATGCATCCAGAAATCAAAGAGATTCTTCACACATTCTATTTCATCTTCCTTGTTTGTAGAGGGGCGTCGGTCTTCTCACGGTCAAACAAGGGATTGTTCGTTATTCTCGAAAGAAGCGTGCTATGATCCATTCTGCCTATTGAAAGGGGTGTTGATTCCCGTGTCAATCATGTGAATGACTAAATGAATGAAGCTGATTGTGACGATAGAGATTTTTTTTGTACATTTACTGCTCGTGCCCATTAATGGGAAGAGGCTTTTCTGTCTTTTTATAGTATTCATATATAAGTATATGCTTGTATATTCTAACCGATAACATGAGGGTCATATATCCTTATTAAACAGAGACTTATCGATATGGATCAGCTTGTAAAATTACGCACGCAGCCTGTTTCTGCACTGATGCAGAAGGATTTTCATACTATTAAAGGCAGTTGTACTGTTGCTGAAGCGATTCAGTTAATGAAAAAGGACAACCAGAGCGGACTTATTGTCGAACCCAGAAATGAAGATGACTGTTACGGTGTTGTGACCGAGAAAGACATTCTGGAGAAAGTTATCGATCCGGGAGAGGATGTTCATCGTGATCCATGGAACACTCCTGTTTTCCAGATTATGAGCAAACCTGTCATCAGCATCAACCCCAGTCTGAGGATCAAGTATGCTCTGCGCCTTATGAAACGGACAAATGTTCGCCGTTTGACTGTCATGGATCATGATAAAGTGGTTGGTGTTCTCAACATGAGTGATGTCCTCCATGCTGTCGAGGAGCTGCCGGCCCATGACAACAACGTTGCTTTATAGCCTACCGTCGTTACTGGATTTCGCTTCTTTTTAACGTATTTGTGATTCATAGAAAAACGGGCCTGGCCGATGCCGGCCCGCATAACCACTGAAGCTGCGGGTGCAGTTCACAGAAGGAGATTTAACTGTATGAAGCCATTCGATATAGTTGTGGTGGGTGGCGGTGGTGCTGGGCTGTATGCAGCCATGGAAGCCATGAAGGTCAACCCTTCACTCAATATAGCCGTGCTGTCTAAAGTCTACCCCAATCGTTCGCATACGTCTGCTGCACAGGGAGGCGCAAATGCGGCTCTGGCTAACAAGGCAAAGGACGACACTGTTGACATGCACATTTTCGATACCATCAAAGGCAGCGATTACCTTGCTGACCAGGATGCTGTCGAGATGCTTTGTTCGGAAGCTCCGAAGATTATCAGGGAGCTTGACAATATCGGCACGCCATGGTCGAGAATGGATGATAAAACCATTGCGCAAAGGCCTTTTGGCGGTGCAGGCAGACCTCGTTGCTGCTATTGTGCCGATAAAACGGGGCACACTATTCTGCAAAGCCTCTATGAGCAGTGTCTCAAAAAGGGTGTTTTCTTTTTCAATGAATACTTTGTTTTGAGCATTGCAACCAACGGCAGCAAGTCGAAAGGGTTGATTGCGATGAACATGCGTACCGGCAAGGTAGAGGCTTTTCGGGCAAGGACGGTGATTCTCGCTACCGGTGGTTATGCGAAAATGTACTGGAATCGTTCCAGCAACGCAGCCGGTAATACCGGGGACGGTCAGGCAATCGCCTACCGCGCAGGAATTCCTCTCAAGGATATGGAGTTTGTCCAGTTTCATCCGACAGGATTGAGAAAAAGTGGTTTGTTGGTGACAGAAGGGGCCCGCGGTGAAGGTGGTTACCTGGTCAACAACAAAGGGGATCGTTTCATGAGCAATTATGCCCCTGAGAAGATGGAGCTTGGTCCGCGTGACCTTGTTTCGCGTTCCATTGAAACCGAAATCCTTGAGGGAAGAGGATTCGACAGCCCAGCAGGACCTTATATGCATCTTGACCTGAGGCATCTCGGTGCCGATCTCATCAAGTCAAGGCTTCCCCAGATTCGGGAAATGTCCATGTATTTTGAAGGAGTCGATCCGATCGATGAGCCGATTCCTATCAGACCTACCGCACACTATTCCATGGGAGGGATCGACACCGATATTGCCGGGCGTACGGTGATGGAGGGTGTGTATGCTGCCGGTGAGGCCGCCTGTGTATCGGTACACGGGGCGAATCGCCTTGGGGGTAATTCTTTACTGGATATCCTCGTTTTTGGAAGAATAACAGGTCGCACGGTGGCGGAAGAAGCCAAACAGTTCGATCCGGCCGAGATTTCCCGGTCGGAGCTGCAATCGACAGAGGATGAGCTCAGGGAGTACATGAAACCGTCTGGCCACTATGAACGTTACGGAGCGCTTCGCGAAGAACTCGGTTACACGCTTGGACAAAATGTCGGAATTTTCCGTGAAGCATCTACAATACAGAAAGGTATCGCTGATGTCGAAGAGCTGCAAGAGCGCTTCAAGCATGTCAGGGTTTTTGATACCAGCGATGTGTTCAATACAAACCTGTTGCAGGTGCTTGAACTGAAGAACATGCTTGATCTGGCAGAAACTGTTGCGGCAGGAGCCTCTGTACGTGAAGAGAGTCGAGGTTCTCATACCAGAACCGATTTCCCGAAGCGCGACGATGAGCTATGGCATAAGCATACAACGTATACAAGGGTAAACGGTAAACCGCAGATCGGTGAAAAGCCGGTAACCATGGGTAAACACGAGTTGCAGGAAAGAACTTATTAAAATCTTCGGGGAACGGGCGGCAGCTTCGCAAGAGAAGGGTTGCTCGACCTGGATAACATTCAGCAGGACGTGAGTTATGGCAGAGCATAAAGAAGAAATGAGGGATATCACCTTCAGGATCAACAGGTTCAACCCTCAAGTGGATAACAAGCCTTACTTTGATGATTACACCATTCCGGTTGAAAAAGGGATTACCGTTCTCAGGGCTTTGAATTATATCAAGGAGCATGTCGATGCAACCGTGAGTTTCCGGGCGTTCTGCCAAGCCGGCATCTGCGGTTCCTGCGGCATGAGAATCAATGGGATCTCTAAACTCGCCTGTACCACTCAGGTGTGGGACGAGCTTGTGAGGTGCAAGGTCGACAATGTTATCAAGGTTGAGCCGTTGCGCAACATGCCGTTGATCAAAGATCTCATTGTCGATATGGATCCGCTGGTTGATAAAATGAAGAAGTATTCCAACTGGGTCGAGTCGATCATGCCGGAAGAGCGGATGGGGGAAAAGGAGTTTTTGATTGCCGAAGAGGAGTTCCAGGAATATGATAAGGCTACCGACTGTATTCTTTGTGCGTCGTGTATGTCCGAATGTTCAATTTTGCGTGCGAATAACGAGTATGTTGGGCCTGCCGTGCTGTTGAAGTCACACAGAATGAATGTCGACAGCCGGGATGGAGCGCATGATCTGCGGATTGCCGAGCTTGTCAAGGATCATGGCGTCTGGGATTGTACGCACTGTTACCGGTGTCAGGAAACCTGCGTGAAAAGCATTCCGATAGTGGACGGTATTCACGGTGTGCGTGAAGATGCTCTCGTTTCCCGCGGAGTCAAAGATACGAGCGGTGCGAAGCATGCGGAAGCCTTTATCGAAGATCTTCAGAAGAAAGGAAAACTTGTCGAGGCAACCCTGCCGATCAGGACCAACGGCATGGGGTGGACGTTGAAAAATCTGTTGCCGATGGCTTTTAAAATGATCTTGAAGCGCAGAACCCCTCCGCCACCACCTCTTGTCAAACCGGCAAAAGGAATCAAGAAATTCCGTGAGGAGTTCCAGGAGATGTCGGATCGTATCGAGCGGGACCAGAAGGATCAAAAAAAATAAACAGGGGGAACAGCAGTATGAAGCGGTATGCATATTATCTCAGCTGCATCAATGAGTCCATGACCAAAGAACTCGATAAATCTATTGATCTCTGGCAGAAAGACCTTGATATCGATTTTGTAAAGCTGCATGAAAGCACTTGCTGCGGAGGAAGTAACCTTGATTACGTCAGCCCGAAGCATTTCGCGCTGGTAAACGGGAGAAACATTGCATTGGCGGAGAAGCTCGGCCTTGATCTGGTGACCTCCTGTAATACCTGTCTTCTGACAATAAGGAGCGCAAAACAGAAGCTCGACGAGTCGGAAGCGCTTCGCGACGAGGTGAACGGCATTTTGAAAAAAGAAGGGCTCGAGTACAAGGGGACGTCTGAAGTACGACACTTACTCTGGGTGCTCAACGAGGATATCGGTCTCGACACGATCAACAAAAAGGTCAAGGTTCCTTTGACGAACTATAAAATCGCACCCTTTTACGGATGTCATATTCTTCGTCCTTCATCGATACTCGGTAAGGATAATCCGCTCGAACCTTCTTCTCTGGATAAGCTTATCGAAGCTCTCGGCGGAAAGGTCGTTCCTTATGAGCACAAAAACAAATGTTGTGGTTTCCACACGCTGCTTGTCGCCGAGGAAGAATCTCTGAGCCTTGCAGCCGAAGCCCTCGGTGAAGCGATCGAATCACAAGCGGATTTTATCGTAACACCTTGTCCGCTTTGCCACACCGTACTTGACAGCTATCAGGGGAAAGCCCTGAAGCGGTCGAACATCAAGAGGTCAATTCCGGTTTTTCATCTTTCTGAAATGGTTGGGCTTGCTCTCGGCTATACGTCTCGTCAGTTGGGGATAAAACGCCATATCGTGACATGAAAAGGCTTGATGGCCTGGTCGTTCGGTGGCTGGATGGCAGGATGAGCCGTTTGGCTGCCCTGCTATTTTAAAAACGTGCAAAAAAGCGTAGCTTAGCACTTTCTTTGATTGCTCTCACCCTGGGGAAAGACGATGGCAGGTGAGCAGCGTTTTTCATAACTTTTTTAATTTTGCATTGCAGCATGCTCAAAAATGATCTTTTTCTGCGGGCACTAAAGCGGCAGCCGGTACCAAGAACGCCAATCTGGGTGATGCGTCAGGCAGGGCGTTATTTGCCGGAATACCGTGCAGTCAGGGAAAAAACCGATTTCCTGACTCTTTGTAAAACTCCTGAACTTGCAACGGAAGTAACGATCCAGCCCGTCGATATCATCGGTGTAGATGCAGCCATTATCTTCTCGGATATTCTCGTTGTCAACGAGGCTATGGGCATGAATGTTGAAATCATCGAATCCAAAGGTATCCGGCTTACCCCTCCTATTCGCTCCCAGGTAGATATCGATCGACTTATCATACCGGATATCAATGAGAAGCTTGGTTATGTAATGGATGCTATCCGCTTGACCAAGAAAGAACTCGACAACCGTGTACCTCTGATCGGATTTTCCGGTGCGGCATGGACGCTCTTTACCTATGCTGTCGAAGGCGGCGGCTCGAAAAATTACGCGTTTGCCAAGAAAATGATGTATCGTGAGCCGAAGATGGCGCACATGCTTCTCAGCAAGATTTCTCATGTCATTACCGAATATCTGTTGATGCAGATCGATGCAGGAGCCGATGCCGTCCAGATTTTCGATTCCTGGGCAAGTGCTCTTTCCGAGGACGATTACCGTGAATTCGCTTTACCGTATATCAAGGAAAGCGTCCAGGCGGTAAAGACCAAATATCCTGATACCCCGGTCATTGTATTTTCGAAAGACTGCAATACAATTCTTTCCGATATTGCCGGCACAGGCTGCGATGCCATGGGACTCGGGTGGAATATGGACATTGCCAAAGCACGAGCAGAACTTAATGACAGGGTGGCAATTCAGGGTAACATGGACCCGACCGTCCTTTATGGCACCCACGATAAAATCAGAGCGGAAGCCGCAAAAATCCTCGAGCGTTTCGGCAAGCATACCGATACTTCAGGTCATGTGTTCAATCTCGGCCACGGTATACTTCCCGACGTTGAGCCTGAAAACCTCAAATGCCTCGTTGATTTTGTCAAGGAAGAAAGCACCAAGTACCACTGAGCCTATCTATTTTCTTTCTCTCTCGACTCCGCTTTACCGACAAGTTAAGCGGAGTTTTTTTGTTATCCTCATACAAGCTGCCCGTTTTAGTATATTTAAGTCATCTGTAGAGAATCACTGAACGATTGCAATGAACGTCAAAAGCTAACCGCTATGGCCCCATCGAAAACGTTCAAAGAAAAGCTTGCACATATCATTTTCGAGTATGACACCATTCCGGCACGTTTATTCGATCTTTTTCTGATAGCCGCGATCATTGTGAGCGTTGTTGTTGTCATGCTTGATAGTGTGTCAGGTATTCATGAGGTGTTCGGGGACTTTTTTTATGCGTTGGAATGGTTTTTCACCATCCTGTTCACCGTTGAATACAGCATGCGTTTGTATGTCGCAAGCAACAGGCCTCGTTACATAAGAAGTTTTTTCGGGATTATCGATCTTCTGTCTATCCTGCCTACCTATTTCAGTATTTTTTTCCCCGGTACACAATATCTCCTCGTTATCAGGTTTTTCAGGGTACTGAGAATTTTCAGGCTTCTCAAGCTTGTGAAGTTTGTCAAGGAGGGCGAGTACGTCAAGACCGCAATGGTGGCTTCGAGCCGTAAAATTCTGTTTTTTCTTTTTTTCGTGCTCGTTACGGTCAGCATAATCGGTGCGCTCATGTATCTGATCGAGGGTGAAGAGCATGGTTTTCACAGCATTCCTGAAGGGGTTTACTGGGCGATCGTAACCATAACGACAGTGGGGTATGGTGACATATCGCCCCAGACCGTTCCGGGAAGAGCCCTTGCGGCGATGTTGATGATTATCGGTTACAGCATCATCGCCGTACCGACGGGAATCGTATCGGCTGAAATGGCTTCGATGAACGAACAGATACAAGCCGATCTGTCGAAGATGGATAGATGCTGTAAGACTGTCGACCATGACGGTGATGCCAGGTTCTGCAAAGTGTGCGGTAAGCCACTCGACTGAACATGGTGTCGATGGGATCGCGGACGATCTGGGTGGAATGGGTCCGGTTTATTTTCTGAAAGGACCGATGATACCGTGTTTGATTTTCGGCGGTTTGATTTTATAGGTTAAAACAGGACGGTAGGCATGCTCTGAAACACTTTCAGCGATACTGCCGCTGATGAGGTGAGCCAGACCTGTTTTGCCGTGTGTCGGAATACAGATGAGGTCTGCCTGCATATCCCTTGCAAAATGCAGTATTCCTTCTTCCTCACTGTCATCGTTGAAAATGTTGATGGTATAATTGCTGAGCTTCTGCTCTTCGGCGAACGTTTCCATCAGTTGTCTGCTGTACCTCGAAGTCTCAAAATGCGATCTTGTATTGATCTTGAGAAGGTGCAATGTAGCATCATAGAGTGCAGCAAAATCCTGCAGCGTGCTGAAGCCTTCTGCGATTTCTCCATAAAAATTCGAGCCGAACACGATATTTGAAGGGGAAAACCATGTAACAGGCTCCTTGATTGTAAGGACAAGACAGTTTGCATGCTGGATCACTTTTTCTGCCGTGGAACCGATAAGAAACCTGTTGATTCCCTGTCTGCCATGAGAGCCGATGACGATAAGATCATAGTGCCCTTCAGCAGCTTTCCGTGAAATTTTTTCATACGGTGTGTCGAAATCCACTGAATAGGTTACTTCGATATCTTTACACACTTCAGATTCAGCGGTTTGCTCGAGTTTTTTCTCGATTTCTTCAAGAACGTTCGTGCTGCCAAGGGTACGGTATGCAATGATGTCCGTGATTTCCGGATAGTCGGGTACTTCTATGACATGGAAAAGGTGCACTTGCGTGCTTCCGCTTTTACGTGCTATGCTGATAGCTGCTTCGAAAGCATACGAAGCCTGGTCGGAAAAGTCCGTTGGAACAAGGATCTTTTTCATGGCCTGCGATACTTGGTTGATGCGCTCTTACTTTTTTCAAGGTAAGAAAAAGCAGCGTATATATAGCAGTAGTGACAAGTGACAAGTGACAAGTGACAAGTGACAAGTGACAAGTGACAAGTGACAAGTGACAAGTGACGAGTGACGAGTGACAAGTGAGGCAACTTTGCCAACAGGATGGAAGGTTGAAATTCCTGTTTGCAGGGGTTTTACTATATTATGCCTCGGTAAGTATCTATTATCGGAATA
>JADMLA020000041.1 GCA_015482705.2 Prosthecochloris sp. | reverse complement strand
TCGAGAATACGGCTCATCATGTAATCGAAATCTTTTTTTCTCAGAGAGTCGTTGCTTGCCAACAAAGACTGTAACGCTATGACAATTTGCTCTCTTTCTTTTCGAGTGGTCGAGATTCCCTCTCCTAACTCGATAACCTGGGATGGTGCAGAAATAATCTGCTCGACAGTTCCAACGCTGTCTTCATAGACGGACAAAACCTCATCAACAGCTCCTCCCAACTCTTTTTGAAAAACCTTGATATCCATCACAAATAATTATTGTACAGCTAACTCTCATGGCAACACCATACTGCAAAACAAACAATCGAGATTTCACTGGAAACCTATACCTGTCTTTTCAACCTCAAGGATACGTTTGCAACAAAATCTCAACCCGAGCCCGGGTTATTTACAATGCATCAAGCGGCACGAGCTGTCAACCCGATTGCTTCAGCATATTTCAGGTATGTCTCTACGGAAGCAACGACGACTCTTGCTTCAACGGCGAGCAATTCGATACCGACGAGTGATACCCTTGCCCAAGCATCGATAACAATACCCTTGTCAAGGATACGGTCGACTACTTCAACGAGACTTGATGACCCCATGGTTTTTTCAACGGCCATAATTATATCTCCATTTTAGTTATTGTTTTCAAAAAAGCCCTCGAGCTTTCACCCGAGAGCACACCCCATCTATTCATTTCGCACCCACAAGAGATAACACCTGTTTATAGTATAGGTGTATAACAATGCCTGCAAAAATCACCTTTTCTTTCACAAAAAACCTTAACAACAAAAACAAATTTAGTATGCTATACAGGCCTCCAAAACACATTACCTATCCTCTAAAACCACAAAAACACGATTTGTTTATATAAATAACAGCACAATTTCTCATTGAGAGAAAAAAACCACTACCTTAAATCCAACAGTTGCACAAACGATTCCTCTCAAACACCAACGAACCTCTAACATCCTTATAGAAAGACTGTTACACCATATCGAACAATGTTCATTTTCAACCATTGCTTACCTGCTAATCAGTGAAAAATACTTACAACAAACAACATTTGTACTTTTTTGATATACAATACATATACACCAACAATAAACAACAGCACAAAACGTTTTCACATACGAATAAAAACCGGAACTTGTAACATATCTCAAAAATTTATCCTTATTTTCCTATAAAACATATAGGAAAGCCGCCCCGTAAATACGCTTATTTTGCGTGCAGTCACAACCAAAATACAACCCTATATCACCCTCAGAAACCCGTATTTGCATAATACAGAGCAAAAAACTATAGTCAGGAATGGGGATTACTGTAATTCGAAACAAGAACTCCTGTTATAGAGACAGACAGACCACACAAATCTTTTACGCATTAAATACCTCGATCACTCTCTATTATTCAACACAAACTTCGCAATTTGTTTCTGATTTATAGACCATCGAAAAGAAACAGAGCTCCTGGAGTAACACAAGTGGTATCACAACCGATAAACATCGGCATGAAAGAATCGAACCACTTTTTAAAGGAATAAAGATGAATCTCGCCAAAGGGCAGGAAAAACCTGCAAGAGAAATGAAACCTTCCGAAAACAAAAAACGCTTGTTATCACCTATAAACTGTGTAGGTAATAACAAGAACTTTCCCTGCTGAAGTTAGGCTACCAATAACACCGAAAGGAATTTGCACTTATAAAAGAAGGTGGTACATCATGAAAATCTACAAAGATTTTAATTACAGACTTCGGGAATATATCCTGAAGAAGCATGGCTCTATAAGCGCATTTTGTAGAGCAACGGGAATTAAATATCCGGCTCAAATGGGTCCGTATTTGAAGGGAAAAAGTATTCCAGGTAAAAAATTGCTGGCAAAGCTGGAAAAAGACGGCGCCGATATCGACTGGATCATGCACGGCAAGAGAAACACGCTGATCAGTGGTCTGGGCGCACACCTTATGACATCGAGCTATAAACTTGAAATGGAACGAATTATGAGAAGACTCCAACTTCTCTATCAACAGCTCGATGCCACACATTCCACACAATTCGATGCATATGCTGTTATAAACTGCAATCTTATTCTCGACGAATTCACACGATCGTTCGAAAAGTTTTTAGGATATAATAACAAAGCATTGCAAGGAATATATTTCCTGGATTTAATTCATCCCAACGAAAGGGCCTATGTACACAACTATGTTTTTATCGAAAAAGAAGAAAATTCAAAATGTGAATTATCGAGCAGATTCAAAAATGCAGATAATCATTATATCGAAGTGGAATGGAGCGCCTACGGAAATAATATAATGAAAGACTGTAAAGAACATAGAGAATATGTCATTGTGGCAAGAAAATCAATCAGTACAACAACAAACAAAGAGTTATAAAAGCAATAAAAAAACATATAAAAAAATCACCATATGCGTATTCTTTTATAATCTCAAGTAATATCGTTCATCCTCCATCATCCTCACTGCTGCCATGACACCCATACCGTCATAACCTTTCCGCTTACGATGACATTCTCGTAAAATCGATACCCTTCAGGTCTTCGAGCGACTGAAGCCGCTACTGAAAAGGGAATGTGCATATTCTTTATCGAAAAGATGTATATTGTTTCTTACCGCAGGGTGAGTGATTTTTTCAAATTCGTTCAATGCAAAGGGAGCACCGCTATGAGCTGGGGAATGGAAGACCCGAAAAAAAGAGAGGATATCCTCTACCTGATGGAGTTGTCCACAAAGAAAATGATGGAAAACCCCAACTATGTCAACGAGGTCAAAAAAAGCTCCAACGGTTGCTGGATGGAACAGATGTATGGCATTCAGCGGTGCGATATTTGTGATCTCGACGATAACTGCCCCGGCAAACTCGAAAAATTATGGCAGGAGTATTGCGAAGCAAACAACATCATCATCGAGAAAAACAGTGATGACAATCACTGAAAAACTTGTTTGATCTTTTTTTTAAAGCTATATTTTTAGCTTTGCTGAAAACCTGAAGAACAGGTTTTCAACCCTCCGTTAGTTTTTTTTCACCACTCGCCGATATCAAGCTCTGAAATGAAATGACTATTCATTGGCAGGGGTGAAATCGTATTTTTATTTTTTTTACAAGCAAGAACACCAACAATGAGTGACCAAATAATCCTAAACAATGAAAATATGGTAACATCTAAAACCAGTGTGTCGGTTCTTTTTGCCGGAGACTCCGGCGACGGCATGCAGCTTACTGGCACCCAGTTCGCAAATACTGTAGCTGTTTACGGTTCTGACCTCAATACATTCCCGAACTTTCCGTCAGAGATACGCGCCCCTGCCGGAACAATTTCAGGTGTTTCAGGTTTCCAGCTTCAGTTTGGAAGCAAAGCGGTTTACACGCCTGGTGCGAAGTTCGATGTCATGGTGGCAATGAACGCGGCCGCGTTGAAAGCAAATTTGAAAAACCTGCATCACGGCGGAATCATTCTTGCAAACACCGATGGATTCGATGCAAAAAACCTCAAACTTGCAGGTTACGGTGAAGAAAACAATCCGCTTGATGACGGTACACTCAAAGATTATACCGTATTTACAATACCGGTCGTGACTCTCACCCGGAAAGCTCTTGCCGATACCGGACTCAGTACGAAAAACATCGACCGCTGCAAAAATATGTTTGTACTGGGAACCCTCTACTGGCTCTACAGCCTTCCGATCGAAACAACGATTGAAACCCTCAGAACAAAGTTCAAGAAAAAAGCCGATGTTGCCGAAGCGAACATCAAGGCGGTCAAAGCCGGCTACAATTTCGGTGATGAAACGGAAATGTTTTCACAGCATGGCCGCTTTTCAGTCGATCCGGCAAACAAGAAACCGGGCATCTACCGCCGTGTCACCGGTAATGAGGCTTCGGCCATCGGCCTGACTGCGGCGGCAAAGAAAGCCGGTATAGAGCTGTTCCTCGGCTCCTATCCGATAACCCCTGCCTCGGAAATCCTGCAAACGCTTTCCGGCCTGAAAAAATGGGGAGTCAAAACATTCCAGGCGGAAGATGAAATAGCCGGTGTTCTAACCAGTATCGGCGCATCGTATGGAGGAGCTCTCGCAGCAACCAACACCTCCGGTCCGGGCCTCGCGCTCAAGGCAGAAGGTCTCGGTCTGGCCATGATTCTGGAAGTTCCTTTGGTCGTCGTCAACGTTCAGAGAGGGGGGCCCTCTACAGGTCTTCCTACGAAACCGGAGCAGTCCGACCTTTTCATAGCCATGTTTGGCCGTCATGGTGATGCACCGGTCCCGATTATCGCAGCTACATCTCCGGTCGACTGTTTCTACGCAGCCTATGAAGCAGCGAAAATCGCCGTTGAATACATGACTCCGGTCATTTGCCTTACCGATGGTTATCTCGCGCTCAGCTCCGAGCCCATGTTGATTCCTTCACCGGAAGATCTTGCTGAAATAACACCAAAGCTTGCCAAAGCACGAAATGAGGACGACCCGCCTTACCTCCCTTACAAACGTGATGACCGGGGTGTCCGTGAGTGGGCCATTCCCGGTACAAAGGGCCTTGAACACCGTATAGGCGGTCTTGAAAAACAGCACGAAACCGGCCATGTTTCACATGACCCGGAAAACCATGCTTTGATGACAAGACTGCGCGCCGAAAAAGTCGAACGCGTCATCGATCTCGTTCCTGACCAGACCATTGACAACGGCCCTGAAAACGGTGATCTCCTGGTTCTTGGCTGGGGCTCGACCTACGGAGCGATTAAAATCGCGGTTGAACAAGCACTTGCTGGAGGATGCAATGTTGCTCATGCCCATCTCCGCTACTTGAATCCGTTCCCGAAAAATCTTGGTCAGATTCTCGGCAACTATAAGAAGATTCTGATACCGGAAAACAACAACGGTCAACTTATCCACATTATCAGGGACAAGTTCCAGATAGAACCCATCGGCTTCAGCAAAGTGCAGGGTCTACCGTTCAACGAGATGGAAATCGAAGCAAAAATTACAGACATTTTAAAGGAGCTTTAAACTATGAGCGATACAAATACTCTATTGACGGCTAAAGATTTTACGTCAAGCCAGGAACCCAAGTGGTGTCCAGGATGTGGCGATCATGCTGTACTTCAGCAGCTCAAAAATGCGATGGCCGATCTGGGCCTAAAACCTGAAGAGGTAATCGTTGTATCAGGTATCGGCTGTTCTTCGAGGCTACCATACTATGTTTCGACCTATGGTGTCCACGGCATTCATGGCAGAGCCATGGCTATGGCATCAGGGCTCAAAACCGCACGTCCTGATCTGAGCGTTTGGGTAGCTACCGGTGATGGCGATGCTTTATCCATAGGCGGCAACCACTATATTCATACTGTCAGAAGAAACCTCGACATGAATGTCATCCTGTTCAACAACGAAATCTACGGACTGACGAAAGGACAGTACTCACCGACCTCGAAAGTCGGGCTTAAAACGGTCACCTCTCCCAATGGTGTCGTCGACTACCCGATGAACACGGCTGCCCTGACGCTTGGTTCGGGAGGAACGTTTGTAGCAAGAGTTCTTGATCGTGATGGCAAATTTATGCGCGAAGTATTCAAGCGAGCCGCACATCACAAAGGCACATCGGTTGTTGAAATCTACCAAAACTGCCCGATCTATAACGATGGTGCTTTTGCTGTGTTTACCGATAAGGAAAGAAAGGCCGATACGACCGTCTACCTCGAACAGGACAAGCCTCTTGTTTTCGGTGCACAGCAAGACAAAGGCATCAAACTTGACGGTTTCACACCTGTGATCGTAGACCTTACCGATTCATCGGTTTCGAAAGACGATCTGTGGATTCATGATGAAAAGGATAAACTGAAAGCGAACATTCTTGCCGGTTTCTTCGATGATCCGGATACAATGGAAAACTGCCTGCCCAGGCCAATCGGCATCTTTTATGTCGAAGATCGCTTTACCTATGAGAATGCTCTCGACGAACAGATTGCACAGGCACAATCAGGCGGGGAAGGAACTCTCGAGGAACTGCTTGCAGGGCCCAGCACCTGGACGATCAAATAATGATTATTATCCTCGGGCTTGCCCCGGGGATCCATCTTCCAATGAAAGTCAGTATGGATGCCGCATCAAGTGCGGCATGACTTTCTGCCGGAAATGTAGGCAACGGTGACTGATAGTCGTGAAGCAGTGCTTTTGAGACAGCTACCTTGTATGTTGAGCAGTCACTCGTTTTCAAAGCCTCTTTTCACGGGGCAATTTGGCATCTTTTCCCCTGTCGTCCTTGGGCTTGACTTCTCCCTCTCTCATCCTTGAACCTGCCCCGGAATCAAAAGTAATTCTATTTTTCTTTGTAAATGCACCACATCATGTTTGGTATGACGTTGGGGAATTTGGGTGCTGACTGACACAATCAAGAGGCTGCCTCGGTTCTGTTTCTGAGACGACCTTTTCTTCTTAGTTGAACTCTATTAATTGCCTGCTGAAGATTGCCACAAACATTCCTCGGCACACTGGCGTGGATGCCACAAGCCTCTTTCCTTTCTTCGAATTTTCCTTTTGATTTTTACCTTTCGACCTTTGACTTACACCTGTCCATCCTTATTCCATACCCCCATCCCTGCAAACTTATCGATTCTTTCATCAACGAGCTCTTCAGGTGTTCTTCCTTGTAGAAGTCGTAACTCATCAATAAGCACCGACTTGACTGTTTCCGCCATTTTTTCCGGATTATGGTGCGCTCCACCAAGCGGCTCGGGTATGATTCTATCAATAATCTTTTGTTCGAGAAGATCTTCAGCAGTCAGTTTCAGTGCTTCTGCCGCCTGTTCCTTGAACTTCCAGCTTCTCCATAGAATGGATGAACAGCTTTCCGGAGAAATAACCGAGTACCATGCATTTTCAGCCATCAGTATACGATCTCCAACACCAATACCTATTGCGCCACCGCTCGCCCCTTCCCCTATGATGACACAGATAATAGGGACACGCAGTCCGGCCATCTCGAATAAATTGCGGGCAATCGCCTCCGCCTGCCCCATTTCTTCAGCTTCGATACCAGGGTACGCCCCGGGAGTATCGATCAGGGTAACGACCGGTTTACCGAACTTTTCGGCAAGCTTCATCAACCTAAGAGCCTTGCGATACCCCTCTGGCTGAGCCATGCCGAAATTCCTGTACAGATTCGACTTTGTATCACGACCCTTTTGGTGCCCGATAACCATAACCGTCTGATTGAAGCCTGACTCCTCCTCCTCTATCCTGGCAAATCCCCCGACAATCGCTTTGTCATCACGGTAATGCCTGTCACCGGCGAGTTCTACAAAGTCCTGCGTCATCATGTAGATATAATCCAGGGTATACGGTCGTTCCGGATGACGCGCCAGCTGCACCTTCTGCCACCTTGTAAGGTTCTGGTAGATCGAAAGCCTGAGGGCATCAACTTTTGATTCAAGAACCTCTATCTCACGATTCAGCCCTTCCGTCTCAACAAGATTATGCTCACCTGAACTTTTTTTCAAACACACCCGCATCTCGTGAAGCTTCTCTTCGAGCTCGAACAGTGGCTTCTCAAAATCAAGAACTACTTTTGTTGCCATAAAATCAGATGCCTTTTTTATAAAAAAAGCCCATCGAGCACTCGCCGGATGGACTTGAAGAAACAGAAAAAAAGAAAGGATACATAGAAAAAAGGACCTCTCAGGCCACCTCTTCTTTCAATGCCTTGCCAGGCTTGAATTTCACAACTTTTTTCGCTGCGATGGTAATTGTCTCGCCTGTCTGAGGATTTCGTCCCTGCCGTTCGGCTCTTTCACCTGTGGAAAAAGTCCCGAAACCAACAAGCGTGATATCATCACCTGCTTTAAGACCAGCTGTCACAACATTCACAAAGGCGTTCACAGCCCTTTCCGCGTCGGCTTTGGTTAACCCTGCCTGGGATGCGATCTTTTCAACTAACTCAGCTTTAGACATAGGATAATTTTTTTGTTGTTGGAGTCAATAACCACCAGATTAACTGTAAACTGCATTAAAATTAATGTAACCAGTCTGTTACAAACTTGCAATCTGTTTTTCCGTCGGCATCGGAGCACCATTTTCACCGCTCCCTGCCATGAACAATTGCTCGAATATCGACTGTGGCAATTAAAAACGCTCAACTTAGGAGATTGTTAATCACATTGCGCTGTATTATATTAAACTCTTCGCCGAACAGCAAGCCATAAGGCACAGAACATTTGTTTATTTTCGCTTCATATGACATCAATCAGTAACGTATCGAAAGGCTCGATCATCCGTTTTCGGGGTGAGCCGCATCGTATAGAAAGTCTGGTACACCGGACCCCCGGCAATCTGAGAGCATTTTACCAAGCCGGTATGAAAAACCTCAATACCGGACGCAATGTCGAATACCGTTTCAGCGCAAATGAATCAGTCGATGTCGTTCAGACTGAACGGAAACAGTACCAGTACCTCTATCGGGATGGAGAAGATTTTGTGATGATGGATTCCGAAACCTTCGACCAGATCAACATTGCGAAGGAAATTATCGGTACACCGGCAAGCTTTCTCAAGGAAGGAATGCTTGTCGATATCGTCTTTGCGGATGATGGATCGATCATCGAAGCAGAACTGCCTATATTTGTCGAGCTCGAAATAACCGAAACAAGTCCTGCGACAAAAGATGACCGGGCCACGAGCGGAACAAAGCCTGCGATTCTTGAAACCGGAACGGAAGTCAACGTCCCCATGTTCATCCAGACCGGCAGCGTTATCCGTGTCGATACTCGTAGCGGAGAATACATGGAAAGGGTAAAAAAATAACCCCACCCCTATACGATCTGCACCAAACTTAAAGCATGAAATCATGAACCTGAAAGAAATTCAGCAGCTTATCGATATGATCAATAACTCGGATCTCGATGAAGCGACTATCGAAGAAGGTGATTTTAAAATCACCCTTAAAAGATCTTCTGCGAACCCTGTTCCCAACAACAGCCAGTTAGTTTCGACGCATGCTGTCACTCAGGCAGTTTCCGAACCCCAGCCTGTCATAGAATCTCAGGTAAAAGAGCCAGAGCCATCAAAACCGATGAACGAAGGTTTGATAGAAATCCGTTCACCTATTGTCGGAACCTTCTACAGAGCACCATCTCCGGAAGCCGATGCTTTCGTCAATGTCAATGACCGTATTGAAAATGGTCAGGTACTTTGTATTATCGAGGCCATGAAACTCATGAACGAAATCGAGTCTGATTTTGCAGGATCCATTGTTGAAATCCTTGTGGACAATGGCCAGCCCGTTGAATATGACCAGGTACTTTTCCTCATCAAACCTTGAAAAAACCTTGACCGGGAAATCAATCGCATTGTTTTCAAACTCATAGAGTGGCAAGAGGGAATAACAAAGTCAACAAGGTTACCGGCAGCGGTTTCCGTCACACGTCACTGTCAAAAAAATAACCGAGCAATCGATCATTATCAAGTCCAAACAAAACAGAACGTTGTTTAAAAAAATACTTATTGCCAATCGTGGAGAAATCGCGTTACGGGTCATGCAAACCTGCCGCGAATTGGGAATCAGCACCGTCGGCGTATACTCTACAGCCGATAAGGATTCACTACACGTCAGATATGCAGACGAAGCGGTATGCATAGGTCCCCCTCCCGGGAAAGACAGTTATTTGAATATCTCCCGTATTTTAGCTGCAGCTGAAATCACCAATGCCGACGCGATACATCCGGGTTACGGTTTTCTGGCAGAAAATGCAGACTTTGCTGAAGTATGCTGCTCCTCCGGCTTCAAATTCATTGGCCCACACGCTGAAATGATCCGCAAAATGGGCGACAAGAATACGGCGAGAGAAACGGTCGTTGCTGCCGGTGTACCTGTAGTTCCGGGCAGCGACGGGTTGGTTTCAAACGTCAAGGAAGCGGTAGATATCGCAGAAAAAATCGGATACCCTGTTATCATCAAACCAACTGCCGGCGGTGGCGGGAAAGGGATGAGAGTCGTGAATGAAACTTCACAGCTCGAGAATGCCCTTGCCACAGCCCAGAACGAAGCACAACAGGCTTTCGGAAACAGCGGGGTTTACATCGAAAAGTTCATTGAAAATCCCCGCCACGTCGAAATACAGGTTCTCGCTGATCAGCACGGTAACACCATACACCTTGGAGAACGTGACTGTACGATACAGCGTCGCCATCAAAAACTTATCGAAGAAACACCTTCTCCAGTTGTCGATAGCGAACTTCGGACAAAAATGGGTAACGCTGCCGTGGCAGCCGCTGCTGCCATCAGCTACGAGGGAGCCGGCACCATCGAGTTTCTTCTGGACAGTGACCGGAATTTCTACTTCATGGAAATGAATACCCGCATTCAGGTCGAGCATCCCGTCACGGAAGAGCGATACGATGTCGATCTGGTAAGGCAGCAGATTCTCGTCGCTTCAGGTGAAAACATCGAAAACCGCTCCTACACTCCTAAAGGACATTCCATTGAATGTCGAATCAACGCTGAAGATCCTAAACACGGTTTTCGCCCTTCTCCGGGAGAACTAAAGGTATTCCATACCCCTGGCGGCCACGGCGTACGCGTCGATACCCACGGTTACGCAAGTTACAAAGTCCCTCCCCACTATGATTCGCTGATAGCAAAGCTCATAGTCCATGCAGACACGAGAGAAGAAGCCATTGATAGAATGCAGCGTGCTCTCGATGAATTTATCGTTACCGGTATCAAGACAACGATCCCATTCCATAAGCAACTCCTCACGACCAGCGCATTCAAGAGCGGTGAATTCGATACCGGATTTCTCGAAAACTCCGGGTTTACGGTTTCATAGTCGTACCCGCGGTCCATGTATCTGAACTACTGACTGAATAGTACCAGCTAACAATAAAAGAGGCTGCCTGTAAAGGGCAGCCTCTTTTATTGTAGATTTTGGAGAGCAGAGCACTTTCCGTTCTATTACTCATACACTGTGTGGCATAGAACTATTCAGTCTCTTCTTCGATAACCGGTCCTTCCAGTTCAACATCATCGTTCTCAAAAGCATCGGTGATGTCTTCTCCGTTTTCCGGAAACGCAAGGTCCAGCTTACGATACTTTTTCAACCCTGTACCGGCAGGAATGAGCTTACCGACAATGACGTTTTCCTTCAGCCCGGCCAGATTGTCGATCTTACCGGCTACTGCTGCATCGGTGAGAACCTTCGTGGTTTCCTGGAAAGAAGCAGCGGAAATAACGCTTTCAGTCTGCAAGGCTGCACTTGTGATACCGAGCAGAACCGGATGAGATGTCGCCTGCAGTGCTGGTTCGATGACAATCAATTGTTTGCTGTTTCGACGAAGCTCCCTGTTAATCTTGGTTATATCACGCATTTTATACAGATGACCTCCCTGAATTCTCGGTGGGGCATCTCCCCTTTCCGTCACCCGTACTTTTTCGGCAACATCTCTGTTGGCTTCGATGAACACTGTTCTATCGATAAGATCACCCGGCAACAGTTCGGTATCTCCCGGCTCTTCAACCCTCACCTTCTGCAACATCTGGCGAACGATCACTTCAAGATGTTTGTCATTGATTTCAACACCGGCGTTGATCTGATAAACCTTCTGAATTTCATTTACCAAATATTGCTGCACAGCATTCGGCCCCTGAATTCTCAGAATATCCTGTGGAGATACTGCACCGTCGGTAAGAGGCTCTCCGGCATTGACCTCGTCCCCTTCGTTGGCGAGAACATGCTTACCAACCTGTACGTAATAATTCTTTTCCTCTCCAAACTCGTTTTTAACCTTGATCTCCTTACTGCTTCTGCGTTGCGGCCCGAAACTGACGTAGCCGTCAATCTCGGATACAATAGCCGGATCCGATGGAATGCGAGCTTCGAAGAGTTCGGTGACTTTCGGAAGACCAGCGGTAATATCACCACCGACCCGGTCAAGATTTCTCGGAACTTTGGCCATGACATCGCCAACTTTAACCACTCTGCCATCCTCGACAAAGAGGTTCGACTTGATTGGCACAGGATAGGTCTTGAGAATCTCTCCTGTTTCGCTGACGAGCAAAATCCTTGGCTCTCTTGTTTCTGAAGCCCGTAGCTTGGTACGCCAGTTGATAATCACATGTTGTACGTAACCGGTCTGAGGATCAACCTCTTCCTTGTAGGTTACGCCTTTTTCGATATCGGCGAATTTTACCTGTCCCTCGATTTCAGCGATAATTTGTGTACTGTTGGGTTCACTGCTGAAAAGGACATCATCCTTTTTGACAAGGTCGCCGTTTTGTGATGCAAGATGTGCACCGTGAGGCACTTCATAACGTTTCAGTATTTTTCCTGAATCAGGATCGACAATGTTGATTTTTCCATTTTTCTGGATTACCAGAACCTGGGTTTCTGGCACACCGTCCTCATTGATGGTTTCCTGCTCGACACTTCTGATACTCTCGAACTCGACCTGACCCTCACAGGAAGACTTGGTCTCGGTTTCCGCGATACCGCCCTGTGCCGTTCCGCCCTGATGGAAAGTACGAAGAGTAAGCTGGGTACCCGGCTCACCGATGGATTGTGCGGCGATGACACCGACAGCCTCACCGATTTCGACAAGCTTGTGTACCGCAAGGTTGGTGCCGTAACATTTGGAGCATATTCCCTGTTTGGCTTCACAAGTCAGCACCGACCGGATATCTGCCTCGATCACACCGACATTTTTCTGAATGGCATCGGCAATCTCATCCGTGATGATACCCCCTGCCGGAACAACGATTTCATCGGCAAGCGCGTCGATGATATCCCGGGAAGCGACACGTCCCCGAATTTTTTCGCTGAATTTGATCTGGCCACCCGTCTCTTCTTCAATACCACGCTCTACATGAATTCCCCTTGTCGTACCGCAATCCTCTTCGGTAACGATGACATCCTGTGCAACATCGTGCAGTCGCCTTGTCAGGTAACCGGCATCAGCGGTTTTAAGCGATGTATCGGACAAACCTTTACGGGCACCGTGTGTCGAAACAAAATACTCGAGAACGGTCAACCCCTCTTTAAGGTTTGAAATAATCGGATTTTCAATAATCTCGCCTGGCTGTCCCGACATGGACTTCTGCGGACGGGCAATAAGCCCTCTCATACCGGTAAGCTGTCGGACCTGTTCTCTCGAACCTCGAGCGCCGGAATCAAGCATCATGAAGAGCGGATTGAAACCTGCGCGGTCTTTGCGAAGCTTCTGATATGATTCCTCGGCAACAAGGTTCGTCACTTTCTGCCAAACATCGACGATCTGGTTATACCGTTCGTTTTCCGTCAGCGTCCCTCTGTTGTACTCTCTGACAATCTTGTTACTTTCCCTTGTCGCTTTTTTAATATGCTGGATCTTGGCTTCGGGAATGATCGCATCGGCAAGCCCGATGGAAAGACCGCCTTTCATGGCGTAATGGAAGCCAACCTCCTTGATGTTATCGAGGAACTCCGCCGCTGCAACATTACCTACCTCTCCGGAAAGCTTGGAGATAAGCTCCTTCGCCCCTTTCTTATCGATAACCTTGTTGATGAACCCGATTTTTTCCGGCACGTTTTGGTTGAAGATCACACGGCCAACGGTCGTCACAAGGATTCTGTTTTCTTCTATTTCCTTTTTCAGCCACTCTTTCTGCTCGACATTCTCTTCCGGAATGATATCGAGCATTCGTAAAGGATCGAATTTCTGTTCGATGTTACCGCTGTATTTGACAAAGACAAGTGCATGAAGACCGATACGTTCCTCATTGTAAGCAATCATGACCTCCTCGGTACCATAAAAGAGCTGCCCCTGACCTTTTTCTCCAAGCCTGGATTTCGTCAGGTAGTACATACCGAGAACCATATCCTGTGAAGGAACGGTAACGGGCTTACCCGACTGCGGCAGGATGAGGTTATGCGACGAAAGCATCAATAGAGTAGCCTCGAGTTGCGCTTCCTGTGACAGCGGAACATGTACCGCCATCTGATCGCCATCGAAGTCTGCATTGAACGCAGTACAAACCAAAGGATGAATCTGAATTGCCTTGCCCTCGATCAGGACCGGCTGAAAAGCCTGGATGCCGAGGCGATGCAACGTCGGTGCACGGTTAAGGAGCACCGGTCGGCCGTCGATCACTTTTTCCAGAACATCCCATACAACCGGATCTTTTTTGTCGATCAACTTCTTGGCAGATTTTACCGACTTTGCAATACCGCGCTCGACAAGGCGCCTGATCACAAACGGCTGGAACAGTTCGATCGCCATACTTTTCGGCAATCCGCATTCATGTAATTTCAGCTCGGGTCCGACAACGATAACCGACCTGCCGGAGTAATCGACACGCTTACCGAGCAGATTTTGACGAAAACGGCCTTGTTTCCCTTTCAATGCATCGGAAAGGGATTTCAGCGGTCTGTTGGATTCACCTGTTTTAACCGCATTTGCTTTGCGGGAATTATCAAACAGCGCATCGACCGCTTCCTGCAACATTCTTTTTTCGTTGCGCAGAATCACTTCAGGTGCGCGAATATCGATCAATTTCTTCAAGCGGTTGTTGCGAATGATGACCCTGCGGTAAAGATCATTCAGGTCGGAAGTGGCGAATCGTCCACCTTCGAGAGGAACAAGAGGGCGAAGTTCAGGAGGAATGACCGGGATAACCTCCATGACCATGTATTCGGGTTTATTACCCTCATAAACATATGGTTCCGGTGCTTCGTCTTCAGGAAACAGCCCTGTTGACTTTTTCCTCGACTTCTTTACCGGTTCGTAACTTTTCCGGAAAGCCTCGACAACTTTCAGACGTTTCAGCGCATCTGCTTTTTTCTGCTCCGAACCACTTTCACGGAGTATCTTTCGCAGTTCGACAGCCTGAGAATCCAGATCGAGCCCCTTGAGCAGCGTGTGAATCGCTTCACCGCCCATCTTCGCAACAAACTTTGCCGGATCGTTATCGTCGAGATCCTGATTATCCTCGTATTCGGTTATAATCTGGAAATACTGCTCCTCCGTCAAACGATCGAGCTTTTTGATCCCCTGCTTTTCTCCCGGTTCCCCAGGGTTGATAACAACATAAACTTCATAGTATATTATACGCTCGAGTTCCTTGGTGGAAAGGTCGAGCAATGCCCCTATCTTGCTGGGGACAGAACGGAAAAACCATGTGTGCACAACTGGAACCGCCAGTGAGATGTGTCCCATGCGTTCGCGCCGAACGCTTTTCATGGTTACTTCCACACCGCAGCGGTCACAGATAATACCTTTGTACCTGACACGTTTATACTTGCCGCAATAGCATTCCCAGTCTTTTGTCGGACCGAAAATTTTCTCACACATCAGTCCGTCTCTTTCAGGCTTGAACGTGCGATAGTTTATTGTTTCGGGTTTGAGTACCTCACCTCTTGAATGTGCGAGAATGCTTTCAGGAGATGCGATGCTGAATTTTATCTTTGAAAAATCACCTTTTATCGGTGAAGCTCCCTGTGAAAAAATCATAGTAAATGTCCCTGTTAAAACAACCGTTTAGAAATCCCGGAAAGTACCACGTTACAACAATCCCTGCCCTACGGCACCTTGTTGTCAATACGTATTTCAAGTCCAAGACCCTGTAACTCCCGAACCAGCACATTGAACGATTCCGGTGTTCCGGGATCGGGCAGGTTCTGGCCCTTCACAATCGATTCATACGTTTTATTTCGTCCTACAACATCATCCGATTTAACGGTAAGCATCTCTCTGAGAATGTTGGCCGCCCCATATGCTTCTAGCGCCCAGACCTCCATCTCACCGAACCTCTGTCCTCCAAACTGGGCTTTACCGCCAAGAGGCTGCTGTGTTATAAGCGAGTATGGACCAGTGGAACGAGCATGGATCTTGTCATCGACAAGGTGACTGAGTTTCAGCATGTAGATATAGCCAACCGTCACTTCATCATCGAATGGCTCACCTGTCCTGCCATCGTACAACCTGACTTTACCATGCTTTGGCAGTCCTGCCCTTTCAAGCTGCTGCTCAACCTCTTCGTAGGTCGCGCCATCGAAAATAGGGGTTTTGAACTGCACACCAAGCTGCTTTCCGGCCCATCCGAGCGATGTTTCATAGAGCTGCCCGATATTCATACGGCTGGGAACGCCAAGAGGATTCAGCACAATATCAACCGGAGTTCCATTAGCCATGAACGGCATATCCTCGATCGGTAATATTTTACCGACAACACCCTTGTTACCATGACGTCCTGCCATTTTATCGCCTACCTGAATCTTTCTTTTCTGCGCGATGTACACTTTGGCAAGCTCTTCGATACCCGGAGGAAGCTCGTCACCGATATTGAGCTTGTATTTTTCGTTTTCTCGTTCATCCGAAAGGTCCTTGAGCATGAGGCGATACTCCCTGCACAACCTGAGTAGACTTTCGTTCGCTTTCTCCTCTTTTACAACACCTTTCGAAAGATCCAGAGATTCCAGGAAACCAAGACCGGCAAACTTACCGAGCAATTCTTCATCGAGAACTGTCCCTGCCGCGATCAGCTCTTTACCTTTTTGATTGTATATCCCGGTGCTTTTCTTCCCTTCGAAAAGCTCTTTCATCCATTTTTTGAAACGACTTCGAAGATCGGACTCCTTACGATCATACAAGGCATCGATCACTTCCTGCTGTTCCCTGATATCCAGACCGACCTTTTTCTTACGGCTGAACAGTTTTGTTTTGATCACGATGCCTTTCATCCCTGCCGGGACATGCATCGACGCATCCTTTACATCGCTGGACTTGTCACCAAAAATCGCACGAAGAAGTTTTTCCTCGGGCGTCGGATCGCTTTCTCCTTTCGGTGTTATTTTTCCGACAAGAATATCACGTTCCTTGACCTCGGCACCGATTCGAATGATACCGTTCTCATCGAGGTTACGCAGCGCTTCTTCGCTGACATTGTAAATGTCGCGGGTAAACTGTTCCTCACCGCGCTTCGTATCTCGAACGTTTGCCTCGAACTCATGGATGTGAATCGAAGTAAAGACATCATCATAGACCAACCGCTCACTCAGAACAATAGCATCCTCGAAATTATAACCTCTCCATGGCATGAACGCGACAAGCACGTTCTTACCCAACGCCAGTTCGCCGTTTTCAGTGGAAGGGCCATCGGCCAACACATCTCCTTTTTCGACAACCTGACCATTCTTCACAACGGGTTTCTGGGTTATGCAGGTGTCCTGGTTCGACCGCTTGAATTTGATCAATTCATAGGTTTTGACTCCCTCATCAGGGTCGAGCATGATCATTCTGTTTTCATCATCGCTGTCCATCTCGTAGCGAATACGGATACTTTCGGAAGTAACCGACTCGACAACACCTGCCCCTTCGGCGAGAACGACGGCTCGGGAATCACGTGCAACCTTTGCCTCCATGCCGGTTCCAACAACAGGGGCATCTGCCACGAGTAGAGGAACAGCCTGACGCTGCATGTTGGCTCCCATGAGAGCACGGTTACCGTCATCATGCTCGAGGAACGGTATAAGAGCCGCTGCCGCGCTGACGATCTGAATTGGAGAGACATCCATGTAATCGACCTCTTCGGCCGTTACAACCGGATAGTCACCCTTTGTCCTAGCCTGAACGGTTTCGGAATCTATTTTCCTTTTTTCATCCAGCGGAACGTTCACCGGAACGGTAATCTTGTTCTCTTCATCCTCGGCAGAAAGCATCAGTACCTCATCCGTAACGACACCATCCTCAACAACACGGTAAGGTGTCTGGATGAATCCTTTGTCATTGATTTCGGCGTAAACCGACAATGAAGAGATCAAACCGATGTTCGGACCCTCAGGGGTTTCGATCGGGCAGAGACGTCCATAGTGCGTGTAATGTACGTCACGAACCTCAAATCCTGCACGCTCTCTTGTAAGCCCTCCAGGACCGAGAGCGGACACCCTTCGCTTGTTGGTCATCTCAGCCAGCGGATTTGTCTGATCCATAAACTGAGAAAGCTGGCTTGTTGCAAAAAAGCTCGAAACCACGCTCGATACCGTACGGGCATTGATAAGGTCTGCCGGTGCAATCTTGTCGGTGTCCCTCGAGTTGAGTTTTTCACGAACGTTTTTTCCCATTCTGGCAAGCCCGACAACAAACTGAGCGGCAAGCTGCTCGCCAACGGTCCGAACCCTTCTGTTTGCAAGATGGTCCACGTCGTCAACCTCGGCCTGCCCGTTGACAAGCTTGATCAGATAGTTGATAACGGCAATAATATCATAGTGTGTCAACACCATGATCTCATCACCTATCGGCTCGTCCGAATATGATTGAATCGTCTGGAGAATTTTTTCGTAGATTCCATCCGAAAGAGCCTTCAGCTCGGGATCACCCTCGAGGAATGCTTTAAAGGCATCATGCTCTCTGCCGAGCTTTTTATCGATCCTGTAGCGCCCGACATCTCCCAGATCATATTTTTTCTGATTGAAAAATGTTCTTTCCAGAAAACTCCTGGCTGCATCGATATCCGGAGCCTCGTTTGCCCGCAGCTCTTCATAAACAATTTCAAGTGCTTCTTCCTCGGTAGCAGAACTGTCGTTGAGAATGGTGTTGGTAACTACCGATTTATCCAGTCCCTTTTCGCCGGCACCGGTTTTCATGATCCTGACAGTCTTGTATCCCGCCGCAGTGATCTGATCGAGAATATCTTCTGTAATGGATGTCCGGGCACTGACCACTTCACCGGTCTGCATATCGATAATATCCGATGCAAGGTTTTTACCGATGAGATAATCCTTCTTGCTTGCCTTGACCGGAACCTCCTCGACGAGATCGAAGAGGCTTAGGATATCCTCATCTTTCGTAAATCCTATCGCCCTGAGCAACGCACTGACCAGGAAATTCTTTTTCTGGTCTATATAGACGTATATCTGATTATTGATATCGGTCTGAAACTCTATCCACGACCCTCTGGTCGGCACAATTTTGGCCGAGTACATCTTTTTGCCGTTCGGATGTACAGCTTCGCTGAACACAACACCAGGAGAGCGGTGCAGCTGGGCGACGACAACACGCTCCGCACCGTTGACAATAAATGTACCTCGGTCGGTCATATAAGGTATTCGACCAAGATACACCTCCTGCTGGATGGTCTCTTTCCAGTCCGACTCATCGGGCTCGTCTTTATACGACAGCTTGAGCTTGACCTTGAGCGAAACATCAAAGGTCAGCCCTCTCTCGATACACTCCTCTACTGTATATTTCGGTTTGTCAAACGTATATGATATATATTCAAGTAAATACAGGCCGCGGGTATCCGTGATCGGAAAAGCGCTGCGAAGAACCTTTTCAAGACCTTGATCTTTACGTTTGGCAAGGGGAACGCTGTCCTGAATAAACCTCTTGAATGAATCTAACTGAACTTGTAATAAATCAGGAGGATTGACAATACTCTGGATCTTTGAAAAGGCAATACACTCTTTCTGTGTTTTATCAGCCACTTTCACTTGCACCTCACTTTTATCGATTGCAGGAAGTACTTCTCTTTCTCTTCATTGAATCAAAACACAACAGCCGTTCACAGCAGATACGCATTACTGGTATTGAACACCGTATTTGCGGAACGAAACCTCTAAACTCTTACAAACAGGCAAAGCTCCGCCTCATGCTGAAACGGAGCTTATGATCATAATCGACGCCCGAAAAAATGTCACTTGAGCTCAACTTCCGCGCCTGCGTCCTTGAGTTCTTTAGCGATTTTTTCGGCCTCTTCCTTACTGACAGCCTCTTTAACGACTTTCGGTGCACCGTCAACCATCTCTTTCGCCTCTTTGAGACCCAGACCGGTAATGGAACGGACAACTTTGATAACGTTGATTTTGTTACCACCGATGGCCTTGAGTTCGACGTCAAACTCGGTTTTTTCTTCCTGAGCTGCCGCTTCACCTGCGGGAGCAGCCGCTACACCACCGGCAACAACAGCCGGAGCAGCACTCACACCGAACTTCTCTTCCAGGGCTTTCACCAGCTCGGAAGCTTCGGTAAGCGACAACTTACCAATTTCCTCTACAAGTGTGTCAATAGATGCCATTATCTTCCTCTCTTGTTTTTATTTATTGTATACAATGCTTTTTGAGTGCGTAATAGGTAATAGACGTAATCATGAATCCTGCTTTTGTTTCGCTATCTGATCGATAACGGAAACAAGATCCCTCATCACAGCGTTCACCACCATAGGCACGGAACTGATGACATTGTTCACCAGACCAGCCATACGGCCTATGTTTTCGGTTTTACTGAGCATCTTGGAAAGCTCTTTCAACTTATCCGCCTCGAACACGGAGCCGTCGATGGCAGCCATCTTGAATTTCAACTGCTCATTATCTTTACCGAACTTCTCTATGATTTTTGCCGGAACGACAGGATCGTCATACCCGAGAGCTACACCGGTAGTATTCACCAGACCATCGGCCAAGCGATCCCCGCCTTCGACACTTTCGAGAGCCTTCTTCACCAGTGTATTTTTCACCACTGTATACTCGACACCCGCCTGACGGAACTGGTTTCTCAACTCGGCCATTGTAGCGACATCAAGCCCTTGAAACTCGGTCAGATAAATCCCCTGTGCCTTCTGAAGTTTTTCAGAAACCTCTTTAACAATCTGCTCTTTTTTCTCGCGTTTCATCGTATAAACCGTTTATGTTAGGCGACATACTTGTCTTTTTTCACCCTGACACCAGGGGACATCGTGCTGGATACGGAAATGTTTCTTACATACTGTCCTTTTGCAGCGGAAGGCTTCAATCTGATAACCTCTTTGATAAAACTGGCTGCGTTATCGACAAGCTGTTCGGATCCAAAGGATATTTTACCCACTGGAGCATGAACATTTCCGGCCTTGTCGACCCGAAACTCGATTTTACCAGCCTTAACCTCTTTTACCGCTTTCGCAACATCCATCGTAACCGTACCTGATTTCGGGTTCGGCATGAGTCCGCGAGGACCAAGAATTTTACCAACCCGGCCCAGCTTACCCATAACGTCCGGAGTTGCGATGATGACATCGACATCTGTCCAACCGTTCTGGATTTTCTCGATATAGTCCTCAAAACCAACCATATCGGCACCGGCCTCCTGAGCCTCTGCAGCTTTAGCCTCGTTG
Organism: Prosthecochloris sp.; assembly: GCA_015482705.2. Taxonomy (GTDB): domain Bacteria; phylum Bacteroidota; class Chlorobiia; order Chlorobiales; family Chlorobiaceae; genus Prosthecochloris. Next base: position 39,006 of record JADMLA020000041.1, on the reverse strand, counting down.
CAAATAACGAGAACCGATACGGTTTTCCCTGTTCCGTGAGGCAGCATGACAGTACCACGAACAACCTGGTCCGCATGACGCGGATCAACCCCCAGCCTCATCGCGACATCGACCGAAGCATCGAACTTGACGCCACTAATATCTTTGAGAAGCTCCACTGCCTGCTGCAAATCGTACTCACTCTGTGCAGCGACTTTTTCTGCAGCGTTTTTATATTTTTTTCCTGCCATAGTTATTTTTCTTGCAAGTGGTTAAAAAAACGACCTGACGGTCTCCCACAATCACTCATCAACACCGAAAAAATCAGCCTTCCACTTCGATACCCATACTTCTTGCCGTTCCGCGAACCATCTGCATTGCACCTTCGACATTGAAAGCGTTCAAATCGGGCATTTTCAGCTCGGCAATCTTACGAACCTGCTCTTCGGTTACCTTCCCGACCTTGTTCTTGTTCGGCTCTCCTGAACCTTTCTGCAGTTTGGCCTCTTTAAGCAACAAAACAGCGGCTGGAGGTGTCTTGGTGATAAACGTGAACGATTTATCGGAAAACACCGTAATCACAACCGGAATAATGGTCCCTGCCTGCGACTGGGTTTTCGCATTGAATTGCTTGCAGAACTCCATGATATTCACGCCTTTCTGACCGAGGGCCGGTCCAACGGGTGGCGCAGGATTGGCACCGCCTGCCGGAATCTGCAGCTTAATAAACCCAACTACCTTCTTTGCCATACAAAATCACTGTTTCAACAGCTGAATAATACTCAAGCTGTGTTATTGAGAAATTGACTTAACCTGTGAAAAATCAAGCTCGGTAGGAGTGCTTCGCCCGAAAAAGTTAATCATCACCTTGACTTTCATTCTCTCGGTGCACACTTCATGAACCACCCCGATCAACGAACTGAAAGGACCATCTATCACCTTGACGGAATCACCAAGGCGGAAAGGAGCCTCGACAACAGAGCGTTGCTCGACAGTACCTCCGGGCTCGAGAATTTTTTCCACCTCATCTGGCCTCAGGGGTGTCGGGATGTCATTAACGCCGAGAAACCCCATAACCGAAGGAATGTCCATAATCAGATTCTTGGTCTGCTTATCGAGCACAGCTTCGATAAGAACATAACCCGGAAATGCATTTTTGGTAAGGCTTCTCTTCTTGCCGTTTTTGACTTCGACAAACTTTTCATAAGGAACATAAACCTGCAGGATTTTCTCCCCCAAGGCTTGGCGCTCCACTTCAAGCTCAATACCTTCCTTTACCTTTCGCTCATGGCCTGAATAGATCCTCAAAGCATACCAGCGGGGTTTCGGAAGTCCCTGAGCCTCTTTTTCCTTTGTCGTTTCGCTCATCCTACCTTAACCTTTCTTTTCTTACAACAATTTTCCGATAAACGAGTTTATAACCCAGTCCACCACAAACGTAAACAAAGCAAGCAACCCGGAAACGGTCAAGACTACAACAGTCAAATCGCGGGTATCCTCAGGACTTGGCCAGGCAACCTTCTTCATCTCATTGACAACATCATGGTAGTACCGGACCACCTTATCGAGATATTTCTTCATATGCCGCCTTTCACAATATGAATATCTTTTTTTGCGCTTTACCCCTATACCGGCACGTCAGGAGGGACTCGAACCCCCAACCTGCGGTTTTGGAGACCGCTGCTCTACCAATTAAGCTACTGACGTCTGTATAACCACACGAGTATGAGAGCTGATGACCGGACTTGAACCGGTGACCTCTTCCTTACCAAGGAAGTGCTCTACCGACTGAGCTACATCAGCCTGGCTACCAGAAAACCACAGTGGGTAGGGAAGGATTCGAACCTCCGAAGACATATGTCGACAGATTTACAGTCTGTTGCGTTTGACCGCTTCGCTACCTACCCGCTTTACTGTCTTACTCCGAGCTGGTGATGGGACTCGAACCCGCAACCTGCTGATTACAAATCAGCTGCTCTACCAATTGAGCTACACCAGCACAGCTTCAAAAAAACAGGGCAGGTAATATAATCCTATAAAATCAAATTCCAAAAAAAATCGCTTTTCTTACCTGACTGATTTCAAAAAAACATTGTTGAAAGTCTGTGAGCCATCTCTATAACTTGAGAGGTGCCAGAAATGATGCCGTTTTCAATACTGTGCTTCTCGGCAGAAAACGCTGAAGAAAAACCAGCAAAAAGTCAAGAAATGTCGGAAAAACATGTAACCTGTTTTTATAAAGTCCCTTGATCGATGCTTTGACAACCACGGAAGGTTCCGAAACAGGCAGCATACTCTGCTCGGGGTATTGATGCGCCCTTGCATGAAACCCAGTCTCTATGTATCCAGGGCAGACGACGACAACCTTTATCCCCTTGTCTTTCAATTCTTCGTGAAGCGATTCACTCAGTGTTGTGATAAATGATTTTGTTGCCGAATAAAGCCCTAAAAAAGCAACGCCCTGAAATCCACTGACCGACGACACATTTATGATACCTCCTTTCTTTTTCGCTATCATATCCGGCATGAAGAGTCGTACAAGCAATGCCATTGCCGCTACGTTCACCTGTACCATTTCCTGCAAATCCGCCAAAGGCATAGACGTATAGTCGCCAGCGAACCCGAAACCCGCACAGTTGACAATCAGCCCGATTTTAAGCCCTTTTTGAACACTATAGTCATAAATTCTTCCGGGGCTATCCGGATCTCCCAAATCTTCAGCGCACACATGAATATCAAGATTACCCGAAGGGTTCACCTCTGCACTGAGCCTTTGTAACCGCTCCTCAGAGCGGGCAACAAGAACCATATCGCACTTCCGTCGCGCAAACTCACGTACAAACTCCTGGCCAATTCCGGTTGATGCGCCGGTTATCAACGTATAAGACATAGTTACCCGTTTTTTCACTCGACACTGCCAGGTACACAGTGTACTCCTGATTTCACACAATACCTCAGGAAGCATCTGCATCGGCACTCTTTTTCAACACCACTTTTAGTGCTGATTACCATTTCCAGTTTCTATCAAATACTTGCAAACACTCTTTTTCAGCTATTCCACAGGGTCAACCCATCGCCCATGCGATTTGATCAGTTCAACCAGTTTTTCAACGGCATCCTCTTCAGGAATGTTCGACGTGACACATTCTTTGCCAACATACAAGCTGACTCCGTTCTTGCCCGAACCTACATAACCGAAATCCGCATCTGCCATTTCACCTGGACCATTGACGATACACCCCATGATGCCGATTTTCAAACCTTTCAGATGTGACATTCTGGTCTTGATAATGCCAGCTGTTTTTTCGAGGTCAAAATAGGTTCTGCCACATCCCGGACAGGAGATAAACTCCGTTTTCGACATCCGAACTCTCGCCGCCTGCAGAATGTTGAAAGCGAGCCTCACCTCCTCATCTTCAGGAAGTTCGCTCTCCAGTGCAAGCATATCACCTATACCGTCGCAAAAGAGAGTTCCGATTTGAATCGCAGAATCAATAAGTGCTTCGAGACGATCTTTTTTCCCCTTGCTATACCGAACTGCCAGCGGATAATCGATCCCAGCCTGACTGAAACTCCGAACAAGATAACGATACGCATAGACAGCATCTGCAGAATCAATGGAAAACAATACGCGTCGTAATCCCATGGCATCGACTCTCAACGCAATTCTTTTGAGAACATCAGCCGAAGCACTGGTCGAGGAGTTTTCATGTATGAAGCAAAACTCCAGTACCGCACTCCCGTCATCGAGACCATCGAGCACATCCTTATCAATCATCTGTCCCTCGACAATTCCTAAGCGCACCTTGGCGGCGATACTCATAAACACCGGGGCAAGTGCTATATCTTTCAAAGAAACACCGACACGTTCCCGGTATGCACCAAGTCTGCAGAGTACCGCATCGAGCCGCGCCGCATCCTCCAGCGATGAGACCGGAACAGTCACAAACTCCGAGCGAAAAACCGAATCCGGCCTCTCAACGGCAAGCCTGCTCCTGAGTTCCGCAAGCAGCAGGTCCGGGTTCGAAGGCACCTGCGTGGCGGTGGTTTCCACCATCGGGAGGTACTCTCCTCCGATACCGCCGGCCCCTGTCTCGATTACCGTTGTTTTTCGTCTGCTATAACCGACAGGATCGAAGGGCGGCATATCGAAGACCGGCTTCGTAACCTGAGACTCGATAAGCTGCTTGACAGGCATATGCCCCTTGTCGCCCATAACTTTCTGGTAATCGTTATACTTTTTAACCAATGCGAATCCTACAGGCACCTCGTTGACAGGATCTTCGGTCAACGAAACCCGTATGGTATCACCAAGCCCTTCCTCGAGAAGCGCTCCGATACCCATTGCGGATTTAACCCTCCCTTCATCACCGTCACCAGCCTCGGTAACCCCAAGATGTAACGGATAGGCATGACGTAACTCGGCATCCGCTTTCATCACCAGCAACCTGTATGCCTGTATCATCACTCGAACATTGGATGACTTCATCGAGAAAAGAATATCATAATACCCTTCATCCTCGCAGATCCTCGCGAACTCAAGTGCCGCCTCGACCATCCCGTCGGGTGTATTACCATAACGGCTGACAATACGGTCTGAAAGCGAACCATGATTGGTTCCGATCCTCATCGACACCCCGAACTCCTTCGCTTTTGCGATTAAAGGAAGAAACTCGTTCCTTACATTTTCGTATTCAGCCCTGAAAGCTTCATCCGAATACTCCTCGTTCGAAAACTTCTTCGTATTGGCGAAATTTCCCGGATTTATGCGAACATTTTCGACAAACTCCACCGCCTTCAGGGCAGCTTTCCTTGAAAAGTGAATATCAGCCACCAATGGTGTCGTTATACCGTCTCGACGAAGTTGATCCCGAATGATCTCAAGGTTACTGGCGTCTTTTTCTGTCGGCACCGTCAGGCGGATAATCTCGCAACCCGCCTCATAGAGCCGCCTGCACTGCTCTACAGATGCAGTTGTATCCATCGTATGCGTTGTCGTCATCGACTCGACTCGTATGGGTTGGTAACCTCCAAGAGATAGGGGGCCAAAACCAACTTCGTGCGTCAGTCTCCGGCTGTAATGGTACACTGCTATCGGAAAATGTTGCATACTTCGCATACTACTTAATTATTTATTTTAGCTTGATATTGGGAAGATATCGTTGTCAAACAGGTTGTTTCGGTGCACTGTTTTATTTTTTTTCATCCTCGATAATAAACAGAGTCTCGTCATCTTTTGAAAAATTATACTTTTCCCTGGCTATCTTTTCTATCGTCTCCGGATTGTATGCACTGTGGATTTTCCGGGTGTTTTCAATGATTCTCAATTCCTCTTGTTCCTGAAGCTCTCTGAGCATACGATTCTCTGCCTCCATACGAAACCTCGCGACCACCCCGTAATTTCCAAAAACAACCCATAACACCAGTACACCTGCAAGAGCGAGTAAAAATATTTTTCTCGGGTGGGACAGAACATATGCCCATATGTCAGATAAAAGCTGTTTCAACCGCACATCCGTTCGTTTTTGACTTTTCCACCGGCAGCATTCCCTCCCTCGATGGGTTCGGGGCCGTTATCGAAATCGGCATCGAAATCATAATCAATGTAACCCCATTTCGATCCCAAGACCCGACAACGACCCCGATGCTCGAAGCCCTCTCTGACCAAAAGCCGGCACTGCTTTGACTTTTGAAGGTTTACCGTTACCCGGCAACATCAGAACATCTATACCCTGAATGCTTTCGCACCTGGATAGTATGCCTCGGCGCCCAGCTCTTCCTCGATCCTCAGTAACTCGTTGTATTTTGCCATGCGGTCAGAGCGGGATAAGCTACCTGTTTTAATCTGACCGGCGTTGGTTGCGACCGCAATCTGCGCTATCGTCGTATCTTCGGTCTCTCCGCTTCTGTGGCTGATCACCGAGGTATAACCGTTACGCTTCGCTAGATCTATAGCCTGCAGTGTCTCTGTGAGGGTGCCAATTTGGTTGACCTTGATAAGAATAGAGTTGCCAACCTGCCTGCCGATGCCGTCAGAGAGCCTGCTGGTGTTGGTGACGAAAAGGTCGTCTCCGACAAGCTGAACACGATCCCCAATCTTTTCGGTGAGAACTTTCCAGCCATCCCAGTCATCCTCAGCCATCCCGTCTTCTATGGAGATGATGGGATAGTCTCCGCACCATTTCTCCCAATATTCAGCCATTTCCCCTGATTCAAGCTCCTTACCGGACGATTTCTTGAAAACGTATTTCTTGCGATCGGCATCATAAAACTCGGAACTCGCCGGATCGAGAGCTATCATCACCTGAGCATCACCCAAGCCCCCGGCATTTGTAGGTGAACCGACCTTATAACCTGCTTTTCCAATAGCTTCGATAACGACTTCTATCGCATCTTCGTTTGAACCGAGGTTAGGCGCAAAACCACCTTCGTCACCAACAGCCGTACTGAGCCCCTTGCTTTTGAGCAGAGCCTTGAGAGCATGGAAAATCTCCGCCCCGCAACGCAGTGCATCAGAATAAGCCGTAAAACCGATGGGCATGATCATGAACTCCTGAAAATCAACCGTATTGTCAGCATGAGCACCACCGTTCAGCACATTCATCATCGGAACAGGCAGCGTATTGGCGAGAGTACCCCCAATGTACCGGAAAAGAGCCAGTCCTGAATATTCAGCAGCAGCCTTGGCACATGCAAGAGAGACACCAAGAATGGCATTGGCTCCAAGATTGGATTTGTTCGATTTTCCGTCAAGGTCTATCAGAGTATTGTCTATTTCAGTCTGCTCGGTAACATGCATACCCCTCAAACGATCATTGATAACCGTATTGACATTGTCCACCGCCTTCATCACACTTTTTCCCAGGTAAATATCCGTATCCCCATCACGTAATTCAACTGCCTCATGAATACCTGTCGATGCTCCACTTGGCACAGCCGCTCGGCCATAGGAAGTTTCAGTCAGGACATCGACCTCGACGGTTGGGTTTCCGCGAGAGTCAAGAATCTGCCGGGCGATTACATTGGTGATTAATGGCATGATAACGATTGGTTTTTATGTTCAAAAAGCCGGTAAAAAAATATGAGACGCAACGGGGACAATTCCTCCGCTAAACATAAGAATTTATCACCTATTCGCCAGCTTTTCATCAATGCCGCCTGAGCTTAAGAAACTTTTTTTTACTTTTCTTTTTTATCGGCTGTTTCCTCTCGACAACAAACAGCTCCGCAAATTGTTCGTCCGGTATTACCGGGCACCAGCAATTCAACAACAAGGAGTCCTACTTATGCACGCAGTCCAATCCGATCAACTTCGTAACATCGTTATCACAGGCCATGCCGGTTCAGGCAAAACCATCCTTACCGAATCACTCGCACTTTCCATGAAAGTCACCAACCGTCTCGGCACTATCGAAGATGGAACAACAATCTCCGATTATGCAGAAGATGAAATAAGAAGGCGGCACAGTCTCAACTCAAGCCTTGTTCACGGCACATGGAATGAACACAAAATAAATATCATAGACACGCCGGGCCTCCCGGATTTTCATGGAGATGTCAAGTCAGCCATGCGCGTGGCCGATACCGTTTTTCTGACAGTCAACACGTCCATCGGAGTGGAAGTCGGCACGGACCTTATCTGGGACTATACCAGAGAATACTATAAACCAACCGTATTCGTACTGACAAAACTCGATGCCGACAGGACAAACTATACCAGAACCGTTGAGGAACTTCAAGATCATTTCGGACATGAAGTAACCCCTATACAATTCCCTGCTGAAGAAGGCTTGGGACATCATATCATTATCGACGTCCTGCTGATGAAACAGCTTGTATTCAGCCCTGACAAGCCTGGCAGCATGACTGTTTCCGAAATACCCGATTTATATAAAAAACGTGCCGAGGACCTGCATTTCAAGCTTGTCGAAGCCGTTGCCGAAACCGACGAAGAACTCATGAACCGTTATTTCGAAGTCGGCAACCTGACGGAAGACGAACTTCGTGCCGGTATAAAATCAGCTCTACTCTCCAGAACTTTCTTCCCTGTTTTCTGTATATCACCACTTCACCTTATCGGTTCTGAACGCCTCCTCAACGCCATAGTCAATCTCTGCCCGTCACCTATAGAACGCGGACCCGAACATGCTTACTGTAGCAACAAAAACAATGAAAAGCTGCTCGACCCCAACCCTGATGGCCCGACAGTCGCATTTATCTTCAAAACAATGTCCGAACCAAGAGTAGGCGAGATCTCCTATCTCAGGGTTTATTCCGGACACATTGAAACAGGCCACGAACTGATCGATGCCCAGACCGGACAACTCGAAAAGATCGGGCAGGTCTATACCATGGAAGGCCAAAAAAAGATCCCTGTCGAAAAGCTGCTTGCCGGTGATATCGGCATGGTTGTCAAGCTCAAAGACTCCCATACAAACGATACTCTTGCCGACAAGGGAACCGACTGCAGAATCAGTCCGATCATTTTTCCGGAACCACTCTTGGCTACGGCAATCGAACCCGTTGCACAGGGTGATGAAGAAAAAATATCATCAGGCCTTTTTCACCTGCACGAAGAAGACCCGAGCTTCAGTATCGAACATGACACTGAATTCAACCAGACAATCCTCAAAACACTCGGCGAAACCCACCTCGACACGATTCTCAATCGCCTTGAAAAAAAATTCAATGTTTCGGTTAAAACTTCGCCGGTACGGATCCCATACCGTGAAACAATCCGGATAACAGCAAGTGCGCAAGGAAAGTACAAAAAACAATCCGGTGGGAGGGGTCAATACGGCGATGTATGGGTACGCATCGAACCTACCGAGAGAAATTCAGGTTTTTCATTTTCGAGCGAGGTTGTCGGCGGTGTGGTACCTACCCGTTATTTACCTGCAGTTGAAAAAGGTCTTCGAGAAACCGTAACTGCGGGTGTTCTGTGCGGCTACCCTGTTGTCGATTTGAAAACTGTAGTGTACGATGGCTCACACCATCCTGTCGACAGCTCTGAATTCGCATTTAAAATAGCAGCCAGTATGGCTTTCAAGGCAGCATTCGATAAAGCCAAACCCCTTTTGCTTGAACCGTACTACACGCTCAGCGTACAGAGTCCGGAGCAATACACAGGAGAAATTGTAGGAGAAATATCCAGCAAAAGAGGTAAAATCATCGGTATGGATGCAGATTCCCGTTTTCAGATTGTCAATGCTCATATTCCTCAATCTTCATTACGGGACTTTCATATGCAGCTTGTTCGCCTGACACAGGGTAGAGCGCGCTATAGCTGTTCGTTCAGTCACTATGAAGAGGTACCGCAAGATGTTGCGAGTCAGATTGTTACGTCGAAAGAGGAAAAAGAAAGCGCATAATCGTTGTACAGGAGGCACTGGCGGCACGGCAGGAAAAAAGGCACCGCGCCGCCAACCACCTCTGTATGTTGGTTTACAAGCGGCGGAACAACGATAGTATCGGCAGCCACCAAACAACCCAAACAGCTTCGACAATGTTTCTTTTCGTCATTTTCGATTTTCCGACAGCACGGTCGATAAAAATGATCGGAACTTCATCAATCGTAAATCCTTTTTTCCATACCTTGAAATTCATTTCAATCTGAAAAGAGTACCCCTGTGATTTCACCCTGTCGAGGTCGATCTCTTTTAGAACATGAACCTGGAAACATTTATATCCACTTGTCGGGTCTGATACCGGCATACCGGTAATAAGTCTTGTGTAAATACTCGCCATTTTCGACAGCACCAGCCTGCCAAGCGGCCAGTTAATGACATTTACCGTATTGTTGATATACCGTGAACCGATAACAAGATCCGTCATCGCTGATTTTTCAAGCATGACTCCGATAACTTCGGGGTCATGGGAATAATCCGCATCCATTTCTATAACGCTGCAGTAGCCATGCCCCAACGCATATCTGAAACCCTCGATGTACGCCGTCCCCAGTCCCATTTTCCCGGGTCGTTCGTGCAGGAAAAGCCGTTCATGGCTTTGTTGTTTCCTTCTTATCAGATCTGCCGTTCCATCAGGAGAATTGTCATCGATGACGAGAACATCGAGATCTTCAGGGTAACGAGTAAAAATATCATCAAGCAACGCACCAATATTTTCAGACTCGTTATAGGTTGGAATAATAACAAGCGCCTTTCCCGCACACTCTCTACTTTCAGACATCACAAATCATGATTATTCATACAACAAAAAAAGCATTGCCCATTTTCGGGCAATGCTTTTACAACGTTTATTCGTGCAAAAACCTGCTCTACCTGTTCTCCTTGTGGAAACGGTGCAAAAAGCGTAAATCGAAATCCAGACGCTCCGGCGGTGTATACGTAAAATCCAGAATCTCGCCATCCGGAAGTATTTCAATAAGAGCTCCTGTAGGACATTCGTCCGATGAAAAACATGCTGAGCAAGATATACAGGCATCCTGATCGATATAACAGCGGAAACCGTTTTCCTGTACATCACCATAGAACTTGTAACCTATCGCATTAACCTTGGGCGGGCATTTGTCGAGACAGAGCCCACAACCGACACAAAGGTTTTCAAGAATAAAATAATGTTTCTTCGGGCGAGGTGCTTTCTTCTTGGCAACAGGCTTTGCCCCGGGTTTCGGAACACCCTTGGCTGCTGGAGCCGCCCCTTTAGCAGCAGGAGCACCACCTTTAGCAGCAGGAGCACCACCTTTCGCCGAAGGAGGACCACCCTTCGCTTTAGGTGCAGGTGGTTTCGGTTTAGCAACAGGCTTTGGTTTTGGCTTGACTATCGGAAGTGCAGATTCCATCCTGCGGCCTGTACGTCCAAGATTAACATCGAGATTTACCATGCGTTTTTTCGATACCGGCGAAACCCCTGCCCCTTTCGGTACAGCAGCCTGTTTCGCTTTTGGAGCTGACGTTCCCTGAGGAGCAGCCTGCTTCGCCTTAGGCTCCGGCTTTACCTCAGGAGCAGCAGATTTCGCTTTGGGAACCGGCGCTTTAGGTGCCGGCGGCTTTGGCTTTACCGCTTCCTTAGCAGGCGCTGTACCCTGTTGTTTTACAGGATCGGCCATAAACCCTCCTATCTTTGTTAAGTAACAATTTTTCTTTTTACAAAGGATGAACGAGAAGTTAAAGGAGCCGAATCACGGCTCCTTTACATCCTCATCAAGCAATCAGCTTTATAAAAAAGTCAACCACCTGAGTCAACAATTGCTGCCCAGCACCTGCGGCATCACCAACAGGCGGCAAGGCTGGAGTATCGGTTTGATAGAAACCGTTTGCAATGAACAGGAAGACCAGCATAAATGTACCGCCGAAATATAGAAACGTACCGGCAAGCTTCGAGTCGGAAATCGTCAGCACAGGGAACCTGAACTTCACGTCACGATTGAGGAACTTCTTGCCGAGCCATCTGACAGTACGAGTCTGAATGTCGGCACCTTCGAGACGTGATCCCCTGTCTTCGAACCAGACCGCAAAGCTAATGAACCAGACAAGGTGACCGATCATCAGGATGACCGACAGATGAGAACTCGAGAAAATCGTCACGGTTTCCGTCCAGAAGTAGTAGAAAATACCGGCGGAATAGTGATGTGACAATCCGGCGACAGCATCCCATGCTTTCGCATCGGCTGCAGGCACACCGTACATCATGGAAGCAATCCATGCACCATCGATATACCAGCAAACAGCCGAAAGACCCTTGACGCCCCACAACATAGCAAACCAGAGCTGATCCTGGATGGATACACCGCAGGTACCTCCGTATACAGGACCGAGGCAAGGGAAGGAATACGAGTTTTTCTTGAGACCGAGATCATCCCACAACGGTGACGTATGTGAGAAAAATGCAATACGGGCTAAAGCGATAAGCGAGAACAGTGAACCGGCAACGATCACATGAGCCATAACCCAGTCATTAATGCTTGGATCTTCGAACATCCAGTGCAAAAACGGCAGTGGTTTGAGCCAGTAGAACGACATCATGATATTGGTACCGAAAAAGTTCAGCTCACAGATAGTGTTCCACACGATAACCGCATAAACCGAAAGCATCGTGGCGAAACAAAGAGCCATGATGGTACCGAGAATCTTGACCTGTGCTTCCTGATCGCGGCCTTTGGCAACCCAGATGGACTTGATCTGGTTATACAATCCGTTGATTTGAACCTTGAGCAGGTACTGACCACCATGATAAACACCTGCAAATACATAGAGAACGCCACAGATGATATGGTTGAAAACGATCAGGTTGATGACAACCCGAGCCATACCGAACGATTCACCGTTTTTGGGAAGAATCGCAAAAGCGGGAAACTCCTCGAACTCTTTGGACCCGGAAATGATCTGTCCACCTTCCTGCACAAAATCAAAACTGACGCGGTTGAAGGGTTCACCGTAAATATAGAAAACCAACTTGTCCAGCTCGGCATAATAAGGAGCGAAGGAATCCTGCTGGAAAGCAACAAAAGCAATGACACCAAGAGCGATGTTGATATATCCAATTGCGGTGAGATGCACTGAAAACGCCGCCTTCATGTCGTCATTGAGATGAATGGCCGCATTCGGTGGATTTTGCCACCAGTACACACCAAGAGCGAAAAAGACAATAAACCAAATGAAGGACATGAAGGTTTCGGAGTTTATTGTCTGGAAATCAGGAATGGGAGCAAAACCAAGAACAAGCCACATGAGCAGCCCCCAACCAAGAAAGAGCAGTGACATGTAAACTGCATGAGGGCCGAGAGCATCTTTATAGGTTTTTGCACTGGTGCCCTGAAAAACAAGATCACCGAATTTCCCAAGGAATCTGAACTCGCGGAAATTACCGGCACGCCCTGTAAAAGGATTGGTGAGATTGTGCGTCCAGTGACGCCATCCACCAAAAATGAGAATGGAGCCCGAAACAAAATGCAGCATCGCCCATCCAACGAGCTTCCAGGAAGCCGCCATCAAATCTTCGGTCTTTGGACTATACGTGTCGATACCCAACGAAACCATTCGAGGTTTGATTGTCAGATAGAACCAGTTGTCATGAAAAGCAGGCGCCCCATTCCACGGTAAAACCTGCATTCCCGACAAATAGTAAATTCCCATAACAAACCCGAGCACACCAAGCAATGCCAGATGGCCGCCAACCACCTGTTCATCGTCAAGCTTATCGGTATCAAACACCTGATACCATTTCGTTGACCGGGTTTCTGTTCGCTGAAACAGGAAACGCCTCATTTGCGCGGCATCCTTTTCCTTGATCACGGATGCCCCGGCAGGCGCTCCATTCCCCTTTGGAGGTGGAACCTTCCCTTTAGGAGGGGGCACCTTCCCCTTTGGCTTGACTCCAGTTGGATTCGCTTGATCAGCCATTGTATTCTCTCCTTTATTTGGACATATTAACTGGTTGAAAAAACCGTAAAGAAATATGAAGCTCGTCTCATAACTGCATGCAAATCAGAGAGTTCATGTGCACAACCATTTCGCTGAGCCCTGCTTTGTATCGGGGTATTACTGACCGGATCATTACCATGTGCTGCAGTTCTATACAGATCGGGAAAACCTTCAATGAAGCGATATCGACAATTAATTTACTAAAAAAAATCCCGGCTACTGTAGCGATTAAGATAAGAAAATTTATTTAATAATAAATTTTTTTGGGGTGGCTCTCCAGAAGGTATGGCAACCGGATCTGTTATAATAGCTGAAGATACCGGCTCTATCCAAGCATGCCCTGTTGCAGAGTCCGGCTGAAATCATCATACAACCAAAACAGTTCATTATGCAGATCATATTTTCAAAAATGTCGGGTGCCGGCAACGATTTCATCGTCATAGATGCCATACAGCAACCCGTCAACCTGACAGAATCCCAAATTCTTTTTCTCTGTACAAGAAGAACGGGCATAGGGGCAGATGGGTTGATTCTCATAGAACCCTCCGAAGCACTCGATTTCAACATGCGATACTACAATGCAGATGGGAAGCCGGGTTCAATGTGCGGCAATGGCGGTAGATGCGCCGCTTATTTTGCTTATACCGAAGGTATTTCCGGTAATACAATTTCTTTTACGGCAAACGGTGAACGCTATAACGCATGGATAACCGGTGTTGCATGTGTGAAACTGAAAATGACGATACCCGATGATTTCAGAAATAATTTTTATGCAAATGGCTTCTCCTGCCATTTCGTCAACACCGGATCACCGCATACAATCATCTATACCGATGAGCTCGACACCTTCAATGTCGAAAATGCCGGGAGCACCATTCGCAACAACAGTACATTGTTTCCGGAAGGCACCAATGTAAATTTTCTTGAAGTCACCGGACCCGATACACTTTCCGTCAGAACATTCGAACGAGGTGTGGAAGCCGAAACACTCGCATGTGGAACCGGAGCCGTTGCCGCTGCGTTAATGAGCTACAAACTGGGGAAAGTATCATCGACCAGCGTCAGTGTAACCGTAAGAAGCGGCGATATTCTAAACGTGGATTTTTCCGACGATATGAAAGAGGTTTATCTTTCCGGACCTGCGAAAGCAGTCTATACGGGCACCGTGACTGTTTGATGGTTTGACTATTCTACCACCCTTACCATTGTGATGCTGGAAAAAGCGAAATTTTATCATGTACTGCAGGATAATGTAGCACAATGTGATCTGTGTCATCATTTTTGTAAAATACGCGATGGCCGTTCCGGCTTTTGCCGAACCAGGGTGAATCGGGGAGGAAAACTTTTCACACTGAATTACGGACACCCTGCTGCGATAGGAACAGACCCTGTTGAAAAAAAACCTCTCTATCATTTTCTACCGGGCAGCCTGACTTTTTCCCTTGGAACCCATGGTTGCAACTTCAGGTGCGACAACTGTCAAAACTGGGTAATCAGCCAAAAGTCGGGTTACGATAGACAACCACCGTTCCGAACCGCAGTCTCTGTTGTCCAGGATGCTCTTGCAAGAGGATGCCCATCCATTTCCTTCACCTATAACGAACCGACGATATTCGCAGAATATGCACTGGACATCATGAAGCACAGCCGATCAGCCGGTCTGAAAAATATCTGGGTGAGTAACGGCTATATGTCGGACTACTGTCTGGATACGGTGGAACCATTGCTTGACGCGGTAAACATCGATCTGAAGTCAATGGATGATGCGTTTTACAGGCGAACATGCAGCGCTCTCCAGCGCCCCGTTTTGCAAAACCTTCAACGCCTTGCCCGCTCGGATATACACCTGGAGATAACAACCCTGTTGATTCCCGGTTTATCCGACTCTCCCGAAATGCTCCGGCGCCTTGCCGATTTCATTGCAGTGGAACTCGGGCCTGAAACGCCATGGCATCTTACCTCTTTCATTCCCTGGATTTCATGGAAATCACATGGCATTCCGGCCACGACAGCAGAGGGCACTGAAAAGGTTCATGCGATTGGCAAAAAAGCGGGGCTCGCCTATGTTTACGACCAGCACCATCACACGAACACTCTGTGCCCAAAATGTGGAACAGCCGTTGTGGAACGGCACCGCTATACAACGATATGTCATGACAAAGCGGGCAGTTGCCCTGGATGCGGTTATCCCATCGTCACACAGCGCTGATGGAAAAAGATATGGCACCATCTTCCCGACATCCTGCTTTTTCAGGCTCATTCTACCCATCCGATCCAAATGAACTCACGGCTCTCATCGCTGCTCTCCTGGAGAGCCGACCTGAAAAAAAGCCCGAAAAAAGAAAAATCAGGGCAATCATGGTTCCCCATGCCGGCTACAGCTACAGCGGTGATGTCGCTGCCGTAGCCTATAACACACTATCGAACTGCGCCGTTCAAACGATTTTTCTGATCGGAAACGCCCATAGCGCACTGTTCGAAGGAATCGCACTCGATGAAAACGACATCTGGGCCACTCCTTTGGGAGACGTCCCGGTAAACACAGCTCTCGTGAGAAAATTACATGAACGTTATCCTGAATTTGTTCAGCTTTCGAAGAGAGCACACCAGTCGGATCATATTCTTGAAGTGCAGCTTCCTTTTCTTCAACATTCCCTGGAACCCGGTTTTAGCATTGTTCCGTTGCTTTTCGGCAACAATCCACCGGAAATCTATGATACCTGCACGACAATCCTTTCATCAGTTCTACAAACCGGCGACCTTGTCATAGCAAGCACGGACCTTTCTCATTACCCGTCCTTTCACAACGCCAACGTCGTTGACAGCAGAACCCTTGAATACATTGCAAGAAAGGATATCAATGGCCTCGAGAAACACGTTCGAAGAACGTTGATGCAAAACATTCCCCGGGAAGAAACGCTTTTCTGCGGACCGGACACCATTAAAACCCTTCTGCAGCTCGCTAAACGTTTCGGCTGGACAACAGAGGTGCTCAGCTATGCAAACAGCGGCAACAAGTCTTTTGGCGACAGGGAAACTGTCGTTGGCTATGGTTCGGTAGCTTTTTTCGATGTGGTTACATGACCCACTTTCGATGAATGTTCCTGAGTGCCAAAACGAATAGAAGCAGTATAAAAAGCAACATCATCAGAAAATCGAATGAAAGCGGCATCATATTGTTTCCGGCAATAGCCCCGTGCAAAATATCCGTACCATATGTCAGAGGAAGCAGAAATGAAAGAGGTTGCAGAAAATCGGGCAGTTCACTGACTGGAAAAAACAGCCCGCAGAGAAACATCATTGGAAACCGGAAAAAATTGGAAAATGTTTGTGCCTCGAAAACCTCACTGACCGAGACAGCTATGAACATAGCCAGAAATGTCGAAACTGCGGCAATCAGAATCACTGCAGGAACAATCGCCTCCCAGACAAATGCAGAAAAATCCGTTAACAGAATAAAACCGATGAGAAAAGGGACAAAAGCATTGAAAATCCCGAAAAGTATCGCTCCACTTGTCTTGGCAAACATCAAAAGACCTAGTGGAACAGGGGCGAGCAACAAACGCTCAAAAGCTTTTGCCTTGCGTTCAAATGTAACCGTCACCGCCAACATGGAAGTTGTCCCGAACAAAATGGAAATCGAAACCATACCGGGAAGTAAAGAGAGAATATTTTCCGAACCCATGCCCGATTTCACGAAAAACATCCCTGTCCATACGAGGGGAAAAAGCAACCCCCAGCTGATATTCGGCGGCTTGAGATAATATGCCCGCATATCCTTCATAAGAATACTCATGAACGCTGTAAACAGCTTTCCCTTCCTGTCATTGTTATCGAGAACGACCATTACCAGACATTCTATCCACTTATTTATTCATTACTCCTGCCTCGAGACCGGTAATCCTTATAAAAACATCTTCGAGTGACAACGCCGTCCTTTTCACCTCGGCAACGTCAAATCCCTGATCTTCAAGCACTCGCACAACCACCCCGACATCGATCTTCCCGGTCGATTCGATGCGAATCCCTCCATCGGCCGCTCGACCGATACCATAGTCAGGAAAAAGATCGCCAAGTATTTCAAGATCAGGAACTTCCGTCCCCAATACCGAAGCCTGCACCACCTCCCGCCCCTCCACAGGCTTTACAAGATTACTCACGGAATCAACCCTGACCACCAATCCATTCACCATAAAGGCTATACGATCACACATCCTTTCAGCTTCTTCGATATAATGCGTCGTTAAAAAAATGGTGGTACCTGATCGATGCAGCTCCTGCAGAATTTCTCTTGTCAAACGGGCACTCTGCACGTCGATCCCTGTCGTAGGTTCATCGAGGAAAAGTATCGGAGGAGAGTGCATTATCCCGGCAGCGATGGTCAATCGTCGCTTCATACCTCTTGAATACCCGGAAAATTTTCTTTCCGCCACCCCTGCAAGACCGAACAGTTCCAGCAGTTCGACTGCCCTTCCCTTACGCTCTGACGACCGCATACCGTACAAACCTCCGCAGAAACAGAGATTGTCATACCCGGTGAGCTCGGGATAAAGATTGCTTTCATCAGGAACCACACCGATAAGGTGCTGCGCCGATTTCATTTTGTTTGTACAATCGATTCCGCCAACCGTAATCGTTCCGGCATCGGGACGCGCCAATCCCGTCAGCATATTGATGGTTGTGGTTTTCCCTGCTCCATTGGGGCCGAGAAATCCGAAAAGTTCACCATCCATGACATCGAAGGATATCCCGTCAACGGCCGTCACATCTCCGAATGATTTCCTGAGCCCCGAAACCCTGATATGTGCTTCCGACATTGTATTTATAGCTTATCTACCTGCTTCACCGGCTCCAACCGCGATTACGATACCCTGTTTCGAACCAGAAGCTCATAGCAATGTTCCATCGAAACAGGAAAGATTCACTCCACATCGAGCTCCGATCTTCTCAACGGCTTCCAGAACCATTTTCGTGCACCTGAATCCTGATCGAACTGTTTTTTCAGCATACCATATCCCCGATGATCGACAAAAAACCACCCCAGCATCGACAATGTAACCCATGCGTAATCACTGCTATTCAAGAGCACTATCCCGCCTTTCTGGACAACAAGCATCCATGCGGCAATGATAATGGTCAAGATGCTCAATCCTTTAAAACCATACTGATAGAAAGGATTACGCATGCTTTTGACAAAGCATTCGAACGTTTGTTCATCATGACAACCGTGTCGACTGAGAAAATGACCGATCCTGCGTACCGACCAGAGTTCACGAAGGATGAAACAGTCGCAGACCAGGGCGACGAACGGTGCGATATACACCGTTCCGAACAATGTGATATCGGAAACTCCCTGTGAGCCGATGATATCAATTTTCCCAATTGTCCCGATACCAAAAAGGGTTGTAAGAAACGTTAGCTTTGTCATATCGATCCTTGAACGCCGTTCAAGCGTTTGTAAAATCTCTTCGTGTAATTTGTCCTCGAAGTTCATTGTCACCTCCTGGATCGTCATTTGTTGGCAAATCATCGAGATGCAAAAATTACGCAATTCCTCGCACTTCCAGGAATACACTGTCACAAAGGAGATTACGGAAAACTCTCTCCGAACCGTTATCAATTTCCTGGTTGGAGCTTAGCGAAAGAAACAACTTCCCTCTTGCGCATAATCCTGTATATACGTTCCGCTTTCCGCCGAACATACGGCGAAGCACCATCAGGCCTGAACTTCTGTGGATTCGGCAGCACCGCGGCAAGGCTTGCCGCTTGACGTGCCGTAAGCGACCGGGCACTTTTCCCGTAGTAATACAACGCCGCTTTTTCGATACCGAAAATCCCATCACCCCATTCGACAACATTGAGGTAAATTTCCAGGATCCTTTTTTTGGGCAAGCTGCGTTCGAGACGCCAGGTAAGAATCGCCTCTTTGATTTTTCGAACCGGGTTCCTGGAAGGCGAAAGATAAAGATTCTTGGCAAGTTGCTGGGTAATTGTACTGGCACCGAAAGCAAATCGTCTCTTTTCAATGTTTTTTCCAATCGCAAACTCGATCGCTTCATAATCAAAGCCGTCGTGCTCCCAGAACTTGTCGTCTTCCGATATCAATACAGCTTCTTGCACATAACGGGAAATGCGTGTAAGCGGTACCCAGTCCTTACTGATTGATTTTTCATTCCCTTCATTTTCCCACTGCCTTTGACGATACTGCATAAAGGCAGTTGTTTCAGGGTTGTTTTCCTGCAGCTCGTTAACATCAGGAACAAACCAGTATCTGCCTATATCGAAAAATACCAGGAGCAGAAAAAGCCCTATCGTTTGCGTAATCGATTTCATCTGAATCGGGGATTTTGCAAAAAAACAGTCCGGCGTTGCATCACGGTCATGAGTTTTTTATCATAATCTTTCAGGCGGCTTTTTTTGCCGGTCATTCCTCGTGACAGACGAGAACCATATTTCCACAATGGCTTTTCGGTACTGATTACGTCTATGCCATTGCCATGTATTACCGAACCAATCAAAGATACACATGAAACGCTTTTTTTCACCTCTTGCGCTCGGAGCATTACTGATCGTTTCAACAATGACATTCTCCGCATGTCAGAAGCAAACCGATCCTGTACCCGAAAAACAGCCTGTAGCAGCTGAAGAACCGAAAATTCCTGCCGAAACAAACACCGGTTCCGTTTCAGAAAGTAACCTTGAAACCATTGCACAAAAAGAAGCAGCTGAAGCTGCCCGGCAAGAAGCGGAAACAATCTATCAAAACAACTGCCAATCTTGTCACTCGATGACACCACCGGCAATAAGCGCACCCCCGATCGTCGCTCTTGCCGGGCAGTACAGAGCCCGCTACAGCAAAAAAGCGGGTGCGGTCGCCGATATGGTATCGTTCATGAAAGAACCGTCGGTAGGCAAATCCATTCTTGGCTCCGCAACATTTGAACGTTTCGGTTTGATGCCGGCGATATCCCTTCCCGATGAAGAACTGGAAAAAGTCGCCGGTTGGCTCTGGGATCAGTACGATCCTAATTTTCAAGGAGGCGGTGACTGCCAGTAGAAAACCATCGTTGCACTGACGCGCATGAAAAAAGAGGCTGATTCACGACAATCGGTCACTATGCATACGTTTCAGGCAGAGAGTCGTGCAGCTCCGTGAAATCCGAACCTCTGTTTCACGGGGCTGCATCCATACCGACGTTCTTTGGAAGATTGATCTCCGGTCAAGCCCGCGGACGACTGCATGAAGAAAAATTGCAGGGCCAATGAATCAGCCTCTTTTTTATGCTGTTTCATAACGAAACCCGAACCGAGTATCTTGCCCTTATGATTTCCTGTTGTCTATAGCTTTCAAAGAACCAGATATTTATGAACATGAAACGCTTTTTTCCACTGGTCATTGCGGCCACGGCAGCTTTCTCAACCGTGCCATCTTTCCTCCACACGACGTTTCTTCAATCCGCAAGAGCTGCGGAAAACACGGTCTCCGATCAATTGAGCGGTGAGCAGCTCTACAAGAGAAACTGTGAAGTTTGCCATTCCATGCGTCCTCCGGCAAAGGCAGCACCTCCCATTGTCAGGCTTGCCTCACGCTACAGAATGTTGCATGGCAACAAGGAAGATGCTGTAAACGCAATGGTTTCATTCATGAAAACTCCCGATGCAAGCAAATCCGTTCTCATGCCTCATGTCATAGAACGTTTCGGTTTGATGCCTGCAATGTCCTTGCCGGATGAAGAGCTGGAAAATGTCGCCGGCTGGCTCTGGGACCAGTACGACCCCACTTACGAAAAGCAACGGGGTTATTACCGTTAATGGTAAACACTCTTATCGAGCAAGGTAAGGCGTAAACGCAGATATTCAAGGTGGAAGAGAAAGGAAGTCTGTACCCTTGGGCAGACTCGAACTGCCGACCCACAGTTTAGGAAACTGTTGCTCTATCCACTGAGCTACAAGGGTATGGGATTCAATGTAATACTTTTCCCTATCCACCACAAATCTACTTGCGCCCGAACATTCTGTCTAGCTGTTCGAGCGATATCCTGATAATAACCGGGCGACCATGCGGACAAACATAGGGCATGTTCGTTGCAAAAAGTCTGTCGATCAACGAACGCATATCGTCGATACTCAATTTTTGACCGCTCATTATCGCATTACGACAGGAATATGATTTCGCAAGATTTTCACGTTTTTCAAGCTTGAGCTTTTCGGCGTTTTGCTGATACTCCTGAATCATTTCCTGGAGGATATAGGCCTCGGTACCGCTACGCACATCCTGGGGAACCCCTTCTATCATGACAGTCCTTGTTCCAAGCGTACCGAGATTGAAACCAAGCCTCTCGAGATCACCACATATTTCCTCGAAAACTTCGAACTCCCATGATTTTAAATCCACTTTCTGAGGAAACAACAGTTGCTGTGAGTTCGGCACGTTGTTATTCATAATATCCACTGCCCGTTCATACAAAACCCTTTCATGGGCAACATGCTGATCGATAACCATCAGTCCGGTCTTAATCTGGCAGACTATATACTTGTTATGCAGCTGCCAAATTTTTGGATCGGACTCCTGCTCTCCGTGTAGATCATCATCCGCAATTCCTCCTGAAGCTTGTACGAAATCGCTTCTGCGCAGCTCTCTTTGAGGTTCAACGAAATGGTCTCGTTCTGCTGCAAACATCTCTTCTTGTGTAAACATTTCTTTCTGTTCACCGACAATAGTTTTTCCAGGAATCCTTTCATACCGTTCATTTTCCCTATACTCGCCGTAGAGCTCACCGGTTGTCGATGCCGCCGAAGGAACCTTGTGATATTCAAGCTTTGTTTCATGAACCTCCGAACCTCTCCGGGAAAACTGCTGATTTCCTTCCGGAAAATTTGCACCACCGACGTTGGGTGAAAAATCCTGAGACCGAACGGCTTTCTTTATAATTGTATAAAACATCGTTCGGACACTTCGTTCATCTTCGAACTTGACTTCGAGTTTCGACGGATGAACGTTGACGTCGATCTGTTGAGCATCGAGCCGGAGAAAAAGAAGCGCGAAAGGGGAGTGGCGCTCTATCAGGAGTTCTCCGTATGCCTGTTGCAATGCCTGAGAAAGCATCCTGTTTTGTATCACGCGCCTGTTTACATAAACAAACTGCTCGCTTTTCTGGCGTTTCTGCATCGCCGGTTTCCCGACATAACCGTGAAGAGAAAGAAAATCGTTATCCTCATGCACCTCTATCAGGCTATCGGCAAAGTCTTCACCGAAAAAAAAGTTGATCCGCTCGAAAATATCGGTGCTTTTAAAATCGAACAGTTCCTGATCATCATTGAACATCTGCCACTGAATCTCGGGATATGCAAGAACCTGTGCTTTGACGCTTTCAAAAATGTGCTTGAATTCCGTAGCGTTTGTTTTAAGAAACTTCCTTCGGGCAGGAACGTTGAAAAAGAGGTTTCTGACGCTTATCATCGTACCAGGGTCACATGCCGCGATGTTTTGTTCAACAGGTTCACCTCCTTCATAGCGCAGTTGAATCCCAACGTCGTCACTCTCACGCCGGGTTCTGATTTCGAAATGCGAAACTGCCGAAATGCTCGCAAGGGCTTCTCCTCTGAACCCGAGAGTTCCGAGAGCATCGAGTTCTTCGGCAGAGGAAATTTTGCTCGTTGCAAAACGTTCGACACACCTCGTAGCATCCTCCGCTTCCATTCCCTCACCGTTATCGATGACCTGGACAAGCTGTTTACCGGCCTCTTTAACAGAAATGGTAATTCTTGACGCACCGGCATCAATGGCATTTTCCAGTAGTTCCTTTACAACTGAAGCCGGACGCTGGACAACCTCACCGGCTGATATTTTGTTCGCAACGATATCAGGTAACCTGTTAATTCTCGGCATGAAGCTTTTTCGTTTATCATATTGAAATTGACACAACGTCTTTACCCTCTTGCGTTTACAATCCGATACCCTTTCAAAGGAAACAAGACATTTCAAATAGCTAAAAAAACTTCAGCCCAAAAACCTCTTTTTGCGAAAAAACCTCTAAATTATTTTTTTTACCCTTACGAGTACCTAACGACTCCTTTTTTTCGGAGAATCGCCACTATGACAAGGAAAAGAACAATCTGGCTCATACTAGTGCTTTTAGCATTGTCCGGTGCTGTCGGTATAGCATCGTTCCAGTATCAAACCGGTTCCGGTTCGGCTCAACCCGATGCCGTTACAGCCGAAATGAAAACGGTTACCGACCCGGAAAAGCTCATCGGAACATGGAAGCTTGTCAAAGCTTCCGTTACTCCGGAATTTCTCAATGTACCGATCCCAATCAACACATTCGAAGCTATCGGAGCCGTAACCCGCGACCACACTTACACAATCGAGGCAAACGGCTCCTTTTTCGGCAGTAATTACGGTTATCTTGGAAATGGAGATATAGAAATACAGGATAAAAAACTCACCCTGACCATAGGCAAAGGAATCATCACTGTCAACGAAAAAAAGAAAAAAAAGGACAAGAAAGGCAGCACCATAACCGGGAGTTACCGTATTACCGATCGTGATACTCTTCACGTCGAAGCATTCAAGTATCAGGACGGTATACGTTACACGTTCAATCTCGCGTTGATAAATCCCTGAGTTTTTTCCACACCATCCTCAAAGCGGCTTCGCTGAACCGGATTTTATTGCGCAAACGGTCACCCTGCGTATAAAAGGTCGCTGTTTCGATCTCGATGCTGCCGATCCTGTTACGATACGCCAGGCCCAGACACACCATTCCGACTGGTTTTTTCTCTGTCCCACCCCCAGGGCCTGCAATCCCTGTTGTAGAAACCGCAATATCCGCACCGGCAGTCAAAAGAGAACCTTCGGCCATTTCAGCGGCGACTTTTTCGCTCACAGCGCCGTGGGAAACAAGGGTTTGAGCTTTTACGTCAAGAGTTTCCTCTTTTGCATCATTGTCGTAGACGACAAAACCCTGTACAAAATACCGCGAAGAACCGGGAACATCGGTCAGTCTCGTAGCAATGAGGCCTCCGGTACAAGATTCGGCGGTTGCAATCTTCATCTCGGTCGAAAGCAATAACCTGCCGATACACTCTTCCAAAGAAATATCGCTCGTTGCATAGACAAATGCTTCAGCCCTACTGGCGATTGCATCGACGGTTATTCGGTTATCATTTTCAACGACCTCTTTATCGCTTCCTATCGAGCTGACCCGAAGATCAACACCGGCTGCATGAGGTAGATAGGCCAACGACGTGCCATCCGACAGATTATCCTCGATTTCACGGACGATGTCCGCAAGAGCTGTTTCACCGATACCTGTCGTCTTGATAGGTGAATGAACAATACAAACACCCGATTTACCTGAAAAAAAGGGTACCACCGTGCTCCGCATCATAGCCTCCATTTCTTGCGGCACACCTGGCATTAAAACAAGATAGCGTTCCTGTCCCCCATCGTTCCATGGAATGATCATGCCCGGTGCTAGCCCCTTCTCATTCGGGATCACCGTAGCCCCGTCGATTATCATCGCATTGTGTTTCAGATATGCCGAAGGCTCTCGTCCACTACTGCGGTAGCGTTCAACCGTTCGGGCATAGACTTCCTCGTCGAGCACAAGCGACCTCTTTAAAAAGCGTAGTGCCGACTGCTTCGTCCTGTCGTCCCTTGTCGGTCCAAGCCCTCCAGTCACGATGGCGATATCGGAACGCTGCAACGAATCTGTAAACTGATCGATAATGGCATCTTCGCTGTCGGCACAGGCAATGATCCTTTTCACACCGACCCCGGCACCGACAAGCTCTGAACAGATAAACCCGGCATTGGTATTGATCCTTTGCCCCGTAAGCAGTTCATCACCGATTGATATGACCTCGGCATTCATCTCTTTTAAATCAAATAGCTTGCAATTCGCAGAATATCGGCGAAAACTCCACCGGCAGTCACCTCTCCCCCGGCCCCCGGCCCCTTGACTACAAGTGGCGTGTCGAGGTAACGGTCGGTTGTGAACACTACCATGTTCTCCGTACCGTTCAACCCAGCTACAGGGTTAGAAAGCGGCAGCATTTTCACACTGATGCGTGCTTTACCTTCACTGATCTCACCCGCATAAGCGATGGTCATATCGTTTTCAGCAGCTTCCCTGATCATCTCATCATACCCTGCATCGGCAGAACTCAGCTTTTCCATAAATGTATCGACACTCATGTCGGTCCTCAAGTGGTCGGGAACAAGGCTCTCACACTCGATATCTTCATAATCGAGCCGGTAACCGAGTTCTCTGCCAAGTATGAGAAATTTCCTTGCAAAATCAGCTCCTGAAAGGTCTTCACGCGGGTCCGGTTCGGTGTAACCCGCCTCTTTGGCCTGCCTGACAATATCGCTGAACTTTCCACCTTTACGGAGTTCGTTGAAAATATAGCTCAATGTTCCGGAGAGAACCCCCTCTATTTTAACGATCTTGTCACCACTGTTACGCAAATCGTTGAGGGTATTGATAATCGGAAGACCCGCTCCGACGTTGGTTTCGTAAAGAAAACGCGCATTCGAAGAATACTGAGCGCCCCGAATGGTTTCATACAAAGCCCATGAACCGGCCATTCCCAGCTTGTTTGCCGTGACAACGGAAATATTCGATGCCAGAAGATCCGGATAACTCTCAGCAACTTCGGCACTTGCCGTACAATCCACAAAGATTGAATTATGCAGGTTCCTTGCCTTGATCCGTTCGATATAGTTCTTTACTGATTTGCCGTCATCTCTTGGCTTGAGAGCTTTTTCCCAATTCCGGAGATCGATTCCGGCATCCTTGACAGCCATAGCCCGCGTATTCGCCATACCGCTGACGATAACATCGAGCTCCATCTCTTTTCTGAGTGTAAGCGTATGATCGCGGAGTTGCCCGATCAAACTTCTCGCAATTGTTCCGGTTCCGGCAATAAAAACATGTACGGTACGACGAGAGAGAAGAAACGATTCGTGCACGCAGTTCAGAGCCTTGTCTTCATCACGGCTGTCAACAACAAACGAGATATTCATCTCGTTGGCCCCCTGTGCAACGGCAATGACATTGATACCGTTTTTTCCGAGGGTTTCGAAAAGATGTGCCGATACCCCGGGATGACCGGACATGTCATTACCGACAACCGCAATAATGGCAATATGCCTTCTGAGAGTCAGAGATTCTATCTGCCGTGCAGCAATCTCGACGGCAAACTCCTTTTCAAGAATCCGACGAGCTTTTTCCGCCTGGGCAAGATTGATAACCAGACTGATGGACTGCTCGGACGAAGCCTGTGAAATAAAAATAATATTGATCATATGGCCTGCCAGGCAACTGAAAAGCCTGGAAGCAATTCCCGGCACACCAACCATCCCGCTGCCGGAAAGATTGAGCAGCACAACGCTGTTGATCGAACTGAGACCGGTCACCGGCCTTTCTGGAACGGTTTCGCTTTTTTCCGACAACCCGATACGCGTTCCTTCGGCATCCGGGTTGTACGAGTTTCTGATACTAATGGGAATCCCTGCCTTCATGGCAGGATGTACCGAATAGGGATGCAAAACCTTGGCCCCCGAATGTGACAGCTCCATTGCTTCGCTGTAACTGATAAACGGCAACGCATATGCATCTCTGACCCGTTTTGGATCGGCACTGAAAAAGCCGTCGACGTCGGTCCATATTTCTATTTTATCCACACCTACCGACGCGCCGATAATCGTGGCAGTATAATCCGATCCCCCCCGTCCGAGCGTTGTTGCCGTCCCGTCCGGCGCAGCACCGATATAACCGGTAACCACAGGAACACCGCTGGTCCCCTTGTACCATGCCCTGATAAGCTTTTTAGATACCTTCATATCAACCTTCGCATCGCAATGGTTGCTATCGGTCACTATCATATTTCTGGCATCGACATACGATGCTTCAATCCCTTCCTGACGGAGAAAACTGCTTATAATCCAGGCCGAAAACCGCTCACCGAAACTCATGATTAAAGCACTGCTCTTATCGGACAACTCGTGCAGCAGGCACACGCCGTGCAACACATCACCAAGCTCGGTCAGTTCAGCCTGCAGATACTCCTCAACCTCTTTTCTACCGGCTGTTTCAATAAGATCGTCAACAAGCTCCCTGTGAAGAGTCTCTATCTCTCCAAGCTTTTTGCTGTAACCGACATCCCCGTCACTGGCCATAACCGCTACTTCCAGCAGCAAATCGGTCACTTTCCGGATAGCGGAAACCACGACGATCACAGGCGTATCCTGTACAGTTCTGCGTATAATACCCAGAACGTTTCTGATCCTGTCGCCATCCTGTATAGACGTACCGCCAAATTTCAAAACCTTCATGCTCATCGTGCTATTTATGTGGTGTAAACTCTTGACACTGTGATAAAAGCAGAGTCAAAGATACAAATCATTTATACAAATGGTCAAACTCCAGGGTTCAACCGTAACATCGCAGCAAAAAAAAAGCGCCCCGACTTTTCGGGGCGCTTCGATGATATCGAACGTAAAGCGTTTTATTCGGCCTGCAACGCTTCGGCACCCGCGACAATCTCACTGAGTTCTGTCGTGATAGCGGCCTGACGCGCACGGTTATAGCTGATGTTCAGAACTCTCAGCAATTCTTTTGCGTTTTCCGTTGCCGAATCCATTGCGGTCATCCTTGCTGCGTGATCTGCAGCGTTGGATTCAAGCATCATCCCCCAAAGTTGGGTGTTGAGATGTTTGGGAACGAGAACATCGATGATGGATGACGGTGACGGTTCGTAAATATAATCGCTCGAACTCCCACTGCTCTTTTCCTGCCCCTCATCCTGTTCTGGCGAAATTGGCAAAAGAACCTCTTTTTTGAGCGTTGGAGCAAGAACCGACTTGAATTCGTTGTACACAACAATCACCCTGTCCACCTCGCCATTGAGATACTTTTCCGAAGCATATTCGACGATCTCTTTCGCGACGCTGAAATGCAGATTCTGAAAAACACCTGGGTATGATTTCTCAACAGCAAAACCACGCTTGCGGAAATAATCATATCCTCTCGTTCCTGCACAGAGTAACTCCACCCTTCCATCACGATGCAGATCACCGTACTCTTCGGTAACGACTTTATTCGCCAGTTTGATGATATTGGCATTGAACGCTCCGCACAATCCCCTGTCGGACGTAATGAGCACAACCAGGACATTTCTCACATCGTCACGCCCGGAAAGAAGCGGATTGAGAGAGGTATCAACCCTGGTTGAAAGCGAACCGAGCATTTCTTTCAGCTTTGCGGCATAAGGGCGAGCCTGGATCGCAGCATCCTGAGCTCTGCGAAGCTTGGCTGCAGATACCATCTTCATTGCCTTGGTGACCTGCTGCGTCGACTTGATACTCGAGATTCGTGTTCGTATATCCTTTAAGGTTGCCATGAATATTCTTTGGTTGTTGAATTGCTGAAAATCATCAAGCTTTCTACGCTTTTACCTTTGCCTTGAATGAACCAAGAAACTGTTCGGCAACCTCTTTCAACCTGTTCGCAACATCGGCATCCATTTGACCTGTCTCCGAAATCGACTTCAGCAGATCATCATGTTTGTGCTCGAGAAGACTGAGGAATTCCTCTTCAAACTTCCGAATGTACTGAACCTCGAGCTGATCGAGTAGCCCCTGAGTACCGAGATAGATAATGGCAACCTGTTTTTCAACCGCCATTGGGACATACTGCCCCTGTTTGAGTATCTCAACCAAGCGTGCACCGCGGTCGAGCTGCGCTTTCGTTGCCTTGTCAAGATCGGAACCGAACTTCGAGAACGCTTCAAGCTCACGGAACTGAGCAAGGTCGAGACGGAGCGTTCCGGCGATTTTCTTCATAGCCTTGATCTGGGCGCTGCCGCCGACACGGGAAACCGAAATACCAACATTGATCGCCGGTCTCTGACCCGCGTTGAAGAGGTTCGGTTCGAGGAATATCTGGCCATCGGTAATCGAAATAACGTTTGTCGGAATGTATGCCGATACGTCACCCGCCTGTGTCTCGATAACCGGCAGAGCTGTAAGGCTCCCCCCTCCTTTTACCATTGGGATCAATGGTTCAGGCAGGTCATTCATGTTTTTCACAACCTCCTGATCATCGGTTATTTTCGCAGCACGCTCGAGAAGACGAGAATGGAGATAAAACACGTCACCTGGATATGCTTCACGTCCTGGTGGACGGCGAAGAAGCAGGGAAAGCTGACGATAAGCAACAGCCTGCTTGGAAAGATCATCATAGACAACCAATGCATGACGGCCGGTATCACGGAAAAACTCACCGATAGCCGCCCCTGCATAAGGAGCGATGAACTGCATAGGAGCCGGATCGGAAGCCGAGGATGCAATCACCGTCGTGTACTCCATAGCCCCGAATTTCTCGAGCGTGTTTACAACCTGAGCAATCGTGGAACCTTTCTGACCGACAGCAACATAAATACAGTAAACGTCCTTACCTTTCTGATTGATGATGGTATCGATTGCAACAGCCGTTTTACCTGTCTGACGGTCACCGATAATCAACTCGCGCTGACCGCGCCCAATCGGGATCATGGAATCGATCGCTTTCAGACCGGTCTGAAGCGGTTCATGCACCGATTTACGGAAAATCACCCCGGGAGCCTTTCGCTCGAGAGGAAGGCGTATCTTGGTTTCGATCGGGCCTTTTCCATCGACCGGCTCGCCAAGAGGATTGATAACTCTGCCGAGCATGGCTTCACCAACAGGAATCGAAGCGAGAATACCGGTACGTTTTACTGTATCCCCTTCTTTTACGGTGTCTGACTCTCCAAACAAAACGGCGCCGACATTATCTTCTTCAAGGTTCAACGCCATACCCATGACATCACCCGGAAACTCGAGCAATTCACCGGCAGCCACTTTTGATAACCCATAAATACGCGCAATACCATCACCCACCTGGAGCACGGTTCCAACATCATAGACATCCGCTTCCGACTCAAACCCCGCCAGGTGCTTGCGGAGTATGGCTGAAACCTCATCAGGCCTGACTGTTGTAGACATATCGTAATTAGCTTTGTTATTTGTTAAGAATGAAGAAAGTTTATTTATTATACTTTCTTTTAGAAATCAGACTCCGTCATCAATTCCTTTCCAAAAACCTTGAATTGTGAATTTAAGGAAAAGCTGTTAGTAATTCAAATCCAACTTGAGCTATTATTGGCTCAATCCAACAGACTCGAGGCAATTCGGGCAAAATCAAACCGGATTGGGACATTGTATTGCCATCGACAACCTGGAGTACCTTCGAATTAACACATCATTATATTATTGGCAAGGGAATACCGCAACTGTAAACTCATATGAAAACTGTCACTGGATTTGCTTCGGCAACCATCGGAAATGTCGCCTGTGGTTTTGATGTTCTCGGGTTTGCCATTACGGAGCCGGGTGACGAGGTAATTCTGACCCAAAGAGAAAAAAGGACAGATCTCCTCCCTGTATCGATAACATCGATCACGGGCGACGGCGGAGCCTTACCGAGAGATCCTAAGAAAAACACCTCCAGCTTCGTTGTTCTCAAATTCCTCGAATACATCAGAACCAATAAAGGAATCGATTTCGAAGGCCATATCGAGCTTCAGCTCAAAAAAAACCTTCCCCTCAGCAGCGGCATGGGCAGCAGTGCTGCCAGTGCAGCAGCAGCGCTGGTTGCCGCTAATGAACTGATGGGAAATCCTTGCAGCAAAATGGAGCTCGTACACTTCGCCATTGAAGGAGAACGCGTGGCTTGCGGGTCCGCACATGCTGATAATGCAGCGCCGGCCATGCTTGGCAATTTCGTACTGATACGAAGCTACAACCCGATCGACCTGGTTACGATTCCACCCCCCGACAATCTTTTTTGCACACTCGCTCACCCGCACATCGAGGTGAGGACAGCATATGCGCGTTCTGTCCTGCCCCGTACGATTTCCCTTAAAACAGCGACTGAGCAGTGGGGTAATGTAGGGGCGCTCATTTCCGGCTTGCTAACATCCGATTACGAGTTGATAGGACGGTCTCTTGTCGATGCAATTGCCGAGCCCAAAAGAGCGCCACTGATTCCTGGTTTTTACAATGTCAAAAACGCAGCTCTCGAAGCTGGCGCGCTTGGATGCAGTATTGCCGGATCCGGCCCATCAATCTTTGCCTTTTCTTCCTCATATGAAACAGCTTGCGAGGTAGGAGAGGCAATGAAGCAGGCGTTTTCGAGCATACGTGAAAAACTCCAGTCCGATATATGGGTTTCACCTGTCTGCAAAGAAGGCGCAAAAATCATTTAAGCACACTCTCATGATTTTCTACAGTACAAATAAAAAATCAACACCCGCATCTCTTAAGAGAGCTACTCTCGAGGGTCTTGCAACCGATGGAGGGCTCTACGTTCCTTCTGAAATTCCCAGGTTTTCAATAGATGAAATCGAGCTGCTCAAGGAAGCACCCTTCAATCACATTGCATTCGCCATAGCGAAAAAGTTCAACGAAGGAGAGATATCCGATGACAAGCTCTGGGAAATAGTCGAAAACTGCTTCACGTTTAAAACTCCTCTTGTAGGGCTGGAAAAAAAGACCTACATCGAAGAACTTTTTCACGGCCCGACGTTGGCGTTCAAGGATTACGGTGCACGCTTCCTGGCCCACCTCACCGGTTATTTCGCAAAGGAAGACCATACGCTCATCACCGTCCTGGTTGCCACATCGGGTGATACCGGCAGCGCTGTAGCATACGGCTTCAAAGGAGTACCGAATACACGGGTGGTGCTGCTTTATCCCTCGGGCAAGGTCAGCAGATTACAGGAACAGCAACTCACAACCGTCGGAAGCAATGTAACGGCACTCGAAGTGAGTGGTGACTTCGACGATTGCCAGCGCCTCGTCAAGCAAGCGTTCATGGACGCTGAACTGAAACAACGCCTTGCATTGACATCAGCCAATTCCATCAATATTTCCCGCCTTATCCCTCAGACATTCTATTACGCCTGGGGATCTTTGCAGCTTGCAACCCGGTATCCGGGCAAAAAAGCTGTTTTTTCGGTTCCAAGCGGCAATTACGGCAACCTCACCGGAGGGGTTCTCGCAAAAATGATGGGTTTCCCTATAAACCATTTTATCGCAGGCTCCAATGCGAACGACAGTGTAACCCGCTATCTCGAAGAGGGCCGGTATGAACCGAATCCGACCGTAGCAACTCTTTCATCGGCGATGGATGTAGGCAATCCGAGTAATTTCGCCCGGCTGAGGCATTTTTATGGAGATGACTACCGAGCAATGGCTGCCGACATTACCGGTTACGCTGTCACCGATGATGAAACGATTGAAACGATCGGCGACGTCTATGACCGTTTCGGCTATATCATGGACCCTCACACGGCCGTGGGGTTCCGGGCACTGGAAAAGTTCAGGACCACCAACGAGGATTTCGATGAACCCGCCGCCGTCATGTCAACCGCACATCCGGCAAAATTCATCGAAGCGATAAAAAAAGCCCTGGATATGGAGATTTCGATTCCTGACCGTCTTCAGGAGGTTCTCGACAGACGGAAGGTCTCGATTCCTATGAGTCCGGACTACAGAGACCTCGCTGCATTTCTTATGAAGCTTTGAAACAGTAAAGAGGTAATTGTTGAACTGTCGATTTGTTGAATCGTTGAATTTTACACGAAACAAGAAAAGAAACACCTAAACAGCTCAACAAATAAACAGCTCAACAAATAAACAGCTCAACAGTATTCATTCATGACTCTCCAGACACTTCTGTTTTTCCTTATCGTTATACCGGTAATGTTCTTCGGATTACTGATCGCGCTTGTCGTCAACCTTATCGATCCATCAGGCGACCGTTTCCACCGAATGGCTGCATGGTGGGGCCGCTTCTGTGCCCGGCTCATGGGAATAAGCATCGAGATAACCGGTGAAAAGCGTTATGACCCAAATACAAACTATTTAATAGTAAGCAATCATGCCGGTATGGCGGACATCCCTCTCATACTCGGCGCCATACATCTCAACATGCGTTTCGTGGCCAAGGAGGAACTGGGTAAAATTCCGATATTCGGCTGGGCCATTAAACAGGCAGGCTACGTCCTGATCAAACGAGGACAAAACAAAGAAGCCCTGAAAAGCCTGCTGAAAGCTTCGGAAGTTCTGAAAAACGGACGCTCGGTCCACATCTTCCCTGAAGGCACCAGATCGGAAACAGGGGAGATCAAGCCGTTCAAGCGAGGAGCATTCATGATTGCCCAAAAAGCGCATACACCGATTTTACCGGTAACGATTATCGGCAGCAACCGCATAACACCGAAAAAAAGTCTCAGAATAAGTAAATCGAATGTAAAGCTCATTATAGGCGAACCGATTGAAACCAAAGATAAAAACGCTCAGGAACTACAAGACATAACCTACTCGGCCATCACCAGCTCCATGAAACGCTACAAAACTGTAGCGTAGAGCTCTGCCCATTTTCCCCTCACATAACACCCCGACAACTATATAACCATAAAGTGAAAATATTATTTCATTTTTGAAGTAATATTTTGTAAAATTCCTCTGTTACGGCAGTTCTGCCCCACTCATATCACTGCCACACCCCACATATCAACAAGAAAATCGAAGAAATTGGCAATGATGGTTACGCACTATTGTGAACCATAATTGAAAACATGTTGGTCGATGCACAGACTTGTAGAGCATATGCCCTTGCCACTGAGCACGTTTGACAGTGAGGGACGGTTGTTGTCAGCGAACACCGCGTTTGCAGACCTTTTGTCCATTCCCAGAGAAGCGCTTTCAGGAAAAGCAGTATGGGAGATAATGCCCCGAAGAGAGGCTCTACTCCTGAAAAAGGGGCTCCAGAGTGTTTCCAGAAACAGGAAAAACATCATTATCGAGGAATACACACCGTCCACCGGGAATAAACGGTATTACCGAATGATTCTGTTTTCCATCCCCCTTTCCGCAGAGAAAGATGAGCTCTTTGGATTGTTGAGTATCGACATAAGCGAGCAAAAACAGAGCCGTGAAAAGCTTCGTGAGCACAAAGAACGCATCGAAGCGATATTCAAGGCAGTTCAATCCGGAATCGTACTTGTCGACGCAAAATCACACCGTATACTCGATGTCAATCCAGCTGCATGCAAGATTATCGGACTTTCACATGAAGAGATAACAGGAAAAACCTGCTGCAAGTTCATCTGCTCCTACGAACACGAGAGCTGTCCTTTTATAGGTATGATTCCTCCTGGCGACAATGAAGAATTAATGACCGATTCAGAACAACAGCTTATTCAAGCAGGAGGTAAAATGCTTACCATCCTTAAAACGGTCAAGTACATCACAATCGAAGGCCAAGAGTACCTGCTTGAAAGTTTTGTCGATATTTCAGAGCAAAAACGGCAGCAGACTCAACTCAGAAGGATGTACTCCAAGCTGAAAAAACTCAACACCAGTCTCGAAGAAGAAATTGCTTTTGCCAACAGAATGGCTATAGAATCTGAAACCGCGAATATCGCAAAATCAGAGTTTCTCGCCAATATGAGTCACGAAATCCGTACACCTCTCAATGGCATAACCGGCATGGTAAGCCTGCTGCTCGACACCGGTTTGACTCCCAAACAACATGAATATGCCGATACACTTCGGCAAAGCGCCGATATACTGCTCGACATCATCAACAAAGTGCTCGAATACACAAGTCTTGAAACAAACCGTGTAAAGGCAAGCACGGTAACATTCAATCTCAGGGATCTTCTCCTGAGAATTATCGAAGTCATCAAACTCAAGGCGCAAGATAAAAAATTACGTTTCGGCAGTCGTATCAGCCATGACATTCCCGAGCACATTACCTGTGACGAAGAATACCTCAGACAAATACTCGTCAATCTTGGAAACAACGCAATAAAGTTCACACCAAAAGGCAGTATCTATTTTACAGCAGCCACAGCATCGGAAAGAACAAGCAGAAACCACCTGCTTTATTTTTCTTTTCAGGACACCGGCATAGGTATTTCCGAAGAGATGCAGGGCTCGATCTTCAAAGAGTTCACTCAGGCCGACTCCTCCTTCACGCGAAAATATGGAGGAATGGGACTCGGCTTGACAATATCAAAACGGCTGGTAGACCTCATGGGTGGAGAAATCGGCCTGAGAAGCAAGCCTGAAAAAGGCTCCGAATTCTGGTTTACCATACCGTTTTCCGACCATGAAAACCACCCTTTGTCATCGACGGTTAAAACGCACACAGGTCTACCGTTCTCTCCTGATAAAACAGAAAAACCACGTGCTCATGTGTCGAACGCCGAGGCAGAACCGGCGATACTGGTTGTTGAAGATAATCTCATCAACCAGCGTGTAGTCATCGCATTGCTGAACAAAATGGGATACTCCGCGGATATTGCAAACAATGGTGCCGAAGCCATAAAAGCCCTGGAGCTGAAAGACTATGATCTCATCTTGATGGATATCCAGATGCCTGAAATGGACGGACTAGAAGCCACCCGAATCATCAGATCCTCATCGCTCGATCGTGTGGATCCCTGTATCCCGATCGTAGCCATGACCGCTCATACCCTCCAGGAAGATCGAGATATGTGTTTCAAGGCGGGCATGAACGACTTTATAAGCAAACCCCTCTCTTCCGAAACCCTTTCCGCTCCTTTACAGCGCTGGCTGTCGAAACAGGACCCGGAAGAGCAGTAAACAACCATCCATTATTGAAAAGCCTCATTCAGCCAGTCACCAATCGAGATTCCTGACCAGTTCACGGTAGAATAAAGATGAACGCCCATGTACAGAAGCTCCTCTCCCACCTGTCGATAAAAACCGAAGACAGCAACAGCGGCCGGAGGACCCGGCAAAACATAATCACGCTGGACGTCGATGGTCAGTAAAGCTTTACGGCTGAAATCCTCCGGCATGGTTTATGGCCGAGAGCATTTTTCAATGACTTACAAGCACCGCAAACAAGCCGATTCGGGGGGCTACACCTGCCGATAGAGGTTGACCATTTCAATTGCGGCAAGCGCGGCGTCAAACCCCTTGTTGCCAGCCTTGGTTCCCGCCCGTTCGATCGCCTGTTCGAGATTATCGGTGGTCAATACACCGAATGTAATCGGGATCATGGTTTCAAGACCTGCCTGCGCAATACCTTTCGTTGCCTCGGCCGCAATCACATCATAATGAGAAGTTGCCCCCCTGATGATCGCTCCAAGGGTTATAACGGCATCGTAGCGGCCCGACACTGCAGCTTTCTTAGCTGTTGCAGGCAGCTCGAACGCTCCGGGGCATTTGTAAATCTCAATATTTTCTTCTGCACCGCCATGGCGGAGAATGCAGTCGACCGCACCTTCAACAAGTTTCTGGCCGATAAAGTCATTGAATCGGGAAACTACAAGTGCAAAGCTGGTATTTTTTGCATCGAGCGTTCCCTCTATTGTTTTAATGGTCATCTACTTGAATGTTTAGGAATTAAAAAGCCTATTTATCCACAATACCCCATGATTCTTTCAATACAGTCGACAATAACATGCCCGATGGCGATATGGCATTCCTGTATCCGGTCTGCCGCTTCGGCATAAGGCACAATAACCGCAAGGTCTGCAACATCTCTGATACATCCGCCATCTCCACCGAGCAGGGCAAGCGTGTGCAGTCCGCATGAGCGCCCTCGCTCGAGTGCATTATACACGTTCCTGCTGTTGCCACTGGTAGAGATTCCGACGATCACATCCCCTTCGTCACCATATGCTTCAACCAGACGAGCAAAAACCTGGTCGTAACCAAGGTCGTTCGCTCCAGCGGTAAGCGCTGATGTATCCGTCGATAGGGCAATTGCAGGCAAAGCCCTCCTGGAAACACTGCTTCTGTAACGAATTGTCAGTTCGGTTGCGAGATGTTGTGCATCGGCTGCACTCCCGCCGTTCCCGCAAAGCAAGAGCTTGCCGCCTCTCTTGAAAGAATCGGAAATAACATGAGACATGGCCACAATCGCCGAACTCTGCGTTTCGGCAACCTTTTGCTTGAGACTTGCACTGAACAACAGGGATGAACGTGCAAGATCCTCCATTGATTTATCCGAAACACAACAACCGCCGAACTCCTGGGATTTTCCCTTCATGTACAATACCGTCTATTCCGATAATAGATACTTACCGAGGCATAATATAGTAAAACCCCTGCAAACAGGAATTTCAACCTTCCATCCTGTTGGCAAAGTTGCCTCACTTGTCCCGTCCTGAAATAGTTGACAGTTTTTAAGCTGCGTGAACTTCAGCTGGTGTGCGATAATTTAATGCCAGATGAAGCCGTTTATTGTTGTACAAATCTATCGCTTCCCGAACCAGTTTCTTTGCCACTTTGAACGACCGCATCACACCTCCCAAACCCAGCTCTTGCTTTAAGATGCCATTGAGTCGTTCCGCATTGGCATTCTCATACACATGAGCTTCCTCGGTCATACTGATCTTTACTCCTCGCTTGCCTAACAATCCAGCGTACATCTTGCTACAGTACTGGATACCTCGATCCGAGTGATGGATCATCCCTTTCGGCTCGTTGACGCTTCGCAAGGCCATCCGCAGGGCCTCTACACTTCCTTCTACCGCCAGACTCTTGCTCAGATGATAGCCAACAACTTTTCTCGAATACAGATCCATGAGCAACGACAAATAACAGAATCCCTCCACCGTTCGCAGATAGGTAATATCACTTACCATCACTTCTTTCGGGCCTTTGGGCCTGTCGTTTCTTATCAGGTTCTTGTAGACCCGAAAACCATGGCTACTGTTCGTTGTCCGGCAATACTTTTTCTTCCTCGACACCAACAGATCATGTTCTCGCAACAGTTGCAACAAACGATCTCTGCCTATCCGGATTCCTTGCTGCTTCAAATGCTTCTGTAGCTTACGCCCTCCTGTTTCCGGCAAGAGCTGTCGGATCGATCGCACTCCTGCAAGTACACGCAACGACTCCTTTGAACGCGCCTCTTCTCGTTCTCTTGCCTTGTAGTAGCTTTGCCGACTATAACCCAATTCTCGGCATATGCCTTGTAGGCCTGTCGGCTTGCCCGAGGCGCTCATTCGTTCCCTGGTAAGCCCGGCAGCTCTAAGCCAGACTTTTTTTTAATGTCTATTTTCAGCTCTTTCTCGGCTACTTCTATCACCGATTCCAGCATCACCACACGAACCTGGGTCTTTGCCAGCGCTGCTTCTAGCTCTCGTTTCTCTTTCTCTAACTGCTTGATCCTGTCCGACTCATTCTTCATTTGCACCAACACCGTTTTGTTGATCAGATGACCTTTCCCATAACGACGAAGCCAGTTGTATATCGTTGTGCCACCTCCAATCTCATAGACTCGATGGGCTTCACCTATACTGAATTTACCATTTTCGATCTCGGTCACCACTTTGTGCTTGAAGGCTGCACTGTACTTTTTGTTAACGCCCATGGGTTGACTCTCCTTCTTTTTTTTGTCAACCGTTTTCAGGACGTCTCAGTCATGATTGTGCACTGCATACCACTCCCTGTTCACGTTTCTAATATGTTATTGTCTAACCGATACAAACGATTTACCCGATATTTTCCCATCATCAAGTGCCTTGAGATCACCGAGCAGTTTACCGATCGTTATCCCGTCAA
>JADMLA020000024.1 GCA_015482705.2 Prosthecochloris sp. | reverse complement strand
TGAAGAACTATGGCGAATATACTTGTTGCAAGTTATTACAGCAGATGGGACCTCAACGAGCATAAAGGAAGGATCGCTCTGTATGATTCCAGCAATCAACTCATTGAAAACAGGGTTTTCAAGGATGCATCGGAGTTTCAGGTTGTCGTCAGCATGCTCCGAAATGAAAAACCACTGTGGTTCGACACTGAAGTACATCACCTGAAAACAGGCTCGGAACCTGTAGGCGAAGGTGAAGATTAAACGGAATACAGGTAACTCAAAGTATTTTATAACGCCTCGAGGTCTGGAAATCTTTTTCTGAATACAAGGTACGTGAGAAAACGTGCCTTGTGAAGATTTGGATCATCCTGCTCCAATCGATGTGTTTTTCCAGTCCGGGTGACAACATCGACTGTTTCATCATCATTGACCCCGACAACTTTCCAAAACTTGTCAACAACATAATGATACGTCTCTCCATGCTCAAGCGGATATACCTGCCTTGCCCGTGGTCCTGGACACGGGGAACATTTGGGTTTTCTGTATATAACCGGATCGCCTATCTGAAAAGACATTACGCTCTTCTCCTCCTCACCGTATGAAACGGTTAAATTTAACTGGGGGTATAGGTATACTGCATATTTAATATTTTAACAAGAACGACAATTAAAATCAACCCCCGGCGAAAAGAGACCATCTTTTATCAGTTTTTTTTACTTTTTTTGCCGGAGCTTTTGCCGTTTTCGCCTTCGAAGGTAATCCTCAGAAGCTCGCTCTCCATTTCGGCACCGACAGTCTTCAATGTAGCAAGCGCTTGGGGTAGCACAAGATTCCTGCGATGATTGCCAATCCGAATATTCAATTCATCGCCTTTTTTGCTGATTTGAACTTGATCCTTTTCTATTCCAGGTAAGGATATTTCAAGGGTATAGCCGTTTTTAACCTGTTCGACCCGCATCGGGTTTTCTTTATAGTAAACCTGAGAAGGATCCTCGTCACCATAGAGCAACTCCTTGAGTTTCTCGAGGGTTTCGAGTCCACATATTTCACGCGAATACAACGGCACCTCTTTTACAGGAAGAGGATTGAAATTTTCATAAATATCCTGGCGGTATGTTTTCTGGTTCTCCTTCCAGTACTGGAAATAAGGATCGGTAACTTCATCCGGAATAATCCTGTTGGCGATAATCAAATCGGTAGAAATATCGTACAAGCTGAGATAGGCGTGCGCCCTCAATGATTCATTGAGCACCATCCGCTCCGGATTGGTGACAAGTCTGACCGTTGTAATGGTATTGTCGGTCAGAATCTCACCCAGTCGTTCGATCTTCTGATGAAATTCATAGGGAACATCCATCATCTGCTTGTCAGGCAGCGAAAAACCGGCAATCGGTCTGAATATCGGTTCAACGATAGGCCGGAGCGTAACCGCAACCTTCTCCAGGGGTTTGTAAAAGCGACGCATATACCATCCGGTCACTTCGGGAACGCTCAGGAGCCGCAAAGCGGTACCAGTAGGAGCCGAATCGATAATCAGCACATCGTAGTTCCCCTCCTTGTGATGGCGAAATACCCTGACAAGCCCGAAAATTTCATCCGATCCCGGAAGAATCGCCAACTCTTCGGCCTGAACACCTTCAAGCCCCCGAGCCTGCAATACTTCGGTTATATATCGTTTCACCGATCCCCAGTTCTTTTCGAGTTCTTCGAGAACATCGAGTTCCGCACCCCAGAGGTTTCGACACACCTCTTTCGGTTTATGCCCCAGTTCGACATCAAAACTGTCTGCAAGGGAATGGGCCGGATCTGTACTCAACACCAGTGTCTTGTAACCCAACTCAGCACAGCGAAGCCCTGTAGCAGCGGCCATAGAGGTCTTTCCAACCCCGCCTTTTCCGGTCATCAGAATCAAACGCATACTGTTATCTCTTATTAAGT
The DNA here is from genome assembly GCA_015482705.2 of Prosthecochloris sp. Lineage (GTDB taxonomy): Bacteria > Bacteroidota > Chlorobiia > Chlorobiales > Chlorobiaceae > Prosthecochloris. The sequence continues at coordinate 93,157 of JADMLA020000024.1, read as the reverse complement.
GCATGAATACGTGACAGATACATTGCACATCTAATAACCGTATTCATGCGACAATAGTTTACACAACACCTCTTCACCTCGAAATCCTCAACAACAGAACAGGCGAAAAATCTTTATCGATTTTGTTTTTACTTTTTTTTCTTTACGTTATATAATGCGTTGCATTGATTTTCAGGTATTTTTCGCAAAAAATACCATCTGTTCCCGACAAATGAACCAAGACTTAACCGGAACAGACTTAACCAAACAAAGATAATATGGTCGATACCAGACGAATCACTTTCGCCTTTCATACGTTATTAGCTTTTTTTCTCCTTATTCAGCTGACCGGCTGCCAGACAAGTGCAAATTATACCACCATACAAACCGGCATCTCTGCTATCCCGGCTCCATGTGACCTAAACAATCCGCTGCAGATACAACGTGATTCGCTTGCCGCGCCTGATGCAGAAAAAGAACTCGGCAAACTCTTCATGGTTACTGAAGGTAAAGCGTCATACTATGCCGATAGATTCCATGGGCGCCTTACAGCCAATGGCGAGCGTTTTAACATGCATGAATTGACCGCAGCTCACAAATCGCTGCCCTTCAATTCAATGGTTCGCGTTACCAACCTTTCCAACGGCAAAAAAGTCCTGGTAAGGATCAATGACCGTGGACCGTACATCGAAGGAAGAATCATCGACCTCTCACTCGAAGCCGCAAAGGAGATCGATTTGCTGCAAAAAGGTGTGACGAATGTACGCATTGAAGTTTACGAAGGCAATTCGAAAACCTCATAAGCTGTTGCAAAACCGCAATACTTTGTTCGCTCCCGTGCAACCACGGGAGTTTTTTATTTCAGTCATTCGCTTTACTCATTCTCGCGATGAACCTCGACAACAGGAGTCGCACCGTCTACCGACAAGATCCTGATCAACATCGGACTACAGCACACTTCACAATCTTCGACAAATTCTTCAGGGGGTTCGATCGAACAGTCGATAAGTTCATCATTCAAGGCACCGCAATAGGGACACTGAATGGTCACAGTCTTCATGCACTCCATAACGATCTCCTTCACTGTTTACCGTAAACGTGTCAAAAACCCTTTTCTGAAGAGGGTAGATCATAGATCGAGAAAAACGAATGCAACGGCATAATCACCGCTGTGCGACAAAGATAACCTGATGTTTTCACCTGCGACACCAAACGCTTTATCGAGCACCCGGAACGAAGGCTTACCATGTTCATCGTTGACGACTTCAACGCTTTTCCATGAAAATCCTCTCGACATACCGCTCCCGATCGCTTTCGACACAGCCTCTTTCGCAGCAAACCTCGCCGCAACACTCGACATCATATCCTTCTTTTTCCTGCAATAGCCGATCTCCCTCTCCGTCAGCACTCTCTCCAGAAACTGCTCGCCGTAGCGCTCATATGACAGCCTGATACGTCTTATATCGACAATATCGACTCCAACCTCACGACGGTCTGCCATTGCTCCCTTTTTGAATAAATCAGGATTCATAAGGGAAAAATACAACTCCTCGGAATTATTTCCCCCTAATGCAATAAAAAGCTGTTGAAGTTGTACGCAAGTGACAGGCCAAACACATCGGCTTTGAAATCTCCGTCGAAAGCGTCGATCCGCCCCACTGTTGCCAAAGCGGATAACGAGGGATGCAGATCATAGCCAAGCCCGACATTTCCCTGCCAGACCAATCCACCTCCGGTTGCAAGCCCGCCGCCGCCTGCTGCACCAAAAAGCCCCTCCGCATTGACAAATGCCTTGTCGACGATGTTTTTCCTCACCCCTAAACCAAGCAGCCCGGTCATATACGCTCCGGCATCACCGCCATAAGCGGCAAGCCCCTGACCGGTCAAATACCAGTTACGGTCGAGAAAACCATCGACCTGAATCCCTATGTTTTCGACATTCATGTCAGCCTGATGCGTTCGCCAGAGATCCGATGCCTTGAAATAAATTTGATTGACAAGGCGAAGTCTCATATTCGAAGGTTTTTCAGAATGCCTTCCGATACCTTTTTCATCGTTCGCAGGAGAACCCCCGGACCGATACCCGAGCTTCAAAGCAAGACTGGTCGCCTCGAATGACCCATCGGGAGCGGTGACATACGCCCCGGAAAGACCGGTAAAAAGACCAGACGTCAGATAATATCCGATACCGGCGGAAGCATCGAGCAGAAGACCTCCACCGGTATCGACATTCCCGCCGCCGCCACCACCTACGGAGGCATCGGCGTTAACAAAAAGATTACCGGCAACTGGTATCTGGGCACCGCCTCCGAGCAGAATCTGCATATACCCCCTGCTGTTTCCTCCGGCGGCACCCTCGGTTTCCAGTTTAGCGTACCAGCGATCATTAAGATAGGACCGCCACTCGATTCCGAGCAAGGTAAAATCTCTCTGAGCTGCACCGTTCAGCGTTTCTGCACCCGATACTGCATGCAAATCCCTGACAACAGCAGCAAGAGAGTTCGACCTTGAACTACTGTCCCTTTTCTGCGCCATCGCATCCGGATGGTCATCCGTCCATCCGTTTTCCATAGAGGCATAAAACGGCAAGGAAAGGGTGATGTAGGGCTGGGTCGACTCGATAGAACCACCGTTGGGGAACCGGACATAGCTTATCCCGGCAGACAACCTGCCGAGCGAACCGGTATCATAGGTCAACTGGGCATGAGGACGCAACATGAGACCTCCACCGCTCAGAGTATACCCGCCTCTCCCTCCACCTGCACCGATAAACACGCCTGACTCGAAAGCAATTCTTTCAGTGATGGGCAAGCAAAGGTTACCGTCTACACCAAGCGTAATAAATCCACCACGCTCCCCTTTGACAGCCATCCATGAACCCACACCCAAAGAAAAAAAGTCGCTGAAATTGTGGTATAGGCTCAACCCGACAACCCCCATTGTCTCATCTTCAGAAATCTCCCATTCCTCATATATGGCATTGAGATAACCATTGGAGGATGCTGAACACGCTGGTTTGACAGAAGATACTACTAGTAAAAAAACTGCAAGAAACAGCAATACCGAAAATCCCACAGGCCGAGTCATACTACAGAAATTATCCTTGTGGTTAACAAAGCCATGAAAAAAACAGGCAACCAGTATTTACGCTTATTTTTCGCATAACACAAAAAAACATTTCCAGACAAACAGATGCCACTTAGTCCGTTCGCTTCAAAGGCGACGAAGAGTAAGCCGGACAAACGCTTTGATTGTTGATTGGAGAAGAAAAAGAAACTTCTGCAAATAAGTTCTTATTTTGTCAGTATATCAACGAGACACGAAATACCACCAAAAATCCGGAAAGCAACAGCGAATCGTGCCCCAATACTTTTTCAGAAATAAACTTCATCTATCATTTCTTTCTGCGCTGGGCGCCGCGAGCTGGTCGATTTATTTCGATATTCCGGTAAATGGATGGACCCTTTTATGCGTCTTTCTCCTGACCTTTTCTATATATCAGGACAACCGGCTCACCGATGAAGCGGAAGATGCTACGAACGATCCCGAAGGGCTGAAGAACGCTCTCGAAAACCGAAAGCTCATCACCTACGTGACCTTCTACCCGCTCTCCGTCATTTGCCTCGTTATATCGTTCCAATTCGGACAGCCGGCCTTCTGGGCAACAGTGCTCGTAATCTTCATCGGGTATCTCTACAACCACAAGTGTCTTCCGTCCTTTCTCTCCGGAAATTTGAACGGTGCCCGGCGGCTGAAAGACATCTATATCGTAAAAAACCTCACCCCTCCGCTCGATTGGGCAACCGCTCTTGTCTTTCTGCCTTTGCTTTTCGAAGGTCGGCCACTTTCACTTATGGCGTGGATATGCTGGGGTTATGTGTTTATCTGCGCATTTTTTATAGAAGTGATGTGGGACATGCGCGACCACCGTGGCGATCTCTTGAGCGGTATCAAAACAATAGCCAACACCTTATCTTTTCCACAAACGAAACAGCTCCTCATCATCGCCAGCCTGATCTCCGGAACACTCATTTTTTATTTCACGTTCACCAACATTCTTCCGAACGTCACCTATTTTCTGCTGGCGAACAATGCAGCCGTAATCGTTATCGCGAGTATGTATAAAGAGAGACAGGAAGCGTTCATGCGAAAAATCAGTGACCTGACCATCCTCATGGCTACGATTCTTTTCCTTTCTTTCGCTTTGATAGCATCCTTTTAAAACTTACTCCTCTCGCGAGTATCCCCGGTCAACCTGGCCCATAACGTATCAATCGCCTTACGGCTTTCTTTAAGGCTGACTGATCGCTGCGGTAATGAATCGGAATCATCCGGTATCTCCCAGGCAAAAATGTACTGCCACTTTTCAGGAGGGTCGTTTGGATCGGTTCTCAGTTCCCCGAACCTGAGATCGGCCATAGTTATAACACCATCAATCTCTTCGGCCACCCAAAAACCATTTGAAAACCAATCCACCGCTTCAACATTGCGTTGACCCCGATATGGGGCAATCAGTGCTTCATTCCTCTGCACGGTCACAAACTCGATCTCTTCCTCCCCAGAATCTGCGACAACAGAGAAGTAACCTATCAGAATCCCGGAATCGGTGAGCGCTACATGCCGCCATAAGAGCGTGTTCATCGGAGTGGCGCCTGTGTAAGAAGCTTTCACCCCGATCTGTTTTGCCTCCAGCTGACGGCTGAACACCGAATCTGCGTATGCATGGGAGACAAGCGAAAAGAGAATGTATGCAGAGCTTACTGCCAGTCCCGCCCATGTGAATCTGTATCCATGCCCGGATCTGGAAAATGCTGCCGCTATAATACCCAGCAACAGTGGTCCAGTGTAAAGCGGATCGATGATAAATAAGTTGCCGAGGCTGAAACCAAATCGTGAAAACGGTGCAAGCAACTGGGTTCCGTAACTATTGAAATAGTCTATCAGCACATGGGTTGCCAGTATCAGTACCATTCCCGCCATGGCCCGTTGAGGAGAGATCTTTATTTTCCATCTGGCGCTGCACAACAGCGCGCCGAGCAATGCGCCGCCAATCAGAACAAAAAAGATCGAATGGGACTCGCCCCGGTGCCAGTAAAGCTGCTGAACATCATCGAGGAGGGGAAAGAAAACAACATCCAGATCGGGCAGCGTACCGAAAAAAGCCCCCCAAAGAAAAGCTTTTCGACCTAACGGCTTATGCCACGCGGCATGAGCAACCGCTGCACCAAGAGCCGCTTGCGTAATCGAGTCCATGTTGTGGAATTGGAAAAAAGAATCCGAGCTTTACCGATTTTACCATTGATCAGTATAGACAAGAAGACAAAATAAATCCTAATGGAAAAATGCTGATTTCCGTCCAAGATCGCGGTTATCCCGGAGGAGAGAAGTGCTTGTAACTATTTCTATTATCGAACGTTAATCATGTATTACAATCCATACTTTTAAAGCTAATAAACAACTTCCCCTATCTTAACTTCTTCTGTTTTTTCACGGACTTGACCATTTTTCCGAATGCACGGTCTTTCCGGCGTTTTTCGTAGTATGACATCTCGTTATAGGCTGCCTCGCGCTGCATAGCGACGTAGTTTTCGTAGCGCTGCTCGGAAAGTTCTCCACGTTCAATCGCCGCCCGGACTGCACAGCCTTTTTCATTGGTATGAGAGCAATCGTTGAACTTGCATTGACGCTCGAGTTCCGCAATTTCGGAAAACGTCTCACCGATTCCAGTCTCGATAAAGAGATTGCCTAATTCGCGCATACCGGGAGTATCGATAACAAGAGCGCCTGAGGGTAACCGTATCAACTCTCGATGCGTGGTGGTGTGTCTGCCTCTACTGTCTTTTTCCCGAACAGGCTGCGTCGCGGCCTCATTACGCCCTAAAAGCCGATTGAGCAAGGTCGATTTGCCAACTCCTGAGGAACCCACCAGACAATAGGTCCTGCGAGGCTTCATCAATGCCTCGATTTGTTCTACATGTGCGCCGTTTTCGCTGCTGAACGCAATCACATCGAGCCCTGCGACCAAATCGCCGATACTCGCAAGCTTCTGTTCCACTTCTTCGGGAGAAAATAGATCGGACTTGCTGAACAGCACAACGGGTACGATCCCGCTCTCGTGAATCATCACAAGATATCGCTCGAGGCGCCTCGGATTGAAATTGTCGTCGAGAGACTGAAGGACAAACGCTACATCGATGTTTGCACCGATCAACTGATAATCGATGTTCTTGCCGACACTTTTGCGTCTCAAGAGACTTTTCCGTGGAATGAGTTCATGAATAACAGCGTGGGTGTCATCATCGAAGAAGTCTGCACGAACCCAATCCCCTACTGTCGGCAGGTCTACTGCGGATTCCGCTCCATAATGAAACCTGCCCGTCAACTCGGCAAACACGTCTATACGCCCATTTGAAATGACGAAACGGTCTTTATGAACCGCGACGACGCGCGCTGAAGAAAACGCTGCCGCCGACTCTATCGGGGCCGGCGACAACTCGTCGTAACCGAGTTCCCGAATACCGTCCGATTCGCTGAAAATGTCACTATCCTCCACAACCATTATACTCTCATCCGTCTTCGTCACTAACGCCAACTGACCGTTCTTGAATCCAAAGAATTACATCGAGTCGATCAATAATACATATACCAGCCGCGATGCATCCGTACCGAATATATTCAATTTCTCGAGACTTTCGAGTCAGGTTTTATTTGATCGCTACGGCTAAAAATCCTTGTTGCCGATTCAGGCTTGGATGTATTTCCGGTTGAGCTTGCTTATCGATCAAACAGCTCGTAGAGGCGCAATCGACCTCTACCGAAGAAAAAAGCAAAACAGGTGCATATATACAAAGCAGAATTACCTATCGAGCCGATGAACACCCGAGCATTATTCGTCGAACCAGCACTACCTCACAGACACATCTGGATTTATGAAAACCGGCGATGCTCACCTGTTGTCTCGAAAATTCCATACGACGTCATGGGCTTCTCAATGGTGAAAACTCTGCTTGGATACCCCTGCTGCTTCAGATACTTCACTTCCCGATACAGAATTGACCGAAAATGACATTGAGGACTTCCTCGTTGACCACTTTCCCGGTGATCTCGCCGACGTAATCGAGGGCTGAGCGGAGTTCGAAAGCTATGAGCTCGGTTTCCGATCGTGCTTCGATCAGTTCATGAGCGTTCTGCAGGGCATCGGCAGCGTTGCGCAGGGCTTCGTAGTGACGCATGCTGGTGACGAGCACGCTCGCGTCGTGCAGCTTGTCCAGCCCCTCGACCATCATGTTCATCTCGGCTTTCAGAACATCGAGGCCGTCCTGTTTCAGAGCAGAAATACCAAGCACCTTGCACCCGGTCTTTTCCGAAACAATATCCATCCGCTTCACGCTGTCTTCAGTGGTGTCCGTCTTGTTCGCTATGATCAGGAGCTTTCCGTCAGGGTGCTTCTCCCGAAGCTCGGTAACAGCCGGCACCTCCTGCTCATAATCTGAAGAACCGATATCCATCAGGTAGAGGATCAGGTCGGCCTCGGCGATTTTTTCGTAACTGCGCCGGATACCTTCATGCTCGATTTCCTCTTCTGTATCGCGAAGCCCTGCCGTATCGGTAAGCCGGAACATGGTTTTATCGTAAATGAAACACTCCTCGATATAGTCCCTCGTGGTACCCGGCATATGGCTGACGATCGCCCGCTCTTCACCAAGCAAGACGTTAAGCAACGTCGATTTGCCGGCGTTGGGTTTGCCGATGATGGCGGTTGCCACACCTTCGCTCAGCAATCTGCCATGCTGATAGGAGTCAACGAGTTGCTCGACTTCACGCTGTAGCATCTCGATCTGTCCTGACAGCTCCTCGCGGCTCTGGAATTCAACGTCCTCTTCACTGAAATCGAGCTCGAGTTCCAGCAAAGCAAAGGATTGCAGCAGTTGTTCCCGCAAGGCACCGAGTTTCCCGGAAAGCCCTCCCTTCATCTGGTTGACCGCGGTTCGATAGGCCGATTCCGAACGGGCGTGGATCATCTCTCCGATCGCTTCGGCCTGCAGAAGATCGATCCTTCCGTTCAGAAACGCACGGCGGGTAAATTCGCCCGGCTCTGCAAGCCTGCAGCCGCTATCGAGCAGAAGCTTCAATACCTGCTGTGTCACCACCGGTCCGCCGTGACAGGTGATTTCAACCATATCCTCGACCGTGAACGAATCGGGTGACCGGAACACCAGCACGATAACTTCATCGATCATCCGGTCCCCGTCATGCAACTTTCCGAAGTGAGCGGTATACCCTGGTGAGTCGGCCAGTGACGTTTCGGGCGAACGGACTTTGGAAAAAACCTTGTCGGCAATAGAAAAAACTCCCTCACCGCTCATTCTCACAACAGCAAGCGCACCAACCCCCACCGGTGTTGCTATGGCGGCAATCGGCTCACTCTGAGCGACGAGAGACAATGGTTCACTCATAACGATAATTATATCAATCCAGTTTAATCGGCCTTACCTGTATTTCATCCGGCAGCATCGCATCGGGAAGCTCGATCAGGGAAACAATGAGCGCGGCAAGTTCCTGAGATTTCATCAGCTGTTCCGGATCGACCCCGTCACCCCTGTAAAACTCCGTGTCGGTCAAACCCGGATTCACCGAGCAGACCCGGATGCCGTAGTCGCGCAGTTCCTCCATAACCGCTTGTGAAAAACCGTTGACGCCGAATTTCGATGCACAATATGCAGAGCCACCCCTGAACCCTTTTTTTCCGGCAATAGACGAAACGTTTACGATCGTGCCACCCTGAACAGCTTTCATACCCGGCACCACCCTTCGCGTACAGAGAAAGGTTGCCGTAAGATTGGTTGCAATGAGTCTAACCCACGTTTCCGGCAAGATGGTTTCAACATCCCCGAACACCCCGAAACCCGCATTGTTCACCAGCAGATCAACCCGATCATGGCGGCTGAAGATGGTGTCGAATGAACGATCGATATCCTCCTGTCGTGTCACATCGGTCTGCAACCAGGTAAAATCCTCGGCATCCACTATTGTCCTGCGGCGGCTGAAACCGTACACAACACAACCCTTTTGAGTGAGCAGCCCGCAAAGATCGAAACCGATTCCCGAACTCGAACCCGTCACCACTGCAACCTTGCCTTTCAGATCCATGACATCATTGTTTTTCAGAGAAATGCTTTTTTACAAAACACCTATGATTTGCAGCGAGCAGCTCCACCATTCTTTCACAGAGCGAACTGTAACCGGGGAACGGAGCGAATTGATAGAAACCGCCTGCTCAAAAGTACTGAAAATCATCGATAAAATGGTAACTTTGCCACGACACCGAGCCTCCTCGAGCATACGAATAACACTTTTGGATCATCACCATGGAACCATCTCAAGAGCGGGATATAACACATCTCAGAAACGAGGTCCTCAATGAAAAAGGCAGTACCCTGCAGGAAAAGTTCGATCGGGTCATCAATCTGGTAAAAGTGCTCCGTTCCGAATGCCCATGGGACCGCAAACAAACCCCGGAATCGTTGTCACATCTCCTGCTTGAAGAAAGCTACGAACTGATCCATGCCATCGATGAAAACGACGACCGGGAACTGCAGAAAGAACTTGGTGACCTGTTCCTCCATGTCGCCTTTCAGGTGCTGATGGCGGAAGAAACCGGCAAGTTCACTTTTTCCGAAGTGTTCGACGCTCTTTGCGACAAGCTCATCAACCGACATCCCCATGTTTTCGGAGAGACCGTCGCCGACAATGAACAGGAGGTACTGAAAAACTGGGAATCCCTCAAACTGAAAGAAAAAGGGCGCAGAAGCCTTCTCGACGGTGTTCCAAAGGCAATGTCAGAACTGCTCCGGGCCTACCGGGTGCAGAAAAAAGTAGCCGGTATCGGCTTCGACTGGAGTAGCGATGAAAACGTACTCGACAAACTCCTCGAAGAAATCGAAGAATTGAGAAATGCCCGAAGCAAAGAAGAAAAAGAGGAGGAGTTCGGAGATATTCTCTTCACTATCGTCAACTACAGCCGCTTTATCGGAGTAAATCCCGAAGACTCTTTGCGTAAATCGACAAACAAGTTCATGAAACGCTTCATAACCCTCGAAGGACTGGTCAACCAATCGGGAAGAAGCTGGCGGGAACACACCTCGGAAGAGTTGGATACATTGTGGGAACAGGTGAAAAGAGAGCAGTAGTAGAGACTCTTCATTTCGATATGATCCCAAGCTTTTAAGCCGAGAACTTCTTTCACCCCGACAATCCCTGTTTCCTGAAGGCAGCCGTCGAACAGAATTGACAGTGAAACAGGAACGCTATAGCTGCCGGAAACGGTAGAAATGATTTATATTATTGTACTTACAATGCATTGGAACAGGAAGGTTCACTACCTTCGAGACCGATAACTCGACCAACCCGTTTTCGTATGAAACATCCGGTCTTACAAAACACGGCGTTCCCCTCTCTCACCCTGTTGTTCACAGTTTTGCTGTTGCTTTTCACTCTGCAGCAGAACGCCCTTACACAGACAGACTCATTTCAGTCGAAGCTCAAGCTCAAAAAAAACACTGTTTTACAAGAGGCTGAACGATCGAAACCTTCCGGCAGTCTGCTCCCGAAATCCTCAACCACGGTTTGCCTGTGGGATGGAAGGGGTGAATTCGGCAAGGAGCACTTTCAGTGCCTGCCGGAAGTCCGTGTTCACATAGGGAATGCTTCGGCAGGAACGTGCAGATTCTCGTTAAACGATAATATCGAGGCAGCTTTCTTATTCCAGTAAATACTACCTACATTTCAAGAAAACACGGTTCATTACCGACCCGGATACAAGCAAAACCAAGTTACAAGGAGCACCACAATGCAATCAGCAAAATTTTCGGAAATAAGAAAGGAGCTTCAGATAGACGATGAAACCGTCTATTATTATGCCGTCGATAACAAGGGAACCGTCATTCTGCGAAAGAAAACCGATGATTACGATTTGGGGCGCAAGGATATCAGCGCCGCTGCATCGGAGGATTTCCTCGAAAATCGGTTAGACCTTTGAATTGTGCTCAGCACTCTTCCTTGTCTTGACAGCTGAGAGATGTTTCTGAGGTAGCAGCATTTCAATTCCTGCTTTTTATCTATCTATTCATCGCCATACCCCCGCTTGGCGTTGCTTGACGACTGTTTTGAAGATACTATCGGCAAGAATCAGCACTGCGCTCACCCCCAGTATTATCCCCCAGTCAGCAATTCCCAGCGGTACCGAGTGAAAAACGTGATTCAGGGGCGAATAAAGAACCACGAGATGCAGAACTAAGGAAAAAGCAACCGCTCCTGTCAGCCAGGGATTGGAAAAAGCCTTGAGGGTGAAAATGTTTTCCGTTTCGGATTTGGCATGAAAAGCGTTGACCATTTCAAGGATGACCAGCGAAGTAAACGCCATGGTCGAGGCATAGAGATAGTCCGGGCTGGCGCTATCGAGAGCTTCACCCCAGCTCCAGCCCGTAGAATAGAGCGCATTGATGTACAGCCCCAGACAACCGGCCGTAATGACAAAACACACCACCACAAGCCGGATGATCATCAGCCTGTCGACAATAAAAGACAATCTGGCGACAGGAGGGCGTCTCATGATATTCGGCGCTTTCGGTTCGAATCCGAGAGCAAGCGCGGGCAATCCATCCGTTACGAGGTTGATCCAGAGTATCTGGATTGCCACGAGGGGAAGCTTGAGCCCCACAAGAACAGCAAGAATTATGATCATCACCTCGCTTATGTTACCTGCGAGAAGAGAGAAAACGAACTTTCTGAGATTATCGAAGATCGCCCTCCCCTCTTCGACGGCTTTGACAATCGATGCGAAATTATCGTCGGTCAATACCATTGTCGATGCTTCTCGCGCAACGTCCGTCCCGCCCCGCCCCATCGCAACGCCTATATCTGCCTGCTTGAGAGCAGGGGCATCATTGACACCGTCACCGGTCATGGCGACAACATGATCTTTTTTCTGCAATGCCTCGACGATATTGATCTTCTGTTCCGGGCTGACACGCGCAAAAATCGACACGTCCTCGACAACCTCACCGATATCGTCAATTTCCTCGAGATCCGCACCTGTCATTGCACGCCCGGTTATGCCCAGTTCACGGCCTATAGCCTCTGCCGTCAGCTTCTGGTCTCCGGTAATCATAACAACCTTGATCCCGGCACTGCGGCATCGAGCAACGGCATCGATCACCTCCTGTCTCGGAGGATCGTTCATCGCCTGGAGCCCGGCAAAAACCAGATTATTTTCGGTAAAATCATCACGACTGTGCACTCTTTTCCACGCAAAACCGAGCACCCGCAAGGCGTTTTGCGCAAAAGCTTCGTTTTTCTGCAGAATATCCCGGTAAAGCGCATCATCGAGAGGGACCTCCTGATTGTTCATCATCACATGCGTACACTGCATCAACAGCACATCCGGTGCACCTTTCGTATACATCACCATCCCTGCGCCTGAAACATCATGCAGGGTGGACATCATCTTGCGCTCCGAGTCGAAACCTATCTCGTCAATGCGCGGATATCTCCCCTGGAGTTCAAGAGAATCAAGACCGTGCTGTTTTGCCGAAAGCAGGAGTGCCGCTTCCGTCGGATCACCGAAAATTCCACCGTCAGGATCGGGCCGCGCGTCGTTACAGAGAGCACCTATTCTGAAAAGCAGTTCAAGATCTTGTGCACCGGCTGCTTCCGACGGATTGCCTTCTCCCACCTCGAGTTCCGACCCATCGGCATAGATTTTCCTGACACTCATACGGTTGACCGTCATGGTCCCTGTTTTATCCGAACAGATAACCGACGAAGACCCCAGCGTTTCAATTGCCGGAAGGTGACGCACGATCGCATTCTTTTTCACCATGCGCTGTACTCCCTTCGCAAGCGTGAGGGCCACTACGGCTGGAAGGCCTTCGGGTATGGCGGCAACAGCGAGGCTGAGCGCAGTTTTGAAGGTTTCGAGCAAATCCTCGCCTGACAACCAGGTAAGCAGAAACATCAGTACTGCAGCAACGATGACGATAAGAGCGAGACGGCGTGAAAAACGGTTGATTTTTTTCTGCAACGGACTACGGCGCCCGTCTTTCTCATCTGCAAGAAGCTCGGCAATCCTGCCAAGCTCGGTTTCCATCCCGGTTCCGGTAACGACCGCCATAGCTCGTCCCTTTGCGACGATCGTCCCCGAATAAACCATGTTGAAGCGTTCGGCAAGCGGAGCTTCAGGCGAAACCTCTTCAGTTGTCTTGTTTACCGGCGTAGACTCACCGGTGAGCATCGATTCCTGGGACTCCAGATTCATAAGCTCCAGCAGACGCGCGTCTGCAGGAATACGATCACCTGTTTCAAGCAGAATAATATCTCCGGGAACCAACAGGCGTGTTTCGAGCTTGACGACATGCCCGTCACGCAGCACCTTGGCCTTCAAACCCGAGATTCTTTTCAGGGCTTCAAGAGCTTTTTCCGCCCGGAACTCCTGCAGAAATCCGATGACGCTGTTGGCGACAAGAATAAAACCGATGACCACGCTTTCGAGAACGTCACCGAGTAAAAGGGAAATAAGAACGGCAACGATCAGTAACCAGACAAGAACACTTTGGAACTGCTGACGGAAAATCGCCCATACCGAAATCTTTTCCTCTTCCCTGAGCCGGTTCTCGCCATATCGCTTCAACCTTCGGGCGGCTTCTTCGGACGTCAACCCATCTGGCGTCACCTGCAGTTTTTGGAGAATCTTTTCCGCGCTTTCAGAAAATGTTTCCATAGTCCTGTAATGGAATCTATTCTATTGAACACTCATGCCTCCACGCAAAATCAACCGATATGTCAATACACGGTAACGAGCGGTAAGAGCTCCACGACAATCGATCTCCATGCATACGTTTCAAGCAGAGAGTCATGCTGCACTCGATGCGGCATCCACACTGACTTTCATTGGAAGATGCATCCCCGGGTCAAGCCCGAGGATGACGACAGAAAGACTTATTATTGGACTAACGAGACAGCCTCGTGAATATTTCTGTCCCGGCTCCGCCGGGATCGGTAACGTCACCAGATCCCGGAATACCTGTATTGGCACATTACGACTCCAACAGCCTGTGCAATCCCTTGAGCGCTATACCAACCCACTCTGGACGATTGTTCAGCTCATAGTTCAACTCGTAAATAGCCTTGTCCATAAGGTACGCGCGAAGCAGCATGGACTGCTGTTGCTGGTTTTTCGGAATCAAACCCTTGCCTTTGATCTGCTGTGCATACATCTCATAGAAATGTTCTCCCACATAGAAGCTCCATAGTTCAGCCCATTGCTCGAGATACTCGACATCTTCCGGCCTGATCGACTTGTCGTTTATCAGCACATTGAAGGCTGCATAATGGAACGAGCGAATCATCCCGGCAAGATCCCTGAAAACCGAGCGTTTGAGACGTCGTTCACTCAGTGACCTCGCGGGCTCTCCTTCGAAGTCGATGATAATGAAATCCTTACCGGTAAACAGTACCTGACCCAGATGGTAGTCACCGTGAATTCTTATCTTTCCGCCATCTATTTTTCCCTGCTTTATATGGGAAAGCTGCTGCAGGATAGCCTGTTCGCTCTCGAGTATCTCTTCAGCCAGTTCCTGATGCTCGACGGCGATTTTTCTCCTCTGTTGTTTCAACATCACCATCCCCCTCTTCACCTGCTCGCGCATCGACTGGTAAATGGAACGCTGGTAAAGCGTTGTAAAGGGTTCCGGTGCGAAGTCATCTCCAAGCCGTTTCGAAGCAAGCGCTTTATGCATACCTGCCGTTCTTTCGGCAAGCTTCTTGACCATTTCAAGATACACCTCACCGATAAGCTCATGCATGATCGCAGGCATCGGTACTTTATTTCCTCCGGAAACCGGAAGTTCCGGAACCGTTTCGATAAGGTGCTGTTTTGCAAGCACATCTCCATAGTAGCGGTGCACGAAGTTCAGAGTGACTTTCCAGGCGTCTCCCTGATTGGGCACAAAATTCTGTAATACAGCCAGAGAGCACTGCTCCCTTCTGTTTTTAGTGTAATTGAGCGTACCGAGGTACAACGGCACACTATCGAACGTTGTATTTTCGGTCAGTACACGGCAAATTTCAACTTCGGGCGAAACACCTGAAGAGATCTTCCTGTAGAGTTTCAAACAGAGTGAGTCATCGTACATTATGGACGTATTGCTCTGTTCGGCACCGAACAATGTGGAGTCGATTTCATCAACCGCTCCCCCGGCAAGAAAACCATCGAGTTTCGCTCCCCGCAACGAGGTTATTTTTCCAGCGTTGCCTTTGAGATCGGACTGCCCGACAATCATGTCCAGCAACACCTTATGGAAATCCTCCTGCCAGGCCGCATCACACAGATATCCCTCCTGCTCACCGACCTTGACTTTGACGATGACCCGCTTCGAGAAGTTTTCATCTTCCTGATCTATCTGTTCGGCAGGAACGTAGGATACAGGAAGTTGATAGAGCTCGTTCGGACCGCTTGGGTAGCGAACTTCGACAATCAGGTAACGTATATTGTCATGCCCCCTGACCTCGATGTTCTCGTTTATTGCAACCCTGACTATTTTGCGTGCCTTCCCTCCGAACCAACGGCAGTTTCGGATATACTTCGGCAGAATCCTGGTCTCGATACGTTCGAGATATTTCCCCCGAAAAAGGTCCTTCCAGTGAGACACCTTCGCAAAGGTGTGTTCGAGATAGGGGCGATCCTCGATCTCCTCATGGCTTTCAACAAGCCTGAACCAGAAATACCCGTAAGGCCCGAGCGTAATGGTGTATGGTGTCGATCTGATACGGGGAAAATAACTGAGGCTGAACACCTCTTCGGGTACGAATCCCTCGTATTCAGAAAGATCGATATTCACCGCCTGAGGGCTCTTGGAAAGGTTGATGATGCAAAGCATGGTCTCGTCCTCATAGCTCCTGGTAAATATCAGTGCCTGAGGATTTTCGGCATGGATGAACCCTACATCTCCTCGACTGAACGCCTTGTAACGGCGCGCTATCACGAGCATATGCCTCATCCACCACAAGAGAGAGTTGATGTTGCCTTCCTGGACTTCGACGTTGACCGCTTCGTAATGGTATTCCGGGTCGATGATCACCGGAAGCTGTAACTGCTGGGGATTGGCTCTCGAAAAACCGGCATTTCGGTCACTGTTCCACTGCATGGGAGTCCTCACACCGTCACGATCACCAAGATAGTAGTTGTCACCCATGCCGATCTCATCGCCGTAATACAACACCGGTGTACCCGGAAGCGAGAGCAGCATGATGTTCATAAGCTCTACCTTGCCGCGGTTGCTCGACATAAGCGGGGCGAGACGACGCCTTATCCCGAGATTGATTCTCGCCCTCGGATCGTTTGCGTAAACGCGGCGCATATAGTCACGCTCTTCATCGGTAACCATTTCGAGGGTCAGTTCATCATGATTGCGCAGAAAAGAGGCCCACTGACAGCTTTCAGGTATTTCCGGGGTCTGTTCGAGGATATCGATAATAGGAAACCGGTCTTCCATTTCAAGCGCCATGAACATCCTCGGCATAAGAGGAAAATGAAAGTTCATGTGGCACTCGTCACCTTCTCCGAAATATTCCGCCGCGTCTTCCGGCCACTGATTCGCCTCGGCGAGCAACATGCGATTCGGAAACTTCCTATCGACATGGTTGCGTAACCTTTTTAGAAATTCATGGGTACGGGAAAGGTTTTCACAGTTGGTCCCCTCTTCTTCATAGAGATAGGGGACCGCATCGAGACGCAGTCCGTCAACCCCCATCTCCAGCCAGAAGTCCAGCACCTTGTAGATTGCTTTTTCAACAGCGGGATTCTCAAAATTCAAATCGGGTTGATGGTGGTAGAAACGATGCCAGTAATACTCTTCGGCAACATTGTCATAACTCCAGTTCGAAGCCTCGAAGTCCTGAAAAATGATCCGCGCATCAGCATATTTTCCGGGATCTTTGCTCCATACGTAGAAATTCCTTTCGACCGAACCAGGCTTGGCTTTACGGGAGCGCTGGAACCATGCGTGCTGATCCGATGTATGATTGATGACCAGCTCGGTAATCACCTTCAACCCCCGTTCATGAGCTTCATCGAGAAACAATTTGAAATCCTCGATGGTACCGTAATCCGGATTGACCTCCATGTAATCGGCGATATCATAGCCGTCATCCTTTAACGGTGACGGGTAAAACGGCAGTAGCCAGATCGCGGTAATACCGAGGCTTTCCAGGTAAGGTAACTTCTGGCGCAATCCTTCGAAGTCGCCGATACCGTCATTGTTGCTGTCATGAAAAGTCTTCACGTGCGCCTCGTAAATAATGGCGTCTTTGTACCAGAGTGGCTCGGGCTGATATGCGTCAGAAACTCGCGGCATAAAGTTTGGCAATGATAATTTGAGAGATAATTTCGAAACCGCTGTTTTTGATTTCAGGGTTCCTGGTTAATAAAACACTCGTGACTATTGGAGGTACAGATGGACCTTGAAGATATGTACCGGTACCTGTTCGGGGTTCAGCTCGACGTAATTCCACTCGCTGTCCCATTCATACGTACGCCCACTCAAGAGATCTTCAACCCTGAAACGATGAGTATGAGGCAGTTCGAATCGTTCAAGCGGAAACCGTAACCAACCGGCATGAGTATTTTGCGGATCGAGATTGACGACTGTCAGAATGATGTTCCCGCCGTCCGGCGAACGCTTCAGATACGCCATCAGCATATCGTGCTCATGCCCCTCTCCTGCGTCAACTCTTACAAATTCGATGTCGTTGGTTTGCTGCAGAGCTGGATTCTCTTTTCGTATACGATTCACCGCTGTGATTTCGGCACGGATATTCCCCGGTCTGTCCATGTCCCACTGCTTGATCTCGTACTTTTCCGAATCGAGATATTCCTCTTTTCCTTTTCTGACGGGTACATGCTCACAGAGCTCATATGCAGGGCCATACATTCCATAGTTCGAAGACAACGTTGCTGCAAGCACCATCCTGGTAATGAATGTGGAACGATGCCCTGCCTGCAGCTCTTCATGCAGAATGTCCGGAGTATTGGGCCAGAAATTCGGTCTCATGTACTCTTTGAGTCCTGTAGTCGTCAGTTCCGTGAGGTATTCCTGAAGATCTTTCTTGGTGTTTCTCCACGTAAAATAGGTATACGACTGGCTGAAGCCCCCTTTGGCAAGTCTTGCCATGACTTTCGGACGAGTGAATGCTTCGGCCAGAAAAACCGTATCGGGGTACTCCTTCTGTATCTCGCTGATAGCCCAGTCCCAGAACAGAAACGCCTTGGTATGCGGATTGTCCACCCTGAATATCCTGACCCCTTTTTCTATCCAGAAAAGCATCACACTTTTGAGTTCGATCCACAAGTTCTCCCAGTCATCCGTTTCAAAATCAATCGGCAGAATATCTTCGTATTTCTTTGGTGGATTTTCCGCGAACTGTACCGTTCCGTCTGGGCGCCATTTGAACCATTGGGGATGCTCTTTCACATACGGATGATCAGGAGAACACTGGAAAGCAATGTCCATTGCAATTGAAATGCCATGGTCGTCAGCCTCACGGACAAATGCCTCGAAATCCTTCAGGGTTCCAAGTTCCGGGTGAACGGCCTTATGCCCGCCATCACTACTTCCTATCGCCCAGCAACTGCCGGGATCATCCGGCTGGGCAACCAGGGCATTGTTTTTTCCTTTCCGCTTCGTCGAACCGATCGGGTGGATGGGGGGAAGATACACGACATCGAATCCCATCCGGGAAATAAGCGGCAACATGCGCAGACATTCCTTGAAAGAGCCGTGTTTGCCAGGCTCCTCTGCCCAGGAACGAGGAAAAAGTTCATACCAGGAACTGAATCCCGCTTTTTTCTGATCGACCTTTATTTCAAGGATGCGACCGTACTGCGCGGCAAACGCTTTGTCAGGGTAACGCTGCATAAGATCATGAAGCTCGTCGCATAGAGCTGCCGACTCCGCAACCTTTCTTTCGGCTGAAGTAACGATCGAAGCCAGTTCCATTAATCGTGCGGCATCTTTTTTCGGTGCACGGCCGGCCGCATCATCGATCATCACTGCCCCCGTTTTCAGTTCGAGGGTAACATCCTGACCTGCGTCTATTTTCTTGATCAACCCTCTCCGCCATGTCTGGAAATGGTCAACCCATGCTTCGATGGTATACTCGCATATACCGGGTTCCCCCACAACAAAGGCCCCCTCCCAACGGTCGTTGACAAGGGGCTTCAGAGGAACACGTTTCCATGCTTTTGATTTCGACGATTTGACCCGATGGCAAAGATCCGCACGTACGATATCGGCTCCATCGGAAAAAATATCCGCTCCCACCGCGACCGTTTCTCCCGAAACTCTTTTGGCGGGATAACGTCCATCGTCTATCTCAGGTGAAATTCCTTCGATAACGACACGTCTTCTGCCATCGAATTTTCGATTACTGACTGAAGGTTTGCGCTGATAAAAAGTATGACTCATTGGAAAATGGGTATATCTGTTGTAAACTGATGCAAAATAGGGAAAAGTTGCGTTTGCATTATGTGAAAAAAATGATTTTTTAGGATTGAAAGATCAGGCTGTAAGCCTGCCAGTCGAACCACAATACGTATAGTCCGCTCTCTGCTCTTTGCAAAAGCTCGCAGGAGCTTGATAATAAAGGGCAAAAATAGCACAAGTGCGCCTTTGTTTCATGGTAAGAGCGCTCTGGCAAGGCTTCCAACACTACTGGCAGCGGCACCTATAAACAGGAGAAACAATATGTTTGAACCGGAAAAAGAACGACTGCACGAAATACATCATCGCATCGAGCAGTTACGGGGGTATCTTTGACGTCGATGAACGACTGAAAAAAATAGGAGAACTCGAACAGATCACCGCAGAAGAAAATTTCTGGGACAACCAGCAGGAAGCCCAGAAGATTCTTGCTGAGATCAGTGAACACAAGATCTGGACCGAAGGGTTTCAAAAACTCGAAAAGGAAAGCACAGAGCTGAAAGAAGAGCTGGAGATTGCAGAAGAACTGGGTGACGAATCTCTCGCTGAAGGGATTGATCCCCGCATCGGTGCAATCGAGCAGGAAATCACGGCTATCGAGTTCAGAAACATGCTTTCAGGCAAGGATGATCCCGGTAACGCCCTGATCACCATACATGCAGGCGCTGGCGGCACCGAAGCCCAGGACTGGGCAGAAATGCTCTACCGGATGTACATGCGATGGGCGGAACGAAAAGGGTTCAAGGTCTATACGGATGATTATCAGGAAGGGGAAGGGGCAGGCATAAAAACCGCCACGCTCGAGATACTGGGCCCATACGCCTACGGGTATCTGAAAGCAGAAAACGGCGTACATCGTCTGGTGAGAGTATCGCCATTCGACTCGAACGCCCGCCGCCACACCTCGTTCGCCAGTGTTTTTACCTATCCGGAAGCACCACCGGATGCCGAGATCGACATCCGCAAGGAAGATCTGGAACTATCCACCTTCCGAAGTGGTGGCAAAGGTGGACAGAACGTCAACAAGGTTGAAACTGCCGTACGTATCAAGCATATGCCTTCCGGTATCGTCGTATCCTGCCAGCAGGAACGTTCACAGTTTCAGAACCGGGAACGTGCAATGAAAATGCTGCGAGCTCAGCTCTATCAGAAACAGCGTGAGGAAGAAGAAGCACGCAAGCAGGAAGTTGAAGGCAAGAAAAAGAAAATCGAGTGGGGCAGCCAGATCCGCAGCTACGTCATGGACGACCGCAGAATCAAGGACCACAGAACGAACCATGAGCGGCACGACATAGAAACCGTCCTTGACGGCGATATAGACGATTTCATGGAAAAGTATTTGTCGGAATTCACCAACTGATTGGCCCCCAATGTATTTATTGCACGGTTCAATTGCTTCGTTGAGCAGATAGAGAGGTTCCGCTCATAACAATACATAGGGGTGCCATGGCATCTCTTGAATCACCGAAAAACAATGGCAGAAAGCTCCCTCAAGTTCGGCGTCATCACCGACATTCATTATGGTAACGGTGACCGCATCGAGGAAAAAAACGACCTGCACACCTGCTTTGATTTCTGGCGAGAAAACCGGGTGGCGTTTGTCGTACAACTCGGTGACCTGATTGACGGTAAAGGACCTGAAGCAGTGGAAAACCTCGTGGGAGCAACCGCTGTTCTCCGCGAATACCCCGGACCATTGTACCATGTTGCCGGCAACCACTGCCTCGGCGCTCCGTTGGACCGCTACCTCGAAGAAACCGGACTCGATGCACCGTACTACACCTTCAGCATAAACGGCATACGCTTTATCGTACTGCACGGTATGGATATCAATCCGGAATCCAGACCTGAAAGAACTTCCGATAAAGCCAGAAAAAATCTCCTGAACCATGATCCCTGGGCAAACCTTTACAGCGGAGCCGTCGGAGAAGAACAGATTCATTGGCTCGAACGACAGCTTGACGAAACACGTGAATCGGGAGAACAGGTTATCCTTTTCTGCCATTTCCCCTTACTCAAAGAAACCTCCGACGAACCGCACGGCCTCTTGTGGAACCACGACGAAGTAACGGATGTACTGAGACGCTACGAGAACATCACCGCCTGTTTCACCGGTCACCTGCACCGCAGTGCGTATTTCAAGCGTTACGGTATTCACTTCATGACCATGGCGCCGTTCCTCAAACGCAACGAACCGCCCCACTATTCCTGCGGAATGATCGAGCTCGGTAACGCATCGATGACGGTATACGACCAGAACCTCGACAAACTGCATACGCTGAAGATAGACTGACCATCCATGAAAGAGATGCTGAAACGCTTTTCAATCCTGCTTTTCTGTCTTTTAACAGGCGTATTGTCAGAAGCCGTCGCCGATACAAAACCAAGCCTCACCCTGGATACCGTCTCCAAAAAACAGGGTGAATTTTTTACCGCAACGGTATCGGGAACCCGTTTCATTCCAGACCTCTGGTTCAATGGTGAACATTTTACCATGTTCCGGCAGAAAGACGGCAGTTACCGGGCACTCGTACCGGTCGAGAACCTGTCGAAACCCGGCAGCTACGCCATACTTGCAAAGGCCGATGACTGGAAAGAAAAAATTCCCGTCACGGTTGTATCAAACAACCGGCCTGTTCAGAAAATATGGCTCGACAGAAAAACCAACAGCCTGAAAGCGACCAAGGAGGAAAAAGAGCAGGTGAAACAGGGGCTCCGAACACTGAGCAGCAAAAAGCTCTGGTCGGAACGCTTCAGTTATCCCTGCAGCGGCAGAAAATCAAGCCCTTTCGGCGTGAAACGCTCCTACAATGGCGCACCTGTATCGAGCTACCATAAAGGCATCGATATCGCCGTTCCCCGAGGCACTCCGGTGAAAAGTCCTGCGCCGGGAAAAGTCATGCTCACCGGCTATGAGTCAAACCGCTTCCATGTACACGGTAACACCGTCATCATCGACCACGGCCAGGGCCTGACGTCGATTTACCTGCATCTGCATTCGATCAGCGTCAAGGAAGGAGATGTCGTGAACAAAGGCGAAACCATAGGCACCGTCGGCAGCACCGGTATCTCCACCGGCCCCCACCTCCACTGGGGCACCTACCTCTACGGCACCAGCGTCGATCCGGAGTTGTTTGTGGAAAGTGAATATTAGGTGGGGTAACCAGAACGACTCAATGGCTTTTTATGTTTGCAGAATTTCAATGACAGTAGAAGCCATAGTATCACTTGTCTAAATAGACATCTTTTCGATGACGAACCCGGACAATGTGTATAAGCAACTTCTCGTCTACCACCTCGTAGACTATCCTGTAATTGGCAACTCGCACCCGGAATAACCGGCTTGCCCCTTTAATTTTACGTACTCCCGAAGGGCGAGGGTTGGATGCCAACGACTGAACGGTATCGACAATTCGAGGAACCACTGCTTTATCGATCCGTTTTAACTCTTTCAATGCTGACGACTTCCACTCAATCTGGTAGACACCCATCGCGTTTTAGCTCTTCCATAACTTTTTTATGAGCAATCACAGGCTCATCACGCCTCTCCGCGACCATAGCAAGGTCACTCAAGTCTTCAAGCAGCTCTTCATATTCTTTAAGAGGTAAAATCACTGCTCGCTTTCGACCTTTGGCATCAGTTATATAATCAGGTTTAAAGTCTTTAACTGATATCATATTTAAACTCTTTGTTTCCCAATTCTAATAATCAATGTAACAGAAATCATCAATATCTTTCAAAAGATACGCAGTACATACACTGTTTGTTCAATTCTCAACGGCCCCTACCTCTACGGCACCAGCGTCGATCCGGAGTTGTTTATAAGGAACGTGTACTGAGGGAATAGACGCTACACCGGTAGAATGAAGGACAATCGATAAAGCAGAACGATGTAGTTGCTATGAGAACATCCATCCGGTCGGGTTTGGAGGTGCTTCTTTTTGGTCGAGAAACTTTAAGCCATTGACGCAGCGAATAATTAACCAGACCACCCAGAATATTAGTACCAGTATTCCGATAACAACAAAAGAGAGTATTATCCCTACGAACAGGTAAAGACATCCTATCCAGAACGTTCTGATCTGGAATTCGTAGTGACTTTTCAACCAGTCCGGAGCATCGTCTTTATTGATATACGCCATGACAACACCGATTATCGCTGTAACACCAAATACGAGCCCTACAAGATAGAGTATGTAGACGATTTTTGCGGTACCCTCGGTGGTTGGCTTTTCTTGTACTATTGCTTCATCCATGGTTTTTCTCGATTGTTGGTTGCCGATTCATTGGTGCCACTTATGATTTGGTACCTATAGTCCCAACAAAAGCACAGATTTTTCACAGGACCTTCTGAAAGATACCGCATTTCTACGCAACACTCAAATGTAAGCCATGCCTCACCGGCATCTTTCAACAAACAAAACGTCAGTTCCATCATAGGGACATAAAGCATCTCCTGAACTCTTGCCTTCAATAAAGGAATAGATGCTTGTGATCGACAAGCGTATCATCCTCAGCGTACGGTTATCGCCAATTGTCTTTTGTGCAAATACGTTGCAGTAGTTATGAACGTCCCCTATTCTTTGGACAAACAAAACGTCAGTTCCATCATAGGTACATAAAGCATCTCCTGAACTCTTGCCTTCAATAAAGGAATAGATACTTGTGATCGACAAGTGTATCATCCTCAGCGTACGGTTATCTTTCAATTGTCTTTTGCGCAAATACGTTACAGTAGTTACGAACGTCCCCTATTCTTTGGACACAGGAATGGATGAGTTGTTTGATGTCTTGAAGAAAGGATTGGCAGCCGCCGTTCCCGGCATTTGATTTTGTAGGCGATGAGCGTTATTTTTGGCGTATTCATCAACATTCATCAATGGGGGATCATGAGTAAATCATTGTTTTTTATTGTTCTTACCGCGCTGTTTTTCATTGGCTGCGAACAGAAGAATCCTGTACAGACTGAGAGTCCTTTGAAATCTGTGGATAATAGGTATATGAAGGATCTTGCCATTGGTTACCTGAAAAAAG
Organism: Prosthecochloris sp.; assembly: GCA_015482705.2. GTDB lineage: Bacteria > Bacteroidota > Chlorobiia > Chlorobiales > Chlorobiaceae > Prosthecochloris. The sequence continues at coordinate 68,608 of JADMLA020000024.1, read as the reverse complement.
TTTGGATACCAGTAGCTCCGGCTAACACTCTTTATGACAAATACGAGTTTTTCCGGAAGCATCGACCTGAAATTATTCACACACTTGAGGTTGCTGATTCTCTTACTGTTGCTGATAAAGGCGTTGTGCTTTTCCGTTACTCTCTCGGAGGTGATATTTACAGGTCCACGATATGGATGCGGAAAATGAACGATCGTTGGTTCGTTTCTCTTCGACTTTCAGAGTACAGCGAAGAATATGAGCAGTATGATGACGAAACAAAGGAAAAGGCCAAGAAGGTAATTGAAAAAGCCACAGTATGGAAAGAGGAAGGAAAAGAACCCTGGTGGGGATTATAAGTCTTGAGAAACGGAAAGTCCGGTGATGAGCCGGGCTTTTTTTCTTTAGAGTTGGTTGCTTATACCGACGAAGACGGGTTGTACTTATTATTGATCTGTAGTTCCCTTACATGAATACTTTCTCATCCGGTAAGATATCACGATGACTACGGCTTTGAAAGCGTGAAAGTTTAGAAGCCACAACTTTCACGGTAGAGTTTGTCGATTTTCACTGCACCGCCGGATTGCAAAACAATCCGCTCTTCGAGCGGGGCTGCTGAAAAAGCGTTAATAACGTCTGTGCTCGAATGAGGGCCGAGGATTTCCGATTCCTCAACCGCATCAAATAATAAGATGTCGTACGCTTTGAGCGTATCGCTTACTCGCGAAATCATTGACAATAGTGAAGTATTCGGTATTTTAAAGATAATCGAGTGAAGTGTGCTTCATTAACCGGTGTACAAAACAGCAGGGAGAGTGAGCATGCAAAAGGTTGGAATATTCTGGGACCCCAAAGGCTTCGAGCTGGACTCTCTCGGCAAAAAACAATACCTGAGAGCGACTGACGGCGATACACCGTATGTCTCGATGTCAATTCGCATGTTGAGCATCGACACCCCTGAAGTACATTACCCCGGCAGAGCAAAGCCCTCGAATCAGGACGAGAATCTGGCTCAGTTAGCGGAATGGATGAAACAGGGCCTCGCGCCGATCAACGAGGATCTCTCCGCCTTACTGCACTCTAAACTATCCACGGGAAAGGCTGGCACCCTCCAGGAACAACAGGGAAAGAAAGCAACTGAAGTTTTCCGCAGCCTGATCGAGGAAAAGCTGAGCAAGCCCGACAGCAGTCGGAAACGCAGTGTCTACCTCCGTGCGGCCGACGAACCTTTCGATCAATACGGCAGATTGCTCGTTTATCTGGCCCCGAGTTACAATGCAGAAGAGCGCGCCGGCATGTCGGCGAAGGATCGTGCGACCTTCAACCTGCTGATGGTAAGCGAAGGCTGGGCCGCGACGTTACCAATCTACCCGAGCCTGCCGAAGCATTTCGACCTGGTGCTGTTGCAGGAAACCGGCAAAGAGGCGGTAAAACAAAAAAAAGGGGCATGGGCCGACCCTCTTACCCTGACGGGGTACGAGTTCCGGATGTGCGTCAAACTCTATGAAGTGACCAGGAAAATAGTCCATGGCAAAAGGCTGTCCAACAGGGAAAAATACTCGTGGATCAGCAGGTTCTGCATGGATATGACCACACGCGAAATTTATTATCCTCAATCATATTTCAAGGTAAAGCCTTACAACCGGATCTTTATATGGCCGGAAGACGTCACGGAGGCTGTCGGACGGCTGAACCTGTCTCCTGCCGAGTGATAGTGGTGGGCAAATGAATTTGGATTCATGACAGGGTACAGCGTTGCTTGCTACTGTTTCTCTTCTGTCGATGCAAACGTTCTCCGTATTCCCTTGGTATAGTTCACTTTTGGATACCCGAACAGCACGAACAAGCCCTCTCTGCTTGCAGATCTTATTCCCTGTTTCTCCCTGAACTCCCTCGCTTTTCTTCCATTTTGAATGAAAGGATGTATTCCGCCGATCATACAGGTACTCAATCCAAGTGCCTCGGCAGCAGCCATGGCATACGTAGCCGCAATAATAGGATCGGCAGGATCTGTATAGGGCGACCCGTAAAAGTACATCGCCATGGGTGCGTCATAACTTACGAGATTGATCCCTTTTTGTATGTTTTCCGTATAGGCATGAAGCAGCGGTCTAACAAACTTCTTGAACATTTCATGACTTTCCTTGCTCCAGAAAGGACGCATCAACAATAAAAACCATCCGGACACAATCCACTTCATGCTTTCCAGATAAGAACAAAAATCTTCTGCGAACGATCTCACTTTTTCTCTGGAGTTCAGGACAAGAACATTCACGTCGGAAGGCGGTAACCCCATAGGAGCTGTCCTTGCCGTATCCAGAATCTTTTTTATCAAATCACCGTCAACAGGTGCTTCCCTGAACTCCCTTACGCTTCTTCTCCTCTGAAAAAGAATGTGCAGCTGTTCGTAGGTCGCAGCATCTTTCCGATCGGGAAGCTCAAACAGATCGTGAGGTGAAAACTCGCGTCCTGATACCTCGATTGCTCCTGAAGGGCATATTGCCATACAGTGCCCACAGCCTATACACCCGAACAGCGGATGATCATGTACCTCGACCTTTCCCTCTTTCATTACGATGCTGAAATCCTTGCAAACAGATACACAGAGCCCACACCCTGTACATTTTTTTCTGTCGATTCCGATTTCTGCCGGTGCTTTTGTTCGCGATGTTGGAATAGCCAATATCTTCTCCCTTTTTTTGGATCAACGTATGGTTATCTTGACGACAGTATCCGAGAAATCTTTCTATCGAGCGGTGCATCTCCAAGCCGCTTCTCACGGCAGCAAGAGAGAACATGCCGTAATTTGTATTTGTTCATCCATAAAAAAATTCCTCATATCGCATAATACGAGCATCTACCCTGATCCTCCCATTTTACGAATATCCCACCCTCATAATCCCAGAATCCAGGACTTTTGATGTTGGCGCACTGGGTAACCAGTCATTAAACGTCTGGCTATTTTTGACAGGGCCAGAATATCGATGGCGGAATCGGAGGCTCGTAATCATACCGACAGAAAAGACAAAACGACAGGAAACGCTCACCTTTCAAAGCACCTCTTGAGAACCCGATGGAACATTGAAGAACCTATCCTATAGCTCTGGCGAAATAAACGTCTTGCACCCTTGCTGTATCAATACCCTTGCATAACGCATAAACAGTTACACTATCCTGGTTACAGCAGACCGACCGGTGGACTCCGGTCGTATCCGGTTAGAGTATCCAGGAACAGAAATAATTACTATATTGTAAAGTCTTAAAGAAGTAAAATTCGCTTCCACAACCCGTTGTCATCAACCGCACAGGGTGGACAGCTTGACTTTTTTATCGATTGACCGAAGAAACCAGGACGTGAGAATAGCGGTAACAAAACAACCTTAAAGCAGTACCAGAATGTAACGTATCGGTAAGCAAGACCACTTTACCCCAAATCTCATGACATCCCCTACAGGCCACATTGTCATGAATACCCCCGAGGCGAGCAGAACCGCTTTTTCTGCACAAAAGAAAGCGACAACAGTGCTCATAGCCGATGACAGTGCTATCATGCGTAAGATGTTGACGCACACGCTCCAAAAACTGGGCTATACGACACGTTCTGCATCGGATGGTAACACCTGCCAGGAAATGCTGAACCGTTCACGGATCGATCTCTTGTTTCTTGACATCAATATGCCCGGAAAAAACGGCATGGAGATACTCTCGTACATCCATGAGCATCGTCTCAAGTTACCGGTCGTCATGATTTCCGGGTCCGACGATATCGAACAGGCTTTACGCTGCCTCAAAATGGGGGCATATGAATACCTTCTCAAACCGTTTGGAGCTGACCGGGTTGCCATCACTGCTAAAAACGCTCTTTACGAATCGGAACTCCGTCACAATCTCGATCTTTTTTCAACGGCAATGATGCAGCTTCCCCTTGGCGTCGTCATCACCGATGAAAAAGGGATCATACAATACACCAATCCTGGGTTCACCGCCATAACAGGGTACTCCGAGCAGGAATTGAAAGAACAAAGCATCAGTATCCTGAAGTCCGGAAAGCAGTCCGGTGAGTATTACCGACGTTTCTGGCAACAAATCTCGTCAGGGAAAGTATGGCAGGGTGAATTCATCAACAGAAAAAAAAACGGGGATCTCTACGCCGAGCACTGTATCGTCAGCCCGATTATCGATCCGACACAGGGAATCACATACTATATCAGCATTAAGCAGGATATCACTGAACGAAAAAAGGAACAGGAAGCTCTTGCTGAAAGCGAACGCCGGTTCCAGGAACTCGCTGACCTGCTGCCGCAGCCCATCTTTGAAACAGATCGTGAAGGTATCATCACTTACAGCAACAACCGTGGGCTCGAACTGTTCGGCCACAGTGAAGATGACCTCGCCAAAGGCATTGACAGCACAGAACTGTTTGCCCCCGAAGAAAGAGAAAAGGCTGGAAACAACATAAGACTGCTGCTCGACGGCAAACCGTTCGAAAACAACGAATATCAAGGCTATAAAAAAGACGGTACGACCTTCCCTGCTCTCGTGTATACAGCCCCGGTGACCCGCGAAGGAAAAACGCTCGGTATCCGGGGAATCATACTCGACATATCCAAAAGAAAAGAGGCCGAAGAAAAACTTCGGGAACTGAACCAGACCCTCGAAGAACGCGTTCAGGAAAGATCTCGGCAACTTGAAATCACACACCAGCAAATGATTCTTCAGGAAAAACTCGCTTCGATAGGTCAACTTGCTGCAGGCCTTGCCCATGAGATCAACAACCCAGTCAATTTTGTCAGGCTCAACCTTGCCACATTGAAAGAAGACCTCGATGATTTGCAAAACATTCTCCAGGAATACCGCACAGTAAGCCGCCGGGTAAACGCCGGTGAACTGCCTCCTGACTCCCTTGCAAAAATCGACACTATCGACAAGGAGCTTGACATCGATGCGATCATCGACGAACTTCCCGGAATTTTTGCCGAATCGGAGCGAGGTTTCGAACGTATCGGAACAATTATCGAGAGCATGAGAAACTTTTCATTCCAACACGATATTGACGAAAGAGTACCGTTCGACCTCAACAAAGGCATAAAAGATACACTCGTCATCGCGCGCAATGAATACCGTTACCATGCAAATGTTGAAACACTTTTCGGCAAAATCCCCTCTGTCCGTTGTAACCCCGAACAGCTGAACCAGGTATTTCTGAATCTTATCGTCAACAGCGCACACGCTATCGCATCCCTGAAACAAAAGGAAAAAGGGACCATCACCATCGACACCGGATACGACAACCAAAGCGTGTATTGTCATATCAGAGATGACGGTCCCGGAATACCGGAGGCAATACGACACCGGATCTTCGAACCTTTTTTCACGACAAAGGAACCCGGGTCGGGAACCGGACTTGGATTGAGCATTTCATATGATATCATCGTCCATAAACACGGTGGACAGTTGACAGTGAACTGTCCACCTGAAGGAGGTACCGTATTTACGATCGCACTCCCCCTCGAGCCTCAAACAGAATGAGAAATGTATGAAACAAAGAAGTGACATCACGATTCTTTTTGTTGACGACGAGTCGGACATACTCAGCTCGATAAGGCGTTTTCTCAGACGTGAGGCCTTCAACAAGCATTTCGCCGATAGCGGTGAGAATGCCCTCGAGCTCATGACCAATGAATCTGTGGATGTTGTCGTCACCGACCTGCGTATGCCCGTAATGAATGGTCTTGAACTGATCAAGACCATTAAAATGCATTATCCCGACACCATCAGAATCATGCTCAGCGGGTCACAGGACATCGACCAGATAATTGACTCCATCAATACCGGTGAAGTTTTCCGGTTCATTCCAAAACCGGTCGATCCTTCTTCATTTAAAGCGATACTGAACGATGCGATCGACTACTACCTCATCAAAACAGAGCGGGAAGAGCTGTTTCACGAACTGTCGGTGAAAAATCAGGAGCTGATCGATGCAAACGAAGCCCTGCAATCGGTAACGAGAGAACTGCAGAGAAGCGAACAGCAATACCGCTCCATGAACGATGCCGCACACGATGCCGTCTTCATGCTCGACAAGGAACAAAGAATCATCTACCGTAACAGCGCAGCCGAAATCATGTTCGGCTTCAAACGCGACGAGTACAGGAAACAGCATTTTCTGGATCTCGTCATGAACCCCGAAAGTCTGGACATCAACCTGGAGCAATTTTGCGGCCTTCCTTCAGAAAGTGGAAACATCAATGGTCAAAACGTAATACATCAGGTGGAAGGAAAACGAAAAAACGGCTCGAACCTGCCCCTTGAAATATCAAAAGGATGCGTTCATATCGACACCTTGCCCCATACGGTTATCATCGCCCGTGACATATCCGCCCGAATCGAGGCAGAACGAAGCCGGCAACGGTACGACACGTTACAGAAAGCGCTCGAATCACAGATCGAAAAAAAGCTCCTGCAAAATCCCGCACCCGTCACTCTCGAGGGGGCGGCGATCAACCGGCTGATGCTCCCGTCGGGGCACCTCGACGGCGATTTCACCGATTTCGTGATTTATGACGAACAGCATGTCGATATTCTCATCGGTGATGTGATGGGACACGGTATACAATCGGCGCTCGTCGGTGCTGGAGTGAAAAATCTTTTCCTGAAATCCCTCGCGCAGGCAAAGTCCCGCGGCGCACAACTGCCCGATATAGAAGATACTTTCACCGCTGTACATGCTCGGTGCACCCATGAACTGATCGAACTCGGCACCTTCACCACCCTCTTTTTTCTGCGGCTCGACCTAGAAAATAAAGAATGTTCGATAATCGACTGCGGGCACACCCCGACAATTCATTTTCACTCGAAAACCGGAACCTGTACTCTCGTCAAAGGAACAAACCTGCCGATAGGAATGATTGAAATGCAGCACTATGAAACCGTATCCTGTCCGGTTGAGAATAACGACCTGCTGGTACTGTATTCGGACGGCATTACCGAAAGCCGCTCTCCCGGTAGTGACATCCTTTTCGGAACGGAAAGGCTCGCAGCTCTGATCGAGAGCCACCATCATCTTTCACCGAATAAACTGATAGAAAAGATTCACGAGGCCATAACGACTTTTTCCGGAAACGATAAATTTGACGACGATGTCACCTGTATTGTTATCCGGATTGAAGATACAAGGAAGAAAAAAACGTAAGCCGCCACGAATGAAAAAAGGTGACCTATGACTGCAACCATTGTAATTTTCGACAGCTTTTCAAATAAAAACCATCGAAGACCGGACTCCGACGCAGACGACCTGAACGTTTTTTTTGCCGAAAGCCCATCTGATGCAGAAAAGCTTGTAACAACCGAAAAGCCGGACCTTGTTCTTGCGGTTCAAAACGAAGGAACCGCCTGCCTCGTTCAAATTACAGAAAAGATGCTCAAGCACAGACCTTCGTTAAAAATCATGCTTTTCGCCAACAGTGACGAGCTTTCCAAAACCCTGCTTACCCTCTTGGCTCTTCCTTCACATCATCGCAACATGCTCCTTACCGGTGCCTCCTCCCCTCATGCGGAACTTCAGGAAATGAACCGGCAATCGGAACAGTTTACATGCAATTTTCTTGCCGGCAACAGCCCTGAGATAGAAAAAATCAAAGGCATCATCAGCAAAATCGCACCGACAACCTCCACGGTTCTCCTGCAGGGAGAGACCGGAACAGGCAAAGAGATTATAGCCCGATCGATCCACGATCACAGCAATAGAAAAAAGAGGGTGTTCATGCCAGTCGAGTGCGCGGCAATAAATGAAAGTGTTATCGAAAGCGAGCTGTTCGGACATACGAAAGGTTCGTTTACCGGTGCGGATCGCAATACCCTTGGCCTGATCAGGTCCTCGGACGGTGGGACGCTTTTTCTGGACGAAATAGGTGAACTCCCCCTTGCCCTGCAAACAAAATTGTTGCGCACCCTCCAGGAAAAAACCGTCAAACCGGTCGGATCATCGAAAATTTATCCGGTCGATATCAGAATCATAGCCGCGACAAACAGAAACCTTGCCGAAGCCGTCACCAAAGGAACATTCCGTCAAGACCTATACTACCGCCTCAATACCGTTACCATCTATGCCCCTCCCCTGAGGGAAAGACTCTCCGACATTCCTTTACTCTGTGGACATTTTCTCAAAAAAATGGCCGGTGAAGGATACCCGGAAAAATCCGTCTCCAGCAATGCACTTTCCGCCCTTTGCCGTTATGACTGGCCTGGCAATGTCAGGGAGCTCGAAAACGTCATCAGAAATGCCGTGACACTTTCCCCGGAAAGCTCCATCGAACTGGAGGATCTCTCGATCACCTTGCCTGAAAACGCCTGTAGCCGGAAGCCCCCCACCATACCGCCGTCCAGTATGGCTTTTCACGAAAAAGAAGCCATTTGTAAAGCACTCGATCAAACGACCGGCAACAGACGGGCTGCCGCGAGGCTTCTCGGTATCAGCGAGGCAACCCTTTATCGCAGAATAAAACTGTATAGCATCTGATCCACCCTCTCTTCCTGAGAGACAATCCCGAAACATTCTCGCATCCTGACAGAAAAACTCCGATACAAACCGAGAGCGGAAATTTCACCGACAGAGAACTGACGGGACTTTCAAACCATCAGTCACTTTTGGCCCCTTTTTTGCAACAGTAACAGCAGGAAACCTCTTCATGCTCAATCTGGCAGGAATGGAACCCAATACAGAATATCCCGGGACGAACACACCGAAAACCGAAATGACAGCAAAAGCAGTCATATTCGGTAAAAAAGAGAAGGTTGCCGATCTCTTCCAACTGCTTGAAAGCCGATACAACAAGGTGACCCTCACCGAAACCGAAAACGAGCTCGAGCAACTGGCACCAGAACGCCACGCCATAGGACTTGCCATCATGACCGACAGTTTTCCGGTACAACTCAACGCAGGACTGCTTCACCGTGTCAGGCAGAAACTCGCCCCGCAAAACATGATCTGCCTGTCGGCCGACATCGATCATGAAAAGGAAAAAAACCTCCGTTCAGCAGGCCTGATATTTCTCGGTAGCTACAGAAGCTTTTTTGCATACGCGGAAAGGATCATCACCCAAACCCAGAAAGACCGAAACCAGAAACCAATGGATCAGAGAAAAGATTCAGCCATGTCTCTCGAAAAACGTTTATCGGGACGTTTTTCCATGCTGAGAAGCCGACTCAGGCGAATTGTTTTCAGGCTGAGTGCAATTGTTGCAGAAGCAATGGTACGGCTCATCGAGCTCTCTGTTGGCATTACCGTCACCCTTCTGCTTTATTTACCCACGTTTATCGTGTTTACGATACGAAAGCTCTTTACAGGCACCCCTGTCTTTTCCAGACACAGCGTTTTCAATGCAACGGCAAAGCCCATCACAATACAACGCTTCAACACGACAGCAGCCATCCTTTCAGGACTACCGCTTTTTCTGGAACTGTTTACCGGACGTCTTGCGCTTGTCGGTACGGCAATCAGAGAAGAAGAGGATGGCCCGGGAAACGCTGAAGACGCATATATCAAAACGATCAAACCCGGCATTGTCTCTCTCTGGGATATCCGCAGATCAACCAAGATCGCACATGAAGGAAAGACGGCGATAGAGTGGGAATATATCTTCAGGAAACGTCCGTTTTATGATCTTTTACTGTTTCTGCGCGCTTTCCCCGCACTGCTCTATCAAGAAGAAGACCGTGCACCATCAACAGTATTTCATCTGCTTGGGCTCGACATCGACAATATCACGATGGAAGAAGCCGTCTCGATCATGAGAAAACACCTCGAACAGAAAAAACAATGCAGCATTTTTTTCGTCAATCCCGATTGCATGAACAAAATGGTCGACGATCCCGACTACTATTCGACGCTTGAAAAAGGTGACTACATCTTCCCCGACGGCATAGGCCTCAGTATCGCCGGAAAACTCCTGCAGACACCTTTAAGGGAAAACATCAATGGAACAGACATGCTCCCCTATCTCTGTACAATGGCTTCAGAAGATGAAAAATCGCTGTTCCTGCTCGGCAGCAAACCCGGTGTAGCCAAGAAGGCCGCCGAAAAAATCAAAGAAGCATTCAATGTCACCATCGCCGGCACAGCGAATGGATACTTCGACCACGATACGCAGAGCGACACAATAATCGAAACGATAAACAATTCAGGAGCATCGATAGTGCTGGTAGCGTTCGGAGCACCGAGGCAGGAAAAATGGATAGCTCGATACCGCAGGCACCTCAAACCGGAAATCCTCATTGGAGTGGGCGGGTTGTTCGACTTTTATTCCGGCAACATCAGCCGTGCACCCGAGTGGATGCGTGAAACAGGTTTGGAATGGGTATACCGCATCATGCAGGAACCCGGCAGAATGTGGCGGAGATACATCGTAGGCAACCCTGTTTTTCTCTACCGCGTCATGAAATGGAAACTCTTTACCAGAAGCATGAACCCCTGAAAGCAATGGAACTCGACCCTACGGTACGCAAGGAACTGATCCAGAAAATCAGCGGAACACTCAACCCCGGCATGAAATACAAAAGGACGTTGAAAGTTGCCGCCTGGGAATTCACGATCAGGCTCTCCTATCTGTTGAAAAGAGGACTGGATCTTGTGGTTTCCATAACAGCTCTCATTCTGCTGTTTCCACTGCTCCTCCTGACAGCCCTTGCCATCTGGATCGAAAATCCCGGCCCGATATTCTATGTGCAAACGCGTGTCGGACACAATGGAAAACATTTCAGGTTCTACAAGTTCCGTTCCATGGTAGTCAATGCCGATGCCATCAAAGAAAGTTTATCGAAGCAAAATGAATCCGCGGCAGGAGTGATTTTCAAAATGAAAAAGGACCCCAGAATCACCAGGACAGGCAGAATAATCCGTAAGCTGAGTATCGATGAACTTCCCCAGTTAGTCAATGTTCTCAAGGGAGACATGAGCCTGGTAGGTCCGCGTCCGCCGCTGCCCAACGAGGTTGCCGAATATACTCTTGAACAGCGCAAGCGCCTGCATATCATCCCCGGTATAACCTGTTTGTGGCAGGTCAGCGGCAGAAGCGACATTCCTTTTACCGATCAGGTACGGCTTGACTTGCAGTATATCCAAAGTGCCGGTATCGGCAACGATCTCATACTTCTTTTAAAAACCATCCCTGCCGTCATTATCGGAAAAGGGGCATACTAACGGAGAATTTTCAATGACCCTGCATCTTGATACATCAACGGGCAAGACCATAGGCGTCGCACGGATAGAAGGGCGCCTCGATGCAACGAACAGCGGTATCCTGCTGCAAAAATTTCCCGAGTGGCTCGAACAAACAAACGACTTTGTTTTTGACTGCTCCGCACTCAGCTTCATCGACAGCAGCGGGCTCGGTGCCATTGTCGGATGCCTGCGCAAGGCTCTCGAAAAAAACGGAGACCTCAGGCTTGCATGCCTCGACCCCAAAGTATCGATGGTTTTCGAGCTGACAAAGGCAAAACAGCTTTTTTCCATCTATCACGACTGCCATGAAGCGCTCGACTCTTTCAACACAGGAAAACAGCAATAAAAAAACAACCTATGAAAACCTTGCTCACTATCAGGGAGAACAGCTACGCATGGGTTACAAGCGCACTGCAAGGGCTCGCGCCACTGCTTCTGCCGATTTGTAATAAACCCTTCGTCGAATTTCTCGTAGATTTTGCAGTCCTTGCAGGCAGCCGCGAGATACGCCTGCTGAGCGACGGGCCACTGCAGGAAGTAGAGCAATACTGTGAAGACGGCAGTCGCTGGGGTGTTCAGATGAGTTATGCTCATATAAAAGAGTCGGATGACCATCAAACCATCTTCGAAAAGAACCGAAGGTTCTGTAATGATTCGAAGGTCATGGTCATTGACGGATTCGTGTTCGTCGGATATGACAAGAAGAACGACTACAGAGATCTTTTCAACTCCATGCCGGACGGGACGGTAGCCTCTTGTACAACCGGCAGTATACGCCTCTTCACAGTTTCCGAATCAAACATGGCAAACAACGATGAGACCCCGGTATCACTCACCCCTATCGACTCCGTTGAAAGCTACTACGACCTTTCCATGCATATCCTACGGCATGAATCATCGCGTTATGTTCTTCCGGGTTATGGCAGTGAACCTGACAGCTATGTCGGCAGAAACGTCACGATCAGCAAAAGCGCGGAAATCATCAAACCGGTCAGCATCGGCAACAATGTTCAGATACTCGCAGGATCGGTCATCGGCCCTGACGCCGTCATCGGCAGTAACGTCATCATAGACAGAAAAAGCAGGATAACGGAAAGCATCGTTCTCGACAACACCTACATTGGCGAGGAACTCGACGTTGAACACAAAATGGCCAACCGCAACACCCTGATCTCCCCGCAAGGAGCTGTATCGATTGCAATGGAAGACCCCCATTTACTGACAGGTATAAAAGACACGGCACGCGGTATCGGTAATCTTCTCAGAACCATCGTACACACTCTTACTGCGATCGTACTGATTCTTCTGCTGGTTATCCCTTTCATCCTGATCACACCGATACTCGCCGTACAAGGCAAATGGAAAAGCAGCAGAAAAACCTGCTACGACCATACCTGCAAGGGTGTCATCTCCCTGCCGGACGTCAGCATCGAGCGAAGCGGACCGCTAAGCGCCATTGCATTCGCCCTTTCTCTCGACCGACTCCCGACACTATTCAGAGTGGTCGGCGGTAAACTCTCACTTATCGGCAATGCACCGATAGCGGCAGAGGAGAAAAACCTTTCCCCCCCTGCCGCCACCCCCGGTTACCGGCCTGCTGTCTTCAGTTACGCCGAAGCGGAAAACTGGCCGGTCGGAGGAAGCGATGCCGCAATTGTGGAGCGCTTCTACGCGATACACAGCAATCCTTTACAGGATATAGGATTGACGATGAAATCCCTCATTAACAGATTCCATGACACTACGACAGCATGATTATCAAAGAAACAAAACTCGACAACATCACTATCGTTGCGCCAGTGGGAACACTCGACGCATCGACGGCATCCCTGCTGAATGAGAACAAAGTGTTATCGGAAACCTCGGCAACCGTTGTTCTCGATCTTTCTCAAGTTGATTTTCTCGACAGCAGCGGTCTTGGGGCTCTGGTAGGAATTGCCCGGAAAAAAAGGGAAAAAAAAGCAGACATGGTACTGACCAGTATGAACGATAACGTCAGGAAAGTTTTTGAAATAACCCAAGCTTTCCAGCTGTTCGACGTCTACGACGATGCCCGGTCGGCAGCAGAGCACTGCAGAACGAAAACAGCAAGTCAATGAAGGACAGTACCATAACCCTCTGTCTACCGGGAAACATCCGCTTCACCCGACTTGCCTCCCTCACAGCCTCGAAAACAGCGGAGCTGTTTCTCTCTTCCATGAAAGTCTCGAAAGGAATCGATGATTTTCAGCACGCATTCGAACTGTCGGTCAGTGAAGCGTTTACCAATGCCGCCCGTTACGCATCGCCTTCGTCACATCCGCAACCGGTCACGATCTCTTTTCGATTCGAAGAAAAACAGCTTACCGCATCCATCACCGACAGCAACCCGGCATTTACCATCGAGCCTCCTGCTCCCGATATCGAAAACTATCCTGAGGGCGGCTACGGGTTGCTGCTTATACGCTCGCTCATGGATACCGTCTCCTGCCGTCGGGAAAACAACACCAATACCATTACGATGTCAAAACAACCGGAAATACACTAACCCCCCAGCACTCATGGTCACAGTAGTCATTGTCAGCTATAACACAAGGGATATCCTGGCACAGTGTCTTGACGCCCTGTTTAAAAACAGCAATGGAATTACCATGGAAGTCATCGTCGTCGATAACGACTCTCACGATGGTTCAGCAGCCATGGTTCGGGAACGGTTCAAAAACGTCTCTCTCATCGCAAACTCGAGCAATATGGGATTTGCAGCCGCAAACAATCAGGCATTCGATATCGCTCAGGGGAACTACATCATCCTCCTCAACCCGGATGCATATATCGGCCCGACATCGCTCGAAAACGCCATAGCCTTCATGGACGCCAAGCCCCAATGCGGCATATGCGGGGGTAAAATCATCAACCCCGAAGGAAACCTCGAACCATCGGCACGCCGGTTTCCCTCGCCACTCTCAAAATTCCTCACGCTTTCGGGTTTAAGTGCGCGGTTCCCGAAATCACCATTTTTCAACCGGCATGAATTCGGCGGCTTCGCTCATGATCGGCCTCTCGAAGTCGACTGGGTACCGGGAACCTTTACGATCATACGTAAAAACATGCTCGACGCAATCGGTGCATTCGACGAGCGCTTTTACATCTATTACGAAGAAACCGACCTCTGCCTGAGAGCTAAAAAAGAAGGCTGGAAAGTCTGCTTCATTCCTGACGCCGAAGTACTCCACATCGGGGGAGCCAGCAGCAAGACAAGAAAAGATATGACATTTGATTCCGCAGCGTCTCAGATTCTCACGTTCAGAATGCGCAGCGAATGGTTGTATTACAGAAAAAACCGCGGGTTCGGTGCAGTGCTTGCCAGCTCAGGCGTCGAACTGCTCTGGCATGCTATCCGTTACACGAAAAATCTTCTCTTGCCCGGCGACAATGCAGACAAGAAACGGACAGCGGCTGCGGCAGTGATGCACCAGATCACCGGATCGCTTCAGGATACCCGATTCGGCCGTCTTTCACCTCCCACACCATGGTAAAAGCCAATGGCACTTTTCAGCAACATACGTTCAGACCTCGACACCTACGAGGGAAAATGGAGCAGCCAAGGGTTCTGGGTCATGGTTGTCTACCGTTTCGGACAATGGCGCTACTCCATCACAAACAGACTCATCCGGATACCGTTCTCCATTCTTTACAAACTGCTCTACAAAATCATACAGATCCTTACCGGCATAGAGCTTCCCTGTGAAGTTCCTGTAGGCAAAAATTTTCGTATCGACCATTTCGGCGACATCATTATCAGCGGATACGCCCGCTTCGGAGACAACTGCATCGTCCGAAACGGCGTGACCGTCGGTCTCAAAAATATCGAAGAAAAAGCCGCTCCGCAGATAGGAAACAACGTCAATATCGGAGCTGGCGCAAAACTGCTCGGCAACATCACGATCGGCAACAATGTCGATATCGGGGCCAACGCCGTCGTCATCTCATCAGTCCCCGACAATTCGATAGCGGTTGGTATTCCGGCAAAAGTCATTGCAAAAAAATAAACCCTTTCAAAACCTCTCTCAACATGAGAGAGCAAAAAAGCATTTCTCGCTAAATGACAGCGAACAGTTCATGAGAAAAGCCTGTATCCTGTTTTTTCTCAAAATCTTAGACAAAAAAAGCGTTAGGCACAGTTCTTGAGGTACATCTTGTAGGCATCTCGATCTCCGTACATCCCGTCGAACATTTTTACCCGTTCAGCCATCGGGGTACGAGGTACACATTGAAAGAGAGGCCGTTCAAAGGGCTTGAAAACATGTTCATTGCAAAAGCATGCTGCAGAACAACACTTCACCTCATAGCGCGTTCAGGAAAAGAGTTTCAGAAGCGATCCCGGTTCGAAACCATAGCGATACGCATGGCTTCGGCGTTCTACTGGCTCTTCTGTTTTTCTTCCTGTTATCCTGTACGACCATTTCACCCGAAGAAACAGCACTCGTTCCTCCTCCCGAATCGGATTTCAATGTAGAACTCCCAAAAAAAACACAGGAATTCGCATCCGCTGAAAAAATAGCCCAACTCTCTCCTGAAAAAAAATTCCAGTACCGTCTCGGACCAGGTGATGAAATCAATATCCAGGTATGGAAAAGACCCGACTTGTCCCAGAAAAACATCGTCGTCTCACCCGATGGGCTGATAGCTGTTCCGAGAATCGGCAGCATCAACGTTCTCAACCGCACACCACAGGAAATAAAACAGATAATCACTTCGAAGCTCGAAAAGCTCTACACAAGACCGGAAGTAACGCTCAGAGTGGAAAAGCACAAGAACAACAAGGCATTTGTACTTGGCAGGGTCACCAAACCGGGTGTCGTGAATTTCCCCGGCAGGGGCACGCTTCTCGAAGCGCTCGCACTTGCCGGCGGACTGCCTTATCACGGAAAAGAAACCTTTCTGACGAAATGCGCCATCATCAGGGGAAAAGACACGGTTATCTGGATAGATCTTCAGGAACTTCTCCAAAACGGCAATATGGCCCTGAATGCCCGAATAAAAAACAACGACATCATCTTCATTCCGGAAGCCGAAGACGAGCTGGTCTATGTCATGGGTGAAGTCATTACACCTGGAGCCATTCAACTCAAACGTACCATGAATGTCTTCAAAGCGATCATGCTTGCAGGTGGAATCAGCAATCATGCCAACACCGAAAAAGTATTCATCATCAGACAGCAGAACATGAAAGGTGATGTTATAAAAGTGAACCTTAAAAAACTCCTGGAACATGGGGATTTCAGCCAGAACTTCGCTCTCAAGCCAAACGATATCGTCTTTGTCAGTCCCGACGGCATGACAAAATTCAATTATACGATCGAAAAACTGATACCGCCCCTGCGAGTCCTCAACCTCATAACCGACAATGCGGAAGCATTCGGCATCATGCAGGAAATACGCAGAGAACTCTGGGGTCAGGAAGGATTTGTAAACACCAGCAGCGACTAATGCCCGTACCATGGATCTGAACCGTTCCATACAGCAAAAAATGGCAGGCAACGCACTATCGGGCATGATAGCAACTGGAATCTATCTTGTCAGCAGACTGATTCTGACACCGTTCATCCTGAACTATCTCACCCTCGCTGAATTCGGCTTATGGTCGCTCTGCTTCATTATTCTCTCTTACGCCTCGATGGGGGGGTTCGGTATCAACAGCACGTATATCCGCTATACAGCCCGCTATCTTGCCGAAGGCCGTCAAAGCGAGATCGGCAGACTCCTTTCAACCGGTATCGCCTGTATGCTCGTATTCAGCCTGTTTTTCATTCTGCTGCTGTATCTGTTCATGCCGCTGATTCACGATATCTTTCAGATAGACAAGGCACAGCAATCGATAGCGACGTCCATCTTTCTCGGAACGGCTGTGGTTTTCAGCCTCGAGTTGACTCTTGGCGGATTCCGCTTCATCATCAATGGACTGCATGAAATCGCAAAAGAAAAAACCATCACCACGTTTGCCGGTCTTGCAGAAGTTGCCGCAATCATAGCCTTTCTTCTTTTCGGAACGGGCATTATGGGCCTTCTCTACGCTTACGCGTTACGAGTTATCCTTGAAACCTGGAGTTGTGGGCTGCTCATCCGCCGCCTTCTTCCCGGAATCCGTCTGTCACCCCGTCTCATAAACCATGAACATTTTCGGCTTTTTTTCGTGTTCGGCGGGAAAGTACAGGCACTTGGCGCAGTGGGTATTTTTCTGAACGCTCTCGACAGGATATTTGTCACCGCCATATCCGGCCTTGCTGCAGTAGGAATGTTTGAAATCGGCCGAAAGTTACCGTTTACCGCAAAAAAAATATCCGAATCGGCTTTCGGCCCCTTTCTGCCGACAGCAGCTCATCTCGATGCTTCATGGGAAAAAGAGTCTCACGATTCACCGGCAAAACGGTCCCGCAACTATGTGCACATCGCCTTGTTCATGTTTATTGCAGGATCCGTGCCAGCCCTTTTTCTGCCTTCGGTAAATCGGATGCTCCCGATTCCTGCAGAATCTGCAGCTCCGCTCCTCGCCGTTGTATCGATCGTCCTTTTTATACCGCTCAGAAAAAAGCATCGACATGGGGAACAGCTCAGCAAAGGTGAACTGAGAATGCTCTACCTCAACGGACTCCGCTATACAAACCTTGTAAGCATAACCACTTTCGCATTCCTGATCGCAGCTGCAACCCCGCTGATCAACGCATGGGTAGGAACCGGCTACAATGAGGCGATAATCCTCATGGTTTTCATCTCTCTGGCCTATACCATGCAGCTCTCCACCGGGCCGGGCAATCTTATATTCCGCGGTATCGACCGAAACGGCAGAGAATTCGAATACCTGCTGGCACAGCTGGTCCTCGTTCTGTTGTGGCTCCCGTCAGCAACCGCATCTTACGGCTTAGCAGGAGCGGCTGGCGCCCTGGCTGCCGCATCATCCGCCAGCGCCATATTTTTTTTCTGGCGAAGCAATTTCACGTTCCAGATTTCCCTGAAAGAACTGACACGGCACGCGATCATACCCGCGCTTGTTCCTCTCATTCCCGCCGCCGGCATCTACATCACAACCCTGACGCTACCTTCAGGAGGCAGAATAGAGACGATCATGATCGTTTTGGGTTATGGAATACTCTACATCACCGTCACCCTGACAATCCTCTGGTATACCGTACTGAATGCAGATGAAAAACAAAGAGCCGCCGACCTGTTGCCGGTTTTTTCCGCAAGTAAAAGAAAACCATAATGGCGGACTTTCAGACAACGACAAATCCACTGCCTCACGGTAAACCGTCCAAAGCCTTCGATACAATAGGGTTTTTGAAAAGATACGGTCTGTTTGCTCTGATCATCGGTTCGTTTCTCTTCACCCTCACCGTCCCGATCGTCCTGTTGATCAGCAAGCCTAATTATGAAGCGAAAGCGCTCATGCGCATCGATCCCGTGATTCCGTCACTCATAACCAAAAGTGAAGACCCTTCCATCATCAACTACTACCAGGACTATGCCAGAACACAGGCCAAAAGAATGATGCAGTTCAGTGTTCTGAAAAGAACCGTTGAAAAGCTCACACCCGAAGAAAAAGCGGCTGTACTGCCTCCAGCGCTTCCAGCCGACAAATGTGCACACATTCTCGGTTTGATCATCAAAGTCACACCCATGAGCGGCACCCATCTGATCCAGGTCACTGTCTCAAGTCCGAAAAGAAAAGGCCTCGCCACCCTCTTGAACACATTCATGGAAGTCTTTCTTGAAAAAGTCCGTACCAACACGGAAATGCAGGACAACGAACGCCTGACCTTTCTTCGCAGCAAACAACAGGGACTGACAGCTGAAATAACCAACATCGAGGAACAGCTCAGCGAGCTTACCGGCGATATCTATACCGCTTCCTTTTCAGAAGATTACAACCTTGCAAGCAAAAAAACCGAGGAGCTGCAAAAACTCTATGTCCGAACGTTCGAAGAGCGGGTTATCGCCGAAAACAACCTCAACACAACACTGAAAGCAAACGAGCTGCTCGAGTCACTTTCTCTCGATCCCATGGTCGAAGAACTTGTCATAAAAGATCAGTCTCTCGATTTCACCAGTTCCTGGACCTATCAGCAACTCCAGCAGATGAGAAGTTCAACCGACGGATTGACTAAAGACAATCCCGACCGTATTTATGTCGAACAACGTATGGAAGGAATGCAGCGCTACGAAAACAAACTGGAAAATGAAATCCGCGACAATGCTCGAACAATTCTTTACGGCAAGCGCGACTATGACCTTCAAAAAAGTCTGATACTCGCGGAAAATCGCTTTGAAAAAGCATCGAACGCTGAAACTGAAGTGCTTGAAAAGTTAAAACAAAACCAGGAAGAAGGTGTCCGTATTTCAGTTGGTATGCATCTCGGCCAAGCTCTCGACTCCCGGCTCGAGCACAAACGTGCACTGCTCAACCGTATCGATACAAGAATACACGAACTCGAGGTCGAAGGCAAAGCTCCCTTACGCATCTCCATCGAGTCACAGGCGCGTGAACCCGATAGTGCAGCCGGCTCTAACGTTAAAAAGCTCATGTTGATCTTTTTCGTTCTGTCATTCGGCAGCACCGGCGGCCTGTTTCTCGCGTATGACTTTTTCGATAATCGCATACGCCGACCTGAAGATATCCAGCACGGACTTGGCCATCCCCCGGCAGCAGTCATTCCGGATGCAGGAAAAGCACTGCCCGCTCAGGAGATCGATTCAAATCCCGTTACAGCAGGAGCCCTGCGCAGCCTTGCTGTACGATTGAAACACGAACAGGAACAACATGGAGCAGGAATCATTTTGTTTACCGGTATCGAAAAAGGCGTCGGGAGCAGCTCGATCGCGTTCAACACAGCACGTGCACTCGGTACCCTTGTACCGACAATTCTATTCATCGATGCGGATACCTCGAACCTGTCGACAGAACTTGTACCTGCTATACCTGCCGATGCACCCGGACTTCTTGACATACTCTCTTCATCGACTCCATGGAAAACAACAATACACAAAGAAATGGAAAACAATATGGATATCATGCCGACAGGAAACACAACTGGTGAAAGCGTTCCACAACAAAAACTGGCAACTGTCCTTAAAGAGATCCGCAAGGAATACGATATCATCTGCATCGATACAGCCCCCCTCCAGGAAAGTGACCTGACAGAAAACCTCGTGACTCACACCGACATAACCACCTTGATCGCGCTCGGTGACAGCACGCTTTTCCGAGACTTGAGAACCGTTGCCGAACGTTTGGTATACCTCAACGCTCCGGTAATCGCCCCTGTACTCAACTGGGGAGGCTGCAAACGGTCTTTCAGTATCGATAAACTGCTTGAAAAACGCCCTGATTTTCTCAACCGGGTAAATACCGAAAAGCTGGAAACGCTTCTCGGAGAACTACCATCAACCACAGAACTGGTGCAAAAAACAAAGGAAAAAGCAAGAACGCTCTTTCATAATACACCGGAAATGGCAAGAACACTTTTGCAAAAAATACAGGCGAAAACGAAATGGGGGAGAAAAAAATGAGCCACCTGCCCGTACTGTTCGGATACCATGCATCGAATCTCGGTAACAGTCACGTACCTCTCTCACTCTGCCGGCACTGGCACAACAGCGACAGAGATGTCAGCCTGACCGTTCCCAGTGCCGACACGGCGCTCGGCTATTCCTGGCTCAAGCCCGCCATGAGCGGTCTTGCAAAAAAAATTGTCTACCGGCTGGCCAATCCGGCTATCCCCCGGAGAATCGCCGAACGCCATTTTCTAAAAACGGAGAAACAGTCCCCTTACGTCTATCTGTGGGCCGGACTCTCTCTGGAAATATTCGAAGAATTCGAAAGACGTGGCACAACCATAATCATCGAACGTATCAATTGCCACAGGCACAGTGCGCAGCGTATCCTGCAACAGGCATCCGAACACTGGAACATCCCTGTAACGACAGCGATCACCGACAAAGCCATTGAAGAAGAGAACCGTAAACTCGACATTGTAGACGCCGTGTTCTGCCCCAGCCCCATGGTTCGTAAATCCATGCTCGAAAACAACGTCGACGAGCGCAAACTGCTTTCCACCAGCTATGGATGGTCTCCTGAACGTTTCCCGTCCAGAGAAAAAGAGTCACCGAACGCCTCATGCCCGATCTTTCTTTTTGCAGGCACCATCTGTCTTCGCAAGGGAATACCGTTGCTTCTCGAAGCATGGAAACGGGCGGACCTCAACGCAGAACTCCTGCTGTGCGGCTCTATAGCTCCCGAAATACAGGAGCACTACCCTTCACTCGAGAGCACCAAAAACGTACGTCATGTGAGCTATACCAGAGATATCGGCCAGCTTTACCGAAAAACCGACGTTTTTGTTTTTCCAAGCCTCGAGGAAGGTGGACCGATGGTCACTTATGAAGCAATGGCCCATGGCATCCCCCCCCTTGTCACCGCCATGGGTGGAGGCGCAATCGTTGAAAACACCAAGAACGGCACCATCTTGCCGGATATGGACATCGATGCATGGGCCCAGGCAATGACACTCATGGTGGAAAACCCAGACAGGAGAAGAGAGATCGGAAATCTCGCACAGCAACGATCGAAACAGTTCACCTGGCAACAGGTTGCCGAACAACGAGCCCGGCTTCTCGAAGAACACTGCACCGGGATCTGGAAAACAAAAGAAGCACTATGATATCAGCAACAGAAGCCGACTGGGACAGGGAAAAAATCATTCCCGGACGCTATGAACCCGGAAAAAAAATGCTTTCGGCGATTCGACTCTACCAGCGACTGGAGAAACAGGGCCTTACGTCACGAGCAATGAAACCTTTCGCCGTACTGAGCCACAGGTTCTGGAGTGCTGTCTGCGGGGCGGACATCCCCATCAACACTCGAATAGGAGGAGGCCTTCTCATTCCCCATCCAAATGGCATCGTCATACATCCCAGAGCGACAATCGGGCCAAACTGCCTGATTTTCCAACAGGTAACCGTCGGTGAAGGACCAAAGCAAGGCTTCCCGGTAATCGAAGGGCATGTCGATATCGGGGCCGGAGCAAAGATCCTCGGGGGGGTTCACATCGGCAATCATGCTCGTATCGGGGCCAACGCCGTTGTTATCGACGATATCCCGAGCCATGCGACGGCAGTCGGCATACCCGCACAGGTAAAAAAAGTAGATAAAACGGCAGACCAAAAGTGAACGAAACAACCATAAATAAAAGGCGAGACATGGCGAAAAGATCAACGAAACAACGCGGCGAATGAATACGCAGAACGGAAAACAGCCCGGCAAACAGCTCAATCTCTTCTACGCTGCCGGACCGGGAGACATCGTCACGACCTTTTCCTGCTGGCATGAAGGCAGAGACGATCCACACCAGGTTGCCATCACCTATAGCAGCCAGTTTTTCGACCTTTGCCGATCACTCGGGGCAAAAGGGATTGCGGTATCGTCATGCCCTCGCAAAGACCGCATCACGACTGAACAGTTCACCGTCGAGAACCTCCCGAAAGGACCTGCAAGGAGAGGCATTGCATTCCACATCCAACAAATACGCTATGTCCGAAAAATCATAGAGCGGGCATCGGCTGTCGATGCCGACCTCCTTGTCATGGCCGACGCTACAGGATACCTTTTCTCTCTTGTCTGGCTCGCTCCGAAAACAATGCATCTCGCAGTTTCCCTGCACTGTACCCTCTGGCCCAGAAGCCGCGACAAAACGACCAGAGCGAGGCTCATTTCACTTCTCAGCCGTCGTCTTTTCGCCAAAAGGGCGCAGGCAATACTCTGCCTTTCGAACGATATCCGGCGCCAGTTGCTCGATATGACAGGGGGAAACACCGTGCCCATCTATCCATTCATCCCATTTTACCGGCATGAACTGTTCGCAACCATTCCCCCCCCCACTGACAAGCGGCCATTCTACCTGCTCTATGCTGGACGAATGGAAACCGAAAAAGGAGTCTACGACCTTCTCGAGATCGCTCTGATGCTGGACCGTGAAGGAATACATGATGTCACCCTGCACCTCTGCGGTGACGGTTCGGAGGAAGACCCGCTCAGAATGGCTGCAAGGAACAAAGGAATCGAACACCTTTTTCATTTGCACGGTTACTGCCGCCAACAAACAATGCTGGAACACATCAATCGGAGTCATGCCTTCATCGTTCCAACCAGAACCTCATTCGAAGAGGGGTTCAACAAAGTCGTTGCCGAAGCTATCCTTGCCGGAAGACCGGTGATCACCTCGTCAGTATGTCCGGCGCTCGATTACGTGAAAGAAGCTGTCGTGGAAGCTGTTCCCGACGACCCGTCGTCATATTTCGAAGCTGTCAAGAAACTTTCTTCTTCAAAAGATCTTTACCGTGAAAAACAGCAAGGCTGCAAAACCCTTCAGGAGCAGTTCTACGATCCGGAGCGTTCCTGGGGAGCTGCGCTTAAAAGAGTTATAAGGAGTCTGCCTTATGGGTAATGTACCTGGCAATATTATGGTCCCGATCGTAATGTTCGGCTGGATCCCTTTCGTCATGATACTTTTTTCGCGTCTAGAGGCGAAAATAGCGGCCGCCACCGCATTTGTAGCAGGCTGGATGTTTCTTCCGGTCGTAGCATACAATCTACCGGCACTGCCCGACTATACCAAAACAACCGCGACCTGTGTCGGCATTCTGGCAGGAGCCTGGATCTTCGACAAAGAACGGTTCAGTGAATTCCGGTTCAGTGCGGCTGACATCCCTATCCTTCTGTGGTGCACAGCCCCCTTTTTCTCCTCGGTCGCCAACGGACTCGGACCCTATGACGGTTTGTCCCAAACCATGTACCAAAGCATTACCTGGGGACTCCCCTACTACATCGCAAGAATCTACTTCAGTGACACCGAAGGGCTCAAAATCCTCGCCCTCGCCATCGTCATCGGGGGTATCGTCTACATTCCGTTCTGCTGGTTCGAAATGATCATGAGTCCCCAGCTCCACCGCATGACATACGGCTTTCACCAGCACAGTTTCCTGCAGACTATACGAGCTGGCGGCGGTTTCAGACCGATGGTGTACATGGATCACGGACTCATGACCTCGATGTGGATGGTCATTGCCGTCTTTCTCGGAGCCTGGCTTTACTTATCCGGCAGCCTTCCGAAAAAAATCCTTTTCGTACCGACGATCTATCTGTTACTGCTGCTTGTTTTCACAACCATGATGATGAAATCCTTCGGAGCGGTCTCTCTGCTCTTTCTCGGTCTCATAGTCATCTTTTTGACAAATAAAATGAAGCTGCGAATTTTGATTCTGATTCTTCTCGTGACACCTCACCTCTATATCGTTACACGAACGACCGGCACATGGGATGGTAGAAACCTTTCACAATTCGTTGCGGAAAAAGTCAGTGAAGAGCGTGCGCAGTCACTACAGTTCCGCTTCGATAACGAAACGATCCTCATCGATAAAGCACTCCAGGGAACCTTTTTCGGATGGGGTGGCTTCGGTCGCTCCCGCGTTTACGACGACAAAGGCAAGGACATCAGTATCGCGGATGGTCTATGGATCATCACCCTCGGCCAGAACGGTATATACGGGCTCATCGCCCTGATCATCGCAGTACAGTTACCGGTGGTACTTTTTCTGCTGCGTGTCAAACCCAATCGATGGAACGAACAGCAATGGGCGGCACCGGCAGTCATGGCTGTTTTTCTTGCAATCTATATGATCGACAACCTGCTCAATTCGATGATCAACCCGATATATATGCTTTTCAGCGGCGGCATCATCGGTGTGATGTTACGACTGCACTCGGAAGTTCCGGTATCGATACCCGAAGCTGAATCACCCGTTACGATTCATTCCACAACCCGATTCATCACCGAACCGGAAATATCACTATCAAGGTTTATCAGCTGATCGAACATGGCCACATCCCACTTGCATATCATGAAGCAAAACAGCCCGATGCTCAAACCCGAGCTCGACAACGGCAAAAAGATGATAGGATACTGGTCGGCAAGCCTGGTTCTTATCCTTGCGGGAAGCCTCATACCGTTCAATACTATCATAGCGAATTTCTACGGCCTGGACACTCTGGCACATATCATCCTTTACAGCGTACTTTCATTTGTTCCCATGGTTCTGCTTGCAGACAGAAAAACCGCCTTTCTCGTTTCCATAGCAATGACACCGCTCGGCTACCTTTTCGAGTCCATAAACGTCGTTGTAACCGGAGAACCGTTCCATGCGCTGAACGCTCTGGCAAACAATGCCGGAGTCATACTCGGCATCGTCGTAGGATTCGTCATACGTCTGAAAAACCATTATGAAACGGAAAAAAATCATGAAACATCCAAACAAACGCCCTTTCATAAGGGGTAACCATTCCGACAAATGAACCAGGAACACAACGATCATCATACCGCCAAAGAGGACTATCCATCGATCGATTGCGTAATCATCGGGATCAACAGCGAAAAAACCCTTGAACGCTGTATCGACTCGAT
This sequence comes from Prosthecochloris sp., assembly GCA_015482705.2. Classification (GTDB taxonomy): domain Bacteria; phylum Bacteroidota; class Chlorobiia; order Chlorobiales; family Chlorobiaceae; genus Prosthecochloris. Next base: position 42,922 of record JADMLA020000024.1, on the reverse strand, counting down.
CCTTTCCGGCAGCTATCCACGGGCGCTGCTGCATATTTTTTATGCCGATGGAGGGTCGACCGACCGCAGTATCGAGATCGCCCGAACGTTCACGGAAGTGACGGTAATCGAGCTCAGCCTGGAATTTCCCACTCCCGGTACAGGCAGAAACGCCGGCTGGAAAAGAGGATCAGCCCCCTACGTACAGTTCCTCGATTCCGATACGATCCTCGCCCCTGAGTGGCTCACCACCGGTGTTGAAGCCATGAACGACCGGGAGGTCGGCGCTGTCAGAGGCTACAGAAAGGAACTGCACCCCGAACGATCTTTTTTCAACTGGATAGGAGACCTCGAATGGAACGTTCTTCCCGGTGAATGCGACAGTTTCGGCGGTGATGTGATGATCCGCCGTGAAGCTCTTGAACAATCAGGAGGATACGATGAAGAACTTGTCGGTGGAGAAGACCCTGAGCTGAGCTGGCGGATACACGGGGCGGGATGGACAATTCTCATGCTCGATGCACTCATGACTCATCATGATCTGGCCATGCTGAAAACAACACAGTACCTTCGGCGGTCATATCGCTCGGGATATGGTTTTGCTGCGGTACAGAGCAGAATCGGAGTAACCGGGAGCAGCTTCTGGAAAATAGAACAACGGCGGATAATCATCAAAGGCGGCGGATTTCTTGCCGGTATAATTGCAGGCCTTTTCATACCTGTCGTTCAGCAGAATATCGCCGGTATTGCGACAGCAGCGCTGTGTCTGACAGGGGGAACGGTTCTTCTCCTCGGCCCGCGACTTTTCAAAGTCGACAAGTTCATGAAGGAAAACCGCCTTGACCGCAATGACGCAAAAAAATATGCCTGGCACTGTTCACTGGTTGCGCTCCCGCAGTTCTTCGGCATCATTCGGTTTTATGCAGGACGCGTTTTCAACAAACCGCTGAAAAACAGGCGGAACAAGCTCCAGACAAGACTCTCAAACCCTACACCATGAACCATACACCGATAGGATACCTCTGCAGCGAATACCCCGCTATTTCCCATACCTTTATTTATCGGGAAATCGAATCGATTCGTAAAGCCGGGATAAACGTTCACACAGCTTCGATCCGAAAGCCCGGAGACCTCTATGTCATGACGTCCGACGAACAACGTGAGGCCGATAAAACCATGGTGGTTCTCTCCCGTTCACCACTCGCCATGCTCAAAGCTCATGTGCACTGCCTGAAAAAAAACTTTCCGGGATACCTCAGAATGACGGCTTCCGCACTCAAGCTCTTCACCACAGGACCCAAAAGTCCTATCAAGGCACTTGCTTACCTTGCCGAGGCCGGTATCCTCCTCGAGTGGGCACACCACAACAACATCACACACATCCACGAGCATTTCGCGAATCCCACAGCTCTTGTCGCGAGGCTCATGAAGCATTACGGAGGCATTTCGTACAGTCTCTCCATACACGGTCCGGATATCTTCTACACTGTCGATTCGGCCATGCTTCCTGAAAAAATCAGGGATGCTTCATTTATCCGCTGCATAAGCCACTACTGTCGAAGCCAGGTCATGCGAATCGGCGATCCGTCGGAATGGAACCGGTACCACATTGTCCGATGCGGCGTCGATCCTGCACTCTATGCACCAAGACCCGAACCGAACAATGCAATAATACAACTGCTCTGCGTAGGCAGACTGGTACCGGCAAAAGGACAGCATATTCTGCTTGAAGCATGTGCACGGCTGAAAACCGAGGGATACACTTTTCACCTGACCCTGGTTGGTGACGGTCCCGACAGAGCCTCCCTTGAAAACAGTACGGCAGAGAGCGGGCTCGGCGAAACGGTCACCTTCACCGGAGCTCTCGGTCAGGACAAGGTAAGAGCCTATTATGACAAGGCGGATATCTTCATCCTGGCAAGTTTTGCCGAAGGAGTACCCGTCGTGCTGATGGAAGCCATGGCAAAGGAGATCCCTGTTATAGCAACACGCATAACGGGGATTCCTGAACTGATAGATCACGAAAAAGACGGATTGCTTGCGGTACCCGGTGACTCACACGATCTTGCTGGAGAGATCGGGAAACTGCTCCAGAACACCCAACTGCGGCGTAAGTTTGGCGAAGCAGGCAGGCAAAAAGTGCTCGATCGATATAATCAGCATTCCAACAACAGCGGTATGGTCAAACTTTTCCAGGAAGAAAACCAGAGAACATGAGCGTTGTCGATACAATACTTCAGGTCCTGATTGTCCTGCTCAGCATCCCTGCCGGCTATCTGCTTGTAACAACCATTGCAGCGTTTCTGTTCAGGAAAGAGATCCCGGAACAGAACCGGTTCCTCAATATCGGAGTACTCATCCCCGCCCACAATGAAGAAGAGGGAATTGTACGCACCATTCGAAGCGTTCAGGAAAGCGACTATCCCGCAAACCGTTTCGAAATCTACGTTATAGCCGATAACTGTACCGATCTGACAGCAGAGCATGCCCGCAATGCAGGCGCAACGGTCGCTGAACGCCATGATATGTCAAACAGGGGAAAAGGTCAGGCGCTGGACTGGTTCCTCCACCATCACCGCAACCTCTACCATAACACGGACGTCATCACCATTATCGATGCCGATGTCACTCCGGACAGAAACTATCTGCGCGAGATAAGCGCCTCGCTCAGCCTGCAGGAGACCAGCGTTCTGCAGGCATACAACGGGGTCAGCAATCCGGGCGCAGGCTGGCGGCCCGGCCTCATCGATGCCGCGTTCAATGTCTTCAACCATTTGCGCATGGCCGGCTCGGTCGTGCTTTCAGGAACAGCCGTCCTGAAAGGAAACGGCATGGCGTTCCGGACAAGTGTTCTCGAACACTACGGCTGGCCCTGCCACTCCATTGTAGAAGATATGGAGTTCAGCTTGCGCCTTTTACAGGACGGTATCGATGTCCATTACAATCCGGATGCCGTAATACGCAGCGAGATGGTCACCTCGGGCAAACACGCCTCAAGCCAGCGAAGCAGATGGGAAGGAGGCCGTTTCTCCCTGGTAAAAAACATGACCGGGCCGTTGTTTTCTCTTTTTGCCCGTTCACGCGATTTCCGATACCTCTTTGCTTTAGCGGAACTTGCAATCCCTCCGCTTTCACTGCTCGTGATACTTTTCGCATTGGTCACAACAGCATCGTTCCTGCTCCTCGAAGGCGCCTGGCTCTTTGTCCCGGCCTTTTGGTGGCTGATTCTGTTCATGTATGTCATCTCAGGCCAGATACAACGGCACGCCCCCATAACAACCTGGTTCGTGCTTGCTGCCGCACCGCTCTACATTTTATGGAAAATACCGCTGTACGCAGCCATGCTGCTTCGAAAAAAAAGGAATGAATGGGTACGAACTTCCCGGGAAAACACCGATAAACAACGGGAAACCTGACAACAAACCCTCCCTGCTTTTATCATCATTTTTCTGTTACTGTACGGAAAAGAATATGGCGGCCCCCAACCGATCTTTATGACAAAGATGCTGTCGGGATTCATGGCCTTTATCGGAAACTATTCCTACGCTATCTACCTCCTCCATGTTTTTATCACCGCGGCCTCGAGAATTACAGCCAAGAGCACCGGCATCAACGACATATGGCTCCTTTTCGTCCCCGGCACAACGCTTGGAACAGCAGGTCCGATCCTGATCGAAGTCGTTGCATCACGATATGATATAACCCGAACGCTTCTGCTCGGAAAACGCTCTGCAAACCAAAAATAGATATTGAAGAAACATTTTTCACCTGTTCACGAGCCCCCGTACCGGCACTATTGCCACGATCATTCCCTGAAAAGCCGATCCAATACATCGACAATACGCTGGCTTACGGCGCCATCCCATTTTTCCGGAATTTTAGCCCTGTGTTTTAAATTTCCCTCCACAGCATCGCCAATGCCTCGAAGAATATCCTCTTCCCTGTCTCCGACAAGAACATTGGTGCCGACCTCGATAGTTGCAGGACTGGAAGTATCGTCAAGCATCGTCAAGCACGGAACCTTCATGACCGTCGATTCGGCTTGGGCGGACAATGAATCGGTCAACACAAACAAAGCATCCTTGACCAGCCGCAGCAGTTCGACATACCCGGGAAACTGTATGACCTGAACCCCTGGCAGCGACGTAAAGGCAGGTTCCATTTCATGTTCCCGTAAAACGGTTCCAACATCTGAATCGACCAGCATCAACACATGATGATTTTCGGCAATGGCCTTTACCACCCGGACCATTTTCTTGAGAACACCGATATCGTCAAGTCCAGCCGCATGGTCAAACAGAACCAGAACATATTTCTTTGCCTCGACACCGAAATCACCGGTAACACTGGAGCTGTTAGCCTTCCCGATGAGGGTGGCGAGACTGTCGATGGTCATTTCACCGACAAAAAAAATCCTGTCTTCATCATAGCCTTCATTGATGAGGTTGTATTCACCGCTATGCTCACTGACAAACAGAATATCGGCAACCGCATCGATGAGCTTCCTGTTGACCTCCCCAGGTGACCTGCGATTATAGTCCCGCATACCCGCACCGATATATGCAACCGGAAGGCTGAGTTTTACAGCAGCGAGTGCTGCGGCTAAAGCAACATCATCGTCTCCGCCAATAACGGCAATTTCAGGTTTTTCATCGACAAAAAGCTTTTCAAAAGCTGTCATTGCCGAAGCCGCTCGACCAACTGGTGAAATGCCTTCGGTCCCGACTGAAAAGATAGTTTCGGAAATCCCGAAAAGCTGCGGAAGATCTTCACCCGACTTTTCCCCCTGGGGCAGCGGAGAACCTGCGGCAAACAGAACCTCATATCCATCATGCTCATGCAGAGCCTTATATAAAGGGAGAACCTTCAACAAACCGTATCGGTCACCGGCAACCAAAAGAATCTTTTTCACGAGAGAAATCCTTTTTACATTGTTCAAACACGTCAATCAATTCATCCCTATAGGAAATGAAGGGAACCAAAACACTTGCGCTCGTCCTGCTGTACCTGTTGCTGTTTCAGGCAAGCGACAGTATCGTGAAGATGAATCATAATACTGCCCATGCGGAAAAAAAGAAAATTATTTTACAACAGGCCGATAAACTGCAGGGAGGAAAAGAACGTTCTCCAACCGGACGGATTGAAGAGGTTCGCTCCGTTTCCGGCAATGTCGTCTTTGTTCAGGAAAACCTGTTGCTCTCCTGTGACAAGGCAACCGAGTTTCTTGAAAGCGGTATCGTTCAGCTACGCGGCAATATTTTCATGACCGACCGCAAACTGGAAGTATACTGCGACAAGGCACTCTATTATCCAGATACCGGAATTGCAGAGCTTGAAAACAATGTAAAAGGGCGGCTTCTCGATGATGACCTGATCACGAAATCCGAGCGAGCGCGTATCGACAACCCCGGCAACCAGATATCGATCTACAAGGACGCTATTGCATGGCAAGGGGAACGCCAGCTCAGCGGAGACAGCATTGCTGTACAACTCAAAGAGCTGAACAGAAAGAAGAACGTTGAAACAATCACCGTCATCGGCAAAGCATTTCTTGCCGCCAGAGACACTCTCGATCCAAGCAGGCAGTTGTACAACCAGCTGAGCGGTAAAACCCTGTTCATCGAGCTCGATGAACAGGAAACGGTAACCGGCGTACAAGTCGATTCACAGGCCCGGAGCCTCTACCATACCTATGACAAAGACCAAGCACCGACAGGGATCAACTACTCGAGCGGTAACAGAATAGTCATGTCGTTCGCCGAGGGACAACTTGATAGAATAGCGGTAAGCGGCAACGTTGAAGGAAAACAGTACCCAAACAAACTGAGAGGCAGTAGAAAAATCGACCTATCCGGCTTCAGGCTGCGCTACGATGAGAAGCCTGTATTTTGAATTTGGGTAATGAAAAAGAAAACAATGCAAAAAGCCTTCCGGTAAGGAAAGGCTTTTTGTTCGATATATGGAAAACCCGAATTTATTTGGCAAGGGGGCAAGTACCTGTCGGACATGATCCTGAAGAAGCACTTTCACAACTCTGTTCGCTGTAATCGGTTTTGTAGAATCCCGAGCCTTTCAGCAAAAACCCTCCTTCTGCACTGATAACCCGTTCAAACGTTTCAGCATTGCATTCAGGACATGTCGTCACCGCGTCATCACTCATTTTCTGAAAAATCTCTTTTTCGCATCCGCACTTTTTACAACGATACTGGTAGGTTGGCATTGTAATTACCTCCGTAATCTATTTTCGGGTACCTTTCCCTTGTTGTAAAACGCCAATGGAGGCCCCCGTCTGTCTGTTATTTTGTATACTTTGTATCCTAGAGCTGCACATCTGAACCTGACAATACCAGGTAGATGTATATATAATTATTTTACCGAATAAAAAAATCCGCACCGTGCTTACCAAAACCAGGGCTTTCGTTCTCAAAGAAATAAAGTTCAGGGATACCTCGACGATATGCACGCTTTATACCAGGGACTTCGGAAGGCTCTCCGTCATTCTCAAAGGTGGCAGGAACCCCAAAAGCAAGCTTTCAGGATTGTTCAGCACCGGCAACCTTCTCGAAGTGGTGCTGTACAAGGGAACCAATCGCAACCTGCACCTTGTCAGCGAAGCTCGGATCATCAGAAGCCCGATGACCGCAGAACCGGACATGGAACGTTTCAGCGCAATCTATCGTATCATTGAAACAATCAGAAACACAACAGGAAACGAAGAAAAAAATATCCGCCTCTTCGATGCTCTCGCCCGGACGATTGAAAGCCTCTGCAACACCTGCAAAAACACCGATGCAGTCGTGGCATGGTTTCTCCTCCGGCTTATCTCGAACATGGGTTTTGAGCCGTCTATCGAACATTGTGTCATGACCGGCGATCGTATCATGGCGACGCTCGAGAAGAGACCCGACAGCGTTCTTTACCTTTTCTACGACCCGGGAGGTGTCGCGCTCGAACCTCCGGCGATTCACTCACGCCAAGCCGGACAGCCGTTGCCGATCCCGGTGTATCTGCTTATGCACGCACTCGCCAAAACCGATATTCTGTCGGTCAGCGATCTCGACGTTTTACCCGAAGAGAGTCAGCAGCTATGTGACATTTTACAGAACTATTGCTCGATGCACAGCGACAACCAACCGCCGGTAAAAAGCCGGAAAATCATTTCGCAAATACGCTCCAAAGAAAATTAAGCCTCTGGCACCGTCTACTGAATTCCGAAATCAGGTCTTCTGGCTGTTTCTTCACATGGCCGAGTATTCGCTGTACTCCCACTTTCCCTGCTCCTGGAGAATCAGTTCGATCATCTCCCTGATGCATCCTTTCCCGCCTTCATAGGCAGAAATATAGGAAACACGATTGCGAAGGTATTCTATTCCATCAATAGGGGTAATGGAAAGCTCGACTTTTTCAAGGACAGGTATATCGACAACATCATCGGCAATATAGGCGCACTCTTCATCCTCCAGGCCAAGGCCTGTTTTGAATTCCTGGTAAGCATCTACCTTGCGATCACAATCGAGATACACATACTCTATTCCAAGATGGTCGAGCAAATGCCGCTGTGCGTCACTCGACCGCTCCGAAATCGCAGCAATATGAAGCCCCCTTTGCATTGCTTCACGTATCGCAAGAGCATCCCTCACATTACAGGAACAGATCTCTTCACCGCGATCATTGAACGTTACCTGGCTTCCCGTCAAAATACCTTCGACAGGGAAAATCAACGCCTTGACCTGCCGTAATGCATTCTGCAAGCGCTCGGATGCGTCACCTGACGACAGCTGAATCCCAAAGTAGTTTATACCTGACACTGTTTTCTGAGTTTTATGTTTTGCTTAATTAATACATTCAGATCATGCAAGACAAACAAGCATGAAGCTTTTGCAACTGCTTTACAACCGCAGGGAAATCCTTGAGCGCTAGCTGAGTGGCTGCATCGGACAGAGCGTTGTCAGGATCAGGGTGAACCTCGAAAAACAGACCGTCAACCCCTGCGGCAACGGCAGCTCTTGCCATCGGAAGCAGATATTCCCGTTCACCCCCGGAAACATCTTTGCCTGCGGAAGGAAGCTGAAGACTGTGGGTTGCATCATAGATGACCGGATAGCCGGTTTTACCCATTTTTGGAATACCCCGAAAATCAACCACCAAATTGTGGTACCCGAACGTCGTCCCTCTTTCGGTCAGCATCACACGTGAGTTGCCCGTCCGGACGACTTTATCGGCAGCCATTGCCATATCCTCGGGAGCCATGAACTGTCCCTTCTTTATATTGACGCAGAGACCCGAGTTTCCTGACGCTTTCAAAAGGTCGGACTGGCGACAGAGAAATGCAGGAATCTGCAGCACATCGACATAGTGTGCAACTTGCTCCACCTCATGCGTTTCATGAACATCGGTAAGTACCGGCATATCGAAACGCTCTCTGATTTCCCCAAGAATTTCAAGCGCCTCGATATCGCCGATCCCTGTAAAAGAACCGGCAGAAGATCGGTTCGCCTTACGAAACGATCCCTTGAAAATAAACGGAACGTTTTCCGAGTCACGAATCGATTGCAGGGTAGACGCAATGTCAAAAGCCATCTCCCGTCCCTCGATAAGACATGGTCCGGCAATGAAAAAAAGCGACGTTTCATCTGGAATGGTAACTGATCCAACCGAGAACTTTTCCACCTGTATAGCCGTTATTACATCCCGGAAGACAGCAAAAAAACGATACTTTCGGGATGTTGCGTTTTTTTCGATTTAAGCTTTAAATTTACAACTTAACACATTATTTCATAACTCATCAAAATGCAAGTATGAACTCTTCGGATACCAGACAACGATTAGAAGAAATTGAAAAACAGCTTGCCAACCTCCATGAAGAACAGCGAAGGATCAAAGCACGTTGGGATGCGGAAAAAGGTCTTGTCCAGGAATCCAGAAAACTGAAATCTGAACTGGAAGACCTCAAACACCAGGCGGAAGAGTACGAAAGAAGCGGCGATTACGGCAAAGTCGCCGAAATACGCTATGGCCGTATCGCAGCGATAGAAAAAGAGATTGAAGACAACAAGAGGAAAATCGAAGAGAAAAGCGCATCTGGTGAACTTCTTATTAAAGAAGAGATCGATGCCACAGATATTGCGGATATCGTATCCAAATGGACCGGCATACCGGTCAGCAAGATGCTCCAGTCGGAACGGCAAAAGCTTCTGCACATCGACGAAGAACTGCATAAGCGCGTGATCGGCCAGAATAAAGCCGTTCAGGCGGTCAGCGAAGCGGTCAAACGGTCACGTGCAGGCATGGGAGATGAAAAAAAACCGATTGGATCGTTTATTTTTCTCGGCCCGACAGGAGTCGGTAAAACGGAGCTTGCCCGAACCCTCGCCGAATATCTTTTCGACGATGAGGATGCGATGATACGCATCGATATGAGCGAATACATGGAATCCCACACCGTCAGCCGTCTCGTGGGAGCTCCTCCGGGTTATGTCGGCTATGAAGAGGGGGGACAGCTCACCGAAGCGGTGCGGAGAAAACCATTTTCGGTTGTTCTGCTCGATGAAATCGAAAAAGCTCATCCCGATGTGTTCAATATCCTGCTACAGATTCTCGACGATGGCAGATTGACCGACAGTAAAGGCCATACGGTGAATTTCAAGAACACCATCATCATCATGACAAGCAACATCGGTGCGCAGCTCATCCAGAGTGAAATGGAAAAGATGGATGGTGCAAATCGCGATACCGTATTGGAAACCCTTCAGGAAAAGCTCTTTCAGCTCCTCAAACAGCAGGTTCGTCCCGAGTTTCTCAACCGTATCGACGAAGTCATCCTTTTCACACCTCTCAGCAGGGAAGATCTGGAAAAAATCGTCACGATACAGTTCAATCTGATAAAAAAACTCGCCTTTCGCCAGAACATCGGTTTAACGCTGGAAAACGATGCGCTATTGTGGCTCTCCAATGCTGGTTTCGACCCCGCTTTCGGCGCTCGGCCGCTCAAGCGGGTCATGCAGCGGCATATTACCAACAAGCTTTCGGAACTGATCCTTGAAGGCTCCGTTCAGGAAGGTGACTCCGTAAACGTAACGGTCAAAGACGGAATCCTTTCTCTTGTCAAAGCAGAGCGTCCTGACAAGACATCCGCTGAATTGTAAAGAACTCATGAAACACAGCATCCTTGCCGTTTCTTTTTTGATCCTGCATACACTTGCCGCCTCTGCCGATGTCTTGCCTGCTCAGGATCGGTTGACCATGAAAATCGGGCAGATGATCATGGTTGGCTTTCGGGGTACAACCCTGCAGGAAGCGCCCAATCTACAAGAAGATATAACAGCACGCAATCTGGGAGGAGTAGTTCTGTTCGATTACGACGTTCCGTCGAAATCACCCGTAAGAAACATTACTTCTCCGCAGCAGTTGAAAAAACTGACAGACGAACTGCAGAAAGTGGCGAAAACACCTCTGCTCATAGCTGTCGACCAGGAAGGCGGCAGAATAGCAAGATTGAAAACAAAATACGGGTTTCCCGAAAGTCCTTCGGCAAAAGAGCTCGGATTGCTCAACAATCCCGACAGCACCTACCGTGCTGCATTGAATATCGCGGAATCTCTTCAAAAAGCAGGAATCAACGTCAATTTTTCTCCAGTGGTCGACCTTGACAGCAACGCTGAAAATCCAGTCATCGGCTCTCTGGAAAGAAGTTATTCGGCCGATCCGGAGATCGTGACGTCGCAGGCTACCACAACAGTCAGAGCGCTACATACGAAAAAAATCATCGCAACACTCAAACATTTTCCCGGTCATGGCAGCTCGGCCACCGATACCCACAAGGACTTCACCGACATAACCGAAAGCTGGAACAAAACCGAACTCGAGCCTTACAGAAAGCTCATCGATCATGGTTACACCGACCTCGTCATGACAGCACATGTCTACAACGCACGGCTCGACAGCGTTTTTCCGGCAACATTGTCAAAACCCGTCGTCACAGGACTGTTGCGTAACTCACTCGGGTTCAAAGGTACGGTGATCAGTGATGACATGCAGATGAAAGCGGTTTCAGACCACTATAGCCTCGAAACAGCAATCCTGCAAGCCATCGATGCCGGTGTCGACATCCTGCTTTTTGCCAACAATTCAAGCTATGATCCCGGCATTGCCCAAAAAGCCATCTCGATCATTCATTCACTTGTCGAAAACGGGGCAATATCGCCTGCGCGAATAGACAGTTCCTATCAAAGGATTTCGACACTGAAGCAACAATACGTAACTGTTTCCAAATGAAAACCCTTTACCTCGTCAGGCATGCAAAATCGAGCTGGGACAATACATACCAGGCTGATTTCGACCGCCCTCTCAATAAACGCGGGCGAAAAGCAGCGCCTTTCATGGCAAACCTGCTGCGCGAAAACAACGTACAGGTCGACCTCATCATTTCCAGCCCGGCAAACCGTGCGTTGACGACAGCGGAAACATTCTGTGAAGTTTTGGGGTATCCCTATGAAAAGATCGAACAGCGCATCGAAATCTATGAAGGCGGGATCAATCAAATGCTGCAGATTGTCCGGGAAATTCCCGACAGCTGCTCCTCGGCCATGCTCTTCGGACACAATCCGACACTGACCTCCTTCGCAAACTTCATTTCCGGTGAGCACCTTGAAAATATCGTCACCTGCGGAATTGTCAGAATCGACATGAAACCAGCTTTGTGGCAGCACACCATGATGGATTCGGGCAAACTGGAATGGTACGAGTATCCGAAGAAATATCAGTAAAGAGTTGTCTCGCCCTGCAGTCTCTTTACTCCTCCAGCTCCCTTTTCGGTTCTCTCGTCATCAAATCCAGTATTGCGTTTTCTGCCGGCTTGCCGTCAAAAAGCATCTCATACACCGCAACGGTTATTGGCATATCCACATCGAGTTTTTTACTCAGTGCAACAACGGCTTTCGTGGTAGGAACCCCCTCAGCCACCATTTTCATGTGCGTGACAACGTCATCGAGACTCATGCCTTTTCCTATTTGCTCACCAACATACCGATTCCTGCTGTGACGGCTCAGACAGGTTACAACCAGATCTCCTATCCCGGAAAGTCCGGATACGGTCATCGGGTCACCGCCAAGACTGACGACAAGACGCGACATTTCGGCAAGCCCTCGCGTAATGATCGCCGCCTTGGCATTATCGCCAAAACCAAGACCATCCGAGATTCCCGCCGCGATTGCAATGATGTTCTTAACCGAACCAGCCACTTCGACACCGACGATATCCGTATTGACATACACCCTGAAAGAGCTGGTATGGAAAACATCCTGGACCTTCTTCGCTGTTTCAAGAGAGGAGGATGCCGCGACAACCGTTGTAGGCTGCTTTTCCGAAACCTCTTCTGCATGACTCGGACCATAGAGTACAGCGACTTTATCAGGTAACATGCCTGGAAGCACGTCAAGCACTACTTCCGACAAACGCCTACCCGTATCGAGCTCGATACCTTTGGCGACGTTGACGATGATTGTTTCATCAAGCGAGGATTCACGCAGTAATGAAAGTGTTTCACGCAATGCCTGCGACGGAACCGCTGTAACGATCATTCCTGCACCTTCGACAGCGCTCGAAACGTTTCCGGTTATATGAAGGGAATCGGGAAACAGGACACCAGGAAGGTATCGTGAATTCTGGCGAAAACGGTCGAGCTCGAGCGCAAACTCCTTACGGTGCGCCCACAGATCGACAGAAAACCCTTTTTCTGCCAGCAATACAGCAAGCGTCGTCCCCCAGCTCCCAGCTCCTAATACGGCTATCTTCATCTGCTTCTCCCAACGCATACCGCATCAGGAACGTCCGTGGAAAGTAACCCGGTTTTCATTACCTGAAATAAGCCGTCTGATATTTGCCCTGTGGGTATAAATGATCGCCAAAGCGACAATAAGTCCGAAAATCAAAAGATGGTAATCAAGGCTGTCATGAATAAATACCCTGGTATTGAACATTTTGATATAGTAATCCAAACCCTCGCCAAGATCGAACAGATACTTTCTCACTGCAATAATCAATGGAAAAGCCACTGCAGCCAGCATGGAGGCAACCGACACATACCTTGAAAAAAAGATAACAAGCAGGAAAATCCCAAGCACGATAAGCGTTGTCACTGGAGCGATGGCGAACATCATACCTGCTGCCGTGCTGACACCCTTGCCTCCCTTGAAACCGGCAAAAATGGTGAAGACATGACCGAAAACCGCACATAACCCGGCAATCAACCGCAATGCGATAGGATTGATATCCGGAAGGGGCCCGAGAGGATGTGCCTCGAAAAACACCACGACGGATATTGCCGCAATCGCTCCCTTAACGATATCGAGAATGGTAACCGTCAGCCCTGTTTTCCATCCGAGAACACGAAAAGCATTGGTCCCACCGGCATTACCGCTGCCGTAATCACGAATATCGATGCCTTTGAGCAGCTTACCGGCGATGATGCTGGTAGGTATCGAGCCAATGATGTAGCTCACGATCAGAATCACAATCAAAGTAAGCATAATGAATAGTCCTGGTCCCAGGTTATGTTCAAACCCGTATCAAACGTTAAAATTGTTGTTTACAAGCCGCAAACGCTGCCTTCTGAGGATTGAATGACTCGTAATCCATAATCAAAACACAGACAGCGGCAAGCATGTCATGCCCGAGAAACTCGGCCTACAATGTAAGCATTTTCATCTTTTGATTTCAAATCTGCCATTATGCTGTCTACCCCGTTTTTGGATACGATCATAACCAAGCCCAGACCGAGATTGAATGTTCTGCGCATATCTTCCTCCGGGACATCGCCTTCTTTTCGAATGATATCGAAAATCACCGGCTCAGGCCAGGATTTCCATTCGATATCGAGAGAAAGGCCTTCCGGAACAATCCGCATGGTATTTCCCATCAACCCGCCACCGGTAATATGCGACATGCCGTGCAGCTCATCAGCTCCAAGCAGTGGTTCGACAACCTGGAGGTAGGAACGGTGGACGTTCAAGAGTTCTTCGCCGATCGTGCCTTCGAGACCATCACAGGTATTTTGAAGCTTGCCTTTCAAAACGTTCCTTGCGAGCGAGTAGCCATTCGTATGCAACCCTGTTGAAGGAAGACCGATCATCACATCACCTTCCGATATTGACGCCCCGTTGATCACCTTGTCACGATCGACAACACCGACAATCGTTCCTGCAAGGTCAAAATCCTCCTCGGCATAAACCCCCGGCATTTCAGCGGTCTCACCGCCGATCAGAGCGCAGGAATTTTCCCGGCATGCCGTCACCATTCCCTTGACAACATCCGCAGCCATCGCCGGCATGAGTTTTCCACATGCATAGTAGTCGAGAAAAAATAACGGCTTCGCACCGCACACCAGAATATCGTTCACACAATGATTGACCAGACACGCTCCGATAGTATCATATCTGCCCACTTCAGCCGCAACCTTCAGTTTCGTGCCAACCCCATCGATGCTGCTGACGAGAACAGGCTTGCCGTAACCCGAAAAATCCGGCTGAAAAAAACCCCCGAATGCTCCGATATCGGTCATGACTCCACGGGTAAACGTCCGACGAACATCGGGCTTGATCAATCGCACGAACTCCTCTCCAGCGCTGATATCGACTCCTGCCGTTTTATAATCCATATCCCTTATTCGATTTATCGGGTACTTCTATTATATTCTCCGGCTCAATCACATCGTTGGTCCCTAGTATAATCAGGATTTTCAACGAAATAGAGGCCCCTTTTGTTTCAAGATAACACACTGTAAACTATTCTGCCGACAAACGAGAAGAACCGGCTATCGTTTATTCACCGGTGTTTCAAATATACCGCTCGTCTCGTTGCCTGAAAAAAACTCGTGATGGAGACTTTGAACCGCTTTCGAAACATCTCCCCCCCCCACTACCAAACCAACGTTGATTTCGGATGCACCCTGCGAAATCATTCTTATGTTGACATCTTTCATGGCACTGAAAATTCTACCGGCTACGCCTTTTGACGTTCTGAGATTGTCACCGACCACACTGATAGTTGCAACATTCGGTTCGATCTCAACATCACCCATTTTTCTCAACTCTGTAAGAAGCTCCTCAAGCTGAGCGGATTCATTCACCGTCAGGGATACGGAGACTTCACTCGTTGAAATCATTTCAACCGAAACTCCTGTACGAGCGAACACCTCGAAAATCTTCGCCATGAAACCATGTCGGCCAAGCATTCGGTTGGATCGGAAATTAATGATGCACTGGCCTTTTTTTACCGCTATGGATTTGACCATCCCGCCATAGCTCATACCTTCGAGGGTTGCCGGGTTATCGGTAATAACGGTCCCTTTCGCTTCCGGGTGCAGTGAATTGAGCACATAAACAGGAATATTCTGCTTCACTGCCGGAGCAATGGTGTCGGGATGCAGAACCTTGGCCCCGAGATAGGAAAGCTCCGCCGCTTCGGTAAACGTCATAACCCTGATGCTTCTTGCATCAGGAATAATCCTCGGATCACAGGTCATCACGCCATCCACATCTGTCCATATCTGTATCTCGTTCGAAGGAAGCCACGCCCCGAGAAGCGCTGCGGTAAAATCAGAACCTCCCCTGCCGAGCGTTGTTGTTTTTCCGTCTTTTGTGGATCCGATAAACCCCTGAGTGACAACAACCTTCCCCTCTTCAAGCAGCGGTTTGACTACATTTTTTACATTTGCCTCGCAAAGATTGTCCAGCGGACGAGCAGCGCTGAAATTATCATCGGTTATCATCACCTCGCGTATGTCCAGCCAAACAGCTTCATAGCCGGCATCCTGCATCGCTTCGCTGAAAATGGTAGTGGAGAGCAGTTCACCGAATGAACAAAACGTGTCGAAAGATCGAGCAGTCAACTCACCGACAATATCGACTCCCTTGATAAGTACATCGAGTTCGGCAACATATGCATCCACTTTTTCAAGTAAGGCTTCTCGACGTCTATCGTTGTTTATCAAAAAACCTACCAAGTCATGATGGTGCTTCCGCACTTCACCTGAAAGAGCCATCGCCTCTTCAAGGCAGCTTTCACCAGCCTTTTCGGCAATCCGAATCAGCTTGTTGGTAATCCCGCTACATGCGCTGAGCACGACAAGCGGCACGCTCCTGTTTTTTTCTTCGGCAACAATTTCCATTGCCCGTTTCATGGCGGGACCCGACCCGATCGATGTCCCCCCAAATTTCATTACAGCCATGACAGTTATTATCTTTCTATAGTGATCACTTGACCCAGACCTTGTGCTTGCCCGTGAATTACCTGCTCGGCAACCGCTTCCCTTGTTAAACAGGTCGATAAAAAACATGCAGAACAAAACATGCAGAATAAGCAGTTCCAGTCCGCAAAACATCAAGGACCGGCGGCACCTGATTCGCTGCCTGCTTGTATGTACTACACTGTTTTTTTGCGGCTGTACAAGCAGCTACTCTTCTCAAGGCGTTAAATATAGCGGAAAAAACACAAAAATATATACCCCTCTGCCAATCCGGGCCGATGAAGACAAACTTGTTCAAATGCTTGAAACCATAAGCACTCTGCTTGGCACAGACTATCATTACGGAGGAGAATCGGTCAGAGGGTTCGACTGCTCCGGATTCGTACAATATATCTATAAAGATACCTTCGAAGCTCATCTTCCGCGAACATCCCGGCAACTTTCAAAAATCGGAGCAAAAATATCCCCGGGAAAGCTCAGGAGGGGTGATTTGGTTTTTTTCAAGCTCAACAGCCACCAAATCGACCATGTCGGAATTTACCTTGACCGAAATCTTTTCGTACATGCTTCATCCAGCAGAGGAGTGACCATGGGAAATCTCGATGAAAGATATTACAAGAAGCGTTTTGTCAAAGCCGTGCGCCTGCTGGAAATCAAGGCATCATTCCGGCAGTAGACATCTACAATGATCGATCGCCATGCTATATTATGCAGTATTAAGCTGTATATTGGCGCAAAAAAGCGATGACAACCCAAACTCTCTTGACTTTTGTAAAAACGAGATATGGCAACTTCACACGATTATATCGAACTGGCATTCACTCTTCCGCCTGAACTGATTGAACCATGCCTGGGTCTGTTATCCGGCGAAGAGATCGAATATTTCCAGGAAGAAACAAACAAGCTGTATGCATATCTTCCAGACACGTTGTGGACGGAAGAGAAAAAACAGGACATCATGAAAACTCTTGAAGCTTCTTTCGGTTCGGTCCCTCCGTTCACCATCAAACACATGGCGGACAGGAACTGGAATGCTGAATGGGAAGCACATCTTCAACCAATCGAAATATCCGACCGTCTCCTTATCGTCCAGCAAAACAAAGAGCACAGTCCGAAACCAGGACAAACCGTGATTGAAATCAACCCGAAAATGTCTTTTGGCACCGGGTATCACGCAACAACACGGCTTATGCTCCGCCAAATCGAAAACATCGATCTTGAAAACAAGCGTATTCTCGATATCGGAACCGGTACAGGCGTTCTTGCCATCGCGTGCAGGAAGCTCGGTAACAACCAGCCGATACTTGCTCTCGATAACAATGACTGGGCAGTTGAAAACGCTCGTGAAAACATCGAGGAGAACCTTGCTGAAAACATCAGGGTCGACATGCTCGACGCTGAAGACGATTTGGATATCATCTTTGCCGAACTGTATGATCTCATACTTGCAAACATCAACCGCAACGTCATAGACAGAATTCTACCGGCAGTAAAAAACAAAGCGCCCGATTGTCCCGTCCTTCTTTCAGGGATCATGATCTACGATGAGCCCTGGTTAAAAAAACTGCTTGAAAGACTCGAGTACCGCATTATCAGCACCCTTTATGAAGAAGAGTGGCTCTCCTGTCTTGCAGATCCTACATACAAAACCCACTTACCTTTGTTATGAAACGGTCGTCATTTATCGATATAGGAACCAATACCGCACTGCTGCTCATTGCAGACCTGGATCCGGTCAACAACAGGATAATACCCGTACTGCATCGCCAGACCATTGTAAGGCTTGGAAAAAATGTCGATGAACAGAAGATTATCGATCATGCCGCGATGCAGCGTCTTATTCAGTGCATGCTCGATTTCAAGGCGCTGAGCAAGGAACATGAAACGGAAAGCATTGTCGCTGCAGGAACGAGTGCCTTGCGCGATGCGAAAAATCGCATGGAGATCATCGATGAGGTTGTCATGGCAAGCGGTATCGTCATCAAAACCCTGAGTGGTGAAGAGGAAGCGGCGTTAACGTTCACAGGAGCGGTGGCAGGCGTGGAAGATGCACCCGAGCGGTTCACCGTTATCGATATCGGCGGCGGCAGTACGGAAATATCGATGGGTGACATGACTCGTTTAGAGCAAAGTGTCAGTCTCGATATGGGTTCGGTAAGACTCACTGAACGGATATTTGCAAATCAACCACCATCCGAAACTGAATTTTATGCGGCTAAAGAGGAAATCGACAGGATGTTTACCGGCAAACTCGAACCTTTTTTTTCGGGTAGAGAGCATGTTTTCGGTGTGGCCGGTACATTGACAACAATCGCCAAACTCGTTTCGGAGCTGAATGAGTTCGACCCTGCCAAAATCCATAATTATCCACTCCGCTACAACCAGGTCAGACATTTGCTCGAAGAACTGAAGTCATCGACCGTCAAACAAATCATCGACAAAGGAGTCCCGGAAGGCAGAGCGGATGTCATAACCATGGGAACGCTCATCCTGCACCAGTTCATGAGATTGCTCGGTGTAGCGGAGATAACGGTCAGCATTCAGGGACTACGCTACGGCATGGCACTCAAGGAACTGCAACAGCTTCATGACGAAAATTCCAATCCACTCCAAGGCCGCCTGCCATGAACCGCAGCTCCTCGAGACTCATGTGTATCCCACAGTTTTTCGCAACAAATGCAAACAGGTTCGAGAAAAGCGTTACGAGTAAAAAAAAGAAATAATCGATCGCTTTCTCCAAGGCTGAACTTACGCCGTATCTCTTCGGGTGACAAAGGAAAATCACGCCGCTGGATACCTGCTGCATCTATCCGGGCATCGTTTAGAAAACGCCGAAATATTTTCGTGCTATAGACAAAAAACTCTTTGACTTTGAACCTCCTGCCGGGAAAAGAAACGATCTCTCTATCCGATGTAAGATAGTCAACCTTGGGATTGATGTAGAGCATTTCGTGTTTTTGAGCCAGAACGTCTGTCAGACGGGCCTTGATGATTGCCGGATCGGGCTCGTAGAAATATTTCCCGAGGCCGAGCTTGACGGTATTCTTCTCAACAGATCCCTCTCGTCCAGAAATAACCGTTTCAGCATTTTTGTACAGGCATACCGCATCCACGACTGCTCGTGAAGCCCCCTGTCTTTTATCTTTTTCGCAGATCAGGACAATCTCCTTGCACTCCCGAGCGACCGAAATGACTATAACCCGTGAAAGCGAAGGCAACGTTTCATGGAGCGAGCTGATTTCAAGTGCAGGTGATGCTTTGATGCAAACCTTTCCTGCCTTTTGCAACAGCAGATCGTGCAGCAGAATCACATTCGGCTGCGCAGCTTCAAGAGATACCGAACGCTTTCCTTTTTCACGCCTTGCAGGATCGAGATATATCAAGTCGAAACTATCGTCAGCGCTTGCCTCAAGCAGCTCAACGCTATCGCCAGAAATAACTCGAATGTTGCCGATACCGAGTTCCCTGAAATTATGAGCGGCGACCTTCGCAAGCACCTCATCACGTTCGACATAGAGAACTTCCTCGAACCTGCCTGCAAAAAAGATGCTGTCGATGCCAAGCCCTCCGGTCATATCCAGCAATCTTTTTCCCGCCATTCCATCCAGGGCCGATTTGAAACGTGCCGTCTTTTCTCCGGAAGCCTGTTCGAGGGACAGTGTCGTATAGAGAAGATCGTTACTTACCAGCTTCGGAAGTTTTTTAGCGGCCTTTCGCCTGCACGCGATCTGTTCCGCGACAGCCCTTACCGGCATAGTGACGTCTCCATGGTATTTCAATGCAAAAGCTGAAGGATCCTCTTCGATGTGTACGTCTATCAGCCTCCTTATTTCAGGGCCAAAAAGTTTCTGTAACTCTTCAGCTGTCATTATGCACCCAAATTATTCAGCAAAAACACTTCTTTTTCAACTATAAATTCATATATTCCAAAAGTATGTACCGCGGCAGTACCCTCGATAGCTTCCTTCAAGAAAAAGAAAACACCCTCATGAAAAAAATACCTTTTCTTTTTATCGTAATGGCTGTCTTGTTGATCGGTGTCAGCGTAACGCTACCGGTCAAACAAGCTTCTGCAGAAACCTTTTCCTTTTGCGGCGCCTCTGGTGGAACCGGCGGTAACGAATATACCGATAGCCAAACCCAGGGACTTATTGTCACGGAGGTTCGTATATGGCACGGTAGCCGTATCGATGCAATACAGTTTGTCTATAAAAACAAACAAGGTGGTAAAATAGAAGGCACGAAGCATGGCGGAAATGGTGGCACACTCAGTGTATTCA
Organism: Prosthecochloris sp.; assembly: GCA_015482705.2. Classification (GTDB taxonomy): domain Bacteria; phylum Bacteroidota; class Chlorobiia; order Chlorobiales; family Chlorobiaceae; genus Prosthecochloris. The sequence continues at coordinate 22,419 of JADMLA020000024.1, read as the reverse complement.
TGTTACAACCCGGGGAAACAATCGTAAAAATCACCGGCAAGCACGGCACAGTCATCGATTCGATGCAACTGTTGACCAGCAACGGCCGTGAGCAACGTTGGGGAGGTTCCGGCGGTTCGGTCAACTACACCTACAGCGCTCCCCCCGGATCGAGCATTTTCGGCCTGTTCGGGCGTGCCGGAACGTATATCGACGCTCTCGGCGTCATCCTCCTTACAAAGTAACAAGAGAGCGATACAACGCCCGAGGCTGGACAGCCTCGGGCGCTCAACCCGTGAAATCGAAAACAACTATTTAACAGGGCAGTTTGATATCTCCTTTCTTGTCATCCTCGGGCAAGCAGAGCGCGAACCGGGGATCCATAGGCTTTCCTGCCTTTGTCTGTGGATGCCGGATCAAGTCCGGCATGACTTTGAAAAGTGGAAATGCGGCACTCTTCCTTTGGCATCTGGCTTCTGCCTACGCTGTAAGAACATGACATCAGGATGTTTCAGAAACCATTTCATCGATCGAATGCAACTTGCGGCGCAGAAGCTTGCCGATTGGTGATTTTGGCAACTCATCGACAAATGCCACTGCTTTCGGAACCTTGAAAACTGCCAGCTCCTTACGGCACCAGTGCCTCAACTCATCTTTTGTCATCTGCCTCCCTTCCCTCAAAACCACCCAAGCCTTGACCGCTTCACCCTGGTAGTCATCAAACACACCGCTCACACCTGCATCCAGAACATAGGGGTGACTGCAGATAACCCGCTCGACTTCGCTCGGCCAAACCTGAAAACCGCCGGGTTTTATCACATCTTTTTTACGATCGACGATATAAAGATACCCCTCGTTATCGAGATAGCCGATATCCCCCGTATATAACCAGCCGTTACGAAGCACGGCCGCCGTATCTTCTGGACGGCCCCAGTAACCTTTCATGAGCTGAGGTGCACAAATCACGACTTCTCCGGTCTCACCAACCTGCAGTTCGGTTTTTTCATCCTGATCATCGAGAATTTTGACGACAACGTCAGGAGCCGGCACACCTGTCGCCCCGGCTTTTTTAAGCCCGAGAACCGGCTCCAGCACCGTAGCGACAGTTGCTTCCGTAAGGCTGTAAGCATTGATGAACTTCCCGCCCGTCAGCTGCTCAATCCTCTCCCTTATACCAGGAGTAAGGGGGCCTGCACTTGAAACACAAATTTTCAGGCATCCAAAAATGCTTTTTTCTCCAAACACCGTAGCATGACGAAGCATGGCATTGAAAAAAGTAGGTACTCCGGGAAGTAACGCCGGTTTCAGATTCCTGATCGTCTCGAAAAGATCATCCATATTCCTTGGATCGGCAAGCAGAGCCAACGGATGTCTTCCGACAAATCCTGTCGCCATGACACCCACCTGCGCATATGCATGAAAGAGCGGCATGTTGAGGATAAAAATATCCTTTCCTTTTATCAGGACATCGCCGAACCATGCTGACACCTGCATACCTGTCATCACAAGAGAATCATGGGAACTCACAGCGCATTTTGGCTTTCCTGTCGTTCCACCGGAAAAGAGAAAAAGAGCGGTATCACCTGGCAAAGGAAGAGACAGGCTTGGCTTTTTTCCCAGATTCTGCCGAATCATTTTGGAATAAAGCAAGTCAGGCGACTCCACACGGACTCCATGCCCTTCCTTTTTTTCTTTCATAAGGGTAAACAGCAATTTTTTTACCGGCGGTAAATACTCCTTGATACCGGTTGCGATAACTCGACGAAGCTGGGTCTTCGGCTGAATAGCCTTCACTTTTCCGTAAAACAGCGCAAGCACGACAGCGATTTCAGCCTCGCATTCGTTCAACGCGAACTCCAGTTCTTGACTTGTATAGAGGGGATTCAGAGGAACAACCACAGCCCCTGCCTTCCATATCCCGAGTTCGGAAACAATCATCTGAGGCACATTCGGCATAAGAAGCGCAACGCGGTCGCCTTTTCGCACCCCGGCTTCGACAAGCGCGAACGCGAAAGCATCGCTTTGCCGCTCGAGGTCACAATATTTCAACGTCGAACCCATGAAAAAAAGAGCCGGACTTTCGGGAACCTCCCTGGCGGTTTTTCCGACCATATCCACGAGAGTTCGGGCAGGATACGGCCTGAGCGAACGTGGAACGCCCTTATCGTAACGATTATACGGTGATTGAACAGCCATTATTGTAGGTACAATTGAAAAGTGGGGGAACACCTTGCTGCAAGGCTGCGACACCTTAAGATAAGCAAAAATAATAACTAATTCACTTTCGAAAGAAAAATATCACCCTTTTTCACGCAGTATTTGCTCAACAACTTCACACACTGCGCCGGTCAGAATGTTCAGCTCCTGCTCGGAGATGATGTAGGGAGGCATGAGATAGACCAGTTTTCCAAAAGGTCGCACCCAGACTCCTCTTCCGACAAAAAGCTCCTGAACAGCTGCCATATCGACAGGTTGCTCAAGCTCGACGACACCGATCGCTCCGAGAACACGAACGTCGACAACCCCACAAAGTTCACTACATGGTTGCAGACCGGCGACAAGCCCTTTTTCGATATGCCGAATCTTGTTTTCCCATTCCATACTGGTAAGCAGATCGATGCTCGCCACCGCGACGGAGCACGCCAGCGGGTTCGCCATGAACGTCGGACCATGCATAAACACTCCTGGATCAGCCCCGGAGATCACCGACGCAACGTTATCGGTTGTGAGCGTTGCAGCAAGAGTCATATACCCCCCGGTAAGCGCTTTGCCCAAACAAAGAATGTCAGGAACGATCCCGGCATGCTCGAGGGCGAACATTTTACCTGTTCGTGCAAATCCCGAGGCGATTTCATCGAAGATCAGAAGCACATCAAAGCGATCACATAACCATCGTAACTTGCGGAGATAATCGGGAGAATAGAATCGCATGCCCCCCGCCCCCTGCACGACCGGCTCGAGAATCACCGCCGCAATCTCCCGATGGTGCTTTTCGAGCTTTTGCCTTAGATCCCCGATACAGTCGTCGCCGCAGAACTCATGAAACCCGCGCATGGGTGCCTCGACAAAAATCTGTTCGGGAAGCATCCGGCTGAAAAGGCTGTGCATACCGGTAACCGGATCGCAGACAGACATTGCAGCAAAGGTATCGCCGTGATACCCCGACCTGACCGTTAGAAGACGATGCTTTTCCGGTCGGCCTGCAGCCTGCTGGTATTGTAGCGCCATCTTTATCGCAACCTCGACGGCAACCGATCCGGAATCGCTGAAAAACACCTTCTGCAGGGAATCGGGGGTCATGCCGACAAGCCGTTCTGCAAGCTGTAGCGCCGGTGCATGTGTAAATCCTCCGAACATCACATGGCTCATCTTCTGAAGTTGCCGTTCCACCGCCTTGTTCAGCACCGGGTGATTGTAACCGTGAATGGCGGCCCACCAGGAGGACATCCCATCGATAAGACGCCGCCCATCCTCCAGCTCGATATAGACCCCCGACGCACTCTTCACAGGATACACCGGTAGGGGATCGCGCATCGATGTATAGGGATGCCAGATGTGCTCCCTTTCGAAATCAAGATTCATCGAACACCCTCAATAGATCCATGTTCATAAGTCTCCAACCGCTCATTTCCATGTCCGGCAGTTCAACAACCGGGCAGGAATAACCATACTTTACGAGAAAGTCTCGAAGCACCTCGAGTGTATCACAGGCAATAACACCGTCACTGCCACCTGCATGATTGTAAATCAGCCCGCAAAGCCGCAACCCTCTTTTCCTGCAGGCTTCGATTGAAAGCAAGGTATGATTGATGCTGCCAAGCCGGGATGACGTAACAAGTATGAGAGGGTATGATCGCTCCTGAAGAAAATCGGCAAACAGCAACGCCTCGTTCAACGGCACCAGCAACCCCCCTGCACCCTCCAGTAAAACAATATCGTATCTTGCCTGCAGCCGACGTGTCGCATCATCTATCACCGACACATCGATCACCTGTTTTTCCATTGCCGCTGAAAGGTGAGGAGACGCCGGATACCGAAACAGATAAGAACATGTTGTTCCGTCAAGATCGGCTTCGCACAAATCAATCCCCATGATTTCACGATGTCTGAAAATATCAGATGAAACGCCTTCACCACCTGTCTCGACTGGTTTTTGCGTTATGACGTTTCTACCTCGTTCACGAAGAGTACGCGCAAGAAGACCGGTTGCAGCCGTTTTACCCACACCGGTATCAATCCCCGTTATTGCAATGACTTTGCCAGGCACCTGTTTTTGTCGGTTGAATCGTTGAGTAACTCAACGGTTATGTAAAAAGCCTACGTGTAGCCGAAAAGCACGTTCTTCCATTGTAAATATTGACGTCACGCTCATTTTCTCCGAAAAACACAAAACAACGGATGATAGGTAAGATGTACTCCGGATCCCGAAGGAAACGACGAACGGTAACGCTCGACAAAGCTGCGGTGACGTGTTTTCGTCCATCTCTCACGGGCAAGACCATTAACCCCAGTACGGCTTATGTGACGCAGCACCTCTTCAGGGCTCCTGAAATCGAGCTTGCGCACATCTTCATGCAGAACCAATGGCCTGAACCAGGGCCGGGCCATTTTTTCCTGCTCGGCAAGAGAATGGTAGCTGAGCGTATGCGCCTCAAGCGAACTGACCTCGAGCATGTTTCTTCGCCCGAAAGTACTGAACGCAAGAAGCCCATCCGGCCTGACAATTTCGGACATTCTCAAGAAAAATGAGGGCATATCTGTAAGCCACTGAACGGTTGCGTTCGATGCTGCAAGATCGACGGTATCGGGTAGACGTTCACACTCCTCGATATCCGCCGCTATGAAAGAGAACTCCCGTACACCATGATTCAAAACGATCCTGCGGACCAGCTCACGGCTTTCGCCTACCAGATCGTTCGCCACATAACGCATTGCATCACAACGACTGAGCAATGCTTCGGTAAACGATCCTGAACCCGAACCTATCTCCAGGACACGCCCGAACAGCGGTGGTTTTTTATTGCCACAAATCAATTCGGCCAACTCGCATGCCATGCTTTCCTGAATGATCGCATGTCGGCGATACTCTTTCAGGCGTCTGGCAAACCGCTGCCTGACAAGCTCTTTGTTCACCGCTCCATGCATGTACACACCGTTTGCCAGTTGCTGAAATCGAAGAACGGAAAGTGGGCCATTTCATCCACCACCGTATGCTTTATCCCACGCCACGCAAATGCCTGGGCTACCGGTGGAAAAATCATATCACGCCCGCCGATCAACGCCTCCGTATAGCTCCATGATGGTACGCCCCCTTCTTCAACATTCTTCTCGACGCTCTGCAGAATCAACGCGAGCTCCTCTCTTTGATCGGAAGCAGTACGTAGAGGAGCAATATCGAGAAACCGTTCGAACAAAGAGGCTTTACCACCGCACATCCGCCTCATGAACCGTTTTCTGTTCCCTTCATCATAGTTATCGAGCGTTGCCCGAAAAATATCGGGCGGAATTCCTTCATCGCTGCTTACCGGATTCACGGTGCCGTTTATCGCCAATGCCCGGTCAATCCCGTGTAATCCCGCCCGGGATGCCGCCCACACCCCGAGGGACCATGCCACAACCATCCGTTCATCATATCCGGCGACCGCACCGAGAACATCTGCAGACAGATCTGTCGAACGATAATCGTAACAAAGCAAAATATCACTGTCGAACCCGGAAGTATTGGACTGGAGATAATCGGCAATCCGGCTGTCCATCCCCCATCCGTTGAAAAAAATCAGGAGCCGGCTATATCCTTTTCTTTGTATCCAATGAGTAATCATATCGTTCAGTGGCAGGTAGCGTGTAACCGTTTTTTATAAAATGATCAACGTACGGCATGCAATATCTCCGGAATACCGGATACACCCTCCCATCCGATGTCCGCCCGGAGAGAAAAACGTATTCTCGCAGTATTCTCAGGCACCGTTGGAGGACGAACCGGCAGCGCGAGAATTCCTGCGTCACGCAACGCCGACGCCGTTCGAACAGCACTGCTGTTCGAACCCACGATAACCGGCACAATCTGACTTTCACCGGCGGTGCGCATTCCTTTTTCTTTCAATGCATCACGTAACCGTACGCCAAGAAAATGCAAATGACTTCGCTCTGCAACCTTCGTTCGTTGATGTTCCAGCACCATTTTACTCCACCCGAGAACCACCGGTGGGAGGGCTGTGGTAAAAATCAGGGGACGCATGGTATTGATAAGGTAATCACGGACCACACCGTCCATGATACCGTAGGCACCGGTAGAAGCAAACGCCTTGCCGAATGTCCCAACAATGATGTCGATGGAACCGGTGAGCCCCGATATTTCGCACAACCCCTGCCCCGTCTCACCAAATGTCCCGACACCGTGTGCTTCGTCGACTATCAGGAAGGCATCATACCGTTCACGGAGTTCACAAAGCTTTTTCAGGTCGGCCAGATCACCGTCCATGCTGAAAACCGATTCGCTGACGATAAACAACTGGCGATATTTTTCACGGCCCTGATCAAGCAACATTTCGAGATGATCGTAATCAAGGTGACGGAATCGTTTGAAATCCGCATCAGCGATCCTGCATCCGTCGATGATGCTGGCATGGTTCAGTTTATCACTGAGGATCAGATCATGCCGCGTCGTCAAAGCGGGAAGTATACCGATATTTGCATGATAACCGCTGTTGAACACCAGTGCGGCTGATCTGCCGTACCAGGCCGCAAGATACTCTTCCAGCTCTTCGTAGAGCCGGTGGTTCCCTGTGAGCAGACGTGAGGATGAACTGGCCAGGCCGAACCGGTCGTCATTGTTCAGCGGATCGAACGAAAGAAGGTACTCTCGCCGAAGCTTCCCGTCATCACCAATACCGAGGTAATCGTTCGAGGAAAGGTTCAGGGCACTCCGTCCTCCTGATTCGATGGATGCTCCCCGGCGCTCCCCTGTTTCGGGAAACATTCTGAAACACTGTCGCCCCCTGAGCATTTCAAGCTCTTTTTGCATATGCTCTTTCAGGCTCATGAATCCGTACTCCCCATGAAACCTGAAAGCTGCTGCGTGAGCGTCCTGTCATCCTCGACCCTTCGTCCCCTCGTTGTCAGGTATCCTCCGGTAAGCAATCCGTTCGCCCCTGCAAGCATCAACAGACCCTGGAAATCTTTCATCACCGTCTCACGCCCGGCTGCAAACTTGATGATTTTTCGGGGATGAGCAAGCCTGCATAGCGCGAACGTTGTAACAATATCGGTAACTGCCGGAGTCTCGACACCCTGTAAAGGAGTCCCGTCTATCGGTACGAGCACGTTGAGCGGAATAACCGCAATATCAAGCTCTTGCAGAGCATAGATAAAGTCAAGACGCTCAAGCATTGTTTCACCAACCCCCAGTATCCCGCCACAGCACACCGATACGCCATACTTTCGGAGCAGTCGCACGGTTTCGAGACGCTCATCCAGAGAATGAGTGGTGGCAATGAGATCATCGTAACGATCAGGAGCAACCTGGATATTGATATTGTAGTGTGCAACATTATGCTCCGCGAGCACACGGACAGGTTCTTCACCGAGCACTCCGAGAGACGCACAAACATGTAGTCCGGGATACTCCTGCTGCAGATGATCGATACTATCGACAATCTTCAGAAACTCCGGGTTGACCGTTTTATAGCCGTAGCCGCTGGTAACGATCCCGAAAAACCTGACGCCTTCCTTATAAACGTTACCGGCAGATTCCAGAATACGCGTGGCATCAAGCAATGGATATTGCTCCACGTCCGCACTGTTGTGCAATGATTGTGCACAAAAGCGGCAGTTTTCGGCACAAACACCGGATTTTGCATTGATGATGGAACAGCTATGCAAACAACCATCCGTCAGCATAGCATGACGGTTCTTTACCTTGTTTGCCAGTGACAAAAGATCTGGAACATCTTCTCCTGCAAGACATGCAAGCTCAATGGCAACGTCAAACGGAAGCGGCTCACCGGTCTCCAGAACACTGTAAGCTTTGAGTATGGATTCGTGCATAGGCGCCCTCATCTCTCGAACGTTTATAATGATCCTTTACACAAGCGGGCTTCACCTGAAGAAACTGCAATAACGGTCCCATCCTTTTCCTCGAGCAGCAGTTCACCCGTTCTGCTCATTCCCTGAACTCGCCCTGAAAGGGTATTCTTATAGTGTTCTACCTCGACGTCCCGGTTTTTCAGCCACGCATACCGTTCCAGATAGGGTAAAAAATCACGCAGATCCTCCGCTTCCTGCCACTCCTCATAAAGCGGCTCGAAATGGTTGAGTATGGACGAAAGGATATCGGACCGGGAATGCTCATAACCCGACTCGAGGAAGAGAGAGGTTGCAACGGCCTCTATTTCTCCCGGAATATCCTGAAGATTGACATTGATCCCTATCCCGACAATCACGAAATGCGTCATATCGGGTTCTGTCTCCATTTCACAGAGAATACCACAGACCTTCCGCCCGCTTATCAGTATATCATTGGGCCATTTGATCATTGACGAAACCCCTTCTACCGATGACCCAAAAGCCCGATGGATTGCAGCAGCAGCAAGGAGAGGAATTTGTGAAAGCCTCACCGGAGGAACCGAAGGACGGAGAACAACCGAGAAATAAAGATTCGCTCCCGGAGGAGAAACCCAAACTCTGCCCATTCTACCACGACCGCCGGTCTGACAATCCGCAACGAAAACGCTCCCCTCAGGCGCTCCCTGACGAGCCAGGATTTTAGCCTGAACGTTTGTCGAATCCACCTCTTCGTGAAATACGAGATTCCTGCCGAATCTGTCTGTTCGAAGCAGAGGTTCAATTTCTTGTGAAACCGGAAGATCGGGACTGCCGTTCAAGCGATACCCCTTGCCGGAAACCGCCTCGATGGTATAACCGTTTTCCCGAAGCTGTGAAATATGCTTCCACACGGCACTCCGGGTCATACCATATTCGCGGCACAACTCACCACCCGACAAAAAGCTATTCGAAGCCTTGAGCCGATTGAGAATATGCAAGGTCAGTTGATTCATGAAGCAATCAGTGTGTACAAGAATAAAAAAGCGCCGTAAAGGACGCCCGCCATTGTCAACCGGAATTTACGATCAAGTTGACAAGTTTGCAAACAAACAAAAAAACCAAACACTATGGTAATGGTGTTCATAAAAACTATTGATTTTCTAATTTCCTGAAAACGAAACAGTAACGTCCACAGACACAGAGAATGACAACCACCACACCGCATGAATATTCAGCAGGCACTTCAGCGCCATGACATAATCCTCACTGAAGCATCCATCATCGAATCACTACGACGATCAGGACAGGTAACGCTGCACCCTTACCTTGAAAATGCTCTCTTGATTTACGACACATCGGGCAAGGAGGCGTTACGAGCGCTTTACCGGCGTTACCTCGAAATTGCCAGGAACCACGATTTTCCCATGATCGTCAGCACTCCAACATGGCGGGCAAACGAGGAACGGCTGTCGAAGTCCTGTATAACCCACAACGTCAATACCGACGCCGTAAGATTTCTCGAGGATATCAGAGCGACCTGGGGAACATGGTCTTCAAACATTTTCATCGGGGGTCTGGTCGGCTGTAAAAACGATGCCTACACTCCCGAAGAAGGTCTCTCGACAAACGAGGCTCGATCATTCCATTCCTGGCAAATCGATAAGCTCAGCGAAGCGGGTGCGGATTTACTGTTAGCAGCAACCTTACCCGCACTGCCGGAAGCGACGGGCATCGCCATGGCGATGTCGAAGACCCGGCTTCCCTTTATCATCAGTTTCGTTATCAACCGGCACAGCACTCTTCTTGACGGAACCAGCCTGGAACTGGCGGTTCAAAGCATCGATACAGCCTGCAGTCGGCCGCCTCTCGGCTACATGATCAATTGCGCTTACCCATCGTTTCTCGAAGCGGGCTCCCTCTCTCAATCGGTTCTTTCCCGCATCATCGGCTACCAGGCAAACGCCTCGTCTTTCGATCATTGCGAGCTGGACGGCGCGAAAACACTTCGGGCCGATCCCGTATCCGAGTGGGGAGACTTGATGACAGAGCTGAATAAACGATATGGCATCAAAATCCTGGGAGGGTGCTGCGGCACGAATCACGAGCATCTCGAATACATTGTTCGGAAGATAAACGCTGTGTCCCGTCCTTGAACATACAGAACCAAAAAGCGGTCCGTCACCATCATTGTCTTGTCAGCCGAAGGATGCGTGAACGCTTCCATTAACAGCTCCCAAACAGCGATGGTTATGACGACAGCCCTTACAGGGTTTCCTGCAGCTTCCTCGCCGAAAGCAACATCGTTGCGAATGCAAGGTCCTCGTTGGGTTCCTGTATGGTAAAATCTCCGAATCCCGCTTTGCCCAGAGCTTCTTTCAGGGTTTCCTCCGGAAGACTGTGCGTCGGGTACCCCATAGCCCTGGTCATCAACTCCACCATAGCGAACGTCAAGCGGTTCTCCCCTTTAGTGTATGACGAGATATGGCTGGAGACGAAATAACCTCCCGGTTTGAGCGAGGCGTTGACCTTTTTCAGAAAATCCACAAGAGTTCCCTTTGCACCGAACTCATAGAGAAAATGAGAACAGAAGAAAAGATCGAAACCGTCGTCCACCCAGCTGGACCCGGTAATATCGAAATCATGAAAGGTCACCCGCTCAAAATGCTCATCATCTCGTTTCACCTTTCTCGCTATAGCACACACCTCCGGAAGATCGTAGACATGAGCCTGTAAACCATCGTTTTCACGAAGCATGGCGAGGGAATAGTAACCGATGCTTCCTGCAATATCGCACATCCTCCTGGCACCACTGAAACCGGGAATGCTTTTCATGAAGGAGACAACCTCCTGTATCATCCCGGCTTTCGATACCTGCTCCATGGACAAGGCAGCCTCTTCCGACGCCCAGATCCTGTTGTTGAACGTCTTGACGTGATCGTGTCTCAACGCCTCTACGAGATTGTCGAACGGCCCGCGGCTACCGGAAAACCCTCGAAGAGCTCGTAATTGATTGACCTTCGAACTGCTGACAAGATAAGTCCCCGACATCGAAGTCAGTGTGTAGCAGCCATCCTGCACCGCAACAAGACCGACAGCCTCGAGTACATCCAGAAGCGCATCGAGCACATGGACATTCGCATTCAGCTCCTCAGCCAGCTTTTCCAGAAAAGAGTCGCCTGCCGACAGCACATCGAACAAGCCCATCTCGGCAGCACTGTTTATTATCAAAGGGAGATAACTTTTATAGAGAAGATTGTTCAGCTGGCTATAGGGAGCCCGCACCTGTGGCGCTGTTGGGCAAAACGCATCCATAAACGCATCCATAGTAACACCGATTGTTGTTTATAGTGAGCTTGCTGTAAAAGCATTCGTTTCAGCAAAAAACATCTAAAAAACTATGTCAAACAACACAATATCGACATTATTTTTAATTGGTCAAAATTAAAATAGCCATCAAACATCGACAAGTCAACATCATGCAGATGGAGAAATAAGAGAACTGTTCCGGATAAAGCAATAAGCGCTCACCCTTTCGGCTGTGCACCGGCACCCGAGGCGAGCTGCTGTTTTTCGTAGCTTGTGCGGTAACGTTTCAGTCCGTTGAAAATCCCCACCGCAATGTTTTTCTGCACATCGGGACGTCTAAGCATTTTTTCCTCTTCGCGATTCGAGAGGTATCCCGCTTCGACCAATAGGCTCGGCATCGAAGGGGTCCAGAGAACCATGAATCCCGCCTGGCGAACCCCCCTGCCATTTATCTTTGTTTTTTTTTCCATCCCTTCGAGCACATGCCTCGCTGCCTCCTTGGACTGAAGAGTAAAGGCATTCTGTGCAAGACTGCTCATAATCAAGTGCTCTTCACTGAATCCCTTGTATTTCTTCTGATAATCTTCTTCCTGTTTTATAGCAGCATTTTCAAGCATGGCGACCCTGAGAGCGGCCTGATTTTTATGAGGACCGAGGATATAGACCTCCGCCCCTTTCGCAGATCTGTTTTCAGCTGCATTGCAATGAATGCTGACAAAAAGCTTACCGTCGTTTCGGTTCGCGATTTTCCCCCGTTGTTTGAGCGGTATGAACCTGTCGTCGCTTCGCGTATAAACAACCTTGATTTCAGGCCACTCTTTTTTAATGATTGCACCGAGATAGTGTACCAGTTTCAGCACGATATCTTTCTCTCGGGTTCCTGCGAGCCCAACGGCACCGGGATCTTTCCCACCATGCCCGGCATCGAGCACGATGGTATCGAACCTCCATTTCTGCAAATCCTTTGCAAGTTCCTGCTTGATTCGTTTTTCTTTTTCTGCCTGATAGGCTGCCTGAACATCGATATCGCTCATAACAGAAATCACATAGGTATTTGTCCTCGGATCCCACTGATACTCGCTGGATTTCACATTGAAAAATTCGGTATTCAGGGCAATGTTGACCTGCATGGCGCCTTTTCCGAGCGGTATTGCCCGGATCTCCTTTACGAGTCCCTGGCTGTACGTCCTGAATATGTCCGCTGGATTCCCTTTGGCTGTTTCAAAAGTCAGCGACGCATTCCCTGCTTTATCAGGCTTTATGAACGAAGCAGCGGTTTTCGCTCCCGACGCCTTTAAACGGATGACCACACCGTTTGCGAGTTCATCGACCCTCATGCCGGTTATGGTCGTCGGCCCTTTGTATTGCGGCGAGGGGCCTCCTGCACTGATATAGCGATCCTGGTCCCGGACAATCCCGATCCGGCTCTTTCCCGACCCAGGTTCCGCGCTCCATAAAAAAGCGTCGATCACACCCTTGTCACGGTCATAGACCACCTGCCGGTCCATCCAGATGGAAAAAAAACGTACCGCGTCAACGGTCCGCAACCAGAGAGTCCCGTTTTTGAGGACAGGAGCGGAACGCATATGTATGACTCGTTCGCCCATACCCGATTTTTCCGGTACAATACCCACAAAGTTACTCCCCCCGGTAAAACGGCAGACCGTTGTTTTTCCGTTTCCTTCCAGGGCGATTTTCAACTGGTTACCGTCCTTCTTACTGAGCAGTCGAAGAGCACGGGCCATCGACTCCAGACCAACGTAAACCACCCCATCTGTCCGCAAAGCGCTGACATTGAGGGTATAACCCTGCTGAAAGCCTTTTACAGCATGCAGTGCAAGCTGTTCAGGTTTGGCTCTGTCGAGCGACACGGCAATCAACTTGCCAGGCATGACAATGATCAGCAGCAGAACTAATAAAGCATGGTATCTGAGACGGCGGGCACATTCACTCACGGAAACTGCATTTTATTCTTAACGAGACACATGGGTTAGGAAATTATACTAAAAATTTCTATGTCGGCCACGGAGAACCTTTGCGAAGTCCAGAGTTGATTCATTCTCCATCAATAGGTGAAGCAACGATCAATAGCGGGGATATCCTACGATTCATGAAGAATAAAAGTAACAGTATAACCCCCGATTATGTAAACCTCTGCAGCGATACTCAGCCAAGCAAAATTTGTTTTTTGCCATCCAACCCCTATCTTTTCCAAAGTTCGGTGTATCTCTATTACATCATAGAGTGCGTTCAATGAAACCTTTTTATCACCTGTAAGGCTTCTCAATGGCTTCTTCTTCAGCAACTTCGTCAGCAAAAGAAAAAACACTTATTGTTGTCGAATCCCCGTCAAAGGCAAAAACCATCAACAAATATCTTGGAAAAGATTACATGGTATTTGCATCGGTAGGCCATATCAAGGATCTCCCGAAAAAGGAGATCGGTCTGGATTTCGACAACCACTACGAGCCTCGCTATGAAGTTATAGCCGGTAAAGAAAAAGTAGTCAGGCAACTGAAAAAACTCGCCGGGGAAGCTAACGATATTCTCATCGCCACAGACCCCGACCGTGAGGGAGAAGCCATCGCCTGGCATATTGCAAACGAGGTTGAATTTACCCGCAAACCCGTTCACCGAGTTCTGTTCAACGAGATAACCAAAAAGGCCATTGTCGAGGCGATTCAGCATCCTCATCAAATAGATTATCACCTGGTCCGTTCACAGCAAACCCGACAGGGTCTTGACAAAATAGTCGGTTACAAAATAAGCCCGTTTCTCTGGAATGTAGTGCTGCGAGGGTTGTCAGCCGGAAGAGTACAGTCCGTCGCCCTCAGACTGATCTGTGAGCGCGAAGACGAGATCGAAAAATTTCAGCCGAAAGAGTACTGGACCATTATTGCCGATTTCACGACGACTACAGGGGAAACATTTTCGGCGAAGCTGGTCAAAATAAACGGGGACAAGGCCGAAATCAACAACCGTGAAGAAGCAGAAAAAACCGCTTCGGCCATCCTTTCGAGAATATATGGAGTATCGGCAATCACCCCGAAACTCCAGCAACGAAAACCTCCCCTGCCGTTCACGACCTCACTTCTGCAGCAGGCTGCATCGAATCAGCTTGGATTCGGGTCGAAGAAAACCATGCGCATCGCACAGCAGCTTTACGAAGGAATCGAAATCGGTGCGGAAGGCGCTACCGGTTTGATCACCTATATGAGAACCGATTCTACAAGAATCAGCTCCGAAGCGGTCGAACAGGCGGAGAAGTACATCACTCAGCAGTATGGAGCAGAGTACGCAGGAGGAGCGAAAGCGGCGAAAAACAGCAAAAAAACGCAAGATGCACATGAAGCCATAAGGCCCACTCTGGTTTCGCATACCCCTGAAGCCATGAGGCAGTTCCTTTCTCCCGACCAGTTCAAACTGTACGCTCTTATCTGGAAAAGATTTCTTGCATCACGGATGGCTCCGGCAAAGATAGAGCAGACTCGCGTTGAAGTCTCCGATCACGATCAACAGTTTCTGTTCCGCGCTAGCGGCAGCAAGATCCTTTTCCCCGGCTTCCTGAAAGTATATAATGAGCAGAAAGAGCTCGATTACGAAGCGAGAAAATCCACACGCGACGACGAGGAAAAAGAGCAGATCGTTCAGCTTCCAAAAAAGCTCTCGGTCAATGAAACGCTGAATCTGGATGATCTGGAGAAAAAACAGAGTTTCACCCGGCCTCCTGCCCGATATACCGAGGCGAGCCTCGTCAAGGAACTTGACAACTACGGCATTGGGCGCCCTTCTACCTATGCCGGTATTTTCTCGACACTCCAGGATCGACGCTATGTCGAGCTGCAGAAGAAAAAAATCATCCCGACTGAACTCGGTAGGGATGTTTCGGTCATTCTGGTCGCTAACTTCCCGGATATATTCAATGTCAAGTTTACAGCCCATATGGAAAATGAGCTTGACAAGGTCGCCACAGGAGAAGATGACTATGAAGAAGTCCTCGACAGCTTCTACAGGCCTCTTGAAACCGCACTCAGCGTCAGAAAAAACGATCCTCTACTTCCGCAGAACCACGATGCAGAAACCTGCGACAAATGCGGAAAAGGAAAGATGGTGATAAAATGGACTGCCAGCGGAAAATTTCTTGGATGCTCCAATTACCCGTCATGCAGAAACATTAAATCGATAGCTTCTGCAAAAGTTCGCCCAACGGAAACAGGCATACGATGCCCCGGCTGCGGAAACGGTAGAATGGTATTGCGAAACGGAAGGTTCGGACCGTTTCTTGCTTGTACAAATTATCCGAAATGCAACACCATACTGAAGCTCGACAAACAAAGAAAAATCGAACCGCCAAAGACACCTCCTCTTGAAACCAACCTCGACTGCCCGAAATGCGGGGCACCGCTTTACCTGAGAACCGGTAAGAGAGGACTGTGGCTTGGATGCTCAAAGTTTCCCAAATGCAGAGGAAGACAGGCATGGGGCCAACTTGATCCCTCGATTCAGCAACACTGGCAGGAAGCAATGGAAGAGCATCAGGCAAAGCATCCTCTCGTTACCCTGCGTATGGTCGACGGTTCACCGGTGGACATGCGTATGAGTATCGATGACATCATCACCCGCGCGGAGGAAAACGGCCTTGTCGAAATCGACGACGGAGAGGAAAAGGAGAAACCGGCAGTAGAAAGACAGTAGTCCGGAATACCGCCGCAACAGAAAAAAATATCCTTACCCCGTTCCTGTTCCGCCACCAAACATTTGATGGTATTCTACCCATAAAATCCTCATGGTGCCTCTATTCATGTTGTCAGTGAGCAAGATGAGTACGAGGCGAACGGAGCGCAGAAATCGGAGCGTATACCAATACATGAGGATTTCGAGCACCGCCTAACGAAGAGTCAGTTTACGCAACCGTATATTCAATAGAGGTGCTCCTACAGCAGGAGGTTAGCCAGACGATAGGTAATGAATGAAAAGATCCATGCCACCGTCAACGCGTAAGCGCCATAGATGGCAACCGCTTTCCACTCACCGATCTCTTTTTTCATGACACTGACAGCAGCAACACAGGGGATGTACAACAGTACAAACACCATAAGACTCAATGCTGTCGCTTCATCGAAACCGGGATCGTTCTTGAGAATGGTTTTCAGTTCCGGCGATGTCTCGTCAGACTCGCCGAGAGAGTAGATCGTTCCCATCGTCGATACCACAACCTCTTTTGCAGCAAGCCCTGTCACCAAAGCCACCCCGATCCTCCAATCAAAACCAAGGGGACGTATGACCGGCTCAAGAAGTTTTCCCGCCCTGCCTGCTATTGAATATTCAAGCTGACTGGCGTTGACTTTGTTTTCAGCCTCTATGATCGCTCGCTCTTTCTGCTCTTCATCGATGATTGTCTGCTCTATTGTCGCAATCTGACGCTCGAGCCCGGCATCGAGTTCGGGATTTTTCGGGTAGTTGCTGAATGTCCAGATAAGAAGCACAGCCAAGAGGATAATCGTTCCGGCTTTTTTGAGATACATCATGGCCTTGGTCTTCGCTTGTACCAGAACGGATCGCAGACTCGGCCAGCGATAAGGGGGCAGCTCCATGACAAAAGGTTCCGATTCGCTTTTCAGAATGGTCTTTTTCATGATGAGAGCCGAAAACAAACCGACAATGATGCCGAGCATGTAAATACCGAACATCACATTTGCCGCAACCGCCGGTCGAAAAAATGCACCGGCCAAGAGCACGTAGACCGGAAGTTTCGCACCACAGCTCATGAAAGGAATAATCATGATTGTCGCCAGCCGGTCGGAGCGGCTTTTCAACGTCCGTGTAGCCATGATTGCCGGAATCGAACAGCCGAACCCGGTAATCATCGGTATAAAGGACTTCCCGTGTAACCCGAAACGGTGCATGACCTTATCGACGACAAAGGCTGCGCGGGCCATATACCCTGATGCCTCGAGAAACGAAAGGCCGATAAAAAGAAGGATAATGTTCGGCAGAAAGATCAGCACGCCACCCACCCCGGCAATCACTCCGTCAACGAGTACGGACCTCAGCGTATCATTCGGCAGCAAAGGAGAAACACTTTCGGCAACCATGCCGAACAGGGCGTCCAGCCAATCCATTATCGGTGTTCCGAGAGTGAATGTCATGTGGAAGATCACCCATACCACAAACAGGAAAATCGGGAGCCCAAGTACCCGATTCAGAACAACAAGATCGATATAGTCCGTAAGCGACTGCTTTTTTTCACGGCGCTGCTTCACGCATTCCTGCATGGCACCACGTATGAACGCATAACGGTCCTCGGTAATACTGATTTCCGGATCCGACTTGTAAACCGCCTCGGTTTCCTGTATAACATGCTGAAGTGCCAGTTCGATTTTCACCCAGACAGGATACTGTCTAACCAGATTGTATACCTCTTTATCGTTCTCCAGCAGCTTGATTGCAAGCCATCGAAGGTTATATTTACCGAGCTCAGGTTCATGAGCGAGCAGTTGTGTTATTTCATCTGTAGCGCTATCGACTTCAGGTCTGAAGGCAAGCTTGTTTTTCTTTATTTCGATATTTCCTTCGTAAATCCGGATAACATGATCGAGCAAAGAACCCAGACCTTGTTTTTTCTTCGCAGAAGTCGGTACGATATGGCAACCCAGAAGTCGCTGCAATTGTTTGACATCGATATCGATTCCCTGAGCCTCCACCTCATCGAACATGTTGAGTGCAACCAGAAGCTCAACCTCCATTTCCATAAGCTGAGTGGTGAGCAGTAGATTTCTCTCGAGATTCGGTCCTTCGACAACATCGATGACGATATCCGGAACGTCTTCAATAAGGTAGTTTCTTGTAACCAGCTCTTCCGGAGAATACGCCGTCAGTGAATAGGTTCCGGGAAGATCGACGACCCGTATCCTGTACCCCCTGTAATCGACATAACCTTCATATTTTTCTATAGTCACACCGGAAAAGTTTCCAACTTTCTGGTGAGAACCGGTCAGTGCATTGAAAAGAGAGGATTTACCCGAGTTGGGATTACCCGCAAGAGCAACTTTTACTTCCTTCAGATCTCTCATGGATTAACTCCCGAACCTCCACCGGCTTCTCTGGTTCCCCATAGGCCTTCCGTCGCCCACTTCTCCAGTCTTTTCAACCTGTACCCCGGCAGCTTCATTTTTTCTCAGTGTGAGGTAAACCCCCTTGAAAACAATTTCAATCGGATCCCCGAGCGGGGCAACGCGTAACACTTTAAAACGAACGCCTTTTACAAGCCCCATATCAAGAATTCTTCTCCTGATACCGCTTTCTGCCAGCAGTCCCGTTACTTCCGCTTTATCTCCAACTTTCAGATCAGATAACAGCATGTTTCAAATATTTCTCCCGATAAAGCCAAGAGCACTTATTTAGATCAAATATCAATAGGAAACCAAATATAAGAATAATTCTTTGTGAAAAAAGAGCCGTTCATAGGAATAACAAAGAGCTGCCGGTCGAGGTTCACTTGCCAGCGATTTTCCTCAAAACCGTATGTAGAATCCCTCCGTTACGGTAATAGTCGATCTCGACGGAGGAATCGATTCTGCATAGCACACTGAAATTTGTTTCCCGACCACTCCGGAGCTCCCTTGCGGTCACGGAAACAGCCGAACCCGGTTCAAGCGTCTCATCAAGAACAATATCAAAAACCTCTTTGCCTGAAATACCAAGCGCAGCGGGAGATTGGCCGGGCAGGAACTGCAACGGCAGCACACCCATGCCGACAAGGTTGGAACGGTGTATACGCTCAAAGCTTTTTGCAATGACCGCCCGTACCCCGAGCATCCATGTCCCTTTTGCCGCCCAGTCGCGACTGCTGCCCATACCATAGTCCTTTCCGGCAATGACAACAAGAGGGACCCCTTCCTCCCTATACTTCAGGGATGCATCGAAAATCGTCATGATTTGCGGCTCTGCATCCGATGAGGCAAAACAGGTGGTGAAACCGCCCTCGGTTTCTGGAGCCAGTTTGTTCCTTACTCGGATGTTGTCGAACGTTCCCCGCATCATAACCTCATGATTCCCCCTTCTCGAGCCAAAACTGTTGAAGTCCTTCACATCCACGCCGTTCTTCAGCAAATACTTCCCGGCCGGTTGATCAGGCTGAATCGCACCTGCAGGGCTGATGTGATCCGTCGTGATACTGTCTCCGAACAGCGCGAGACAACGCGCTCCTTCAATCGGCTGCAAACGATCCGGTTGAATTCCTATTCCCCGGAAGAAGGGAGGCTCTTTTATATATTCCGAGGCTGGATCCCATTGATACAGTTCCTGCTCCGCCGCTCGAATCGAGCGCCATTGTTCCGGGCCAAAATGCACTTCGGCGTAGCGCTCCTTGAAATATTCAGGCCGGATAATGACGTCAACCAGTTTTTCAACGTCGTTATCATCGGGCCAGAGGTCATGGAGGTAGACGTCAACCCCCTTGTAGTCCGTGCCGATCGGTGTACTTTCAAAATCGAAGTTCACCGTACCGGCAAGCGCATAGGCCACAACCAGCAAAGGACTGGCAAGGTAGTTCGCCCTCACAAGAGGATTGATCCTGCCTTCGAAGTTACGGTTTCCGGACAGTACTCCCGCGACAACGAGATCGCCTTTGCGGACAGCCACTGCAACCGCTTCCGGTAACGGTCCGGAGTTGCCTATACAGGTTGTACAACCAAAACCGACAGTGGCAAAACCGAGAGCTTCGAGGTCTTCCATGAACCCCTCAGCCTGAAGGTAGTCGATGACAACTCTGGAACCTGGTGCAAACGAAGTTTTCACCCAGGGCTTTACCGTCAACCCTCTTGCCCGGGCTGCTCTCGCAAGTAAAGCCGCAGCAATCAACACTGCAGGATTGCTGGTATTGGTACAGGATGTTATGGCAGCAATGACAACATCTCCATGTTGAAGGTTGAAAACCTCTCCATCCATCGTGACCTCGATGCCGTTTCTGCCGGGATCAACACTTTCCTGATCTGCTATCCCTCCTTCTGAAGACATATTGCTGACCCCATTGGCAGCCTGTTTTCCATAAACAGTATACACATCCCTTTTCCACTGAGGCTGCACCGCCCTGAAATCAATTCTATCCTGGGGTCTTTTCGGACCTGCAAGTGAGGAACGAACATTTCCGAGGTCAAGCTCCAGAACTTTGCTGAACCTTATCTCGAGACCATCATCATGCCATAATCCCTGGTCCTTGCTGTAACGCTCGACCACCTCGACATGTTCCTGCCTGTTTGTCATAGCGAGATAATCAAGCGTCTCCCCATCGACAGGAAAGAAACCTGCCGTCGCTCCGTATTCCGGCGCCATATTCGCAACAGTCGCCCTGTCTGGCAGAGAAAGACTCTTCATGCCTGAACCGAAAAATTCGACGAAACAACCCACAACACCTTCGTTACGAAGAATTTCGGTCACCGTAAGCACAAGATCGGTAGCATTGACCCTATCACCAAGTTCACCGGTAAGCTTGAAACCAACCACTTTCGGCAGGAGCATGTAAATCGGCTGACCGAGCATCACCGCTTCAGCTTCAATTCCTCCCACCCCCCATCCGAGCACCCCAAGACCGTTAATCATGGTTGTATGACTGTCTGTACCGACAAGTGAATCCGGAAAAGCCATACCTTCACTCCGTCGGACTACAGTTGCAAAATGCTCGAGGTTAACCTGGTGAACAATTCCCGTTCCGGGAGGAACGACACGGAAATCATCAAACGCCTGTTGCCCCCATTTCAGAAACGCGTATCTCTCGAAATTTCTCTCGAATTCCTTGTCGAGATTTTTTTCCAGAGCATCCAAACATCCATAATAATCGACCTGGACCGAATGATCGATGACCAGATCACAGGGAACGAGAGGATTGATGCTTTCCGGATCCTTTCCAAACCTCCGGCAGGCCTCTCTGAGGGCAGCGAGGTCGACAACGGAAGGAACACCGGTAAAGTCCTGAAGAACAACCCTGGCAGGTTTGAACGGAAATTCCGAAACCGCCGGGGCGAGAGCATTCCATCCTGCAAGGGCGGCAACGTCGTCCTCTCGAACCGAATACCCGTCTACGTTACGCAAAACAGCTTCAAGCAGCACCTTGACGGTTTTAGGCAGGCTTGAAACAGCACCGAGACCTTTCGACTCGATTGCCTCGAGCGAGTAATAACTCACCTCTCCATCGGAAAGCTTCAGCTTTCTGAGAACCCCAAATGCATCATTGCGTGTATTCATAGGTCACTCTCCTGGTTAATGGCTCACTCCGTAAAGCTTCATCACCACCTCGCCATACGGGCAAAAACTTTTTTACCTGCATGTAACGCACACTGCTCAATCAGCAATCATCCATGCTCAACCGAAGTTCCCGGAAATGGCGGCCAACCCATCCTCTCGCCACCGATAAGATGACCGTGAATATGAAAAACACTCTGGAGAGAATCCGGTCCGGTATTGAACACGAGCCGATAACCTGAATCCCCAATTCCAGCCTTTTTCGCAACAACCTTCGCAGCCTGCATGATCTGCCCGGCAATGATGGTATCCTCTTCCCCGACGAGGTCGTTCAGGGATGCGATATGTTTTACCGGAATGATCAAAAGATGCTGCGGGGCTGCGGGGTTGATATCCCTGAACGCCAGGACATGCTCATTGCGATAGACAATATCGGCGGGAATATCACCGCTCACGATTTTACAGAAAAGACAGTTCGGATCAGAATTTACCATACCGTTACGAATTTAATGATGATTGGGTTCCACTCAGAGCCAACGACAATTTACCTATACGACCGGCAAAACCGAAATACCCCGCCCGGCTTTTCCTTCGTTCCTTTCTGCTGTTTTTCCGCCTGACACAACTGTTTCTTTTGCGCTCACTACGCCCTCTTTTACACACTTGCGCGCCTTTTTGTTGCCTCGGTAGCACGCCCTCTAACTCTATATTTTTTCTTCTCTTAACCTCTTTCTGATGACTTTGGCCCGGCTATTGTCTCTTCTCCTGTAGAAACGTCAACGAATCTTAGCCGGAGAGTCATCATGAAACGCACTTTTATCACTTCCCTAATCGCCACTGCCTCTATCGCAG